>NZ_AP025490.1:658556-1317112 GCF_024347495.1 Vibrio gallaecicus | reverse complement strand
CATAAACCCAAAGCTGGTAAATAGAATTGCACTGGTTTTGATTAATTCAACGTGGTCATTATTCGTTACTTGTTGCATGTTATAGGTAGACACACCTGGCATAAGAAATACCAATGTCAAAACTAAACTACATAGCATAACTAAAAATAGCAGCCGATTGAGCTTGTCTACCGCTCCCGTTCCACAAGCGACAATCGCGCCGGCTAGTACCGTAAATAACACTTGGCTTTGAACAGCCGTAAGAGTGAGACCTAAATTGGCTGCTAGCTTACTGATCAAATCTCCGGCGCCTAGGATATAAGCCATTAATAAGCAGATAAGTAACGCGTACAGTAACCCGTTAGTGATGAATTGACCTTTCTTCCCGAGCGTCTCTCTTGCTACAGAGTTTAAACCCAGACCGCCACCAGATTTCAGCGTCGCTTCCAATAAAAGCAACGCCGTATAAGTTGTTCCAAAACAGATAAGAACCATCAGTGAGGTTCCGTAAACTAGCCCAAACTGAGCAAGAACCATTGGAATGGCAAGCATACCGGCACCTAAAGCAGTACCAGCGATAATTAGGGAGCTCCCTATCATTTTAATATTCATAGTCTTTAACTTATTTATTTGATTTTTAAATGTGCGTCAGCATCGCTATCGTGCAGATACCGAAAACTCAGAGTGTAATAAAGTTAATAAGACCGATAATAAGAATGGTGTGCAGGCAGAAAGCGTGCAAATAAAGCATGAAGCAGAGGGGAAAAGCGAGGTTGTAGAGTATCGAATGAGGTTAGACTTAGTCGATGGGGTGAACCTTCTGTAGGCTCAATAATTGGAGACGTTATCTTGAATTTCATGTATGTGTCCAGTTGTCACATTCCATTTTATTACAGGTGACAAATCCATTGCCACATCTCTCCCTTATGGAAGACGTTTTATCTTATACAAGGAACACCGAAATACAATGCCAAAACAATAAAAAGTATATAACACCTGAGTTCTCACTTTCTTGTTAACATCCCATGCTTCTACTTTGTTAAATACCATTCAACATACCAATTCAGAATAAAAACCCGTTCAAGGCATAGGGCTAACAATTACTAATAAGTAATCAGGTTAATTTAGATACAAAAAAACGCCAATAATTGGCGCTTTATTATCAGACTATAAGAAGAACTATAGATTTGATGTAAAAATAAGGGCTAGCCTTAAACTTTACTCACCGCGGTAAATGCAACCAGCAGTACATGTTTCTTTAATCTCTACTTTACTAAGCAGAGGAAGAGAAGGTTTTAGCTCGTTCCAAATCCATTTCGCTAATACTTCACTTGTTGGGTTTTCTAAGCCTTCAATATCGTTCAAGTAGTAATGGTCTAAACGATCATAAATAGGTTTAAATACCGCTTTAATTTCTGAAAAATCAATAACCCAGCCTGTATGCGGATCAACTTCACCTTCAACATATAAACGAACAAGAAAAGAGTGACCATGCAAACGACCACATTTATGCCCTTCTGGCACATGTGGTAAATGGTGTGCAGCTTCAAACATAAACTCTTTATATAACTCTGTTCTCATTGTGTTTCTCAGGCTAAAAAAATGACACGCAATCTTACGTAAAAGCCGTCATGACTACAAGATCTATAAATATCAAGACTGACGATAGCTGAGATATTCATTCCGATTTAGGCATAATTATTTGACACTATTATCGTCAAATAATTATCACATAACTGCTACATCACATATACATAACCACAACGGGAGTGTGGTCACAGTAATGAAACTAGTACTTAGGTAGTACGTGTTTTTAGGGCTACAGTATCGCTTGTCAAATATCATTTATAAAAACTTATTATGCGCTCAACTATAACGTCAAAAATTTTGGTGGCTCTCGTCATCGTTTTCAGTCTTCTATTAGTTATATCTACTTATTTTCAATATACCCAACAAAAAGAGCTGGTTAACTCCGTTCTAAGTGAACAATTGCACGACAAAGCCAGTAATTATTTCGACAGCCTCAATATGATGATGCTGACCGGAACCATGGCTCAAAAAGAAACATTACGTCAAAAAGCCTTAGTTCAAGATGGTATTGAACAAGTTCGAGTCCTACGTTCAGACACGGTCAGTAAGCTTTATGGAGCCGGTAACACAAACCAGCAACCACAAGATGACATAGACAGACGAGCCCTAGCAGGCGAAACGGTCATTGAACCTTTTAATGGTGAATGGGGTAAAGGAATTGTTGTCGCCTTACCGATGAAGTCGAGTGAGAATTATCGGGGTACCAACTGTGTGGCCTGCCACATGGCACCTGAAGGTGAAGTGTTAGGCGCAATCCGCTTGGAATATAACCTTAGCCACGTCAATTCAATGATCAATACCCAAACAGTCACTGCGATTGGCATCATGGCGGGTATTTCTCTTGTCGGGTTTATTCTGACGATGACTTTAATTAGAAAAATAATTGTCCGCCCTATTCAGAAAACGTCACGCTTTATGACCCAAGTAAGTGTGGATAAAGATATCTCACAGCGCTTAGAAGCGACCCAACAAGATGAACTTGGCACTCTAGCAAATTCGATTAATTCATTCATGGGAACCGTATCTGATAGCCTTAAACAAGTACAAAATACATCTCACAAACTCAATGTTTCTGCTCATCAATTGACTGGCGTAGCTCAAATTACAGAAAATGCAGCTAGCAACCAACAAGAAGAAACCAGTGAAGTGCAAGGCAATATGGGAGGTATTCAAGCTCAACAGGTTAATGTTGAAGAAGCAACAGTAACCGCTTCTGAATTGATATCTCATACAGCAGATGTTGCATTAAAAAGTGCCAGCCAAGCACAACATGCCAGTAAAGATATTAAAGATTTAGTAGGTAATATCGAGGAAGTAAAAGATAAAATCACTTCGCTCAATCAACAAACAAGTGAAGTATCTTCTATATTAAGCGTCATTCGAGGCATTGCTGAACAGACAAATTTATTAGCATTGAACGCTGCAATTGAAGCCGCTCGAGCAGGCGAACAAGGCAGAGGGTTTGCGGTAGTTGCAGATGAAGTCCGACAGTTAGCTTCTCGCACTGCTGAAGCGACAGGAAGTATTGAATCCATCATCGGGCAATTCCAAAAGGGAAGTGAAGAATCACTTGTTTCAGCTGATAATGTATGTGCTAAAGCTCATTCAAATTCGGCAGATATTGATGCTTTATCACAAGAGATGAGCAATGTGGTCGATGAAATGCAGCAAGTTCTTCAACATGCGCAGAATATACAAACTCAAACCCAGTCTACCACTCACGCTACTAAGGAAGTGCAGGATAAGGTGAAGATGATTTCTTCCCATGCCGATAACACGTCACAGTCGGCAAGCCAAACAAGAGACATCAGTCATAGCTTAGAAGATTTATCGGTTCACTTAGAATCACTGATTAACCAGTTCACGCTCTCGAACATTCAGAAAAAATCATAAGTGAACCGACACGCTTACACTAGGTTTATAAGCGTGTTATGGACAACGCAATAAATGTCTAACTCATAACAAAGCGCTCCTCGGAGCGCTTTTTCAGAACAAGCCTATGCTTTAATCTTTAATCTTTAATCTTTAATCTTTAATCTTTAATCAAAGAATAACCTAATGGGTGATCGAAACCGCAGTTAAGTCTTTATGCTTATAGTACATAGCGTGCTTAAAAATTAGATTTTCACTGACAGTATTCATTCCAACCACTTCTACATAAGCCCCTTTTTTCCGGAACTTAAAGACCACTTTATCAAGCGCTTCAACTGAAGTGTTATCAAGAAAGAATGCGTCAGTGATATCAATCGTCACTAAAGAGGTCGTTTTGTCATACTCAAACAGTTCTACAAAAGCATCAGAAGAAGCGAAAAAAACATGACCTTTCACTCGGTGAATCGTATGTAAATCATTCCCTGCCACTTCATCAGATATAAAGATCATAGATTTACTGGTATGTGCATAAAACAACGCCGATAGCACGACTCCAACTGCGACACCAATCGCTAAATTGTGTGTAAATACCACAACAGCGACCGTCGAAATCATCGTTATATTCGTTGGAAGAGTATGGTCCTTAAGCTCAACAATCGATCGCCATGAAAACGTGCCAATTGAAACCATAATCATCACAGATACCAAGGCTGCCATCGGTATCAATTGCAACCAGTCCGAGACAAATACCACCATAAATAGCAAAAGAACACCCGCAATCAAGCTAGAAAGACGCGTTAACCCACCAGATTTAATATTAATAATCGATTGACCGATCATCGCACAACCAGCCATCCCACCGAATAATGAAGACACAATATTCGCTATGCCCTGTCCTTTGCATTCATTGTTCTTGTTACTTTCAGTATCCGTAATGTCATCGACTATAGTGGCCGTCATCAACGATTCTAAAATACCGACTACAGATAAAGCGATAGAATAAGGCAGTATTATTGCTAGCGTCTCCAAATTAAAAGGGATATTGGGTATCAAGAAAACGGGGAGTGAGTCAGGGAGGCTGCCCATGTCACCAATGGTTCTAACATCTAAATCAAACAGTAAGCTAATTATTGTGAGCACCACAATTGCCACCAAAGGTGAAGGTATTGAGTTGCCAAGCTTGGGGAAATACGGCAGTAAATAAATAATGGCTAACCCTAGAGCAACTAAAAGATAAACGCTTGAAGATACATTGATTAATTCGGGGAGCTGAGCCATAAATATGAGGATAGCTAACGCGTTAACAAAACCAGTAATAACTGATTTTGAAACGAAATTCATCAGATTGCCGAGCTTAAGGTATCCAGCCACAATTTGAATAACTCCAGCAAGGAATGATGCGGCAAGCAAAAACTCTAAACCGTGATCTTTTACTAGCGTGACCATCAACAGCGCCATTGCGCCCGTAGCTCCAGAGATCATTCCTGGTCGGCTGCCAACGAACGCGGTTACAACGCAGATACAAAAGGAAGCGTATAAACCAACTTTAGGGTCAACACCTGCAATAATTGAAAATGCGATAGCCTCAGGGATAAGTGCAAGTGCGACTACAACCCCAGACAAAGCGTCTCCTTTTACATTTGATAACCAGTGATTTTTTAAATATTTAAGCATGTATTTCTCTTTTACTTGTACAGTAGCCCCTGCCTGATTCAGACATAATTTAGGTAACTGCTTTTATAGATGAGCGAGTGCTCGAAAAATGCGGGAGATATAGAGAATGCTTGGGTTAAGGCGGCGTAATTAACACGTTTATATTAAACTCCTCTGTTATTTAGTTTCCAATTTTCGTGTGAAATTATGGATAATTTCATCACACCATTTGAATGGCGGACAATATAGAGGGACTCCTAGTTTAATCACACATCCAAAGTTGCAAACAAAGGTTTCAGATATCGTTGACGCGTGTAATGGTTAAGTCTTTAAGATACAACTCATTGTAAGAACTCTACCCAGTTAGTCCTCGGCTCATCTTATTAGCGCTCTTTGTTAGCCGCTCGGGCATCAATACCACAACCAAATCGAACAAAAAACAAACCCTTAAAGGTTATTATCGCCTGTAGAGACAATATTTCTTTCGACAAGCAAGAATAAAGGTTGAAGCTATCGTTATGACAGGTAATATGTTCTATCGATTTAAATATTTACACAACTCTATGTTTCGGCTTTTTTTTTGGTCAAATGTGATCGCATTTACTGATGAGCTGTAAACTTTGGGTTGAATTTGTCCCTCAATGGAGAATGAAATCAACATGACTTACGCGCCTGTAACAGACGTACTTGGCGGCAAGCTAGCGGTAGACAGTGAAGTAACTGTTCGCGGCTGGATCCGTTCACGTCGTGATTCCAAAGCTGGAATCTCTTTCCTTGCCATTTATGACGGCTCTTGTTTCGACCCGATTCAGGCCGTGGTTCCTAATAATCTTAATAATTACGAAGACGAAGTATTAAAGCTAACAACTGGCTGCTCTGTTGAAGTAACTGGTAAGATTGTTGAGTCTCCTGCGAAAGGTCAAGACTTCGAACTAGCAGCAACTGACGTTAAAGTTGTTGGCTGGGTTGAAGACGCTGACACTTACCCAATGGCTAAGACACGTCACTCTATCGAATACCTTCGTGAAGTTGCTCACCTACGCCCACGTACAAACGTGATCGGCGCAGTAGCACGTGTACGTAACTGCTTATCTCAAGCGATTCACCGTTTCTACCACGAGCAAGGCTTCTTCTGGACTTCAGCACCGCTTATCACTGCATCTGATGCAGAAGGCGCTGGTGAAATGTTCCGCGTATCTACGCTAGACATGGAAAACCTACCTCGCACTGACGAAGGCAAAGTGGACTTCAACGAAGATTTCTTCGGTAAAGAAACTTTCCTAACAGTATCTGGCCAACTTAATGCTGAAGCTTACGCTTGTGCACTAAGCAAGGTTTACACGTTCGGCCCTACGTTCCGTGCTGAAAACTCAAACACAAGCCGCCACCTAGCTGAGTTCTGGATGGTTGAGCCTGAAGTTGCGTTTGCAGACCTTGACGATGTAGCGAAGCTGGCTGAAGACATGCTTAAGTACGTTTTCGCCGCTGTTCTTGAAGAGCGCCGTGATGACCTTGAGTTCTTCGCTTCTCGCATCGACAAAGAAGCAATCACTCGTCTAGAGCAATTCGTAGACGCTGATTTCGCACAAGTTGACTACACTGACGCAATCCAAATTCTACTAGACTCTGGTAAGAAGTTTGAATTTGACGTTGAGTGGGGCATCGACATGTCTTCTGAGCATGAGCGTTACCTAGCTGAAGAGCACTTTAAAGCTCCTGTTATCGTTAAGAACTACCCGAAAGACATCAAAGCTTTCTACATGCGCTTAAACGATGACGGCAAAACAGTTGCAGCTATGGACGTACTTGCACCAGGTATCGGTGAAATCATCGGTGGTGCACAACGTGAAGAGCGTCTAGACATTCTAGACGAGCGCATGATTGGTATGGGTATCGACCCTGAGCACATGAGCTGGTACCGCGACCTACGTAAATACGGCACAGTGCCTCACGCAGGCTTCGGTCTTGGTTTTGAGCGTCTAGTGTCTTACGTAACTGGCATGGGTAACGTTCGTGACGTTATCCCGTTCCCACGTACACCACGCTCTGCGAACTTCTAATATCGGCTAATTCTTACTTAAAGAAGTCAGTAACAGATAAATAAAAACCTCCGTTTATGCGGAGGTTTTTTTTATACGTCTTATTTAATAAAAGCCTATGATACAAGCTTAAATATGAGCTTTAATCTACGTCTACTCAGCAGTACGGATCAAGAAGTGATCCAGTAAGATCTTCTCATTCGTCTTTTCTAACGGTTTAAACTCAATCACCATTTGATCACCCTTTTGCTCAAAAGCATTCACTTTAAGGAATAAACTTTCCTTGTCAGCTTTAATGTTATGAGCAACTTGGCGTCCATTTACAAAAACATCAAACGCAGGTGCTTTCGGATTTGCAGGAATCACAGTTTCAAAAGTGTATTTCGCCCCTGACGTTGCGTAAGCGGTATTGTAAATACCTCCATCTTCCGTCCAATATGTATTATTGAAATCCATATTTTTCGCTTTCCAATAACTATAGAAAGCATGAAGATTTTCAACATCATTCTGTGTGGTAGATGTCCATTTCACTTTCTGTAGTTCAACCGATTCAGAGTAGCTGAAACCATGTTTTTTCATATCATGGTTCAGTGAATCTAACCGACCAATTACATCATCAAATGTATCTTGCCAGCCAAGCTCACCATAATATTGTAAGCCAATTTCACCGATGATATAGAACTCACCTTCTCGCTCAATGGTGATACCTGAACCTGAATCACCATGGATAATCAACCATTGCAAATCACTTTGAGGCAAAATCACTGGATCATATTTGTACTCCGCTAGCCATTTTTTATCAGTATCGTTGTACTTAACAAATTTTTGACCACCATTACGTCCATTGTAATTACCAAAGCCTACGCTGTTCACTTCATATATTTCTGAGTGATCAAACATCCCTTTTTCAGGCAGCTTAGCGGGCCTAATACCGGTAATTGGTGTATCTAGACGGACAAGTGCGAAATCATAAAATCCATCCGTAAATTCATATTCTCCCCACTCCCCTTTTGGATCGGTAGTCGCACGTGATGTATGAACAACTTTATACTTACCTTCTTCATCTTTCTCGTAAGAAAAACAAGTCACAGCATTTTCGTAGCCTTCACTTTTAGCCCCAGACACATGGTTCGCGGTAATAACCCAGTAAGGGTCTATCAAAGTAGCTGAACCAGCATTCATGTGACATGCAAAATCAAACTGCGTCTGTAAAGCAAATGCTTTATGTTGGCTTACTGAACGGTCCATTTTACCTAAACCAGCATGAGCAGAAAAAGCGGTCAGAATAGCGGATGCAAGAATAACTGTTCTCATATTACTGAACCTCTTTTAGTTGGATTGCTTCTAAGCCGTGATAACCTTGCGAGGTTTCAAAATCAAACTGTCTATAATGTCTTTTAAATGTGATATCCACCACTTCATCGGGGTTCTTAATTTCAAAAATAATGGTGTTTTTAATACTGGTCATATGAAATGAAATGTCATTTTGAATAGTGATACATTCATTTGCTACACAAGCTGTAACATCAGCAGACGAAAGCCAATTGTGTGTGTAAAGCTCAAGTGAGTATTTCCCGTTAAATTCAGGCTGAACTTGAAATGAAAAACCGCCATTCCTCTGTATTAGCCCTGCGTAAGATAGCTGATTCAAGTAATCTTCCGATCCGCCTCCTTGCCAAAAGTATCGGTTCGAAGTCGCGTTTTTAGAGCTATCCGATACGACTGTTTTTATTTCACCTACCTCAACCACATCACTGATCATATAAGTACTGGGTTTAGTGACCGACTGTTTGTCACCATACCAAAATGCCCAATCTAGACCGTCTAATTCAACATCTCTTGCGTAACGGTATTTACCCTCGTCTAATTCATAACCAATAAATTCGCTTTCAATAGACAAATTCATTGCCTGTACCGTTGATACATTACTCAAACGTTCTAGATCTACTTCAATTTCATCTGCATATACACTCGTTGTTAATAGAGCTAATGCAATAAGCTTTACTTTCATGTCTTACCCTCCGTTTAATCCTTAGTGATTGTACGGTATAGATTTTTTCAATTTGTAAGCCACTGTAAGCCCTTTATTTTCTGGCTAAATTAATGATATAGGCAGTTTATTGGCGACATTCTTTATGAATAAGAAACATGTTGGGCTAGAGCCTTAAAGTCTTCGGTCAAACAATTGTCAGTAAGTGATACGCTACCCAAGTTAGTGCAACTTATTACTTACAATTCCTTACATTGATAAGGGGAATTAATTATCACCAGATATGTAATTTTTTAATGGAATGATGACGGCTGGGCTGGGCTGGGCTGGGCTGGGCTGGGCTGGGCTGGGCTGGGCTGGGCAAATCATAATTGATTTTTTTATTCAAATAAAAAAGCTCCACCTAAATATAGTAGAGCTTTCTTTTGATGGATTATTCGCAAGAGCCTAGAACAAATGCAAAAATTAAAGACTCACGGCTAAGAGTCGATATCTTGAGAAGCTGCAAATTTGATGGCGACACCACAAATTGCAAGCATAACAAATGGGATAGCAGCGGTTGTGTATTCCGCCCAAGCCATATCTGCAAATGCTTTAGCAAGTAATACGTGTCCAATAATGAGTAATAAAGCGCATACAATAGCCACTAGAATTAACTTAACTTCATTTCCCATTTGTGTATTCAACATTGTCGTATCTCCAATTATTAATCTATATATATTGGAACACAGTTTTCGTCGAACAAAGGCGTACAGTTCTAGCGCTAACAAGCCATACAGTTTATGTGGTGAGAGCTCTGTCTATAAAATATGAATTTAAACCCCTCAAGGTAGAAGACAACTACCAAAGCGACCAAAATTAGTTATTCGGAGCTATAAATAATTAAGTCGATGTGCAAGCTTACCCAATAATCTCAACGCCTCATCCTTTTGCTCGGTGAGTTCATAGGAAAAATTCAATCTAATAGCATGATCCACACTTCCGTTTTCGCTAAACAAATCACCCGATGCAACACTTATCCCTTCTGCGATAGCTTGTTGATAAAACGTATTACTGTCGAAAGGAGGATCAAAGCGAACCCATATGAAATACCCGCCATCTGGTTCAAGTATTTTAATATTTTGAGGAAAGTATCTTTTTAGCTGCTCAATAAACGCTTCTTTCCGCGTAATGAGATTTTTCCTTAATTTACGTAGGTGATTATCATAGCTTTCATGTGTAAGAAAGTGAGCAATGCCAAGCTGAACTGGTGCACTGCTCGACAAAGTAGACATCAATTGAAGCTTTTGTATGGGATCAGTAAAGCGCGTGCTCACCACCCAACCGACTCGGTAACCTGGACATAAACTCTTAGAATACGAACCACATAGTAATACAGAGTCTGATTTATCGAATGCTTTAAGTGGTTTAGGTTTCACTTCAGAGTAATACAAATCCCCATATACATCATCTTCAATAATGTAAGCATTATGTTGAGCCGCAATTCGAACCACTTCTTGTTTTTGCTCATTTGATAAGCTGGTTCCGGTAGGATTTTGGAATGTTGTCATCAACCAACAAGCCTTCACATCATGGCTTTCTAAAACACGGGAAAACTGTTCTATATCCAGTCCATTTTCTGGGCATACATCAACTTCAATTGGATTCAACCCTAACCTTTCAATCGCCTGCAATGCACCATAAAAAGCCGGAGACTCAATCACAACGTTATCACCCGCTTGCGTAACCGCCTGCAAGCTAAGATTAAGAGCCTCCATTGCCCCAGAAGTAATGACGATATCTTGATGACTCACGGTGATACCCTGCTGAAGGTAACGCTGTGCAATCTGACGGCGTAATGACTCACTTCCTGGGGGAAGATTGTCTATCAAGCTAGCGCCTGTCATCTTTCGTCCTGCGCTAGCTAGGTTACGAGTCAACGCTGGAAGTGGAAATAAAGCCGGATCTGGAAAAGCGGAGCCAAAAGGAACCACCCCTTCTGCAGAGCTCGACTTTAAAAAATCAAACAATCGATCATTAATAGCTTTTTTTTCTTTGGTTTCTTCAGGCTTACTTTGAACGCCATCCACTCTTGGGGTCACAAAATATCCCGATTGAGGTTTTGCTGTTATCCAACCTTGGCTTTCCAGTAATTGATAAGCTTGAAGTACGGTGCTGTTGCTTACATTGTAGTTTCGGCAGCTCATTCGAACTGAAGGGATCTTTTCACCCGATCGCCAAGTATTATTTGCGATCTGATCTCGGATATCCTTTGCCAGTTCTTCATAACGTGCCATGTAATACAACTACCTTAATAAATTCAATCAACTGGATACTCTAACATTAAGTGAGTTCTCGAACCTACCGAACGAAACCATTGCAGTAAATTTCGGTAATTGTGTGAAATAAATCACAGATAACTTTGTCTGCTCTGCTAAGTTGGATTACATGACCTAATTAGTCATGTTTCTAACCCTACAAATTATGCGAGATAACAATGAAAAAAATAGATGCAGAACAGTTAGATTACAAAGGTGAATCAAATGGTGTTCATAGTTGGACTGCACCAAGCGGACAACCGTATTACTGGCATCCAGACTGGTTACACATTGCTGAAGATTCAACAGGTTCTCACCCAAAACAGAAACTAGAAGTAGAACAGGGACAAACAGTTTCCAAAAAACAGGCTGTTTCTGCGATTTTAAAGCACATTAATGAGTGGGCTACGGACAAGTTAGCTTCGCACCCAAATATAGAAACAGACTCTATTGAGTCACAAATAAATCTTAAAAAATAACGCGCAAACCCTATTAAATACAATTTTATCAATTGGTTATAGCTCCTAAATATCGTTAGGAGCTATTTTTATTTCTGCACTCGATTTACCTATACTTTTTATTGTTAAATTTTTTATATCATTATGTGAAATCTACCGATAGAATCCCCGGTCTTTATTCATCACAGTTATGGCTATCGCTTGCTAGCATCAACTACAATGCAGAAATCAGCGTCTAATTAGCAAAGAACTATGTCGCTAGTAAAAGAACTAAATCGCTAATAAAGTGCTATGCCGCTAGTAAAAAACTATGTCGAAAATAATGATATTAGTGAAAATGAGATACTAGCGTAATTAAAGCTGCGAGCATGAATAAAGGTACTAGCGCGAATTTACAAAAGGGCTTATCCATGGATAAATCAAACTATAATGCGTCTTTAACGTTCAAGTTATACGTTATTGCGGGTGCTTTATTTGGTATATATGGCGGGCGAGTATGCCCGATGTTAGAAACGCTTACTGCGCAAGAAGTCTTAACACACGTCAGTATCGTATTTTCGATCATGTTTCTGATCCGGCACTTTGTGCTCACTAAACATCCCTTAGTAAAAGAAACAAAGTTTGCTCAGTTAGACACCACTCTATTCTTTGCCGCAAGTGTCCCTTTCGCTCTCTATTACAGTATGAGTTACGATTTCCCAATAGACAGCAATCTAAAAGTGTTGTTTGGAATGTCTTTGTTCGGCTTTTTCACTGGAACGATTTTACAGCTAGTTGCTAAACTTGCTCAAATGGACGAAATGGATCGTACTGGTCAATTCGATTTTTCATTGTCAGGTCAGCGTATCTCTTTAGTAAAGCAAATGATTTGGTTAGTCGTATTGCTACTGGGTACACTAACTACAATGCTCACAATGGTTGCTGTAAAAGATGTATTTTGGTTAGAACACAACCCAGCCCGTTTGCTAGATGGAACTGGAAAAATCAGTGTCATTAAAGAGTTTATATTTCTATCTGTAGTACTGGCTGGCTATGCTGTTACCATCATGATGCTATGGAGTAAGCTCATTAAACGAGTTTTACTCAGTCAAGAGTGTTCATTAGAAAAGGTAACAAAAGGTGATACTAACGTTAGGCTGCCTATCTTTGGCTACGATGAACTCGGCTCAATGGCTTCTTTAACAAACTCGATGCTTGATAGCCTAGAGTCAGCACAAACTGAAGTAAAAACTACACGTGATGTTGCAATTGTGAGTTTATCGGCACTGGCTGAATCACGAGACAATGAAACTGGCGCTCACATATTAAGAACCCAAGAATATGTCAAAGTACTCGCCGAGCACCTCAGTTTATCTGACAAGCACTCCTCGTTACTCAGCCCTCAATATATTGAATTACTGTATAAATCAGCGCCACTTCATGATGTAGGCAAAGTCGGTATTCCTGACAATGTACTACTTAAGCCAGGGAAGCTGACGGATGAAGAGTTTGAGATAATGAAAGGTCACCCTAAAATTGGTGCAGAAGCACTTTCTATAGCTGAAAAACAATTAGGAAGCAGTTCATTTCTTAGGGTCGCCAAAGAAATCTCCTTAACGCACCATGAGAAATGGAATGGCTCTGGTTACCCTAATCAGCTTTCAGGTGAAGATATCCCGTTATCAGGGCGTTTAATGGCCCTTGCTGATGTCTATGATGCTCTCATTTCAAAGCGTATCTATAAACCCGCATTTTCTCATGACAAAGCAAAAAGCATTATTCTTGAAGGTAATGGTACACATTTTGACCCTCAAGTAGTTGACGCTTTCTTAGCGGTTGAAGACAAGTTTGTGGATATCGCGTCAAATTATAAAGATGGCAAGGCTGATTTGAGTGAATTAGAGCGAGAAAGCTTCATAACCCAGCCTGTTTAATTCATTGCTTACAAAACACGAATTTTCAGCCCCTAATGAGCACCTCATTAGGGGCTTTTTTATGAAAACTTTAGTCTTGATTGAATAATCGCTCTCAAACTGACTTTTTTTTACTTTTCTGTTCGCTTCATGTTGTCTTAAAAAAACCTTACAGGTATAAATACTGGAGTTGTTACTATCCTCCCTTCAATTGACATGGATGAAGATTATGTTTGAAAAAGTTTTAGCTGCTCCTGCAGACCCAATTCTCGGACTAACTGAAGAATTTAAAAAAGATACTCGTGCTGAAAAAATCAACCTAGGTGTTGGTATCTACAAAAATGAAGACGGTCAAACTCCGGTTCTTAAAACAGTAAAGAAAGCAGAAGCTTCGCTTCTTGAGAATGAAAAAACAAAATCTTACCTAACAATTGAAGGTACGGCTGAATACGGCCTTGCCGTTCAGAAACTACTTTTCGGTGCTGATTCAGAAATCGTATCTGGTCTACGTGCTAAAACAGCTCAAGCTCCTGGTGGCACAGGTGCATTACGTGTTGCTGGTGAGTTCATCAAGCGTCAACTGGGCGATGCGAAAATTTGGATCAGTAACCCAACTTGGGCAAACCACAATGGTGTATTCGCTGCTGCCGGCATCGAAACCGCTCAATACAGCTACTACAATGCAGAAACAAAAGACAAAGATTTTGCGGGCATGGTTGCTGACTTAGAAAAAGCATCAGCTGGTGACATCGTGCTTCTACACGGTTGCTGTCATAACCCTACAGGTATCGACCCAACTGCTGATGAGTGGGAAACTCTAGCCAAATTGGTAGCAGAAAAAGAGTTACTACCTTTATTCGATTTTGCTTACCAAGGTTTTGCTAAAGGTGTTGAAGAAGATGCCGCTGGTCTTCGTACTTTTGCTAAGTACAACAAAGAGATTTTAGTCGCGAGTTCTTTCTCTAAGAACTTCGGTCTATACAACGAACGTGTAGGTGCATTCACTCTTGTTGCTGAATCAGCAGATATCGCAACAACTGCATTCTCTCAAATCAAGAGCATCATCCGCTCTATCTACTCAAACCCACCAGCTCACGGCAGTGCTGTAGTTACTCATATTTTAGGTAATGCAGATTTACGAGCAGAATGGGAAGCTGAGGTTGCTGAGATGCGTGATCGCATCCAAGAAATGCGTGAGCTTTTTGTAACGACACTAAAAGCTGAAGGTGTAGACGCAGACTTCACGTTCATCGAACGTCAAAACGGCATGTTCTCTTTCTCTGGTCTAACAAAAGAACAAGTAACTCGACTTAAAGATGAATTTGCAATCTACATTGTAGGTTCAGGTCGAATCAGCGTTGCTGGTATGACTAAATCGAACATGGGTCCACTTTGTAAAGGTATCGCAGCCGTTTTATAACGCTGGTTGTCCAATGCAAATGATCTTATCGATTATTTAATGATTAATGTAAAAAGCCAGCGCAATGCTGGCTTTTTTAATCGCTAAATTTTAGAAAGTCACAGAGCGTAAACAATGCTCCCTATGACTTTAAGAGGGAATTTAGTACTCAAGTAAGAAGTTGATACCCAACTCGTTAGTTCTTTGTGTATTACCATCGCGGTGAGCATAAAAACCACCAATCGCAAACCGACTTGTGACTAAATAACGCAAACTTGTTTGATAAATTTCTTCATCAATAAGATCACTCCTATTCACTTGAATACTACCACTGGCTATCCAGGACTCTGCAAAGCCATAGTTAAGCGCGACTTTCCCACCGTGAATCAGCTCTGTATCCGAAGACACTGCTATATTATTTGTATTTAGCTCAACCTTTGCTTTCGTTATACCTAAATTATAAGAAGCAATAAAATCGAAATCTTGCATGAGATTATAACGATAACCGATCCCACCCATTAATGTATCAATCCGAGTAGTCGTATCATCAGGGTGGATAAACCTCGCGGTATAATCACCCATTAACAACCAATTATCATTCATCATGTAACTCACACCCAGTGCATACACGGATGCATTCGCATTTGCTGCAGCATCCTCATTTAAGCTACCAGATCCTGCTGAGGCATAAATGTAATCGTAATCAAGGATATCTGTTGGGTTTTCATTCGACCATGCTATCGATGAACAAGCCATCAATACAGTAACCAAACTATACTTGAACATTAGCCACCTCTTTAACTGATAATAAACTGACTGAACTCATAAAAAGGTAGCCTATCCATCAGACTTTAAAAAGGTTTTCGCTCACAGAATGAATTATGACGGCAATATATTTGCAATTGTTGTAACATAAAACCATACGAATTTATGGATGCCCCCTATGGAAGCCGAGCTATTAGAAATTCAAAACTTTCTAGCGCAATACCCTCCATTCAGCGAATTGTCTGAAGAAACTCTCACCATTATTACTAATAGTGTCGAAATCTCTTACTACCGACAAGGTACGCCTATTATTCATTTTGGTGACCAGATTAACGACCTCTACATGGTAAGAAGTGGTGAAGTCGAAGTATATCGTCGAAAAGGTGAGTTATATAATAGACTCGATGAAGGTCATATCTTCGGACAGATGGGGCTGCTCACCAATAATAAAGTTCGCTTTCCCGTAAAAGCAATTGAAGACACATTACTTTACTGCATTCCAGAAAGTGTATTTCAAGATTTGTACGAAAAATTCGATACTTTCGCCGATTTTGTAGAAGTAGAAGATAATGCTCGACTTCGTCAAGCCAACTCTGACAGTAACGATGCCAATGACTTGACCACTTCTAAGGTAAAGACTCTGCTCACACGTGAAGCTCCTTCTATAGATAAAAGTCATACTATCCAAGAAGCTGCGACCATGATGGCTGAAGAACACGTTTCAGCATTGCTTATTATTGATCCTGAAATTGTTGAAAATGAAGATGATGACTCAACGCCAGTAATCGGTATTATTACTGACCGCGACCTATGTACACGCGTACTCGCACAGGGACTTGATCCTTCAGATGATGTTGCTAGTGTGATGACTCACGAAGTAATATCGCTCGATCATAACGCTTATGTTTACGAAGCAATGCTCACCATGCTTCGCTACAACGTACACCACTTGCCAGTCCTCAAAGACAGAAAGCCAATTGGTATTATCGAAACCACTGATATCGTACGTTACGAATCTCAAAACTCTCTGCTACTTGTAAGCAGTATTTTCCAGCAGCAAACGATTGAAGACCTCAAAGTTCTCTCTGAACAAGTGAAAGACAGTTTTGTTCGATTAGTAAACGAAGATGCCAATGCACATATGGTTGGTACTGCAATGTCGGTAATTGGTCGCAGTTTCAAACAGCGTATAATTGAACTAGCAGAAGAATCTTTAGGTGCGCCTCCTATCCCTTATTGTTTCCTTGCTCTTGGGTCTATGGGTCGTGATGAACAATTAATTGTGACCGACCAAGATAACGCTATCATCCTTGATGACACATTCAATCATGAGAAACATAACCAATATTTTGAAGACCTTTCTAAGTTCATTTGTGATGGATTGGATCAATGTGGCTATAGCTATTGTACTGGCGACATCATGGCGACTAACCCAACTTGGCGAATGACGCGCACCCAATGGGAAGAGTGCTTCGCTGATTGGATAGATAATCCAAATCCAAAAGCATTACTCAATGCATCCATATTTTTTGATTTAGACGGTGTATTTGGCCGTCTAAAATGGGCGGAACAACTAAACAGTTTCATCATTAGACGCGCTCGTAAGAATAATCGTTTCTTAGCTTGCCTAGCCAGAAATGCGTTAAACCGCACGCCTCCACTTGGTTTTTTTAAAGACTTTGTGATGGAAAAAGATGGCCGCCATAACAATTCAATTAATCTGAAAAGACGTGGTACAGCCCCACTTGCTGACCTTATTCGTGTTCACTCACTCGCGGTAGCATCACGTTCTCAGAACTCATTCGAACGTCTAGACGATATTCTCGATGCCGGCATTCTTCCAAAAGGCAGAGCTCAGGATTTAAAAGATGCCATGGAATTCATTTCTATGGTTCGAATTAGACACCAAGCTTTAGATGTCACCAATGAGATTGAACCTGACAATAATATCGAGCCAGAAAATCTCTCTGACTTTGAACGCCGCAACCTTAAAGATGCGTTCCAAATACTCAGTAACGCTCAGAACTTCTTAAAATTCCGCTACCAAGCCAACAATAGCTTTAAGTAACGCTTATGAATTCATTATTTAAGTCACCTTCTGTCGATTGGCCATTTAAATTCTCTCAGAAACTTGAGCGGGCAAAAGATGAACGTTTAAAACAGTTCTACAGTAATCCTTTACCTGCACCTGATACCCCGTTATCAGAAGTTACTTTTTTAGCATTGGACTTTGAAACAACAGGACTCAATGCGAAGAAAGACGGAATTATTACGATTGGATTAGTCCCATTTACGTTAAATCGAATCTATCTCAAAGATGCTCGCCACTGGACATTAAGACCCAGTCAGAAACTTGAAGAAGAGTCAGTGGTTATTCATGGTATTACCCACAATGACATCATAGATGCGCCCGATTTAGATGAAGTACTGGATGAAGTACTAAAGGCAATATCAGGACATATCGTTGTGGTCCACTACCGCCGAATTGAGAGAGACTTCTTAGAGAATGCTCTGAAAGTTCGCCTAGGCGAAGGGATCGAATTTCCGGTACTCGATACATTAGAGATCGAATCACAAATTCAGCATAAAGACGCCGGAGGACTTTGGAATAAGCTAAAAGGTAAGAAGCCAAAGTCTGTTCGTCTTGGGCAAAGCAGACGTCGCTACAGTTTACCTGATTACTCACCTCACCATGCCCTTACGGATGCAATTGCCACCGCAGAATTGTTACAGGCTCAAATCGCCCATCATTTTGATGCCAGCAAACCTATTAAAGATTTCTGGCTTTAGTTTTCATGCTAATCACAATTTGTCTTTAAATCTCGATGACAAAAAAAGGAGCCATATGGCTCCTTTTTTGTCATGACATTCGCTTAAGAATATCAAAACTGCATCACTATCAGCTTAAAGCTTAAAGCGACGAATTTCGTTTTCTAACTCGTGTGACAATTCAGATAATTGAGCGGCTTGATCTGCAGCATCGTGCGCCTCAGTGGCAAGCTCATTAGATACGTCACGAATTCCTTCAGTGTTACGAGTGATTTCTGAAGTTACTGACGCTTGTTCTTCTGCTGCAGAAGCAATTTGCATAGCCATATCACTGATACGCTCAACCGCAGTATGGATTTGCGTTAAGCTTGCTGCTGCTGAGTTCGCATCATCTACGCTGGTTGTTGCAAGGGAACGGCTATCATTCATGATACTTACCGCTTTACCTGTTGTACCTTGCAGTAACTCAATCGTTTTTTGAATTTCTTGAGTTGATCCATGAGTACGCTGGCTCAATACTCTCACTTCATCAGCAACCACCGCAAAACCACGCCCTTGTTCACCAGCACGTGCAGCTTCAATAGCAGCATTCAGCGCTAGCAGGTTTGTTTGCTCAGCAATCCCTTGGATATTCGAAAGAATCGTATTGATGCTATTACCGTGCTCTTCAAGTTCTTGAATCACATTAGTTGCAACCTGAACTTCTTCCGCTAGGTTTTGAATTGAGCTTTGAGTTTGTGCAACTTGGTCAGTACCATGAACACTTGCTACTACTGCTTCAGAAGAGTTTTGAGCCGTATGATCTGCATTTCCTGCAATTTCTTGAGTCGCAGCTGCCATTTCATTTACAGCCGTTGCAACCATATTGATTTCATCTTGCTGTAAACGTATACGTGCACTTCTTTCTTCAGCTTGTGAAGCGGTTAAACGTGATTGTTCCGATAATGCAGCAGAAACATCGCTCAGCTTAATCACCATTTGGTGCATGTTACCTACAAAGCGGTTAAAGCTCTTAGCTAACTGACCGACTTCGTCATCACTCTTAGGCTCTAAACGCTGAGTTAAATCACCTTCACCGCCAGCGATTTCTTCTAAAGCATCTGAAACACGTTTCAAATCTCTGAATAAGAAACTCACAAGCCATGACACAAGGACAATTACAATTAGAGTAATAACAACAGCCGTTGTAATTAGCTGAGTAAGTAACGTACCGTGATTAGCCTCTTCGGTGGCTTGGTCCATCTGCACACCAAACACCCAGTTTGTATTGGGTACTTTAGTAAAGTAGATAAGCTTATTCACACCACGCTCATGAATCATTTCAATGCTTCCAGTTCGCATTGACTGCTCAATAGATGCCATGGATAGGTCGTTTGAAAGCTGACTCACAGGCTTTAAGCTTAGTGACTTATCTGGGTGCGCTAAAAATGTTCCGTCGGTTGCATCAATCAGCATTGCATAAGCATTATCACCAACATCTAAGCTAATAACATCACTCACTAATTGATCAATCAATACGTCCGCGCCCACTACACCTACAAAGTTACCATTGTGACGTACGGGTTCTGCGATTGTCACAAGTAGCGCTTGAGTAATTGCGTCAGTATAAGCCGTCGTGATAATTTGGCGACCGGCTGCGTTTGCTTCTTGATACCAAGGACGTTGGCGAGGATCGTAACCCGCTCGGTTACGTTCAGGATGAGAACGGTACATACCGCCTTCAGGTGTACCCAAGAAAATATCGTCAAAGCCACCGGCTGCACGAGCTTGCTTTAAGAAAGGAACAACATCATCTTCTTGTGAGAAATCATTAAATGCTGAAGCAATATCCCTACGAATATCGATCCAGTTTTTGATGCCTTCCGATGCCGCTTCAGATACGCTTTCTGCTCGTAAATATACCCCATTACGAGTTTGTTCAAAAAGCTGGTTTGCCGATAGCCAAGTTAAGGCTGTCGCCATTAATACAACCGCAGATAAGCTTGCGCCTATTAGCTTTTGCTTCAGTGTTAATGTCATTGTCAGTTACGCCATGTGTGATTGAGATCACGCGCATACTATCCAATTCAACGCACAAATTCGAGCGCTTTTGACCATTTATTTTAACAATGTAAGTATTTGTAATTGAATCCAAAAAACATGACAATTCACTGCCACAGTCAAAAATATACCAGTTTATGTTTCGTACAAAACAAAAAAGGCAGATGAAATATTCCACCTGCCTTTCGTATATATTTTGATTAGCTATCTAATCATATTCACTTATTTTATCGATGAATTAACGCTTCTCAGTACGCATACCCATCAATAAGCTAACACACATCATAAGTAGAATAATGGTAAATGGCAGCGCTGTAGATATCGCACCCGCTTGTAGTGCTTGTACCGCTTCTGTGCCTCCAACCCAAAGTAATGCAACCGCAATTGCGCCTTCAAGGAAAGCCCAAAATACACGTTGTAATACTGGAGCATCCACTTTACCACCAGCGGTAATGCTATCAATAACCAGTGAACCACTGTCTGATGAAGTGATAAAGAAGACTAATACAAGAACAACCGCGATAATAGACAACATGTTACCAAACGGGAGTGAATCAAACATTTGGAACATTGCCAACGACATATCTGTTAAGCCTTTTGAACCTAACTCGCCTACGTTGTTTACAACTTGATCTATTGCCAACCCACCAAAAACTGACATCCAAATTAATGTCACTGACGTAGGTACAATAAGTACTGCAGTCAAGAATTCACGAACGGTACGACCTTTAGAAACGCGAGCAATGAACATACCTACGAATGGTGACCATGAGATCCACCAAGCCCAGTAGAATACAGTCCAACCTTGGAACCAAGCTTCATCATCACGACCATGTGGGTTACTTAGAGGAATTAAGTTTTCTAAATACGCCATTAATGTCGTAGGGATTGAACCAAGTGATACTGCATAGCCGATCATGCCAACTAGAATAAGAAGCAAGAATGCAATAATCATGTTGATGTTACTGATTACTTTCACGCCACCATCAATGCCGCGCAGAACAGAAACAACAGCTAATAAGGTAACAACAGAAATTACAGCAATTTGAAGCCCTAGACCTGGGTCAGTCCCAAATACATGATGTATACCACTTGCCGCTTGCTGAGCACCTAAACCAAGGGATGTCGCAAGACCAAACAATGTTGCTAATACCGCTAAGATATCGACAATGTGACCAGCCCAACCCCATGCTCTATCTCCTAAAATAGGGTAAAAGATCGAACGGATAGAAAGCGGTAAGCCTTTATTATAAGTAAAAAATGCCAGTGATAGTGCTACAACACCATAAATAGCCCATGGGTGTAGACCCCAGTGGTACATAGTTGCACCTAGAGCTAAGCGGGCCGCTTCTGGAGTATTAGGTTCCACACCTAATGGTGTTTCATACCAGCCTGTGAAGTAAGCAACAGGCTCAGCAACACTCCAGAACATAAGACCAATACCCATACCCGCAGCAAACAGCATTGAAAGCCACGACATAAATGAGTAATCAGCAGTAGCATCAGAGCCACCCAAACGAATTTTACCAAACGGTGAAACAATCAGAGCCAAACAGAAAATAACAAAAATGTTTCCAGCCCAAATGAATAACCAATCAAACGAACCAATAATCTGCCATTTGATTCCATCCAACGCCGCTTTTGCAGTCGCAGCATCAGTAACCATTACTACAATTAGAAATAGTGCAATAAAACCCGCGCTAATCCCAAAAACAGGGTTATGTACATCAAACCCCCACTTTTGAACATTATCTTGACCAACAGTGTAATCCGTACTGTCGATACTGTATTTATCTATACCTTTAGTCATTATTCCTCTCTTTGGAATACTACTAATATCCCTTATTACCTTGTGACTGTACAAACGAACTTCATCATCGATCCAAGCTGAATAAGCTCGTTTTCACAATAATTCATATACTTGGATGCACATATTCTAGCAGCTTAGTGCTATTTTTTCAGCAAACAGAAGTGAGTTCGTCGATAATTTGACCACTAAACAATATTGTATAAATTTTGCATACAAAAAAGGTCGAGTAGCTCGACCTTTATTATTATGATTTTTTCTATCAGCTTTACTGACTAGTACTACTTTCTAACTTCATCAATTGATTTTCAGTACGTAAACCAAGTAATAGGCTTAAGCACATCAACAACAGGATGAAGGTAAACGGTAATGCCATTGATACTGTACCAGCTTGCAAAGCTTGAATAGACTCAGTACCACCAACCCACAATAGTACAGCAGCGATAGCTCCGCCAATAACAGCCCAGAAAACACGCTGTGGTACAGGTGCATCAACTTTACCGCCAGAAGTAATACTGTCGATAACTAGCGAGCCCGAATCTGAAGATGTAATAAAGAACACCAGAATCAATACGATAGAAACCACTGATAATATTGAACTCATTGGTAGTGCATCATAAGTATGGAACAGAGAAAGAGTGATGTCTTGAAGACCATTAATACCTATCTCGCCCACTTTATTGACTACTTGATCAATCGCAATGCCACCAAAAATAGCCATCCAGATAACGATAACCGTTGTTGGGATGAACAACACTGCAACCATAAACTCACGAATGGTACGACCTTTAGAAATACGAGCGATGAACATGCCTACGAATGGTGACCATGAGATCCACCAAGCCCAGTAAAATACAGTCCAACCTTGCATCCAAGTTTCATCATCACGACCGTGCGGGTTACTTAGCGGAATAAAGTTCTCAATGTAGCCCATTAAAGCTGTTGGAATTGCTTTGATACCAGCTATGCCACCAGCAATAGCGACAAAGACCAACAAACCAAAGGCCACCACCATATTAATGTTACTTAGTAACTTAACACCACCATTGATACCTCGAATAACAGACATCGTCGCTAGAGCTGTTACAACTGCAATCACAACAAGCTGCATACCAATACCACCATCGGTACCAAATACATGGTTAATACCACTTGTCGCTTGTTGAGCTCCTAGCCCTAAAGACGTTGCTAACCCAAATAATGTTGCTAGTACGGCTATGATATCAACAATATGACCAAACCAACCCCACGCTCTATCACCTAATAATGGGTAGAAGATTGAACGAATTGAAAGAGGCAAGCCTTTGTTAAAAGTGAAAAACGCGAGAGCAAGTGCTACTACTGCGTAAATAGCCCAGCCATGCAAACCCCAGTTATAAATAGTTGCGCCTAACGCCAGCTTTACAGCTTCAGGTGAATGAGCTTCAACACCAAGAGGCGTTTCATACCAACCAGTGAAATAAGCAACAGGCTCTGCCACACCCCAGAACATCAGCCCAATACCCATACCTGAAGCGAATAGCATCGACATCCAAGATAAGTTTGAGTGCTCTGCTTTGGCATCATTGCCACCAAGGCGGATTTTACCGTAAGGGGAGACAATGAGGGCAAAACAGAAAATCACAAAGAGATTTGCAGACCACATGAAGAAGCCATCGAAGTTACCAAGCACTTTCCACTTCATGCCATCAAGGGCGGCTTTTGCTGTTTCTGAATCAGCAACAAGCAGTGCAACTAAAAATAAAATAATTGCGCCAGCACTAATCCCAAATACAGGGTTATGTACATCAAAACCCCACTTCTGGACGTTGTCTTGACCTACTGTGTAATCAGTATTATCAATACTATACTTATCCTTTACAGGCTCCATTTTCCCTCTCTAATTTGCGGCACCTTAAATTAGCAATATTGCATTCGGTGCGTAAATTCCGTCGAGAATAGTATCAATATGTCGCAAAAAAACTAAATAAACCTCCAAAATACTGGGCTAACCAGCAATAAAAGTAATTAAATTACACTTTTACCGTAATTTAGCGTAAAATCATTCAACTAAGCCCAAATTTACAGCATATTTTGCCAACTCTGCAGTTGAGTGAATATCAAGCTTATGCTTAATGTTATGCCTATGGGTTTCTACCGTTCGGTAACTTATATTCAATTGATGCGCAATCTTCTTACTGCTCTCCCCTCCCGCAACTAATTTCAATACTGCTTCTTCCCTTCTTGTTAATGGATTTTTCAGCGATTGAGTGGGTTTTACAGGTTGAGAAAATAAATTTTGAGTCACTTTTTCACAAAAGTATGTTGAACCTTGATTCACTGTTTTAATCGCTTGCACCATCTTTTCTGATGATATTTCTTTCAACATGTACCCAACCGCCCCCGATTGCATCACCTTCATAATATATTCACGATTATTATGCATCGTCAGCATCAGGATTTTTGCATCAGGTTGAGATTCTTTGATCAAGTGCGTTGCGTCTATACCGTTCATAATAGGCATACTAATGTCCATGAGGGTGACGTCAGGTTTTAATTGCTTAACAAGTTCAACCGCCTCCAACCCATTGCTCGCAGTGCCAATCACATCTATATCAGGTTCTAAACTTAACCTTGCCATAAAGCCATCGAGCACAACTTGGTGATCATCCACTATCACCACTTTAATCGCTTCACTCATACACCAATCCTTCTAGTGTTAATAACACGGTTATTTCTGTACCAAAGCCTGTCTCTGCAACCAATTCAAACTCACCTCCAATGAATTCGACTCTCTCTCTCATATTCCTCAAGCCGATTCCACGTTTGTGCATGACACTTTGGGCGTTAAAGCCTATTCCATCGTCCCTAATCATTAACTGGAGCATATTGCCCATTTGATGCAAAACGACAGTCACTTTTTTCGCTTGTGCATGTTTTTCAATATTATTCAGTGATTCTTGAACCACTCTATAAAGCGTAGTCGCCGCTTCAGATTTTAACTTCCCAGTTTGAGTACTAAAGAAAGTTTCAACCTCTACACCTGAATGAGCTTTAAAATCAATCAATAAACTCGATAAAGCAGCTTCTAAGCCTATGTCATCTAAAGCACTAGGACGAAGCTTATGTGAAATGTTCCTAACTTCATCAATGGCAGTCATCAACGAATGCTGTGATTTATCTAAATAAACCCGTAGCTCTTCATCTTGAATTTTATGATTCAAAAGCTCTAAATGGCACTTGCTGGAAACAAGCAGTTGATTAATTCCATCATGTAATTCACGAGCTAAGTGTTTCTTTTCATCCTCTTGAAACATCACAGTCTTATGCGCTAGTTCTTTTAAATTATTATCGGCAATCTTATGTTCACGCATATTAATGGCGAGAGTAAGTACGATAATCACTGCTACAGTGACACATAAAATCACCATGATAGAAAAGAAGGTTGTCTCAATATTTTTATTGATCGCCGCCTGCATATTTGCGACTTCTTGGCTAACATCTTCAATATAAAGACCTGTCCCCACCATCCAGTCCCACTTATCTAGCCACTCGGCATAACTCAATTTAGAGACGACTTCACCTGTCGAGGGTTTCTGCCATAAGTATTGATGAAAACCACCGCCAGATTTGGCCTCTCGCAGTAAGGCTTCAATTAAGTAATCCCCATCATTATCTTGTATATGTAGCAAATTCCGACCGACAAGCTCAGGTAAGATGGGGTGAACCAGATTAGTTCCTTCGCTATCGTAAGCAAAAAAATATCCATCAGATCCATACCTTAGCTTGGTAAGAATGCTGCGCACTTCATCTTTGGCTTCTGCTTCAATAGCATTAGGATCATTATAGATATGAGAGATAGCATCAAACGCGAGATCAACACTGTCTTTCAGCGCGCTCTCTTTTGATTTGATCAAACTATCCCTAAAAATTTCGACTTCTTTCTCACCGAGTGTTTTAGCCTGATGTAGTGAAATCCAGCTAATACTGGCAGATACAATTAATAAAGGCAGTAAGGTAAGCAAGATAAGCTTGGCTTTTAGAGGCATTCCTTTTCCTCATAAAAAACTGCTCACTGATTATTCAGCAAGCAGTTTTACTTTATCAAATTTATTAACACTCTATGAAATCATTCGTCTACATTATCGAATCTGGTCACATACCGTAAAACCCAGGGAAAACGAGTAATGAGGCTAATACTAAAATTTGAATGGCGATGAATGGCATAACACCACGGTAAATATCCTGAGTCGTTACACCTTTTGGAGCAACCCCTTTAAGATAAAATAGGCTGAATCCGAATGGCGGAGTTAAAAACGACGTCTGAAGGTTCATTGCAATTAAGATCGCGAACCAAGTCATATTGATACCCATAAGCTCAGCAACAGGGGCAATAATAGGTACGATAATAAAACAAATTTCAACAAAATCGATAAAGAAGCCCAGGATCAAAATAACTAACATAGTGATGATCAAAAAGCCCCACTTATCCCCCGGAATAGCAAGCATCCATTCTTCAACTAAATAGTCTCCGCCAGTGTAAGTAAATGCCATAGAGAAGGCTGTCGCACCAAGTAAAATAGCAAAAACCATTGCTGTTACTTTTACCGTTTCTTTTGATGCATCGAAAATCATGCCCCAGCTAAATTGACCATATAAAAACGCAAGTACAATAGCGCCCGCACCACCAAGAGCTGCTGATTCCGTAGGTGTGGCTACACCAGCAAAGATAGAACCAAGAACAACAATAATTAATGCAAGAGGTGGAATGATGGCTTTAAGTGCTTTAACAACCTCTTCTTTACGGCTAATTGAATCATCGCGTTCAATCGGTTGTGCAGATTCAGGGTTCAGCTGGGCATAAATTAAAATGTAAACAATATACGCCCCGACCAGCATGACACCAGGCCATATTGCGGCTTGAAATAAATCACCAACAGGTACACCAAGTACATCACCTAAAAGGATAAGTACAATAGATGGTGGAATAATTTGCCCTAAAGTTCCTGACGCACAAATTGTTCCGCACGCTAGCCCTTTATCATAATTATATTTAAGCATTACAGGCAGGGAAATTAACCCCATTGCGACAACCGATGCCCCAACGACCCCAGTAGAGGCAGCAAGTAATGAACCCACTAAGACAGTCGAAATAGCGATACCACCACGTACACCGCCAAATAAGCGCCCCATTGATTCTAATAACTGCTCAGCTAAACGAGTTTTTTGGAGAACCAAGCCCATAAAAACAAAAAGTGGGACGGCCATCAGTACCGTGTTTTCCATGATTGATTGAATTCGATAAGGCATAAAGGCGAACATTTCGAACCCTTCGGCCCAAACACCGAAAATTAATGCAATACCACCAAAAGTAAAAGCAACCGGGAACCCTAAAAGCAGTGCAAATAGAGCGACAAAAAACATAATAATTCCAATCATCATCGTCTCCTATTTAGGCTGATTAAAGTTCGCATGAACTAAATGAGGGTTAATAATCTTATTCAACGAATGCAGAATAAGCCCGACACCACTGAGTGCCATTAAGAAGAAAGAAAGCGGAATCATAGCTTTAATTATCCAGCGGTAATGCAGACCTCCAGGGTCTCCTGAGATCTCACCTAATTCGTAACTTTCTCTCGCAAAATCGATTCCATACCAACCAACAAGCAGGCAAAAAGGAAGTAAGAAAATGAAAGTGCCGAGTAAATCAATAATGGCTTGTGCTTTGAAGGAAAGTCTTTCGTAAAATACATCCACACGTACATGCCCACCAGCCTTTATCGCGTATGGAACACCTAATAAAAATACTGCTGAAAATAAATGCCACTCCATCTCTTGGAAAGCGATTGAAACATCATTAAAGGCATAACGCATCACAACGTCATAAACCACATTCGCAACCAACAGTATAAATAGCATGCTGGATAACCAGCCAAGTGCATCACCAATGCGGTTAAACAGTCGCTCAATGTAAATCAAACTTCTCATTTCCGACTCCATGGAATTGAAAAAGCACCACCACAAATTAGTAGTGGTGCTAAAAAGGTTCTTGGACTTCGGTACTAGGCAAGGCCTCTGTACCATTTTTATTGTTGTTAATTATTAAAAAATTGTTTATGGCGTTTAAGTCGTTCTGTAAGGAACTTCGTCCCAAGCTTTCGTTAAGCGCCATTTATTATTGTTATTTAACTGCTATTTTTTCGCCTGGCTGTTCAAGTAAGCACGGTGTGAAATATCAGTCCACGAACGTACTTGTTGTAAGTAATCAGATTGAGATTTCTGAATTTCTTTCGCCAGTGCATCTTTCTCAGCGTGCTTAGCAAGTAAACGGTCATTCGCTTCTTGCAGAGCAGCCATTACTGAAGGTGGGAAATCTTTAACTTGAACATCAGGGTATTCTGTTTTCATCGATACCCAGTTTTTGCCACTTTCATGAGTTGCTTGTGTATACATGTCATAAGCAGCTGTACGCATTGCTACACGTAGAATTTCTTGTAGGTCTTCAGGTAATTTATTCCACGTACGTTTGTTCACTAGGAATTGAAGTTCAGAACCTGGCTCATGCCAACCTGTGTAGTAGTAAGGGGCGATTTTGTGGAAACCCATGCGTAAATCTAGTGATGGACCAACCCATTCAAGAGCATCAATGGTTCTACGCTCTAAAGAAGTGTATAGCTCACCAGGGGCAATATTCGTTGGTTTTGCGCCAAGCTCTGCCAAGATTTCTCCAGCAAAGCCAGGGATACGCATCTTAAGACCTTTCAAGTCATCAACACTGTTGATCTCTTTTTGAAACCAACCGCCCATTTGGATATCTGTATTACCACCAGGGAAAGACATCAGGTTATGCGGAGAATAAACTTGCTCCATAAGTTCCATACCACCACCGTGGTAGAACCAAGCATATTGCTCTGCAGGTGTCATACCGAAAGGCATAGAGGTGAAATACAGCGTATTTGGCACCTTTCCTTTCCAGTAGTAAGAGCCCGAGTGCCCCATATCATACTGACCTGACTTAACCATATCGAATACACCAAGTGGTGCTTTATGTTTATTTGCAGAATCAATTCTTATCTGCAAACGTCCATTCGACATTTTCTCAGCCATTGCAGCCATGTTTTTAGTCGCATCACCAAATACTGGGAAGTTAGGTCCCCACGTTTCAGCCAGTTTTAAGCGGTAAACTTTATCAGCAGCAGTCGCACCTGTAGCAACTAAAGCGAAACAAGCAGCAGCAGTTACTGCAACATTTTTAAAAACTCGTTTCAGTGAGTGTTGGATAAGACTCATGTTCACGTCCTTGGTTAGTTTCAGATACTCTTTCAATGAGCATTTTATGATTCCAAACAAGAATGGACGCTTTAGGAACAATAAGAAATCAGCGCTATCACGCACCTAAAATTAGGCAAACAAAGGGCATTAGACCAAAGGGTTAAGTACTTATACGTAGGATTTTAGATAGCTTGACTTAGTTTCAATAAGTTACAACTAAGCCGAAACAGATCTAAGATAGGAATACGTACGTAGTTACTTATATTGATAATTAACATCATGTACCCAATTCGTGATTTGTGTCGGGTATTAAGCGCTAAACAACGTGTAGTGAGTTAAAAGCTTCTATTTGTGTGAAGAGAACCAATCTCCAATTAGATGTGACTAAGTAGGGTCAAAGCCTACTTGATTTTCACCAGAGCACTCAACACCAAGAAGTAGAGAACTAGAGCCAGTCAGAGTTTTGTTTACAATACTGAAAGTAGTAGGAAAATAAGAAGGTTTATAGTTGAACGTTAATCAAAACAAAAAAGCCTCGAAAATCGAGGCTTTGAATTTGTATAACTGAGTCACTTAATCTCAAACAATGAGATCAGCGAGCATTGTCAATTAGATAGCTTTGTAAATAACTTTGTTACCTGCAAGCTGCTCTTTCGCTACTAGATTTTCTTCTAGAAGTTTTTTCAATGCGCCTGTAGCCCATGAAGCTGCTTTTGCATCTTCCTGACCAGCTTCTAAGCCGATACCTTTAGGGTTAATACCTTCAGCATTTTTCACAACAATGTCTAGTACTTGTTGCTGCTTAGGTGTCAGTGCAACATCTACTTTTTTCGCTGCTGCTACTGCTTTTGTTACCGCTGGTTTTGCTGCTACAGTTTTTTCTGCGACAACTTTCTCTGCGACAGGCTTCGCCGATTTAGGCGCTACTGCTGCTTTTGCAACTTCTACATTAGCAACAGCCGCTTTAATACGTTTTTGCAGTTTAGCCTGCACCTTACGCTTATGAGCAAGTCTCATTGAATATTTCTCCAGTTCACTGCTCTTGCGCAGTGGTGAAAATTTGAAGCGCGATTTATACCAAAAAACAGGAGCTATTTGTAGAGTGAAGAGCCGAAAGTCGACGAAAAATACGTATATTGTTTATCAGCGTCTATTATTTAATCATCGTTTTATTAAATAAGGGCTTATATACTGGTTATCCATCCATTGGTGATATATGAAACATGGTGCTGCCTATGAATACTCGCCACCTTAGCAATTTTACACTGCCGTCTTGGCATTACTTCATCAAACCGATCGGTTACTTTTTTGCACTGTTTTTCATCTTTTTCCTGATTTACAACGAATATAGAAAACCCATGCTGGTGACCATTCTAACTTTAACCAGCATTCTCTTTAGCATTTATTACTTTGCTTTGCGTAGCCATGTCATGATCACACTCACTTCTACACATCTACAACAGCACTTTTTCAAAGGTGGATGGGTCGTAAAATGGGATAACGTACAGGAGGTTTCAATATGTACATTTCAACAAGATGGTTGGCACGAGCCACTACCTTGGATAGGAATAAAACTTAAACACTACAAGCCCTATTTAGACTCAATCTGCCCAAAAGTGGCCTGTGAGCTATTACTCAGCCAAAGAGGGTTACTGTATTTAGGGGCTAAACAAGCTGGAAGCGAAGCTAAGTTCGAAGATATAGTTTTAGATTCTAATAACTATATAGACAAAAGCCCTGCACATACCGCCTATACAGGCATGCTGGCTATGCTAGCGAATAGAATGAAACATCAGAGAAGCTATCACGGCTTTGATATATTTATCGCAACCAATGAAATAAATATGAGCGGGGAAGAGTTTGTCGGTTTAGCTCGACGCTACCTTGCAGCCGCCGAGCTTACTAACACAAACGAAATGAATTAGTACAATGGCATTTCATCAGCTACAAATGGGTTAGATACCCGCTCTCGTCCAAATGTAGACTCAGGCCCGTGACCTGGAACAAACGTTACGTCTTTTCCGAGTGGCCATAACTTTGTCTTAATTGATGATATCAGAGTGTTAAAGTCACCTTGGGGAAAGTCAGTACGACCGATAGCACCGTTGAACAATACATCACCAACGAAAGCCAAGCGTGCTTCATCACTAAATAAAATAACGTGACCAGGCGTGTGACCAGGAGTATGAAGAACATCAATTTTCTGATTACCAAACGTAACTAGGTCACCTTCTTCAAGCCACTGATTAGGTTCGAATGCTTTACAAAGCGGGAAGCCAAACATTTGGCTTTGCCCTTCCAGACCTTGCAGCCAGAAAAGGTCAGCTTTATGCGGGCCTATAACCTCTACATTCAAGATTTCAGCCAGTGGCTCAGTTCCACCAACATGATCTAAGTGCCCGTGAGTTAATACCAAATTAACAACTTTAACGCCAAGTTCTTCAATAATCGCAGCAAGTTGTTTAACATCGCCACCGGGATCAACCACAATGCCTTCCATCGTTTCATCACACCAAACAATAGAGCAATTTTGAGAAAATGAAGTGACAGGCACTACTTGATATTTAAGAGACATAGATAAACCTTTGAAAGCAAACTTGATAATTGGCTATATGAATTGCCAATATGAACACCGTAAAAGATAAAAACGCTTACAGTGAGCTATAAATTTAAAGGCAAACTATGACATTGGACACTCATTTTGACAAGCTCAAGAATTTACCTTCAACCTGTGCAATAAAAAATGCACACCGAGTTTTAATTAATTACTTTTTCTTGTCACGTGAGTCTTACCAACTGCGAACAGGACCTGTATCTATATGAATAAAATCGCTTTTCGCATAGTAGCCAACACCACCTGCTTGAAGGCTTTTCGCCGCATCTCTGACTTCCTTTAAATTCACGCCACTGAGCCTAAAATCCAAAGCACGACCTTGCATATGATAACTTTTCTTTGCCACCCCACTAGATTTAGAACGAAGGCTTTCATTCGTAGCAGGCGAACGGTAACCAGAAATGATTTGAACCTCAGTATTCACACCAAGTAGATTCTGGATACTGGATAATTGGTCAAACAGACCTTTATCCATTGGATGAATCTCATTTCTACGGAAATCACGGCACAGCTTACTGATACGAGCCATTTCATCGCTTAAATAATTTACACCATCGAAATAGCAAGTTTCTAGCGTTTCGCCAGTATGCAAATTATTCATTGCAATGATTCTTGGCTTATCTGGGTAAGAAGCAAAAGCAGTAGAAGGAACAATAGAAGCTATTACAACACTACCGCCAGCCATAGATAAAAATTGGCGGCGAGAGAAAACATTTTGAGACATACAGCAAATTGACCCATCTAAATTGAACAAAAAACGGACAATACAGAAGGTTTTTTTATGAGTCAATTCGATGAAACACGAGAGAAAGGCAGAATGAGTAATCAAACTGCCTTTAGTTATTGAAACTGTTTATGAATTTTTCACAAAGCGACAAATGTTAAAATTGAGTCAAGATCACCCTTCATTACTCATGCTGTCGTATTTGTAAATATCACTCCGGTACTGGATACCTTCATCTTCAAATAAAACCGTTTGGTAAATAATATGCACTGGAATGCGCTTTCTTAACTGAACTCTAGTATTTGCTTTGAGAGCCGTGCTGTCTTCAAAATTTTTCTTTGTATGCTTCTGTATTAATAACTCTGCGAACTCTTCAGCATCCTCCACTCGAACACAGCCAGAGCTGTATGCCCGTCGGTCAGTATCGAATAAACCTTTACTTGGGGTATCGTGTAGATAAATAGCACGTCGATTAGGGGTGTTAAATTTGTATAACCCTAGCGCATTTTTCACTCCTGCTTGCTGCCGCATCTTATATGGGAATGCTCTAGGGTTAATACTTGCCCAATCAATATCATCAGGATTCAATGACTCAGGTGAGCGCCATTTTTCAATAACTTCAAAATTGTGCCTTTGTAGATAAGTATTATCCGCTTTAACTTTAGGCAATATGTCTTCAACCATTATTTTCCAAGGCACATTCCAAGTCGGATTCAAAATCACAGAATCCAATTTTGTCGTTAATAATGGTGTCTTTCTAGATAGCTTTCCAACCACAACTTTAGACTCAAACACTTCCTCACCATCAGACCAATATTTCATATCAAAACTAGGTACATTAACTAGAATCATGGAGTCTCGTTCCTGCGGCCATAATCTAGCCCGCTCGGCATTTAGCGATAAACTATGTAAGCGCCTTTCTGGGCTCATGTTTATCCACGCCATCGTTTTAGGTCCTATAACTCCATCAGCCTTTAAACCATGCATAGCCTGAAAATCTAATAGTGCAACTTCGAGTGTTTCATCAAAATAAACAATATCTGGTTCAATCAACTGGGTATTAATGCCGACTAAAGACATTCTTTTAATCAGAGAGCTTCGGTCAAGTAACTCGTCACCTTTACGTTTTAGTCCCAACTGATGATAAAGTTCAATAGGCTCGACAATAGAATCTTCCAAAAGTGAATATGAATGTTTAAATTGCTTATAATCGCCGACAGGGGGCGCATAAGAAAGCACAAACTCCTTGAGAGTATTGGATTCCAAGTTTCGCTTTAGGTTGAACAACAAGTGTGGGGAAGGCTTAGGAAGCTTTGCATGAAGTTTATCCTCAAAATACCAAGGCTTACCTATCAAAGGTGCATTTTCAGAATAACTGAGGTAAAAGATCAGAGTATCCATTGAAAGGATATCATGCTCAAACCAAAGCTCTTGCTCTCTATAATATCTCAGCCTTTGCAACTGACGCTCAAATAAAGGACTTATCTCAGAACGGTCGATAATTGATAGTTGAAATTCAAGCATTTCAGAAGCTTCAGAGTCATTCCACAATAAGGCAGAAGATGAATCAGTATAAAAGCTTTCTGTGAGTTCAGGATAAAGAACATAAAATTTAAGAGAGGAACTTTCAGGTATCCACCCTCTCTCATATAAGCCCGTCAAACTCCAAACTTGAAAAGAAGTCAGAAGTAATAATCCGCCAAACAATCTCACTAACATAGCACGCTCCATACCCACCAACCTTAAGTATGGCAAAGAAATGGGCGTACCAAGTATTAATTAGGGACTATATTAATTTTGAGACTATCCAAGCTAAATAGTCAGCGCTAGAGATGACAATAACCATCGCAACTTCGACACTATAGTTATCTCAAAAGCTATAGCGCTATCGAAGCTGTTAGCTGTTTAGCTGTTTAGCTGTTTAGCTGTTTAGCTGTATTATCTCGAAGATCAATCGCGATAAAACCTTAAAAATAACTAGATCGAAGACCAGTGGTTATCCCATTGAGTGAGTGTTTGAATGGTTGTTTTTTCCGATGGTTCAGCTTGGCTAATAACATCACCAGCCCCAGAGCTCAGCCTGAATTCATCTCCCATGAATACAGCGCCTGAAGCGTCAGTTAAGGAAGACAACTCAACCAATTCTTTTGTCTGCTTAGACCAAATTCCATAGCAGTTACCTCGTGGAGAAGTCGCGATAATCCATTTATCTGAAGCAGCAATACTCGCAATGTAATGGTTAAATCTCGCCCACTGTTCAGGCTCCGCTTTTAACTGCTCTAAACGGCCACCCTGAGTATGCATAGCTAATAATGCAGGGTATTCATCGGGTTCCCCGCGGTACTGCTGACCACAAAGTACCGTTTCATCTCCATCATGAGCAAGGTGCCTAATACTAAGCTGCTTATCTGCTAATTCAACTTGCTCAAGTAATTCACCTGTCGCAGACAAATAACTCAACGTTGGCTGCATTGTATTTAAGTTTTTAGGCGTTCGACCATCTGTATGTACGCCACCTACTCCAATTGCTAAGCGACCATCTGGCATAATGATAACCTCGTGAGGTCCAATGCCAAAGCCACTGAATTCATCTATCTTATTATAGCCATTAAGTGCATCATAAACGCCAATTACACCTTGGCTTGTACTTGAAACCCCTTCAGTAGCGTATAAGAGAGAACCATCAAGCGAAAAGACACCATGACCATAATAGTGTCTATTCTTCCCTTTTACTGACAAATGAACCTGCTGACCCGTTTTATAATCAAACACCATAAAAAAGTTGCCCGGTCTACGAGCAAACACTACAGCTTGATTTAAACCTGAGGAGTTATTAGGTCGAATTGCCACACCATGACCGCGCTCCGGAATGGCAAGGGTTTGAATAGGCATTCCCCACTTATCTGCCACAACTGCCGAATACTTTTGCTTACCTTGAAGCGAACATCCGATCAAAGCCGGCTCACGATTTGTTTGAGGAGATACACTAGAGCAGCCAAAAGGAAGTACTGGAACAGCAGCACCCAGCAGCGCTGCTTTAAGTAATGAACGCCGAGTTTGATTAGTCACCATCAGTTGCATTAAATCCTATTACAATTCCTAATTCGATCGCCACTTCTTCGTGAATAAGGTATTTAAGGCGCTCTAATTTATTATATTGAGCTAAAACATTTCGGTAGCCCTCTTTGCTCTGAAGCATACTAAACAAGCTACTCTCATCAAGCCAGGTTGCTAATGTTTGCTCAAACTGGCTCTTCACTCGATCAGCTAAATCATTTAAACCTCGCTCCCTTAGAATGTTATCTAAGCCTTTACCTTCCGCTAAATACAAGCTTTGCATTGCTTGGGTATTAGCTTTGAGTTGCGATAAAGAAGTTTCTGAACGCCATGATTCAGCAAAGTAAGGGCGAGGCTTACCAATATTCGCAAGTGGTCGACTTAGTTTTTTCATACTGTAATCTAGCTGATTCGTCAGTAATGCCACATATTCAGACTCCCATCGGGATTCATCTAAAGCTACCCACGGGTTAACTTGCCATGCATCTGCAATATTGGTCGATTTCACAGATAGGTTTTGCGAAATGGCGACTGCTGACATACAGCCTTTGCTCTTTTCACTTAATAACGGTGATTTTTCGTCATAAAGCATCCATTCTAATGCCCCTAAACCTTGAACGGTTACGCTTTGTTGAGCAATTTCCGCTTGAGTCCAAGTTTTGTCTTGTCGAGTAAGCTGAGACATTTTCAGACCAGTCGTATTCTTTTTGTCTGGCCAAAATTGAATATTCCAGCTCTCTTGTAGAGCTTCTGCTGGTCCTCGCTCTTGACCTTGAAGAGCCATCCAAGCAAGCATGGTTTGATGCCATTGCATCTTCACAGCATCAATAGAATAATCATTGGTTCTACAATATTGACCTAGCGATTCTTCTAACAATTTTGCTTGTGTGTTAAAAGCAACTGCAGATTCAAACTGCTTAACATAAACCTCGTGGCTCACATGCTTTGTTTCATCAAGATGAAATGTCGAGGTAGCTTCACCTTGATTGGTTGACTGGCAACCGGCGAGAGCAGCGACTATCAATGGTAGCGCGAATAATTTTTCACTCATGTTTCGACCTTATTTCTGGCTGACTATTTTCGCTAGCAGTGCTTAAATGCTGTTAAGTTCATTTAAAACACTGCTTACGATAGTTTATATTTTTTATAAAGATTCCAAGAACGCGACAAGTGCCTCTCGCTCTTTAGCATTTAGGCTCAGCACTTTTTGTTTAGCATTTTGAGCTTCTCCTCCATGCCATAGAATCGCTTCCATAATATTTCTGGCACGACCATCATGTAGTAAGAATGTGTGCCCATTCACTTCTTTGGTATAGCCTAACCCCCAAAGTGGTGTAGTACGCCATTCTTGACCATTCGCTAAATATTCCGGTCGGTTGTCGGCGAGACCTTCGCCCATATCGTGCAACAACATATCAGTATATGGGCTGATCAGCTGCTTAGATAACGCAGGTAAGTCAGCACGTTCTGCTGTTCTTATCTCAGCTTGATGGCAGCTTTGGCAGCCAATATCTTTAAAGAGTTGCTTACCTTGAATCACTTGTGGATTATCGACATTACGTCGAATTGGTACCGCCAGATGTTGGGAATAAAATTCTACAAAATCAAGGATGTTATCACTTACTTCTGGTGAACCACCATTTGGAAAGTCGGTACACGTAGATTGGTTCGCTGTACAGTTTTCATTAGGGAATAGATTACTCGTCAAACCTAAGTCACCATTAAATGCTGCAGCATTTTGTTGCATCAAATTTGGTTGCCCAGCTTTCCACCCAAACCGACCAAGCGTGAGCTCATCGGTTTGAACATCAAGCACTTTGTTCGCTTTACCCGATACACCAAGGTTTTCGGATTTTTGCTGCTCAATAAAGCCTAGAATCGTTTTTTCAGGAATGCTTTCTAATAAGCCAAGACCAATCATAGGCGGTGCTACACGAGCTGAAAATTCAGTTTTTGGGTGCATATCGCCAAACGCTAGCTCAGTAATAGTTAGGCTAGGTTTACGTAAGCTCACCACCGTTCCATCATCAAATTTAACAGGAACTTCTGTGTAGCTAATATTCACCTTCCCTTCGGGTTTTACGCCTTGCAGAGCAAAATCTTGAAGCTGACCGCCATAAGTAGGTTCAGGGATGCCACCATCTCGAATGAAAGCTTGTCTTTGAGCGGCAGTTTCAGCTGGAATGCTTAATCGAACCAGCATGGAAACAGCGTGTTTATCTCCTGCTTCAGGTGCATGCCCTCTACCATCTTTAATGTGGCAATTTTGGCAACCATTCGTATTAAACAAAGGGCCTAACCCATCACGAGCGTCTGTAGAAGCTGGTGCAGGGACCCATGGGTTTCTAAAGAAACTATTACCAACACTAAAGTCTAATCGCTTAGTCATAGGTAAGTTAGTTGCCGGCATTGAAAACGCATTAGCGCCTTCTTTTTTAGTAGTGGTTTTCCCTCCTGAATACACTTCATGGGCGTGTAAGGGAGACATTGCGAACAGTGAGATAAGTAGCGAGGCGGTGAGATACGACTTCATACATTGCCTTGATTATTTATTATTAGTTATATTTTTTAATTTCATTGTTTAACAATTTGGACAATACACAAACTTGAACAATACAGAAACAATGAAGGGCTCGCTAGGAGCCCTTTTTCAACTTTATTTATCGCTTAAAACTCATGGTCTGCAGTATCAGGGTTCAGGCTATCAATGCCAATCACACCGGCTGCACGTTCAATAGCAGCCGTTTGAGAAACTAGAGCTACAATCGTTTTATTCACAAGCGCGTTACCTGCTGCATTATCTGAAGCAATCAACTGATCAAAGTGCTGATTGTTTTTCTCAGCAGAAGTTACAAGCTCGCCAACTTGTGCACGAGCAAGATCAAATTGCTTTTGAATCTCTTTTGCAGCTTGCTTGTCTTGTTGAGCAACAAGGTCATATAGGCTTGGACCTGAAAGCAACGTACCGTTTTCACGCTTATACAAACCAGTGTAAACGTTGTAGATACCTTGCTCATTGTAGTAATGCGAGTTATGCGTGTTATCAGAGAAACAATCATGCTCATCTTCAGTTGAGTTAGCTTCTAGAGCAACTTTCATACGCTCACCTGCAAGTTCACCTAAAGATAGAGAACCCATGCCAAATAGCATCTTACGTAAACCATTATCGCTAGAACCCGCTAAAAGCTCTTGACGGTAATTACCTTTTTGCTCAGCAGACCACTGTTTTTCCATCCATTCAAGATCTTGAATAAGAAGTTCAGCAGAAGCTTTTAAGTAAGCACCACGACGGTCACAGTTACCGTTTGTACATTCAGAACCAACAACAAAATCAGTGTAAGCACGATTACCTGCACCGGCATTAGTGCCGTTTAAATCTTGTCCCCAAAGTAGGAATTCAATCGCGTGGTAGCCAGACGCTACGTTTGCCTCTGAACCACCAATTTCATTAAGCTCAGCAATTAGCTCAGGAGTAATGTTTGTCGCATCAACTGTTGTTTGACCAACTTGGAACGTTTTGTTAGCAACAATATTTGCGCTAGCACCTTCGTTACCTAGCTCATATTGGTAATCAGTTGATACGTAATCAATAAGACCTTCATCTAAAGGCCATGCGTTTAACTGACCTTCCCAATCATCAACAACCGCGTTACCAAAACGGAAAACTTCCGACTGCTGGTAAGGTACTCGAGAATCTAACCAAGCTTGTTTTACTTGTTCGAAATTTGCAGCAGAAGGCGAAGCTAAGAATGTATCAATAGAAGAGTTAAGAGCCTTGGCTGTAATAACAGAATCCGAAAAAACGGCATGTGCAATATCTGCGTAGTGTTCAACTACTTGATCTTGAGTCACTGCTGCAAATGAAGAAGCAGAGGCAAAAAGGAGTGACGAAGTAACAGCTTTAGTCACTAAAGATTTGATGGTCATTGAAGCGTCCTTGTTGAGCTTGAATTATTATTAGTAGTAATAGTGCAAACCATTATCATTTGCACTAGCAATCCAAATAATACAAATTTACAATTTTTTTGCAAGCCAAATACAAAAAAACCCCACAAATGTGAGGTTTTTATTTGATTTATGAGAAGAAGGAAATTTAAAGGTCTAAATCATGCTTTCCGTGCGACACTTTTGCTTGAAGATAGCTTTCATTACCTAACTTTATATGCGCCGAAGTATTGACCACTTCTTCAATTTGTATTCCATGAGACTTCAACTCTCTGATCTTTTTAGGGTTATTAGTGACTAAGCGAATAGTATTAATCCCTAATGCTTTTAGCATTTCAGCAGCTTCTGTGAAATCACGTAAATCATCGCCAAAACCTAAGTGGTTATTCGCTTCGTATGTATTCATACCTTCACTTTGTAAGCGATATGCGTCGATCTTGTTATAAAGACCAATACCACGCCCTTCTTGGCGGAGATATAAAATAATACCGCCAGATTCACCCATTTTATTAATTGTTTCATCTAACTGTTCACCACAATCGCAGCGAGATGAATGAAATACGTCACCCGTTAAGCATTCAGAGTGCATTCGTACCAATGGTGTGTTCTGAGTTTTATCTGCAGACTGAAAGATAACAGCAACATGTTCTTTTTCTGTTTTCAATCCATGGAATGACAGAAGCTCAGCATCAATATTGCTGCCTACCCCTACTTTGAAATCTACTCTGGCACGTACTTCCGCCATATCTATACTCACTTGATGATTTTATTTGCTTGGAATTATTATTTTAATTAAAGCCTACTAATTCAGTAAGCATGCAATAACAATCTGATGCTAAGTACTATGAGGCTATCTAAACGATTTTTCAAGGCTCTGAAGCCATGAAATGTTATATTATAACAACTTGATCATTTCATAATAAAAAACCCCACGTTAGACCCTTCTAACATGGGGTTAAATTTCTTTACAGAAACCTTCGATTTGATTGAATTTCAACCAATATTCGTGTTTATCGATGCTGACAAACTCATTTTAATATCAAACATCAATCCGCACTACAGATCACTGTTTTATTTATAGTTAGTTAAATGATCAAGCTTAGATACGTGAGAATTTAGAAACTTTAGATAATCGTTGAAGCCAGATTTTACAGGCTAATTTTGGGGGTTATAGGCTAACTTCATTTACTTGTTGTTTTTTCCATATAACAAGTTGGATCCAAGCGTTCTCTAATTCTGATAGCTCTTCTTGAGTCAAAAATGAAAGGCTTGGTTTGGCACTATACTGCTCACTCCACTTTTTAGATTGAACATTCGTATAAAACTCCTTTTTTAAGTTCGATATTACATTATCCACGAATAAGTCCTTATATCTGTGCAAGCTCAGTGAGTTAATTAAAGTATATTACAAAAATAGACCAATGAGGTAAACAGTATAAGTAATATTTATACATCCCTTTTAACACTTTTTATTGCAAGATGAACGAAGAGCACAAAAATAACAAAAGGTATTAGCCAAAGTACTAAATTACCTCTATTTAAAGGAGGGTTATATAAAACATATTCACCAAACCTTTCTGTCATATATTCAATAATATATTCATCACTCTTTCCTGCTTTGATCATCTCAAAAACATTTAAGCGAAGATCTTTTGCGATCGGAGAGTTTGATTCGATCAAATTTTGATTCTGACATTGCGGGCAACGTAATGTCTTTGCTAATGCGATTGCCCTTGATTGCTGCTTTTGACTGTCGAATTCAAATAGCTCCACTTGGATAATTTTTTCTTTGGTTGGCGATATAAAGACAGGCTCAGCAACAGCATGCGACGCGAATAGTATTGAACACAATAATATTAATACTTTCATTAAAAACCTTTAATAGATTTAATTTTCAAAATAATTAGCTAATTCATCATTCCAAGTTTTCTGATCTAATACGCCTAATACTTTTTTAATTATTTGACCCTCTTGATCAACCAAATATGTTTCAGGCGTACCTATAACACCTAAATCAATTGAAAGATCGCCAGTATGATCATTTATGATCTTTAAATAAGGATTTCCATCATTCTCTAATACTTTAATTGCCGATAATTTATTATCTCTATAATTAATACCATATATAGGAATCCCTTCAATTTTCAATTGATTAAGAAATGGATGCTCTGTTTTACATATCCCACACCATGAAGCCCAAATATTGATCAGTTGGTATTTACTCTTGGTAATATCCGATCTTGTGATCGTTTGATCGCCCAATAAAAGATCGTATTCAGTGAATTCGGGAAACACTCTGTCCATCACTTGAATCGTTGATGATCGCTGCTTACTCCCCAACGCTAAACTAAAACTCAGAGCTATCGCCAGAGAAGTAACCACCAACAAAAACAATTTATTACGCATATTTAAACCTAGAGACAAAGCTAATAATAGTTACCTGATTACGAGAAAATAGTGCAATGATTCCACCAAGGACAGATAGCAATACTCCTACCCAGATCCAACGGGCATAAGACTTATATTGGATACGGAACGCGTAAGCTGAACTATCGATCTTTTCTCCCATTGTGATATAGACATCACCATGCCAAAACCACTTCATTGCAGGCTCACTCATGTTCATCACTCTAACTTGATAGAAACGTCTTTCAGGAGTGATGATAAATGATTCCTCATCCTTACTTAACTCTAGATGAGCTTTTTCAGCAGTGAAATTACTTCCGACATAAAGCTCTGTTTCAATATACTTTAATGTCCAATCAAAGAATTGAATCTCCGATCCAGGCTCTAGTTTCTTATTCAATTCCAATGAATGGTGGCTATTCATTGCAGCACCTATAGCAAACATTGCCATCCCTATATGCGCTAGGCTCATAGAGACCACTCGCATGAAGTAAGTTTCTTTGTAGGCGGTAACTAGTGCGTAGATATGCGAAAAGAACACCCAAGCGGCTGCTATCCAGGTTATTTGCACAACCCAGTGTAAGTCACTGAGTTGACTCAATTGATTTAATTGGAGTTGGCTTAAATAGAGAAGGAAACCAACTATAGTAGACATGGCTAACAAGAGGAGCATCACTTTTACTGATAGATGTTTTTCTCGTAGCTTTTCAACTAAGGGGGAGAAACCAATCAACAGTAAAACCAATAAACCTAAAGGTACTGCAAATAGATTAAAATAAGGAGCCCCAACGGATATATTTCCCAAGCCTAAGAGCTCATAAACCATTGGGTAAAAGGTGCCAAATAAAACCACCAGCATTGCCACAACGAGCAAGGTTATTGCTAATAGAATGAGGAAACTTCGACTCAAAAAGTGCGTTATATTTTTTGAGTTAAATGACTCCCCTCTTATGATCAGTAAGGAAAACGAAGCCGTAAATACAATGCATAATATAGATATCAGAATCAGCCCTTTAGAAGGATCAACAGCAAATGCATGTACTGATGTCAGAACACCTGAACGGACAATAAAAGTACCGAGTATACTCAAAGAGAAAGTCGTAAAAGCTAAACTAAATGCCCACTTCAATAATTGTTGCTTCTCTTTCGCAATAGTCAAACAATGTAATAAAGCCGTCGCGGTTAACCAAGGTAACAAACTGGCATTTTCTACAGGGTCCCAAAACCACCAGCCTCCCCAACCTAATTCATAGTATGCCCACCATGATCCTAGAACGATCCCAGCCGTTAAAAATATCCACGCGACTAAGCTCCATTTTCGGCAGTGGTTTACCCACTCAAATTCAATTTCTTTGGTTAATAAAGCCGCAACTGCAAACGCTAAAACAGCAGAAAATCCAACATAGCCTAAGTAAAGAAGTGGAGGGTGAAAAATCAACCCAACATCTTGGAGCATAGGGTTTAGGTCTCGCCCCTCAACAGGTAACGTGCTATTGAATTCAAAAGGGTTGGAAGAGAGAAGAGTAAACCATGTAAAAGCGCAAAGTAATCCATTCATTACCCATAACACTTTTATTTGATAATCAGTTTGTAACGAGCTTTGAAGCGCAATCACCCCCGCCCAACATGCTAATGTTAGCACCCAAAACAGCAATGATCCTTCATGACCAGCCCAGACAGCTGCAATTTTAAAAAAAACTGGAAGCTGCGTATTTGAATGCTCAGCCACGTATAAAATAGAAAAATCATCTTGATAGAAAGCCACAGCCAACAAAACAAGAGAGAATATTGATAGACAAGCTGAACCCAACGTAAATGGTCGAACATACGTATCAGATACTGCATATGAGGTTGCGGTTCTATATTGTTTAGCCATAGAGAAGCCATACACCAGCGTGACTGCACTACTGAGTATGGCGACCATTATTAAGCTGAGTAACCCTAAATTGCCTATCATATTACCTCGATGATTAGCTTCGACGCTTTGGAGCCATTTAGCCAATTCAATTCAATTCAATTCAATTCAATTCAATTCAATTCAATTCAATTCAATAAAGTGAGCTTTATTTCTACGAAAAAGACATCCGTTATCAACAAAGCCCACTGGCATATTAATGAAAGTTATATGCACCCCACATGTCATCTTGCTGTTTTTACATACTACCTTCGTCCATCAGGTAAATTAAACAACGGTTAATTGACCTGCGTAGAGGATGAATGTCCTCAACATCAACACGCCTGCTAAGCTCAAAGACGTCACAGTAAAAATGTACAACGCACCATGTCGGATAGATTTAGGTGTTAAAGCATTCATCAGTAATGGTAGAAGCATGCCGACTACTATTACCCCCCACCAGAACCAGCTAGCCCAAAAACCCCCAGAAATCGCATTCCACGCGGCTTGCTCGCTTTGACCACCAGCAAATATCAAACCGGTAAAAAATGCCACGAGTACAAATAGCTCAAACATGACAACTGGTCGTTCAAAACCATGCACCCAGCTCACACTTGCACTAAGTGGTGACTCCTTAAAGACGAGTATCCCAACCAATAAACACGCAGCAGCACCAGAAGATAAGCTTGAGAATAAGAATAGAATAGGCAGAACAGGGTTATTCAGCATTGGGAAGGTCGGTAATGCCGATAATAAAAATCCGGTATAGGCAGCAAGTAATAAAGCTAAAAATGCCAAGAACAGTTCAAGATAATTCTCAAACGCCTCTAATTTATCCAGAATGCTATCAACAATTTCGAAACGCCCTTTTAAAAAGCTAACGATCTGCTTTCTAAAAATAATGCCTATCCAAGCAAATAATGCCGCCATATACACATTAAACAACACAACACCCATTGCCATAACCGACGTAGGGTTAATAAAGATCATGATCTTCCAAAAATCTAACGGTTTTGTCAGGTGGAATACCAGAATAGTTAAACCCACAATAATGCCAAATGGTGCGAGAAACGCCGTCGCTTTTAAAATCCCACTTTCAGAAGGCTTACCTACAATGACTTTCCGTTTAAGATAAATGGAGATCATCACAGAACCTGCAGACATACCTGCTAGGAATAAGTAAATCGCAATGATCCAATCCCAAACAACCACACCAGATTGAAACGCAGTTTCCCATTCACTCATGATGGTATCTCCCCTTTCTGCTGCGGTACTTTGTATAACTTAGGTGCCGTCCCTAAATGGACTTTATCTCTGTACACAACTTCATTTTTAAGCACATGATTAATCTCACTAGTAGGATCGTTTAAGTCGCCAAAAACCAAAGCCTTTGTTGGGCAAGATTCTACACACGCTGGTAACTTACCTTCTGCAAGATTGGTGTCTCGGCAAAAATTGCATTTATCCGCCGATTTATTTTCAGGATGGAAAAAGCGGACTTGGTAAGGACACGCTAATAAGCAGTAACCGCAGCCTACGCATTTCTCTTGATGGACATCGATGATGCCAGTTTTTTCATCCTTGTATGCAGCACCCGTTGGGCAAACCATAACACACGGTGCATTATCACAATGTTGACAAGAGTTGCGTGTAAAACGGTAATCAACATTTGGATATTCACCTTGAGGTTCACTTCTGATTATTTCTAAGCGAGAGACCCCTTCCGGTACGTTGTTCACTTCTCGGCATGCTTCAGTACAGGCAGTACAACCAATGCAAGCCGTTTCATCGTGAATCATCCCGTATCGTTTAACACCTTCTTCTTCCACGTTAGCAAGGGTTTTACGACTGGTCATTGAAGCAGTGGCTGCGATACCTGTAGTGAAGATTACCGCCCCAGTTCCTGCTAAAAAGTTTCTTCTAGAACAACTCATAGATTACTCCTTTTCTTTCAGTTGGTTGAAATCTGAGTGGCAATCCACGCATAACTTGATCCTTTCTTTTTTATCCAAAGCTAACACTTTAGACTTATTGGCATGAACATCATGGCAATTAGAGCAAGTTAAATTTTGTGCGTGAACATCATGGGTCCAATCAGAATCTTGTAAAGATTGAGGTTCGTGACAATCAGTACATTCACTATTGGCTTGTAAAACAGATTCGGGGGTGAGTAATTCAGAGTCAGTACCTAACATGGACTGCGCTGAACGATACTTGGTGACAATAGGCGCCCCTTCTCGATGATCAGGGCTAATGTTGTTGTGGCACTCTGTGCAATTAACTTCTCGACCTAAAGCTTTATGTGCTTTTTCGCCATGCGATCCTAATAATGTATCTTTGGAATCTTTATGGCACTGAACACACTTATAGTCTTTATCACGAATGAGTTCGACTTCATGCCTTGCAGAGTCGGTGACTGAGTCAACCGTCGGCGAGTCGGCGAGCGCATGAATGGAATAACCATAGAGGCAAAATGCTAGAAGGGATTTAAGCATTATGACTATGGCCAATTTGATATTGCCCATTTTATCCTTTCCTTATACCAGTGTTATTTAACTCTCAAGTAAATAATGGTTCTGGTTAAACAAAAGTATCCTGAACGATATTATTATCGTTCATTTGATATCAATTCTTATTTAGGATAAAGCCACAACGCTCTCTAACTTTAGATTATACCCCTACAATTAATGAGCATACTTTTTACGGTATAAATTGTGAACATAATCACCATTTAATAATCATGGTTATATTAATAACCCATTGTTATTATTGATAATTATTATCATTCAAAATATACACAACTAACCCTTTAGGGGTATATAAGAACAGGCGTGAGCCAGGTCACTTCTATTAATTGATCTAAAACAAGCATGAGTAAACACGTAACAAAATGTGTTTATTTATGAATTAATATAAATAGGAACTCTCCAGTTCTTATTTGATATAGCAACCTCACAACGCTTGGTATAAGAATCAGTATATTGGAGATATCACTGTGAAAAAGCATTGGATAGGTAATTCAGTCGCTGCATTATTATTGGTAAGTGCATCATTAGTTAGCACTGCCAGCTTTGCTGCATCTGAACAAAAAGACATTGGCGATCCTCGTAATGAGCAATATGAAGAGAACCATCCCGATCAATATCAAACATGGAAGCAAACATCAGAAAGTGAAAATCTAGAAGATGCTCTTAAAGAAGATCCTAATATGGTCATCATGTGGGCGGGGTACGGTTTTGCTAAAGATTATAATAAAGCTCGCGGTCACTTTTACGCCATTGACGATGTAAGACAAACACTAAGAACCGGCGCGCCTACAGATGAAAATTCAGGTCCTATGCCTATGGCATGTTGGAGCTGTAAAAGCCCAGATGTCGCGCGAGTGATAGAAGAGCGTGGAGAAGATGGTTACTTTGAAGGTAAATGGGCACGTTTAGGGGCTGAAATAACAAACCCTATCGGCTGTGCTGATTGCCACGATACTCAAAGTGACAACTTCAAGAATGGAGAACCGGCGCTCAAAATAACTCGTCCTTACGTAGAACGTGCATTTGATACGATCGGCAAAAATTTCGACCATCAATCTCGCCTAGATCAACAGTCTTCAGTATGCTCTCAATGCCACGTTGAATATTACTTCACAGGCCCAACAAAAGGCGTCAAATTCCCTTGGGATAAAGGCACTAAAGTTGAACAAATGGAAGAGTACTATGATGGAATCGGCTTCAAAGATTGGACACATAAGGTATCTAAAGCTCCAATGTTGAAAGCTCAGCACCCCGGATTTGAAACATGGCGAGAAGGCATTCATGGTAAGAACAAAGTTGCTTGTGTTGACTGCCATATGCCAAAAGTGACCAAAGAAGATGGCACTGTATTTACCGACCATAAAGTTGGTAACCCATTCGATCGTTTCGACGATACTTGTGCGCAATGTCATACTCAATCAAAAGAGCAATTACGCGGTATCGTTTCTACACGTAAAGCCCAAGTGTTGAATATGAAGTTAACGGCTGAAAAACAAATAGTCGCCGCCCATTTTGAAGCTGGTGCTGCGTGGGATGCCGGTGCAACTGAAGATGAAATGAAACCGATCCTTCAAGATATTCGCCATGCTCAATGGCGCTGGGATTATGCCATCGCTTCACATGGTGTACATATGCACGCACCAGAAGTAGCATTAGAAGTACTTGGAACTGCGGTAGATAGAGCTGCAGATGCACGTACTAAGCTTATTCGACTTCTTGCCAAAAAAGGGATTACTAAGCCAGTAATCATTCCTGACATATCCACAAAACTTAATGCACAAAAAGCGATAGGCATGGATATGGACAAAATGAATGCAGACAAGAAACACTTTTTAGAAACGGTTGCACCGCAGTGGGACGAAGAAGCAAGTAAGCGTGAAGATAAGTATAGCTATGAGTAAATTATGAGTATCACTTACCGACTCTCATAGCAGAACTCTGCTTTATCAAACGACAAAGCAATAAGCACATGATTAAAACCAGCCTGTTCCTCGGCTGGTTTTTTATTGTAGAGTTAATCAATAATAGTCCTTCCAAATACTCCCTCACCCTCAATACTCATCCTTTATAAAATTCATTTAGGGTGAGCCAAAGCCACTAGTTAATAATATATGTTATTTAGCCCTACTCATTTGAGGCTAACTTATGAACCATCGCCAACTAGAACAAAAATCGTTTGATGAAAGTGGGCAAAACCTTATAGTCGGTTCGGCTAACCACTGCCCTATCCCACCTGATCAACTAGCTCAGATCACATCAGACTCGCCTTATGTAATAGAAACTTTCGACAGCGGGTTAACCGCGACTGTGTATCACTTGAACATTGCAGGTAACCACTTCACGCTTAAGAAAAAAAGAACAACTTCTAAAGTAAAAAACTTAGATGGTAAGTATTCATTTCTAAATGAAGTACAACGCCGACATGATCTTCAAGGACGTAAAGATGATCCTACAACTTCAAACGAGTTTAGACACATCGTCTCCACTATTTATGCCGATTATCGACAAGGCATTATTTTGTCTGACTGGATCGAAGGTAACCTTTTAACACGTATAGAAAGAAACACTATTGCTCAACTTTTCTCAACACTTCTATCTTGTGAAAAAACAGGTTTATTCGAGTGGGATTTAAGCCAAGGTAATTTAATCGTAGATGATGATCACAATATTACTCTGTTTGATTTTGGTTATATGTATAGCTTTGATCCATTGAATGAATTAAATAGTAACGGGATGAATGATCCAATCTTTCAATCTTTTGAAAGGTTTGAGACTCGCTTTTTATCCGGGTGGCTTTGCTCCCAGAACTTAAACGATAAAGACGCGATTGCTTATTTCAAAATAATTAAAGAAGAAGCCTTAAAGATACTTAATCAGAAACTCATATGGCTTAAAGAAAACTCGGCAAGTATTGATGTAATTCAGCACATTAAAGGGTTGATATATTCCTATGAGAAAGCACTTAAAACGCCAGAAGCGTTGAATGAACTGTATATCGCTGAAATGTTCCGATCACATGTACTTGATATTGAAGATGATTTGGGTGGGAAGAGCTGTACAGCAACCACTAAGAAGAGGGTCAAGTCCGTGCTAGAAATGCTGGATAAACACTACGAATTACTCAAGAAAGAAGAAGCACTTTTCTACCAAAATCATAAGAAATCGCAAGCAGATCTGCTCAAACAATATAAGGTTAAGGAACAACTAGTTAACCAATATCAACTAACTTGACTTGGCTTGGCTTGGCTTGGCTTGGCTTGGCTTGGCTTGGCATAGAATTCATCCATGTCTATGCTCTTTGTTAAAGCGCTTATTTACGTATAAGTTGTTTGGCTTGGTTAATTGAATGAATCAAAGACACTCTGTCTATGCCTTGCTGGTTAGAGTCTAAAAGTCGGGTCCACACTAGGATCGCTTCTTCATATCGAGAGCTGATAAAATGATCACTTGCGATTAAGATCAAAGCAGTACGATCGTATGGATCCAATGCCAAAGAAGAGTCCAACAGATCTCTTACATCTTTGTTAATAGTTTGTGCATTAACATAGTAAAGAGCGGATGCTTTTGCGGAGTATAGACTAGAAGTTACATCGTCACTTAATCTAATCGCATATTCGAAACAAGTTAATGCTGAGTCGTAATCTCCGCTTTGAACGTATGTCCCGCCAAGTTGAAACCACAATTCAGCTTGGTTTGGGTTGAGCCTTAAACTATCTTGTAATTCTTCTACGTATTCTGTGGCGTTGAAACTACTTACCGTTATATCTTCTGACTTAGGTGGTTCTTGCTTAAGAAGGAACCATATACCAACACTAGCCAACAATACAAAAATAGTAAGTTTAAAGTTTGAGCTCCTGACTTTCTTGGTATGAGTAAAGCTGAGGGTCAAAAGCAATATAAATGCCCCCATTAAAATCATTGCAATCAATAGCCAAAAATCCATTTTCTCTCCAAGATAAAAGCTCTCGCCTTTAATTATTAGGTTCGAGTATTCTTATTGTTGAGTATATATTTTAATCGAGAATTCAAGTTTGTATCCTATTCACGATCAATTCGGACATAAAAAAACCGAGCTAAAAAGCTCGGTTTTTTTACAAACAAAGAATCCAAAAAATTATTCTGAATCTTCCTCGTCTGCTTTAGGTGTTTCTACATCTTTTGCTTCTGCATCGGCTGCATTAACATCTGTAGATTCATTTGAAGCTTGTTCACCTTCTTGAGTTTCCTCATCAAGTATTTCAGCTTCTTCTACTTCATCGATTCGCTGTAGAGCTACAACATTTTCGTCTTCAGAAGTACGAATCAATGTTACACCCTGAGTATTACGACCAACTTGGCTTACTTCCGCTACGCGAGTACGTACTAATGTACCTGCGTCAGTGATCATCATCATTTCATCGCCTTCTTCAACTTGAACAGCGCCAACAACTGGACCATTACGATCAGAGACTTTGATAGATACTACACCTTGCGTTGCACGGCCTTTCGTTGGGTATTCAGCCAGCTCAGTACGCTTACCGTAACCGTTTTGAGTCACAGTTAGGATATCGCCTTCGTTTGAAGGAACAATTAGTGAAACCACTTGATCCTCTTCTGGAAGCTTCATACCACGAACACCAGAGGCTGTACGACCCATTGGACGTACTTTGTCCTCGTTGAAGCGAACAACTTTGCCCGATTTCGAGAACAGCATGATGTCACTATTACCATCAGTAATATCAACGCCAATCAGTGAATCATCGTCACGCAAGTTAACAGCGATTAGACCGTTAGCACGTACGTTTGCGAATTGATCCAATGATGTCTTCTTAACAGTACCGTCACCCGTTGCCATGAAGATAAATTTCTCATTTGAGAATTCAGAAACAGGCAGGATAGCCGTAATACGCTCACCGTCTTCTAGAGGAAGAATGTTAACGATAGGCTTACCACGAGCAGTACGGCTCGCTTGCGGTAGTTGATAAACTTTCAGACGGTATGTCTTACCACGAGTAGAGAAACATAAGATGTTATCGTGAGTATTAGCAACAAGCAGACGCTCAATGTAATCCTCATCTTTCATCTTAGTCGCACTCTTACCTTTACCACCACGACGCTGAGCTTCGTAGTCGCTTAGGATTTGGTACTTAACGTAACCAGCATTTGAAAGCGTTACTACAACGTCTTCTTGAGCAATTAGCTCTTCCATGTCGATATCATGAACAGCAGCTGTGATTTCAGTACGACGTTCATCGCCATAGATATCACGTACTGTTTCTAACTCTTCACGGATCACTTCCATCAAACGCTCAGTGCTTGCAAGAATATGCATTAGCTCAGCGATTTCTTCTAGAAGTGCCTTGTACTCGTCTAGAATCTTCTCGTGCTCAAGACCGGTTAAACGGTGTAAGCGAAGTTCTAGAATAGCTTGTGCTTGTGTTTCCGTTAGGAAGTATTGACCATCACGGATACCGTATTGATCTTCAAGCCAATCAGGACGAGCTGCATCAGTACCAGCACGTTCAAGCATTGCAGCAACATTGCCCAGTTCCCAACCACGAGCAACAAGGCCTGCTTTCGCTTCAGCCGGTGTCGGTGCGTTTCGGATCAGTTCAATGATTTCATCAATGTTTGCAAGCGCTAAAGATAGAGCTTCCAAAATATGTGCACGGTCGCGCGCTTTCTTCAATTCGAAGATAGTACGACGTGTAACCACTTCACGACGGTGATCAACAAAACACTTCAACATATCTTTAATGTTGAAAAGTTGTGGTTGTCCGTTATTCAACGCAACCATGTTGATGCCGAAAGTAGTTTGAAGTTGAGTTTGTGAGTAAAGGTTGTTCAGAACAACTTCACCTACAGCATCACGCTTACATTCAATAACAATACGCATACCATCTTTATCAGATTCGTCACGTAGAGCGCTAATGCCTTCAACTTTCTTATCTTTAACCAGCTCAGCAATCTTTTCGATCAATCGAGCTTTGTTTACTTGGTAAGGGATCTCAGTAACGATAATGGTTTCTTTACCATTTTTCTCTACTTCAATATCCGCTTTTGAACGCATGTAAACTTTACCACGACCTGTCTTGTAAGCATCTACGATGCCTTTACGACCACTAATCAGTGCTGCTGTCGGGAAATCAGGACCAGGGATGTAGTCCATTAGCTCATCAATAGTGATATCTTCATTATTGATAAATGCTAAACAGCCATCAACGACTTCACCTAGGTTATGAGGTGGAATGTTGGTAGCCATACCTACCGCGATACCAGAAGCACCGTTTACCAATAGGTTAGGAATTTTTGTCGGCAGAACCGCTGGAATTTGCTCTGTACCATCATAGTTAGGTACATAGTCCACGGTTTCTTTGTCAAGGTCAGCCAAAAGCTCGTGCGCAATTTTCGCCATACGGACTTCCGTATAACGCATTGCAGCTGCTGAGTCGCCATCGATAGAACCAAAGTTACCTTGGCCATCAACTAGCATGTAGCGTAGCGAGAACGGCTGAGCCATACGTACGATAGTATCGTACACTGCGCTATCACCATGTGGGTGATATTTACCGATTACATCGCCTACTACACGAGCAGACTTTTTATATGCTTTGTTCCAATCATTACCAAGTACATTCATCGCGAACAAAACGCGGCGGTGTACTGGTTTTAGGCCATCACGCACATCTGGAAGAGCACGACCAACGATGACGGACATCGCGTAGTCTAGGTATGAACCTCTTAGCTCATCTTCAATGTTTACGGGCGTGATCTCTTTCGCTAGATCGCTCATAGAGCCATTTTCCCTCTATAGTCAGATCGTATTTTTGAATACGTATAAGACCGAAAAATATAACACAAATTTACCTACTGAGGCATCACTTTCCCCTTCCTTTTATCATCTTGTGAGCCTTGTTGCTAATCAATTGGCGAGAAATTGCACGCTGCCAACATATCTTGCTGATAGTTGGCTACTTTACAGACAACAAATCAGCAAATTTGTAGAACTTCTGGTCAGCAAGAAAAGCCAAGTTATAATGCTCACAACTTCATGGATGCATTATTAAACTTGGAAATGCCGATTATGACTAAAACGCAAAACGTAGACCCAGCAGAAATCAAAAAGTTTGAAGACATGGCTTCACGTTGGTGGGATCTCGAAGGCGAGTTTAAGCCACTTCATCAAATCAACCCGCTACGTCTAAATTATGTGCTAGAAAAAGCCGATGGCTTATTTGGTAAGAAAGTTCTTGATGTTGGCTGTGGCGGCGGAATCTTAGCCGAAAGTATGGCTATTGAAGGGGCTGTTGTCACAGGTTTAGATATGGGTAAGGAACCTCTTGAAGTTGCTCGTTTGCACGCGTTAGAAACAGGCACCAAGCTAGATTACATTCAAAGCACGATTGAAGATCATGCAGAACAAAACCCGCAAACTTATGATGTCGTCACGTGCATGGAAATGTTGGAACATGTGCCAGACCCACAATCCGTAATCACGGCTTGTGCCAAATTGGTAAAACCAAACGGACACGTGTTCTTCTCCACTTTAAATCGCAACTTAAAATCATATTTATTTGCGATTGTTGGTGCAGAAAAGCTACTCAAGATCGTTCCTGAAGGGACTCACGAGCATGAAAAGTTCATTCGACCTGCAGAGTTAATCAAGATGATTGATTCTACTCCTCTTCAAGAATTGGGTATCACAGGGCTTCATTACAACCCACTGACAGATAGCTACCGCCTAGGAAGTAACGTAGATGTTAATTACATCGTTCATACTCAGAACTTTGCCTAGTTGATATTAATATGATTACCGAAAACTATTTGTAAATAGACTAATGAAAAAGGTTGCAAATACCATAAAACTGCGACCTTTTTCAGTCTATTTTTCGTGCTCTAGATTCCATTTTAACCAGCTGTGATTTAAAAATAACCACCCGAATTCGACTGCCTTTTTTAGCCAAAGATCAAGAGATTTTTTTTTATTACCCTTCAAATTTAAACCAGCAGCAAAACGCTATTTTTCTACAATCAAGTCCTAGCTAACGCCATCAGTTAGTAAGTACTAACAGTTTTTTTTCAAATTTGCAGTTATCCACAAGCCTTCCCATTTATGTACCTTGAAAAATATCACTGACAGCACTATCTTGTAACCCAACAAGCAAATGACCCCTATATGTAGTGTTTAAGCTACAATATATGGGTAGAGCAAGATCACAAAGCCGTCATGTAATTTACAAAAATTACACACAAATATTCAAAAAAACGGCTTTTATCAGATTTGTTAGGGAAATAAAGCAGAATGAACCAACAACTTACTGTTACTAAGCGTAACGGTCGTAAAGAAACCATTGATCTAGAAAAGATCCACCGTGTGATTACTTGGGCAGCTGAAGGCCTGCACAACGTATCTGTATCACAAGTAGAATTGAAAGCTCACATTCAATTCTATGATGGCATCACCACAACTGATATTCATGAAACTATCATCAAATCAGCTGCGGATCTTATCTCTGAAGAGACTCCTGATTATCAATATTTAGCAGCTCGTTTATCTGTATTCCACCTACGTAAAAAAGCGTACGGTCAATACGAGCCGCCAGCTCTATATGAACACGTTGCAAAACTAGTTGATATGGGTAAATACGATAGCCACTTAATGGAAGATTACACTAAAGCTGAATTTGAAGAGCTTGATGAGTATCTGGACCATAAACGTGACCTAGATTTTTCGTACGCCGCGGTAAAACAGCTTGAAGGTAAATACTTCGTTCAAAACCGTGTAACGAAAGAGATCTATGAAAGTGCTCAATTCCTTTACATTTTAGTTGCTGCTTGTCTATTCGCTAAGTACCCAAAATCGACACGTATTGACTATATAAAACGTTTTTACGATGCATCTTCCACGTTCAAGATTTCTCTACCAACACCTATCATGTCTGGTGTACGTACTCCTACGCGTCAATTCAGTTCATGTGTACTGATTGAATGTGGAGACAGCTTAGATTCAATTAACGCAACAGCAAGCTCAATTGTTCGTTACGTTTCTCAACGTGCTGGTATTGGCATCAATGCTGGTCGAATCCGTGCGCTTGGTTCTGAAATCCGTAACGGTGAAGCATTCCACACTGGTTGTATTCCATTCTACAAATACTTCCAAACAGCCGTAAAATGCTGTTCTCAAGGTGGTGTTCGTGGTGGCGCAGCAACTGTGTTCTACCCACTATGGCACGGTGAAGTACAATCTCTACTGGTACTTAAGAATAACCGTGGTGTTGAAGAGAACCGTGTTCGTCACATGGATTACGGCGTACAGTTGAACAAACTAATGTATGCTCGACTAGTTCAAGGTGGCAACATCAGCCTATTCTCTCCTTCTGATGTTCCTGGTTTATACGATGCTTTCTTCGAAAACCAAGAGCGTTTCGAAGCGCTATACGTTAAATACGAAAACGACCCATCTATTAAGCGTGAGACTGTTAAAGCAGTTGAGCTGTTCTCTCTTCTTATGCAAGAGCGCGCTTCGACTGGCCGTATCTACATTCAGAACGTTGATCACTGTAATACACACAGCCCGTTCGACTCTGAAGTTGCACCTGTTCGTCAATCGAACCTATGTCTAGAAATTGCACTTCCAACGAAGCCGCTTAAGAACGTAGAAGATGACGAAGGTGAAATTGCACTATGTACGCTTTCAGCGTTTAACCTAGGTGCAATTAACGAGTTGGATGATTTAGCTGAGCTATCTGAACTGGTCGTTCGTGCTCTTGATGCCTTACTGGACTATCAAGATTACCCGCTTCCAGCAGCATACAAATCGACAATGAACCGTCGTACTCTAGGTGTTGGTGTTATCAACTTCGCTTACTACCTAGCAAAGAATGGCGTGAAATACTCAGATGGCAGTGCAAACGGCCTTACTCACCGTACTTTTGAAGCGATTCAGTATCACTTACTAAAAGCATCTGTAGCACTAGCAAAAGAGCAAGGTAAGTGCCCGCTGTTCAACGAAACCAACTATGCGAAAGGTCTACTGCCAATCGATACTTATAAGAAAGATATCGATTTAGTATGTGATGAACCACTGCATTACGATTGGGACTCTCTTCGTGAAGAGATAATGGAACATGGTCTACGTAACTCAACACTGACTGCACTTATGCCTTCTGAGACGTCATCTCAGATTTCTAACGCAACAAACGGTATTGAGCCACCACGTGGTTTTGTTTCAATTAAAGCCTCTAAAGATGGCATTTTGAAACAGGTTGTTCCTGACTTCGTTAATCTAAAAGATAACTACGAGCTGCTTTGGAACATTGGTTCGAACGATGGTTACCTGCATTTAGTGGGTATCATGCAAAAATTTGTTGACCAAGCTATCTCTGCAAACACAAATTATGATCCAAGTGGTTACGAGAGCGGTAAAGTCCCTATGAAGAAACTTCTTCAAGACTTGCTGACTGCATATAAGTACGGTGTTAAAACGCTTTACTACCACAACACTCGTGATGGTGCTAAAGATGATCAGGGTGATGCAGTCCAAGTGCCTGAAGAAGATTGTGAAGGCGGCGGTTGTAAGATCTAAGCTGCTTTTCTAAAAAGCGCTTTATCTAGACAAATTAAAATACAGAAAGGAACATGGCTTCCTTTCTGTAAAAGTATTAACAAGACCTGTTCATGAAATAGGTTTTTAAAGGAATTGAGGCAGTCATGGCTTACAGTACTTTTTCTCAAAACAAGAATGACCAATTAAAAGAGCCAATGTTCTTAGGTCAATCAGTAAACGTTGCTCGTTACGACCAACAAAAGTTTGAAATTTTCGAAAAGCTTATCGAAAAGCAGCTTTCTTTCTTCTGGCGCCCAGAAGAAGTGGATGTTTCAAGCGACCGTATTGACTACAACAAACTTCCGGATCACGAGAAACACATCTTCATCTCAAACTTGAAGTACCAAACGCTTCTCGATTCTATCCAAGGTCGTAGCCCTAACGTAGCCCTGCTCCCTCTGGTATCACTACCAGAAGTAGAAACGTGGATTGAAACATGGTCTTTCTCTGAAACGATTCACTCTCGTTCTTACACGCACATCATCCGTAATATCGTCAATGATCCGGGTGTTGTATTTGACGACATCGTTGAAAATGAAGAAATCCTTAAGCGTGCTAAAGACATCGCGTTTTACTACGATGACCTAATCAAGCTAACAGCAGATTACCACCGCTACGGTGAAGGCAACCACAGCATCAATGGTGAAGAGGTTAAGGTTTCACTTCATGATCTGAAGAAGAAGCTTTACGTGTGTCTAATGTCTGTAAACGCGCTAGAAGCCATTCGTTTCTACGTAAGTTTTGCATGTTCATTCGCTTTCGCTGAGCGTGAGCTAATGGAAGGTAATGCGAAAATCATCAAGCTAATTGCTCGTGATGAAGCGCTTCACCTAACTGGCACCCAGCACATGATCAACTTGCTTCGTAATGGTCAAGATGACTTCGCATTCATGCAGATTGCTGAAGAGTGTAAGCAAGAATGTTTTGACCTATTCAAAGAAGCCGCTGAACAAGAAAAAGAATGGGCTGAATACCTATTCAAAGACGGCTCTATGATTGGTCTAAACAAAGATATTCTTTGCCAATACGTTGAGTACATTACTAACATCCGTATGCAAGCTGTTGGTCTAGGTACTGCTTACCCAGAAGCAACGTCAAACCCTATCCCATGGATCAATGCTTGGTTATCTTCAGATAACGTGCAAGTTGCTCCGCAAGAAGCTGAAATCAGCTCTTACTTGGTGGGTCAGATTGACAATGAAGTAAGCGCCGACGATTTCGAAGGTTTTGAACTGTAATGCCGACTATCAAAATCAACAAGTTAGTTTCTATTGAATCTAACTCTTCTAATACTTTATTGGAAACAATGGAGCAAGCGGGGCTTGAGCCTGAATATAATTGCCGAGATGGTCACTGTGGTGCATGTCGTTGTACTTTAGATTCAGGTGAAGTTGAGTATGTTGGTTTTGCTATGGCTTACACTCAAGGTAACGAAATTCTGCCTTGTATTTGTAAAGCGAAGACTGAGCTGTCACTAAGTAATGTTATCCATAGAAATAAGCAAAAACGCGCATAATCATGTATGAGTAACCTCATCCAATACTTTTAGCCTGCCAGTCAGATCAAAAAAAGCCCCTGAACTTCAATCATTCAAGGGCTTTTTTATTTGTGTCGTTTAGTCTAGGTTCTTATTAACAATGATATTCAAACATGGCTAGTTGAGCACAACCGCCGGTATAAACATTTCTTTAATTCGATTCAGCGAACTGTAAGACCCAAATATAGGCTTACTTTCAATATGCCTTCTAAGCATGTCGGCTGCGACTGTCACAATCACTTTTCGCGCATCTTGTCGGCTGTATTCTCTATGAAATTCAAGAATCTGCCCCCACTCACCCGCTTCACTGGATAGCGCAACAGAAAAACGTTTGCCTTCTAACTTACCGGTTACTAATGCTAATTCAGTTGAACATTTTTCACGGGTTGCGCCCGCTAATGCAAAAGTTGCCGCCAGTGGATCGGTATAATCAATATCTGAACCTTTAGAATCAGCCATTATCCAAGAATGACCAAAGCAACTTTCAATATTTTCATCCGACTGAAGCCAAGAACATAATGCCCCTTTTGTTGCCTGTTCAGACACCGAGAGCGTTTTATGCTTATCGACCATCAAATGCCCTAGATGCTCAAGCATAGGTTCATCAACACTCACTACATTAGCTTCAAGCAGTTTATACACCATCTGCAGTAGCTTAACTCGCGTTTCTAAATCAGATTTGGGACCGAATAATTTCACTTCAATGAAAGGCAAGTAGGATCGATAACCTAGCTCATATCCTTCAGGTAGTTTCAGTTGATCAAGAACATCTGAAATTCCAGATTCAGATAGACCAAACGTGTAGAGCTTACTGCACTCAGAAGCTTGAACTTGAGGATAACTACGAGATAAGTCAGGAATGATTTGAGTAGTTACCATCCGCTTAAATTCACTTGGGACGCCCGGAGTAAAATAAAAAGTAGCATCATTAATTTTCAATTTAAAACCACAAGCCGTACCAATAGGATTGTCCACGACCTCAGAGCTAGCAGGGAGCATGGCTTGCTTTAAATTGCTGTCTGGCATTTGCATGCCCCGTTCAGCGTACATACTTTCTAGGCGAGACAACCAATCCGGGAAAAGTACGAGTTTCTCATCTGTCGCTGCCGCTGCCGCTGCCGCACTCATATCGTCAGTTGTCGGACCTAACCCACCATTGACGATCACCACATCATTGTTGAAACTGAGCATCAACAGTTCTTCAACCAACGCATTCATTTGGTCGCCAACCGTTGAGCGTTTCGCAAGAGAAAAACCGTGTTGATAAAACTCAGCTGACATCCAAGCTGCATTTGTATCTACAATGTCTCCATGAAGCACTTCTTCACCAGTACTTAACATTGCAATTTTAATCATAATTAATCCTTTGCTGCCTGATTTAGTCTTCGGCTTATATGAAAAGCCCGTTCTCAAGAAAATATAAGAGAAAATATAGGTCTGCATTTTCATACAGTAAGACAACTATTTGTTAAATATAGTTTCTGAAATCAATCAATTTCTAGTTCCCATAAAACCTTATTTAATAGATAATTGTGAACCTGATCCATTATTAAATTCTTACGGAGAGCCTTGTGCCCAAATCACCAGTACTTAAGAAGGTAGCAGCTGCATTTACCATACTTATGTCAGCAAACTCTGTTGCCGGTCAATATGACTTCAACCAGCAAGTTGATCTTTCGTACCGTACTGAATGCTCCCAAGAGTACTGCTTTAACGATAACATGTACACTTACAAGACAAGCAAAAACTATGCCTTGAGTGAAAGCAGTGACCAATATGACCTATCAGCTGGAAAACAACCTCTATACCTAACCGTTAGTGATGGAAAAGATTGGGATTACCTTATGGGGCAAACTTACACCATTTTAGGTCTAAGTGTTGCGACTGTTGGTTTGATGACTTTTCTTCCTGAAAGTATAACTAAATGGGATGATGATCAGCGAGACTTAAGTAAACTCGGGTCGAAGTGGAAAGACAACGTATCGTCAGGTCCAACCTGGGATAGAGACGAACACTTTCTTAACTACGTTATGCACCCATATTTCGGCGGTGTTTACTATACCGCAGCAAGACATGCTGGCTACAACGAGTTTGAATCGTTCATGTACTCATTCACAATGTCGACTTTTTTCTGGGAATATGGTGTAGAAGCCTTTGCTGAAGTGCCATCATGGCAAGATATTTTCATCACACCGTTTTTTGGAGCTGTTGTAGGTGAACTAATGCTAGAAGCTGAACAAGATATTGTCGCTTCTGGTGGTGAAGTAATGGGTTCGCAATCTATGGGTGATGTGTCACTCTTCTTTTTGAACCCTGTAGGTCATATTCATTACTGGGTAAATGATGCCTGGGGCGGTGAAGCAGAAATGAGTTTCAATGCTGACCCATGGTGGAATAACCGTGATGCAGCTCAGTTTGCTTATGATGCAGGTGCAACTTACGATTCTCAATTTGTTGGTATGAATTTTAAAGTAAGTTTTTAAGGCTCATAACTCTTTAGCTTACTTAAGACATTGGCTTTTAAAACTAAAACATACAAGAAAATTGACTAAGGCGGCTTCATTGCCGCTTTTTTGTGCCCCAAGCTTCATTATCTAACTTCTATCGACTTGTTAGATTCAAAAATTGACCCAGGTCAAACATTGTTCAGGCTAACATCCTACACTGAATGAAAAGGGATTTTATCGTAGTTATTCAACCGTTTAATTACGGTTATTAATACTCATATCATTACAGTATGTTTGGGGGCAATTATGAACAGTACGTTTATCGCAAACTTTATAGGAAAAGCTTCTCCAGCCACAATTAAGCAACTCGCCGCAATTACACATGAGAATGATGGTAAGTGGCTAATTAGTAAAGTTAATTTCATTGAAGACCAAGTCGCTGGTGTAATTAAAATTCAATTGCCTACCGCCAATGAATCAACGGTTAAAGACGCTTTTAGCAGCCACAATGATCTCACTGTACAATTTATCGATTCTGATCATTCTGTTCATAACCAAGACACTATCTTCCAACTCCGTCTCGATTCTAATGATCGCGCTGGTATCGTAAATGAAATAACACACGTACTGGATAATCAAGGGATCAATATCCTTGATATGGATTGTCAAAGAGTCTTTATTGCTGGCGGGGGAGGTGTGAGTTCTAGCTTATTTACCGCTAAGATAGCACTTAAACTGCCTGTGGAAGTTCAAATTTCAGATGTTGCAAATGAACTAGAAACATTAAGTGAAGATACACGTGTCATTCTAGAAAGTTAATATCTACAAAGTACTACCGCGCAGAAACGCAATTTACCATATATATAGCTAGAGACATTTTCATTTAATACCGCCTCTAGCTTTTCTTCACTCACTTCTCAATTCTTTTAATTCATAAGATCTTCAGCAAACCGCTGTAATATCTAATTTAAATATGCAACATGCTATGTTTCTACTTGTCTATTTTTGTTAATATTTAGCTTTCGTATAGCTAAATAATTTAGGTCTGCTTCATGCACAAACAAAAAAGTCACTGGCAACTTAATAAAACCTCAGCAGCATTACTGGTTCTCGCCATTGCTGGGTGTAAAAGTGGTCATGAAGGAAGTAGTGGTGGAACTCCTACAGATCCAGATCCAACCACCCCAGTTCAAGTTTCAATTCCAAACACTATCTCATTTTTAGAGCCGACCTCTGGTTCAAGCACTGAATCCATTACGGTTACTCTGTCAGAAGCACTTAGTTCAGAACTCAGCCTCACACTATCAACCACTGATGTGACCGCTCGTTCTGAGGGAACATTCAAGAATTACGATTCCATTAGCTCACAAGTTATTACGATCCCCGCTGGTTCGACATCCGCTTCTTTACCTTTAAACATCCTTCATAACAACCTGCACGAAACCAACAAAACATTACAATATACAATTAGCGCAGACAGTTCAGATAGCTATGAGTTAAGCAATGCCATATCAACGGTCACTATCACCGACGCAGATGCAGAGCCAACAGTCAGCTTTAGCCATAGCAATAAAGTTGTTTTAGAAGGTGATACAGCACAATCCAACATTGAGCTGAGCCATTATTCGTACAAAGATATCACGGTCACTTTAGTGCAAAGTGGAATCGCAACAGATGATGACTACACGAGCAATTTAACCAGCCTGACGATACAAATTAATGCTGAAGAGTTATCTTCTCCAATCAGTATTACTGCTAAGCAAGACGGCCTGAGTGAAGGTGGTGAAACTGTTATCTACACCATGAACGCAAGTGGAAATGCTGTCATCGATACGAGTAATGACACATTATCTTTTTACATACCTGGTGATAACCAAATCAATGATACAGGTTATGTAAACTACTTTGACGGTGCTAACTTCAACGCTCAAGTTTCACAAACAGCTTACCCAAATCAAGATGCTGAATACGGTTTAGATCCTGTAGATGGGGCTGAACATACCGACGGGCAACATGGCTTCAAGTTCACTAAATTAGATTATAGCGGCAACATTCTTCCGAATAGCGCGTCAGATTGGGCTTGTGTTCGCGATGAACGGACTGGGATGTATATAGAAGCCAAGCAACAACCAATCGACTTACCAAGCCAAGGTGTAATCGATCAATGGCTGGAAGATTACGCTGAAGATCCTGATGCAAACCCATACCCTTATTCGACAGAGTCAGCTTACTGGCGCAGTTCGGCATACCTGTATACTTGGTATGATTCAGTTTCCACAACGAACGGCGGCTCTGCGGGTCATAAAAATGATGAGCTTCTCGCTGACGGTCCAATCTCTTCTGCGTGTGCTTATTCTACTAACTCTGGTGGCAATAGACGCTGTGATGCAGAAGGTTACTTAGCCAACCTAAATAGCTTTGGTGCATGTGGTGTCAATAACTGGCGTTTGCCTTCCCCGGCGGAAGCTCGTTCATTTATTAACTATAACGTGGGCACTATTGACCCAGCGACTGTTGATTACTTCCCATATATCAAGAATATAAGCTCTGTTGATACGATTTACACACAATCAACTTCTGTTGGAGCCACTAGCAGTGCTTGGTGTATGAGTACTCAAACAGGGCAAATGAAGCTTTGTAATAAAGGAACTTATCAAGGTGTGATTGCAGTTAGTGGAGTAGTAGAATAATGAAACTTAAATATTACGTTATTGCAGCACTTGCTGTTTCAGGCTCAAGCTATGCTCAAACCTGTGTTGTAAATCAACCAGCTTCACAAGATGATGGTCAGTTCATCGACCGTCAAGATGGCACAATTTTAGATATTGACACTAATCTCCTATGGGCAAAATGTAGCCTTGGTGAAACCTACACTGCCGAAACTAATCTATGCAGTGGCGTTCCTACGAGCTACAGCACTTTTCAAGACGCGTTAGTGGCTACTACTGATACAACACTAACAACCATCGGTTCTCAAACTGGTTTTAGACTGCCAAACATAAAAGAGCTGGGTTCAATTGTTGATTATCGTTGTACGCAACCTGCTATCAATTTAAGTTTTTTTCCTACTACAATTAATGCGCCTTATTGGACAAACACTCCTGATAATAACGGCATAAATAGCAATCATGACGGGTTAATCATTGATTTTACTGAAGCTCAAGAAGTGACAACAAACTCAAGTGGGATGACACTTATCCGCTTAGTGAAAGAACTGAACTAATCGATTGAGTCAAAACTATGCTGGATATGTAGCAGTTAATATATAAATCAAAAAGAGCAGCTTTAATCGCTGCTCTTTTTATTTGTGACTGACTTATTTAGACTGGCGGAAACGAAAACAGCTAACTTAGCTCACCTTCCACTGAGATAAAGAACGTTTAAAATCGTCATAACCAAATTCATTCAATTTTTGAATCTCACCATTACTACGTTCGCAGTAGATAGATGGCATTTTCAAACCATTAAACCAATTCAATTTCACCATGGTGTAGCCTGCACTATCAAGCAGGTGCAGTCTCTGACCAATTTGTAGAGGCTGGGCAAAACTCGCTTCACAGAATTGATCGCCAGCTAAACATGAGCATGAACCAATCACATAATCGTGTTCACCATCTTCAGAGGCTTCTAATACTGATGCAGGTTCATTATAAATCAGCGTATCCAGACGGTGCGCTTCTGTCGCTGAATCTACAATCGCTGTTTTCTTAACGTTCTCAACAATATCAACTACGGTCACAACTAAGTCTGTTGTTTTTGTGATGATTGCTTCACCCGGTTCTAGATACATCTGAACACCGTGTTTTTCAGAAAAATCTTTGAGTGCAAGACCAAGTTTTTCAATATCGTAGCCTGGCCATGTAAAGAATACTCCACCGCCCATGCTCACCCAATCCAACTTATTCAGATGCTCACCAAACTGTTCCGAAATGGAATCAAGCAGGCAGATAAATGCATCGACATCTTTGTTTTCACAGTTCATGTGAAACATTACACCATTGATCTCATTGAAGATCTCAGGCTTGATGTGATCAGCTTGGACACCTAGTCGTGAATATTGACGAGCTGGATTTGCTAAGTCTTGTCCTGCGTAGCTCACGCCCGGGTTCAAACGTAAACCCAGAGAAGCTTTACCTTCAACAATATGTCGGTACGCTGCAAGCTGGCTTTGTGAGTTGAAGATCATCTTATCGCAAATATCGGCGACTTCTCTCACATCATCTTCGCTGTAGCCCACACTGTAAGCGTGCGTTTCACCACCGAAGGTTTCGTGACCAAGCTTCACTTCGTAAGGACCAGAGCTGGTTGTCCCGTCTAAGTAAGGTTTAATTATGTCAAACACACCCCAAGTAGAGAAGCACTTAAGTGCCAATACAAGCTTCACACCTGAAATCTCTTTAAGCTGCTTAGCTTTCTCTAAGTTCGCAATCAACTTATCTTCGTTGATCATGAAATACGGGGTTTTTAGTTCGTTTTGCATCTTATCTATACCTTGAGTTCAACACTCTAAAATCGAACAAAGCCGACGCTAATGCATCGGCTCAGAATTGTGCTTTGCTACCAATCATATGGCTTTGTATTTAATCCACAGGCTTTGTATTTAATCCACAGGCTTTAACTTTGTCACTAGAACATCATGTTCATTTACCTGCGTAAATGAACACTTTGAACTACGTGATGAAGACAAAGAACAAGAAGATTACTTCAACGTATTGATAACAGGTAGACCTTGTGCAGGCTCAAGCTCTTGAACGTGCCAATCCAAACCAATCTCAGGCATGGTTGCTAGGAACGGGTCTGGGTTTAGCTGCTCCATGTTGAATACGCCTTTATCAGCCCATTCGCCTCGGAAGAACTGAAGTGCAGCCGTAATCGCTGGCACGCCTGTTGTGTAAGAGATCGCTTGGTGCTCTACATCTTCATACGCCACTTCGTGGTCTGCGTTATTATAGATGAACACACTGCGCTCTTTACCATCTTTCTTACCTTGAACCCAAGTACCGATACACGTTAAACCAGTGTAACCCGGAGCTAGAGATGTTGGATCTGGTAGCAGTGCTTTAAGAACATGTAGAGGCTGAACCACAGTTCCGTCGTGCAGCGTTAGTGGATCAGGGCTTAGAAGACCGATATCACGCATGCAGTTGAAGTAGTTCAGGTATGCATCACCAAAACCCATCCAGAATTCGATACGCTTAGCTGGGATGAACTCTTTCATTGAACGCACTTCATCATGAGCCATTGAGTATACTTTGTGTGAGCCACAGTTTGGGAATTCAAACTCAAGCATACGAGAGTGACAAGGCACTTGTTTCCACTCTTCATTTTCCCAGTAGAAAGAGTCGCCTTGGATCTCAAGCATGTTGGTTTCTGGGTCAAAGTTTGTCGCAAACTTCTTGCCGTGGTCGCCAGCATTTACATCCATCACATCAATCGAATCAATCTCATCGAACAAGTGCTTAACCGCATAGGCTGCGAAGATTGATACCACACCAGGATCGAAACCAGCACCAAGAATACCTGTGATGCCCGCTTCAGCGAACTTCTCACGGTAGCCCCACTGCCAATCATAAGCTTGTGGCACTTGTTGACCTTCAGAACATAGATCAACTGCTACCGATGTATCTAGGTAAGATACTTTTGATTGGTAACATGCTTCCATGATCGCTATGTTTACCCAAGGAGGACCAGCGTTAATCACAAGATCTGGCTGAACTTCTTTAATCAAAGCAACAAGTGCATCAACATCGTCAGCATCTACTGAACGTGCTTCTAGTTTCTTAGTAGAATCTTTAAGGTTGTTTTTACCTTTGATTGATTCAATGATTTTTTCACACTTCTCGATTGTGCGAGAAGCGATTGTAATATCACCCAGAACTTCGTTATTTTGTGCTGCTTTATGTGCAACAACCCAACCAACGCCGCCTGCACCAATTTGTAGAATAGCCATAATATTAATTACCCTTGTTGTTCAGCTAGCTCAATGGCTAGAGTTTGAATTTTGTTAATTAGAGATTTGAAATCTGATGTCGTTAAGCACGGATTCAAGATAGTGAATTTCAGCGCACTTTTACCATCAACGACCGTTTCGCCAAGTACTGAAACGCCACGAGTCAACGCCTCCATTCTTAGCGTTTGATTCAGTTTATCCAAATCAATAGCGTTGCTTTCTGATTGCCCATTGCTTGGTACAAACCGGAATAGCACAGTAGAAAGAGACGGCTCAGCAAGCAGTTCAAAATCATCATGTTTCTGAAGAAGGTCGGCGACCTGCAGTGTTTGCTCAAGAAGGTGATCATACATCTCACCTAACTGCTTTGGTCCTACATTCTGCATCGTCATGAAGACTTTCAGTGCATCAAAACGTTTGGTCGTTGCAATAGACTTATCGACAAGATTCGGCAACTCATCGTGTTCACGATTCAAATAATCTGCGTGATGCAGTAGGTACTTAAAGTTAGCTTTATCTTTCAGCAGAACAGCACCACAGCTGATGGTTTGGAAAAACAGTTTATGAAAGTCGACACTCACTGAATCTGCTTTTTCGATGCCTTTTAGACGACCTTTGTGACTGCTTAAGATAAGCGCACCACCGTACGCACTATCCACATGGAACCAGAGGTCTTGCTGGTTTGCAATATCTGCAATCACGTCAAGGTCATCAATAGCACCATGATCGGTTGTACCAGCAGTACCCACTACAGCAAAAGGTATTAGTCCTTGCTCTTTTAATAGACGAACTTCTGCTTCTAGCAAATCAGCTTTAATCGTGCCATTTGGATTAGCGTCAACACAGCATACTGAATTTTCGCCCAATCCTAACAAAGATGCGGATTTTTGCACAGTGAAGTGAGACTTTTTAGAGCATAGGATACGTAATTTATTCGCATATTCAGGCAACCCATGCTTCTGAATTGAGTGACTACTCACTTTGTCCGCAATCCAATCCCGAGCAAGTAACAAACCCATTAAGTTGCTTTGAGTACCTCCACTGGTGAATACGCCGTCAGATTGATCACCTAATTCGTACTTTTCACACATCCAATCGACCACACGTTGTTCAACATACGTCGCTGAAGAAGCTTGATCCCAAGAGTCCATAGATTGGTTTAGTGCTGCAATAATAGATTCAGCAGCCACAGAAGCCATCAAAGGAGGGGTATGCAAATGGGCAATACAGTCAGGGTGCTGTACGAAAATAGAATTATTAGCGATAAGATCTGCAGTATTCCTCACGACATCAACTAATGAACTTTGATTGTTATCAAGATCAACAGAATTGATTGCCGCTTCAAGCACTTTTGGATCAAGCCCTGAGTAAGGAGCATCGACTTGTTCAAACACTGACTTCATTGCTTGAGTTGTGTGGTTCATTACCTGTGCAAATTCATCGCTGCCATTTACACCAGTCTGAATGAAATGTTTCTTCCATTCACTTCCTGATTCGGTGCTTTTTTGCAAAACACCACCGACAGCAAGAATGGCTTCTTCCATTACTCGCAATGCAAAATCTATTTGTTCAAACGAGATAATCATTGGCGGTAAGAAACGGATCACAGAGCCATCACGCCCACCTTTTTCAACCATTAAACCGCGTTCTAATGCCGCTCGCTGAATAGCTAATGTAAGTTCACCGTCTGATTTCGGCTCACCAAACTTATTCAACTCACCATTTACTTGCTGAATCTCAACACCAAGCATTAAGCCTTTACCACGAACTTCAGCAATACAGTCCACACGAGATTGGATTTTTTCCAATCCATGACGCAAATACTGACCTGCTATATTCGCGTGTTCTACCAGATTGTCTCTTTCAATGATCTCTAACGCCTTAGCACCAGATACCATTGCCAGTTGGTTGCCACGGAATGTGCCTGTGTGTTCACCCGCTTTCCACGTATCAATGCTTTTATCGAACACAAGCAATGACATTGGAAGACCACCACCAATGGCTTTGGACAAGCATAAAATATCAGGATTAATCCCCGACTCTTCAAATGCAAATCGGTAACCTGTTTTACCAACACCACATTGAATTTCGTCGAAAATCAATAAAATACCGTGTTCATCACAGATACGGCGTAGACCTTGTAACCATGACGTTGGAGCTGGAATTACTCCGCCCTCACCTTGCACTGGTTCAACAATCATCGCTGCAGGCTTCATGATGCCCGACTCATCGTCATTCAGCATGCGTTCAATATAACGGATGCTAGCTTTAGCTCCGGCTTCACCACCTAAACCAAATGGGCATCGTAAATTATATGGGAAAGGCATAAAGTGCACATCGGACATCAATCCGCTACGGCGCTCTTTAGTACCTAAATTGCCCATCATGCCCATAGTACCGTTGGTCATGCCGTGGTAAGCACCACGAAAAGCAAACATCGTATTACGACCAGTTGTCTGCTTGGCCAGTTTAATTGCGGCTTCTACAGCGTCGGCACCTGAGGGACCACAAAACTGAAGTACTGAGTTCTCTGAGAAGTCGCTAGAAAGAAACGCCTTTACCTTTTGGATAAAGTTTTCTTTAGCTTGTGTCGTAATATCGAGTGTTTGATATGGAAGACCTGAATCCAATTGGTCTTTCAATGCTTGGTTAATTTCTGGGTGGTTATACCCCAATGAAAGCGTACCGGCACCTGCAAGACAATCGAGAAAGATCTGACCACGCGTATCTTCCACCAACACCCCACATGCTCGCTTAATCGCGATCGGAAGGCGCCTTGGGTATGAACGTACATCAGATTCGTTACGCTCTTGCTCTAATAAAATGGCATCAGGCGTTAAATCATAGGTTCCTTCAACAATTGGAACCATAGTAGAAAAAGAGTTTGCGATAGTATTACTATCGACTTCAAAGGCAGTTGTCATAGATTTACCTTGGAAAAATTATCGCTCCATTCTCAACAACAAGAGAATGAAGAATAGCAAAACGCGCGCATTAGCTAAGAGCTAATACGAAAAATTAGTCACCGGGTGGTGGATAAATTTTTAGCGAAGTTTCAAGGTTCAGTAATACTACTGTTTTGAAGGATCGGGCAGTTATGCAGCGCTGCCTGTGCTGGAAGTGTAAAGCTGATTAGCAATGTTGTTTTTAGTGAATTCAATGTTGGGTTTCCCATTAACATGGTGACACTGCACCATAAGTATCCCGTCTATCAACTAAAGGCTTAGCTGATACCTACCCTACGTAATGTCACAATCAGCTTGAATGGTCATTACGCGTATCCCCCAGAAAGTGATTAACTTACCCGAGATTGCGCAGGAAAATATCATAAATTGAAATGAACGATCAATACTTTTTAATAACAGGTTTATAAATACAAGTTTTTTGGTGGTTATTTAAACAAAAATAGAGGGTCGGAGTGAACTTCAATGTCACATTCAGTCAAGCTATCCATCCAGCAGGCATGCATTAGTAAATTCAATGGACACAATATGTAGTAAAACCTCAAGGGCGCCGTCGTTATTCACTAGGCTCCTCAGAGCTATTGAGTTTACGAAGCAAAAACATAGAAATGGGAATATTAAAAATGGATACCACGAATACAAAAAAACCTCGTCATTTCTGACGAGGTTTAATGTTTGGAGCGATACATCGGGTTCGAACCGATGACCTCAACCTTGGCAAGGTTGCGCTCTACCAACTGAGCTAGTATCGCATTGCTAAACTTATCAAGTTTAGACTTTAATAGATGGTGCCCCGGGCCGGACTTGAACCGGCACAGCGCGAACGCCGAGGGATTTTAAATCCCTTGTGTCTACCAATTCCACCACCAGGGCACGCAATTCTTTATTGCGATGCCGATTACTGAAAAGTAAAACACCATCTTAATGTCGAAGCCAATCAACATTACAAAATTTGGAGCGATACATCGGGTTCGAACCGATGACCTCAACCTTGGCAAGGTTGCGCTCTACCAACTGAGCTAGTATCGCAAATTATTCACTTCTCATAATTTAAGAAGTAGATAATGGAGGCGCCTCCCGGAGTCGAACCGAGGTCCACGGATTTGCAATCCGCTGCATAGCCACTCTGCCAAGGCGCCTTAGTAACACCAATCAAACTGCTTAATGCCTTCCTCTTGGGTACGGGATGCATTTTACGGATTCGAGCCTTTGAGTCAACACTAATTTTATCATTTCGAATCGTTTGAACGGATTTTGTACTAAAGCACTTAAATTAGTGAGTTTACTTGTAGAAAAGCCTCTATACATAGCCACAAGATAGATACAGATCACACTTTTCTACTAGAGTTCGTTGAGTCTTTATTCCAAAATAAAAAAGCGAGCCTAAGCTCGCTTTTCACTAATGATGTTGTTCGTCCAGCAAATCATCTTTGGCTGCCATTAAATACTGCGCCATAGACCAATAAGTTAAGATAGTAGCGATATATAACGCTCCGTATCCTACCCAAATCATCCAATCATCATGGCGCCAAATAAGCACCCACAATGCGAACATTTGAGAAACTGTTTTTACCTTACCAACCCAAGAAACCGCAACGCTAGCTCGCTTACCGATTTCAGCCATCCATTCACGTAATGCCGAAATAATAATTTCACGAGCAATCATCGTAACTGCTGGGATGGTAATCCAAATAGAGTGATAGTGTTCAGTCACTAAAATAAGAGCCGTTGCGACCAATACTTTATCCGCTACAGGGTCTATGAACGCGCCAAAACGAGAGGTTTGACCTAACTTTCGAGCAAGCATGCCATCTAGCCAATCGGTAAAACCCGCGACCCAGAAGACCATTGCTGCTGCAAATGGCGCCCACCCATAAGGGAGATAGAAAACAACAACAAATACTGGGATCAGGAATAATCTCAGTAACGACAAAATGTTCGGTATATTCAAACGCATATTATTAGGCTCTTATTCATTGCGCGTTTATGGTGCGGGATTTTTACTATTGTTTCAATGCTTGATAAATGTTTTCTGCCAAAGAATGACTGATGCCCGGCACTTTGGCTATTTCTTCAACAGTTGCACGCTTCAATTCTTGCAAACCACCCATATTTTTTAAAAGAGCTTGTCGACGTTTAGGACCTACGCCTTCAATACCTTCCAAAGCACTTGTTTTACGCGTTTTTCCTCGTTTGGCTCTATGACCTGCAATTGCATGGTTATGGCTTTCATCTCGGATGTGTTGAATTAAGTGCAAAGCTGGTGCATCACTTGGCAAATTAAACTCTTCTCCTTCTAGAGTGATCAGAGTTTCTAAACCAGGTTTACGCGTAACACCTTTAGCAATACCCATCATCCTTGGTCGTTTCGGCCAATCATCCCAATAGCGTGAAATGATTTCATGAGCTCTATTAAGCTGCCCTTTACCACCATCAATAAAAATAATATCTGGAATTTTATCGACTTCTAGCTGCTTTGAGTATCGGCGCTCCAACGCTTGTCCCATAGCGGCATAGTCGTCGCCTCCAGTAATGCCTGATATATTATAACGGCGATATTCTGGTTTAAACGGACCTTCTTGGTTAAACACAACACATGATGCGATCGTGCTTTCACCCATGGTATGGCTAATATCAAAACATTCCATACGTGTAATAGAATCCATACCCAGCACTCGACGCAACTCTTTGAACCTTTGGTTAATCGTCATTTTATGATTAATCTTGGTTGTGATTGCCGTCAGAGCATTAGTGTTAGAGAGTTTTAAATAACGCCCACGAGTCCCTGAAGGGTTCGTATGGAAATGAATTTTCCGACCTGCGACTTCTGTTAGCGCTTGTTGAAGAGGCTTCACATTATCGATAAGCCCATCATTAAGAATCAAACGAGTAGGTATGGTTCGGGATTCATTATGCGCCAGATAATATTGGCTTAAAAAGCTTTCGAACACTTCTTCTCGAACCGTATTGTTCGGTATTTTAGGGAAATGACTTCGGCTACCTAAAACCTTGCCTTGCCTAATCATCAAAATATGAATGCAAGCAATGCCATTTTCTTGAGAAAAACCTAAAACATCCATATCTTCCATGGTGTCTTCAGAAACAAACTGCTGTTCTTGAACACGACGAATCGCTTGGATTTGATCCCGAAAAGTGGCAGCGTGTTCAAAACGCAGTTCACGGCTAGCTTTATCCATCTTCTCGATAAGTGTTTCCAAAACCTGGCTATCTTTGCCCTGCAAAAACAAACGAACATAGTTAACTAGCTCTGCGTATTCCTCATCTGAGATGATCGAACTGACGCAAGGCGCAGCACATCGTCCAATTTGATACATCAAACATGGTCGGGTTCTATTTGCATAAACCGTGTCTTCGCACTGGCGTACAGGAAAGATTTTTTGGATAAGGTGTAACGTTTCTCGAACTGCCCCAGAGTCAGGGTACGGACCAAAATATTCCCCTTTCTTCTTTTTAGCTCCACGATGCATAGACAACCTAGGGTGTTTATGACCACTAACAAAAATATAAGGGTAAGATTTATCGTCACGAAGTAACACATTATATTTAGGCAAATATTGCTTAATGTAATTGTGTTCCAGGATGAGGGCTTCAGTTTCGGTATGAGTGACAGTGACATCAATTTTTGAAATGTGACTGACTAGTGCGCGTGTCTTTTCGCTATCTACTTTTTTACGAAAGTAACTGGAGAGGCGTTTTTTGAGGTCTTTAGCTTTTCCGACATAAATAACAACAGCCTCGGCGTTGTACATTCGATAAACGCCAGGCTGTTCTGTTACTGTTTTCAGGAATGAAACTGAGTCAAACGTTGTTGTCACTACAAGGTCTCAGTATCTAGCATTCCGTGTCTAATCGCTAAATGGGTAAGTTCTACATCACCACTGATGTCTAACTTACTGAACAGTCTATAGCGGTAGCTATTCACTGTTTTAGGGCTTAGATTGAGTTGCTCTGAAATGTCCGTTACCTTTTGACCTTTTGTAATCATCATCATGATTTGAAGTTCACGTTCCGACAAGTCGGCAAACGGGTTTTCAGACGCAGGAGAAAATTGGCTAAGTGCCATCTGCTGCGCTATTTCCGGTGATATGTAGCGTTGACCACTATTTACGACGCGAATCGCATTCACCATTTCATCAGGACCAGCGCCTTTGGTTAAGTAACCAGCGGCTCCAGCTTGCATCACTTTAGTTGGAAACGGGTTTTCCGTATGAACAGTTAAAACAATGATTTTAACATCAGGATTGAAGCGAAGAATTTTCTTCGTTGCTTCTAAACCACCGATACCCGGCATGTTCATATCCATCAAAATGACGTCAGTATGATTACCACGACACCATTTTACTGCATCTTCACCGCTTTCAGCTTCCCCTGCTACGTTCATTCCACGGACGTCTTCAATAATACGTCGTATCCCTGTGCGAACCAGCTCGTGATCATCTACAAGGAAAACATTTATCAAACTTGTATCTCCACACTATTAATTGGCTCTGCAACCACCAGAGTATTTTATTTAACTAAAATAAAAGTGGATCGCAGCATAGCTGTATATATTAACTTATTTTGTTATAAAAGCTTACTCTGAATATGTGCCCAAACGCAAACTTTAGCAAGAACTTATTTATAAATAAAAGCTCTATGAAGTAGCTTTTATGATAAGCAACTAGTTAATCATACAAGCACTAAAATTACACAAGATAATGATATTTTCAATACCAATTTATGGTCTTTCGCATCTGATATAAGCTTCCCTAAAAAATTAAAAGGTCAGATCAATAAAAACAGTTCGCCTTTAAGTCTCTCGAACCTGTGTATTCAAAACACGAAATGATATTATCCAGCCGTCACTCCCCATCAGGTTACAGCATTTGAATATTCATGAAGGATTTGTACTCACCAGGCAAGCACGCGATTTCTCAGGTAAAACGCATATAGACCTCTGGCTAAGTACCCCTAATGGACCGACTCTGCTAACCATTCTCGAAGAAAAGCCCGTTTTTTTCATTGAACAAAGCGATATTGAAAGCTGCCGAAAGTTAGCTGATGAAGAAAACATACATCTATCCATCAAAGAGATTGAGCTATCAACCTTCGAGCAAAAGCCACTTGCAGCGTGTTATTTTTTATTAAATCGCTCAGCCATAGCCTTATCTCAACGCTTACATAATGAAGATATCATGACTTATGAGAGTGATATCCGCCTTGCTGATCGATACTTAATGGAGCGCTTCATTAAAGGCAGCATTGAATTCACTGGACAGCCATTAACTAAAAGCAGGCATACCCGCTTTTCTGACGTGAAGTGCCGTTCAGGTAATTACTTACCTTCTTTGACTATTGTTTCTTTAGATATTGAGTGTTCAGAAAAAGGGCTTCTCTATTCTGTGGGTTTAGACAGCCCAATGGATAGCCGAGTGATTATGATTGGCGATGCTCAAACTGCAGAGACAAACATTCAGTGGGTTAAAGATGAAAAAGCATTATTAGAAGCCATGGTTGATTGGTTTTCCACTTTTGACCCTGACGTCATCATTGGATGGAACGTCATTGATTTCGACTTCCAGCTTCTACACAAACGTGCAGAATGGAACAATGTAAAGCTCAAAATTGGTCGAGATAACCAACCAAGTTTTTTTAGAACGTCCGCGCAGAATCAGCAAGGCTTCATAACCATTCCAGGAAGAGTGGTTCTCGATGGAATCGACACTCTCAAAACAGCGACTTACCATTTTCGTTCTTGGTCCCTAGAATCCGTATCCCAAGAGCTTCTTGGGGAAGGTAAAGACATTCATAATGTTCATGACCGCATGGCTGAAATTAACCGAATGTTTAAACATGACAAGCCTTCTCTCGCAAAGTACAACCTGCAAGACTGCGTATTAGTAAACCGTATTTTCGAGCATACACACCTGCTCGATTTTGCTATTGAGCGCACAAGGTTAACAGGTGTGGAACTTGATCGAGTGGGAGGTTCTGTCGCTTCTTTCACTAATCTTTATCTGCCACAAATACATCGTGCTGGTTATGTTGCACCTAACCTCGCACCGGAAAACTGGATCGCCAGCCCTGGCGGTTATGTAATGGATTCCATCCCGAATTTATACGATTCGGTATTAGTTCTCGATTTTAAAAGCCTCTACCCTTCCATTATTCGCTCTTTTCTAATTGATCCAATGGGATTAATCGAGGGATTAAAGCTGGAAGTCGGTCCTGAAGAAAACAAAGCCGTACAAGGTTTTAGGGGCGGTCAATTTCATAGAGACAAACATTTCCTTCCGCAGATGATCGAAGATCTTTGGGCTGCACGAGACATAGCAAAGAAAAACAATGAGAAAGCTTTCTCTCAAGCGATAAAAATAATCATGAATTCCTTTTATGGGGTTTTAGGTTCATCAGGTTGCCGGTTTTTTGATACTCGTTTAGCTTCATCTATCACCATGCGTGGACACGAGATAATGAAGCAAACAAAGGTACTCATAGAGGAAAAGGGCTACCAAGTCATTTATGGCGATACTGACTCAACATTTGTCTCTTTGAATGGAAGCTATAGCCAGAAACAAGCCGACCAAGTAGGTGAAAGTCTTATTAGCTACATTAATGAGTGGTGGACTTCACATTTAAAAACTCAGTTTAATCTAACGTCAATTTTAGAATTGGAATATGAAACTCACTATAGAAAATTTCTGATGCCAACCATCCGTGGTTCTGAGACGGGTTCTAAGAAACGTTATGCAGGCTTGATTGGAGAAGGTGATGCTGAACGAATCATTTTTAAAGGTTTAGAAAGTGCCCGAACAGATTGGACACCTCTTGCCCAGCAATTTCAACAACACTTATATGAGATGATTTTCCATGACCAAGACCCGTCAGAGTATATTCGAAGCTTTGTCGATGCGACAGCCGCGGGTGAGCATGACCATTTGCTCACCTACCAAAAAAGGTTGAGACGAAAACTGCATGAATACCAAAAAAACATCCCACCTCAAGTACGAGCGGCGCGTATGGCTGACGAGATAAACAGCCAATTAGGTCGTCCATTGCAATATCAAAACAAAGGTAGAATTGAGTATTTGATAACCTTAAATGGTCCTGAACCAAAAGAGTATTTAAAGCATACTATCGATTATCAACATTACATTGATAAACAACTTAAACCTGTCGCTGACGCAATACTCCCTTTTGTCGACTTAGATTTTGAAAGGCTCAGCGGTCAACAACTAGGTTTATTCTAATCACCCCCGAGGTCTAAAGTCTTCGCCACCTACTAACTAGCGGTGGCTCTAGTATGCTTACTACTGCAATACTCTAGGTACTTGTTTTTACTTAAAGACTTACAAAAATACCAGCCTTGAACCGAAATATCTGGTATTTCGGGAATGTATGCAAGTTGCTCTTTTGTTTCTACTCCTTCTACCACGACTTTTAAATCAAGTTGATTGGCGATAGAAAGAATACTAGAGAAGACTTTCTCACCTTTGTCGTTGTTCAAAGCGAGTACAAACGATCTATCAACTTTAATCGCATCGATATTAAAGCGATTTAAATAGCTCAGAGATGAATAACCAGTTCCAAAATCATCAATATGGATCTTAACCCCGAGGTTTTGTAATCGATTAAAGGAGGCGGATAGTTTGACTTCATCCACCAGCAATGTTTCTTCCGTAATTTCGATATGAATTTGCTTAGCAACTGGAGCAATTGCGTGAACTATCTTAGTCATCACTTCTTCATCGACTAAAGACTGAGGAGTGATATTGATACTCACGGGTATATAGATCCCCTTTTTGTTCCACTCATGAATATCACTCACAACCCGCTTGAATACCCATAAATCCACATCTTTCATCAGCCCTGATTTTTCGAACCACGGTAAGAATGCCCCTGGATAAATAATATTCCCATAGTCATCTTTTGCTCTTATCAATGCTTCACAACCGACCACACTGTCTGTTAGGTGAGAAATTTGTGGTTGGTATTCCACGCAAAATTCTTTGTTACTGATTATTTCCAAATGCTCCTCAACTTGAAGTGCATGTTTTTCAGCTTGTTGACTTAAAACAATAGGGTCATCAGTCAACATTTCGGCTTCTTCTTGCCTACGCATATAAGTGGTATCTAAAAATGGGAAATGAATCATTCTATTTCCATATTGACGGTTGAGTCCCCTTACCGCAGGTAAGTAAATAATCGCACCTACCAATACATTAAAGATTTGTAGACAAACCGCAGCGAAATCGCCATCTGTTGCTATCCAAGCATTCATTAATATAGGGCTATTAAATGGAACAGATACGCTAGGAGAAGCCACCCACCCTGAAGAAATTGCGAATAATGAAACACAAACGTTGGTGATTGGCACAATCAAGAAAGGTAAAAATAATCTTGGATTAAAAATAATGGGTAGGCCAAAAAGCAGTATTTCATTTACGTTGATCAACCCAATGGGAATACTAGCCAATGCTATCACCCGCAACGCCCTTTGCTTTGAGAAGATAAGCAAAGCAAGCACTAAAGACAGAGTTGAACCACTTCCACCAATGAAAACAAAAGCTCCCATAAACGAAAGGTTCATAGGATAGGGGCCTGTTCCCCCGGCAAGCATCGTTGAAAAATTAAGGTCGCTCGATTCTTGGAGAAGATCAACTAAAGGTAAAAGTGCGTAGTAACCATGAATACCAACGAACCATAAAACAGAGTTCAGAGCCGCAAAAATAACCCCAAATGAATATGGCTCGTTAGCATAATCTAATGACATGCCAGACAACATCTGGGTTGAAGAAATTAGTTCAAAAACCAAACCATTGAACCAAATCACCACCCCGCCAGTAATAAGCGCAGGAAGAAGTAGATTAAGTGACTCTTTAACTATTTTCCCACCGCTATTCGAGCGGGTAATTTTCAAACTATTGAAAGTGACGAGATAGGCGAGTAGAGGAATCGAATAAAGAGGAGTAAGGATGGCAATAATGATATTAAAGGTAAGTAATGTACCTTCATCAGGTAAAATAACCCCAACAGAGACAAGGTAAACAATAGATAACAGAGCCATGGGAGGCCGAGGAAGCTTCCACTGCATGGCTAATACATAAGATAAAGCTGCAGTCATTAAGTATGGAAAAAGGGCTGCTATCGAATCATGAAACTCATAGAAAATGGTTACCCATGCCGTTCGTCTTCCATAAATAAACTCACCCATACTACCGAAAAACAAGGCAAATGAAGACAACATCAAACAGGGCAATAACCAAATCATCCCTTCACGTAAAGCTTGAAGGGAAGGTAATAAGTACTTAGTGACGATGCTATCTAAGCTTATTTCTGCTGAGAAAGTCTTCTTTCCAATCAGACGCATGCAATTCCCTTTGTTTATTAACCTTTTTAAAAGTTAGCACATAGAAAGCACTTGTCATGTCTTGTTGTCATCAGTTTCTAAAGTAAATTTATTTAACCTATTCTAAATTCCGTTTTTTTGTATTGCTTAACAAGCCACTCACCGAACCCATCAAGAATACCAATCACTGACCGTTTGGGAATAACTCGTCCTGAAAGTAAGATCCCTAGCCTATCCACTTCTATTTTTTTATCAGGGTAGTATTTTAGGAATTGTTGCCCACATTCAATTGGATTCTCATACCAATTCCGATCTCGATACATAATGAGTGAATAGCTGGCCCGCAACAATTTTTTCGCAATAACCACCTGAGCCAGTACTTGCTGTTCAGGCGTTGCTGAACGCGCAATTTTATTACGGTAGACAGCTAACCAATCTTCGACATCCATATTCCAGTGCTTTGCAATTTCCCAACTGGTTTCGAAATCCCCAAAACAATCAGACAAATCCTCACCATGAACGCACACTGCACAATGCTTAAGCATGAAGCCCCAAGTAAAAATACTTTCAAGGTCAACGATATCTTTCACGAACGCAGTTTTGATTGATACTTGGGTAACTTGCGGAAAGCTTTTTTGGAAACGCCACTTAATGGTATTTAACAACGTTGTTTTGTTGTCATCAAAATTACGATGAGTGACAACGACGACATCAAGGTTAGACTTACCAACTTGAGCTGTTTTCCTTGCTACGCTGCCATAAATATAAACACTGTGGAGATTCGTTCCTAACCCACCTTTTAAAAAGGTAATAAGATCGTTAACCACTGGTTGGAATTCAGGTTGAAATGGCTGTGTTGGGTCAATAACAGGTAACTGCATAGGTCGTTTCGGCAAATAAAATCATGATTTAACTGTGGCTCTATGATCGCTTAGGTGACTTTATGATTCAAGCTATTCCTATTTATAGCATCTCCGAGATATAATCAGCGGATAGACCCAATAAGGACAAACACAAAATGCCTAGAGCAAGTGAAATTAAAAAAGGTTTTGCTATCACAGTAGAAAGCAAAACAGTGATCGTTAAAGATATCGAAGTAACAACACCAGGCGGCCGCGGCGGCCAAAAGATTTACCGTTTCCGTGGTAACGATGTAGCAACTGGCGTTAAAACTGAAGTTCGCCACAAGGCTGACGAAATCGTTGACACTATTGATGTTACCAAGCGCCAAGTTGTATTTTCTTATGTTGACGGTGACGAGTATATCTTCATGGATAACGAAGATTACACACAGTTTATCTTTAACGGTGAAAGCATCTCTGATGAACTACTATTCATCAATGAAGAGACCCAAGGCATTCTTGCTGTTTTAATTGATGGAAATGCAGTAACACTGGAATTGCCATCAACGGTAGAGCTTGTTATTGAAGAAACAGACCCTTCAATTAAAGGTGCTTCTGCTTCTGCTCGAACTAAACCAGCAAAACTATCTACTGGACTAACTGTTCAAGTACCTGAGTACATTGCAACAGGCGACAAAGTTGTAGTAAACACAACTGACCGCAAATACATGAACCGAGCAAGCTAGGAATAACATGACTGAATTATTGTCTTACGACGACGCTATAGATACTGCTTACGATATATTTTTAGAAATGGCTCCAGATAACTTAGAACCTGCGGATGTGATTCTATTCACAGCTCAGTTTGAAGATCGCGGTGCAGCAGAACTTGTTGAAACAGGTGACGACTGGGCTGAGCATGTTGGCTTTGACGTAGACAAAGAAGTATATGCAGAAGTGCGTATCGGTCTTGTAAATGAAGATGATGACGTGCTTGATGATGTTTTTGCACGCATGCTTATTAGCCGTGACCCAGAACATAAATTCTGTCATATGCTATGGAAGCGTGACTGATTCGTCAGCGAATATCAGTCTTCTTTTGGTGGTAGTGCTTTAACAAGTCAATACTGCCTCAAACACTAGCCTTGCCATAACTTGGTTAGTGTTTGCTTACTACCCACTCCCTGTAATGATTCACTCAAACTCCCCATTCAATTATGACTAAAGCAAAAACAGATACATTATCTAAAGGCTATGCTTGTGTAGGGCTAGTCAATCCAAAAACGCCTGAAAATGTGGGTTCCGTAATGAGAGCTGCAGGCTGTTATGGGGCAAACTCTGTCTTCTATACTGGTACTCGTTACGACCACGCAAGACAGTTCCATACCGACACAAAGGAAAAGCACTTAGAGCTTCCTTTAATTGGAGTCGATGATCTTAAAAGCATCATTCCTGTAGGCTGTGTGCCCATTGCTGTGGATCTCATTGAAGGCGCAAAACCTTTGCCTGATTACAAGCACCCGCCTCGAGCTTTCTATATTTTTGGTCCAGAAGATGGAACCCTAAAAAAAGAAATCACCGACTTTTGCCAAGAAACCATTTACGTTCCAACCAATGGTTGCATGAATTTGGCAGCAGCTGTGAATGTTATTTTGTATGATCGCATGGCGAAAGGTGACAACTTTTCAAACCATATCAAAGTGACTTAATCCTGCAGAAGTGCTGCATACCGTGATAAGTAAAAACTAGATAGGCATAAAAAAACCTGCTCAATGGCAGGTTTTTAAATTCTTACGCAGTATATCTATTTGTTCTGCAGAGTTACTGTGCAATAAAGCTACTTGCGAGTTCTTGGCTGAGACGGTTTCGCTGGGCGACCATTATTCAGCTTAGGCTTACTTCGGTTTGCTTGAGGCTTACCTTTATTCGCTTGTGGTGCTGAACCAGAGTCTGGCGTAGTTGTGCCACGTGTTGCTGGCTTCTTACGCTTAGTTTGATTGCTGCGACCTTTCGGTGCGTTCGCACGTTCTTCATGACGCTTAACTGCGCGACGAATTTTTTGACTACGAGAACGCTCACGCTTACGAGAAGTATTCGATGGGTCAAGATCAAGCAGAGTTTCTTTCTCTGGGCTTAACTCAACCAACGTACGTAGGTAATTTACTTCTGTAAGATCAAGTTCTTTCCAACCACCACGAGGCAATTTCTTGTCTAAGTAGATATCACCGTAACGTACACGCTTCAAACGGCTTACTGTCGTTTCTTGTGATTCCCAAAGACGGCGAACCTCACGGTTACGACCTTCGTTAATTGCTACGTAGAAAGTGTGGTTCATACCTTCACCACCCGCATACACAACATCTTCAAAACGAGCCATGCCGTCTTCTAGTTGTACGCCGCGAGTAACATTTTTAACTTTCTGTTCGTTCACTTCGCCAAATACACGAACCAAATATTCACGCTCAACTTGGCGGCTTGGGTGCATTAGACGGTTGGCAAGTTCACCATCTGTAGTGAAAAGCAAAAGACCCGATGTGTTTGCATCAAGGCGACCAACCGAGATCCAACGAGAACCTTTGATTTTAGGCAAGCGATCAAATACAGTTCGGCGACCTTCTGGATCATGGCGAGTACAAAGCTCACCTTCCGGTTTGTAGTAGGCTAGAACTCGACAAACAACTTCTTCAGATGCCTTGCCTGATACAGTATGACCATCAATACGAATGATTGAGTTTTCATCTTCAAGACGTTCACCAAGCTTTGCAACTTGACCGTTAACACTAACGCGCCCTGATTTAATCAAAGTTTCAAGTTCACGACGAGAACCGTGACCCGCTCTTGCTAAAACTTTCTGTAATTTTTCGCTCATTTACTCTTTTTACCTAATTGTCGTCTTCACAGACGTCGAATGAATTTGACGCGACTGAGATCGCGGTCGCGCATTATCGCAAATGCTAGTTAAAAAAGCACTCGTTATTTATACCATCAACGAGATTACCGCACACCTGAATTAAAGCGAGTTTTAAGCTTCAAAAGGAGTCGGATCACCTGAACCTACTCGGCGAACTACAGCGTCATCATCACTGAAATCAATAACAGTTGTTGGCTGTTCACCTAAGTAACCGCCATTTAAAATCACATCAACAACATGCTCTAAACGGTCTCTGATTTCTTCAGGGTCTGATTCAGTCACTTCATTACCAGGCAGGATCAATGAGGTAGACATTAACGGCTCACCCATCGCTTCCAATAAGTCCAAAGCAATTTTGTTATCAGGAACACGAATACCAATAGTTTTACGCTTAGCATTCATCAAACGTTTGGGTACTTCTTTAGTTCCTTTGAAAATGAAAGTGTATGGACCTGGTGTATTTGATTTTAGTAATCTAAACGCCGTGTTATCCACTCTTGCATAAAGTGATAATTCAGACAAATCACGGCATAACAAAGTGAAGTTATGCTTATCGTCAATGCGACGAATCTGACAAATACGATCTAACGCTTGTTTATTTTCAAGTTGGCAACCTAACGCATAACCAGAGTCGGTTGGGTAAACAACAATGCCTCCGCTTCGGATGATCGCAACAGCTTGATTAATTAGTCGAGCTTGAGGGTTGTCTGGGTGTACATAAAAAAACTGGCTCATTTTTGTTCCTCATTATCGAGTCTCTCGACTCTATCATCAGAAGGAGCTAGTTCATCCTGTGAAGTTTCCGACGAAACAGGATGAAACTCCCAATCTTTCCATACTTCTTCTACCCCAGCAGGCAGCCAGAGATTTCGTCCTAATTCCATCCAAGGAGATGGATAATGGAAATCACTGCCTTGAGAAGCTAATAGTTTGTATTGTATAGCATAGTCGCCTAGCTTGCGTCTTTCTTGTTGAGCTTGTTGAGGCTGCGCGACTTCCATTGCGTCTCCATTGGCTTCAACGAAAGCCGTTAACAATCGTTTTTCCCACTTAGCCGTCAAACCATATCGACCTGGATGTGCCAAGACAGCTTGACCACCAGCTGCGTGAATGGCGGTAACCGCATCTTTCATTGAGCACCACGTTGGTGGAACATAACCCGGATTGTTACGCGTTAAAAACTTCTTAAATACTTGTTGCATAGTTTTTGCGTAGCCATTCTCTACAAGCCACTTAGCGAAATGAGCACGAGTGATTGGCGCGTCACCCGCAATTTCCTTCACTTCTTCTAGTACACCTTCTCTTGTGGCTTTTTCTAAACGAGATGCGATCATCTCAGCTCGACCCACTCGATGCTGTTTTTGCTGTTCAATCAGAGCTTTTAGCTCAGGTGATTCAGGGTCAACATTCAAACCAACAATATGAATATCCATGTTTTGCCAAACAGTCGAAATCTCAATCCCATTTATCAATTGAATAGGCAACTGATTAGCTTCGATATATTCACGTGCGACGGAAAGACCATCGGTGGTGTCATGATCTGTGATTGCTAACACTTCAATATTAAAACCCAAAGCACGATCAATTAGCTCTGGTGGGGTTAGCCTACCATCGGATGCGGTAGTATGACTGTGAAGGTCAATTCTCATATATATTTTCTATGCTCTGTATTTTCATGCATCGTGAACTTATTCACCTAGTACACTTAATTTTTAATCTCAATACCTTTAACTTCAGACTTGAAATCATTTCTTTAAAGTTTAAGCCAAACAGCCATTTTGGGGCTTGACTTTAAAACAACAAACTAGTTAACTAGTACACAAATACGAAGTGTACATATTAAGGTTCTCCATGTTACAAGAATTTAACCAAGACCATAAAGATAAAGTTTTAGAACTTTCTTCAGTAGAAGCAACTTCAGAGCTTAATTGGTGGCGCACTTGGACAAGTTCTTGGTGGGCCAATGTGTACTTCTAATTAAACAGTTTGTTTATAAAAAAGTTATCACTAAGCCCGCTTTCATAGCGGGCTTTTTAATTTGTCGAACATCTCACATTCAACTGACTAACAAATCAACGAATTGACCATATTCTAGATTGGGCGAACGGTATCTTTATGCGACTATGTACGGCAGGAAATTTAAAGAATCATAAAGGAGGTCTTGTGAACAAGGCCATTGAAATCAAAAAGCTGGGAACCATTGAAGTCATCAATACTTCTGTTCCTTATTCGCAAGACCCGACCAGCGTTTTCCACACTTTATGTGAAAACAAAACAGACAGCTTACTGCTGGAATCTGCTGAAATTGAGTCTAAACAAAACTTAACTAGCCTACTCCTTATTGACTCTGCCGTTCGTATTGTATGTCGTGGGCATGAAGTGACTTTTCAAGCACTCACCAATAACGGTCAAGCACTCATTGAACACCTAAGCCAAAACGTTAAAACAGAGATAAAATCTGATCTTACTGGTAACGTATTGACGCTCACTTTTGTAGAACCAAGCAACGAATTAGATGAAGACTCACGTTTAAGAGAAGCCTCTTCTTTCGATGCACTGCGTTTGGTTCAACACAGTTTTGAACAAGATGCGGATAACAAGCACGCTTTGTTTATGGCTGGTCTATTTGCTTACGACATCGTAGCGAACTTTGAACCGCTAGGCGATGCGGAAGCAACCAACAACTGCCCTGACTTTGTTTTCTACGTTGCTGAAACACTATTACGTTTCGACCACCAAGAGAACGAAGGTCTACTTCATGCGAGCTTGTTCGCTCAAGATGACAGCATCAAAGCGCAATTAACTGACCGTTTAGCCGACATTCAGACTCAATGTCAGTCACTGAAAGCCATCACAGAAGTCACGCCGCTCGACAACGTTGACGCCATACCAAGCGTTTCAGACGAAGACTTCTGCCAAACGGTTCGTGACCTAAAAGAATACGTAGTAAAAGGCGATGTATTCCAAGTAGTACCTTCACGTCGCTTCACGCTACCTTGCCCTGCTCCACTGGCAGCTTACAAAGAGCTCAAGCAAAGTAACCCAAGCCCTTACATGTTCTACATGCAAGATGAGCTGTTTACTCTGTTTGGTGCTTCTCCAGAAAGTGCTCTGAAATACGAGACAGAAACCAACCAAATCGAGATTTACCCAATTGCTGGTACTCGTCGTCGTGGTAAGCGCCCTGACGGTCAAATCGATTTCGACCTAGACAGCCGTATCGAACTTGAACTGCGTACCGACAAGAAAGAAAACGCGGAACACATGATGCTAGTAGACCTAGCGCGTAATGATGTGGCACGTATTGCTGAAGCAGGCACTCGCCACGTAGCAGACCTGCTGAAAGTTGACCGCTATAGCCATGTGATGCATTTGGTTTCTCGTGTGGTTGGTCAGCTACGTGAAGACTTAGATGCGCTACACGCTTACCAAGCTTGTATGAACATGGGCACGCTAACAGGCGCGCCAAAAATCCGCGCAATGCAGCTTATTCGTGACGTAGAAAAAACACGTCGTGGTAGCTACGGCGGTGCAGTTGGTTACCTAACCGGCGAAGGTACTTTAGATACTTGTATCGTAATTCGCTCTGCTTACGTTGAAGATGGCATAGCACAAGTACAAGCGGGCGCTGGCGTGGTGTTCGATTCAGACCCACAAGCAGAAGCTGACGAAACTCGCGGCAAAGCTCAAGCGGTCATCTCTGCGATTCAAGCTGCTCATACTAAAAAACTAACAAATAAGAAGGAGTCGTAATCATGGCTGATATTGTATTCATCGATAACTTCGACTCGTTCACTTACAACCTTGTAGACCAGTTCCGTTCATTAGGTCACAGTGTGAAAATTTACCGTAACAACATTCCTGCAAAGGTGGTTGAAGCGGCGATCAATGAACTAGACAACCCGGTAGCACTGCTTTCACCAGGTCCTGGCGCTCCTGCCGACGCGGGTTGCATGCCAGAGCTGATTCAGCTTTTAAAAGGCAAAGTGCCAATGATAGGAATTTGCTTAGGTCACCAAGCGATTGTTGAAGCCTATGGCGGCACCGTTGCAGGCGCTGGCGAAATCATTCATGGTAAGGTGTCGATGATGGAACACCAGAATCATGCAACTTACCAAGGCTTACCATCGCCACTGGCTATCGCTCGCTACCACTCTTTAGTGGCAACGCATGTATCTGATAGCTTAACAGTGACAGCTGAAGTCGATGATTTGGTGATGTCTGTGGTTCAAGAACAAGACAAGGTTTGTGGATTCCAATTCCACCCTGAATCAATTATGACGACCTACGGTGCAACGCTTCTAGCAAACGCTATCGAATGGGCTCTTGAGAAACCTATTCATTTAGAGAAAAGCTCTCCCCTTGAGAAGACAGGAAAATAGGACGAAATCATGGAACAGATTAGTAAACTTTACGAACAGCAGTCTCTTACTCAAGAAGAAAGCCAACAGTTATTTGATGTGATCATCAAGGGTGAGCTAGACCCAATCTTGATGGCTTCAGCGCTGACTGCACTAAAAATCAAAGGCGAAACGCCCGATGAAATAGCAGGTGCGGCGAAAGCACTGCTTGCCAATGCAAACCCATTCCCGCGCCCTGATTACGATTTCGCAGATATCGTAGGTACCGGTGGTGACGGTCATAACACCATTAATATCTCAACGACGTCTGCGTTTGTTGCAGCAGCTTGTGGCTTAAAAGTCGCAAAGCACGGTAACCGCAGTGTATCGAGCAAGTCAGGTTCTTCGGATCTACTCGACTCGTTCGGTATCAACTTAGCGATGACAGCAGAAGATACACGTACAGCTGTAGATGAGCTTGGCGTAGCATTCCTATTTGCCCCGCAATATCACGGCGGTGTACGTCACGCGATGCCTGTTCGTCAAACAATGAAAACGCGCACTATCTTCAACATCCTTGGTCCACTGATTAACCCTGCTCGCCCTAACATCGAGTTAATGGGTGTTTACAGCAAAGAGCTAGTACGCCCTATCGCGGAAACCATGCTGCAAATGGGTATGAAGCGCGCTGCGGTTGTTCACGGTAGCGGTCTTGATGAAGTGGCGATTCATGGCGAAACTATCGTTGCTGAAATTAAAGATGGTGCCATTCACGAATACACAGTGACACCGGCTGACTTTGGTTTGAACACTCACCCTCTTGAAGCAATCAAGGGCGGCGAGCCAGAAGAGAATAAAGCCATTACAACGGATATCTTGACGGGCAAAGGCACTGACGCTCAAATTGGCGCAGTGGCAGTCAACGTTGCTCTACTGATGCGTTTATTTGGTCACGAAGACCTAAAAGCCAACGCTCAGCAAGCCATTGACGCAATGAACTCTGGCAAAGCATACGAGCTTGTACAAAAGCTTGCTGCACACGCCTAACGAACGACGGAGTTGAGACAAAGAACATGACACAAACTACCGATAAACTGTCGACCCACGTTTCAGTAAAAGAAGCTGAAATGGCGGAGGTATTAGCAAAAATCGTTCGTGATAAATACCAATGGGTTGCAGCGCGTAAGCAGACTCAACCATTAAGCGAGTTTAAAGCTGCGTTAACCGCAACAGACCGCAGCTTTTATGATGCACTTAGCGGTGAACAAACCGTTTTCATCACTGAGTGTAAAAAGGCATCTCCGTCAAAAGGGTTAATCCGTGACGAGTTTGACCTTGACTACATTGCGTCAGTTTACAACAACCACGCAAACGCGATTTCAGTGCTGACAGACGAGAAGTACTTCCAAGGTGACTTTGAGTTTTTACCTAAGGTTCGCAGCATTGCTAAGCAACCTATTCTGTGTAAAGACTTCATGGTTGATACCTACCAAGTCTACTTAGCTCGTCATTACTCAGCTGATGCTATCTTGTTGATGCTATCGGTATTGGATGACGAAGAGTACAAAGCACTTGCTGAAGTCGCTCACTCACTCAACATGGGTGTGCTTACCGAAGTAAGTAACGAAGAAGAACTTCACCGTGCAGTCGCTCTAAACGCTAAAGTGATCGGTATTAATAACCGTAACCTGCGTGACCTTTCGACGGATTTGAACCGTACTAAAGAGTTGGCTCCGCTAATTCGCGAACTGGCTCCAAATGCAGTCGTGATTTCAGAGTCTGGCATCTACACACATCAACAAGTGCGTGACCTTTCAACATTTGCAGATGGCTTCCTAATCGGTAGCTCTCTCATGGCTGAAAAGAACCTAGAGCTTGCCGTGCGTAAAGTAACACTCGGTGAAAACAAGGTGTGTGGTTTAACCCACTCTGACGATGCAGCGAAAGCGTATCAAGCTGGTGCGGTATTCGGTGGTCTGATTTTCGTTGAAGCATCTAAGCGTCATGTGGATATCGAAGCGGCTCGTTTAACAATGAGCGGCGCTCCGCTGAACTACGTGGGTGTGTTCCAAAACCATAGCGTTACTGACGTTGCGAAAACGGTTTCTGAGCTCGGTTTGTTTGCAGTGCAGCTGCATGGTGATGAGTCTCAAGCATTTGTAGATGAGTTAAAACAATCACTACATGAAAACGTTGAGGTTTGGAAAGCTTACGGTGTTGCTTGCGGCGCTGAGAGCGCATTACCAGAATTACTGGAAAGCAACGTGACTCGTCACCTGCTAGATACTAAAGTGGGTTCTCAAACGGGTGGTACAGGTCAAGCGTTCGATTGGAGCCTAATCAACAACCAAAGCGCAATCATGTTGGCAGGTGGTCTAAACCCAGAAAATGCTAACCAAGCGGCTAAGTTGGGCTGCTTAGGATTAGACCTAAACTCTGGCGTTGAATCCGCTCCAGGTAAAAAAGACGCAGACAAACTGCAACTCGCCTTTGCTGCGATTCGTAATTACTAAGCTTTTAAATTACTAAGCTTCCTGAATTACTCAGCTTTTTAAATTACGAGCCTTACTACTAGCTACTTATTTATGAGCTTTGCCTTTTGCGAAGCTCAAACAAGATTAAATGACTTGGTGTGAATACGCATCAATAGAATTAAAGGAATAACACAATGGCTAAACTCGATGCCTATTTTGGTGAATACGGTGGTCAATACGTACCGCAGATCCTAGTGCCAGCACTAGATCAACTAGAACAAGCGTTTATTGATGCACAAGCCGATCCTGAGTTCCGCAGCGAATTCATGACGCTTCTACAAGAATACGCAGGCCGCCCAACAGCGCTAACACTAACGCGCAACTTAACAAAAGGTACAAAAACCAAACTGTATCTTAAGCGTGAAGATCTACTTCACGGCGGCGCGCACAAAACAAACCAAGTACTTGGTCAAGCACTGCTTGCTAAACGTATGGGTAAGAAGGAAATCATTGCAGAAACTGGCGCTGGCCAACACGGTGTTGCAACCGCTCTAGCTTGTGCGCTATTAGGTCTTAAGTGTCGAGTTTACATGGGTGCTAAAGACGTTGAGCGTCAAAGCCCGAACGTATTCCGCATGAAGCTAATGGGCGCAGAGGTTATTCCTGTTCATTCTGGCTCTTCAACGCTAAAAGATGCATGTAACGAAGCACTACGTGACTGGTCTGCAACTTATGAAGACGCGCACTACCTATTGGGTACTGCAGCGGGTCCTCACCCATTCCCAACAATTGTTCGTGATTTCCAACGCATGATTGGTGAAGAAACGAAGAACCAAATTCTAGCTCGTGAAGGTCGCCTTCCTGATGCGGTTATCGCTTGTGTAGGTGGTGGTTCAAACGCTATCGGTATGTTCGCTGATTTCATTGAAGAAGAGTCTGTACGCCTAATTGGTGTTGAGCCTGCTGGTAAAGGCATTGATACCGACCAACATGGCGCGCCACTTAAACACGGTAAAACGGGTATCTTCTTCGGCATGAAAGCACCACTGATGCAAGATGAGAACGGTCAAGTAGAAGAGTCTTACTCTGTATCGGCAGGTTTAGATTTCCCATCTGTTGGTCCTCAACATGCTCACCTAAACGCAATTGGTCGTGCTGAATACGACAACGTGACCGATGACGAAGCACTAGAAGCTTTCCAAGCTATCGCACGTAACGAAGGTATTATCGCGGCGCTAGAGTCATCTCACGCTTTGGCTCATGCAATCAAAATGGCTCACGACGATCCAGAGAAAGAACAGCTATTAGTTGTTAACTTATCTGGTCGTGGTGACAAAGACATTTTCTCTGTACATGACATTCTTAAAGAGAAAGGAGCATTATAATGGATCGCTATCAATCACTCTTCACTCGCTTAGCTGAAAAGAATCAGGGCGCATTTGTACCATTCGTAACGGTTGGCGATCCTAACCCAGAACAGTCTCTTAAGATCATGGAAACCTTGGTTGAAGCCGGTGCTGACGCACTTGAGCTTGGTATTCCATTCTCTGACCCGCTTGCTGATGGTCCAACAATCCAAGGCGCAAACATCCGTGCTTTAGATTCAAAAGTAGCACCAGATGTGTGTTTCGATCTTATTGGTCAAATTCGCGCTAAATACCCGGAGCTACCAATCGGCTTACTAATGTACGCAAACTTGGTGTACGCACGTGGTATCGAGAACTTCTACGAGCGCTGTGCGAATGCGGGTATTGACTCAGTACTGATTGCAGACGTACCAACCAACGAAAGTGGTGAGTTTGTTGCAGCGGCTGAGAAGTTTGGTGTTCACCCAATATTTATTGCGCCACCAACAGCAAGTGATGAAACACTTCAATCGGTCTCTGAACTGGGTGGCGGTTACACATACCTACTTTCTCGCTCAGGCGTAACGGGTGCAGAAACAAAAGCAAACATGCCTGTTACTGCATTGCTTGATCGTTTAAACAAGTTTGATGCGCCACCAGCGCTGCTTGGTTTTGGTATTTCAGCTCCTGAGCAAGTAAAAGAAGCAATTGAAGCTGGTGCTGCGGGTGCTATCTCTGGTTCTGCAGTTGTAAAAATCATTGAAACACATGTAGAGCAACCAGAACAGATGCTTAAAGAGCTAGCTAACTTCGTTATTCCAATGAAAGCTGCAACTCAAAAGTAACAAATCAGCCCTAACTTCTAGTTAACAGCGAAGTTAGGGCTTTCCATTTTCTCTTTAAATTCACTTCAAACACACCAGCACTCACAGGAAAATGTTAACAAAACGCTACGAAAAACCTCGAAAACCTCATTCATCAACAAAACACTTCCCCCACTAGTATTAATGAATTTTATAAATAGAAACACTCACGCAAATAGCAATCGTTTGCATTAGTGTAAAAATCAAACAATCGATCAATAAACAGCAAGTAATCATAAGCATTCATCTGGGCTCATATTGCGAAATGTAAAATATCCGTGTAAAACTTACCACGAAATTTTTATCCATTGGTACAGCGTACATTAGTGGGTAATTCTAGGAATTTACCATTTAGTAGCACAGAGGTTATGGAAGTGTTAAAAGAAAAGAGTTTACTAAGCAACATCGGCGTACAAGTCGTTATTGCAATGATCATTGGTACTGCAGTTGGTGCAATGATGGGTGAAAGCGCAACAATGTTCGCTCCACTAGGCGCAATCTTCATCAATTTAATCAAGATGCTGGTTATCCCTCTTGTTGCCGTTGCACTAATTTCAGGTGCTGCTGGTCTGGGCAATAGCTCTTCTGCTGGTAAAGTTGGCGTGACGACACTAGGTTACTTTGCACTGACTTCAGCACTAGCTGTTGCGCTTGCATTAATCATGGGTGAGGTTTTCGAACCTGGTCGTGGCATCGATGTTTCAGGTGTTGAAGGCATGTTCTCTTCTGAATATGCATCTAAAGGTGAACTTCCTACGTTCTGGGCAACCATTACTGGCATGATCCCAACCAACGTTTTCCAATCATTGAATGAAGCAAACATTCTGCAAATTCTCGTTTTCTGCTTATTCTTTGGTATCGCTATTTCTAAACAAGCGAAAGAAAAACGTGACCCTATCATCAACGGTGTAAACGCAATTGTTGATGCTATGGTTTGGATGATCAACAAAGTGATGATCATTGCACCACTTGGTGTATTCGGTCTTATGGCTGAAGCAGTAGGTACGTTTGGTTTTGGCGCACTTATGGTGGTGTTCAAACTGTTCGTTGTTTACGTAGCTGCAATCCTAATCTTTGGTTTCGTTGCTTACCCGCTAATGATTCAAATCTTCACTAAGACTTCTGCAAAGAAATTCTTAACTGTAATGAAGAAGCCACAAGCAGTTGCACTATCTACTGCGTCTTCAATGGCAACACTTCCAGTGACAATGGAAGCCGTTGAGAAAGAGCTTGGTGTTCGTAACTCTACAGCTTCATTTGTTCTGCCTCTTGGCGCAACTATCAACATGTCTGGTAACGCGATCTACTATGGTCTAGTTGCTATCTTCTTCGCGCAGTTGTTCAACATTGACCTTTCAATGGGTGCATACATTGCAATCATTATTACGTCTACTCTAGGTGCTGTTGGTCAAGCTGGTGTTCCAGGTCCTTCTTTCTTGGTTGTTGCGGTATTACTTGCAGCTGGCATCCCAATCGAAGGTCTACCACTATTGTTCGCTCTTGACCGTATCTTCGATATGATTCGTACAGCATTGAACATTACTGGCGATGCAGCGTGTGCAGTTATTGTTGATTCTTTAATTAAAGATGAAGAAAAAGAAGTAGAGCTGAGCAAACAACAAGCTTAATAAATCACTCCTTTAAAAAGCCACTCACCTAGAGTGGCTTTTTTAATCAGTTTTCATACTTTCAATGAGTAACTACACTTCGATTAACTGATGTTCTAGACGATGAACACAAGCACCCCCTATAGATCACTACCGTAGATATCAAACGTGAAATACTTAGCCGCTATTTTGTCGTAAGTACCATTTGCTCGAATTTCTTCAATGGCTTGGTTAAATTGCTTTGCTAATTTTTTGTCTTGTAACCTCAGAGCAAGAGCTGTCCCTTCTCCGATATAAGCTTTATCAGTCACCGCTTTTCCTTTAAATTCGAAACCTGCGCCTTCTTTTTTATCTAAAAACGCCAATGACAACTGATCTGAATTACCAAATGTTGCGTCTAAACGACCATTTTGCAAATCCAAGTAGACTTCATCTTGCCCTGTATAGCGTTTAATATTCGCAACTTTGCCAAATTTGTCAGTAACATAACGGTCATGGATCGTGCCTTGCTGCACACCAATGGTTTTTCCGTCTAAGCCTGATTTATCAATCTCAAAAGATGCATTTTTAGATGCCACGAAAACAGCGGGAGTTTGGTAATACTTATTCGTAAACAGCACTTTTCGTTTACGCTCTTCTGTAATTCGCATTGAAGCCATAATCACATCTGACTTCCTTGCCAGTAAGCTAGGAATTAACGAATCCCAACTTTGTGCAACCCAAGTACACTCTAGACTTGCTTGCTTACACAGTGCGTCTGCGATTTCGATATCAAACCCAACAGGTGTCCCGGCACTATTTTTGTAATTGAATGGAGGGTAAGTAAAATCAGAAGCCAACCTCACCTCTTTAGCTTGTAATGCTGAACACAACAAAGCGGTGGCACATGCGAATCCTAATGCTATTTTTTTCATTTTTATCTTCCTAGTTGATGCGTTTACGATAAGTAATGTTTATGCCGTCTGTAAAGTCGCTTGCTCATATTGAGTCAGTGACGAGATCACTTCTTTCATACTTTGTTCACTGCCAATACTGATTCGGACGCAATGGCGTAAAGCAGGTTCATGATGTTGGTTGCGAGTAACAATGCCATCACTCAATAACACATTGAATAAATCGTGATTTTCATTCACTCGTAACAGCACAAAGTTAGTCGCAGATGGGTAAACCTCTTCAATAAAATCGAACTGGCTCAGTATTTGGGCAAACTCATTTCGGGTATTAATCAACTCTGCTGTTTTAGCTTTCATCAGTTCCAGCCCTTCATTTGATAAGGCTTTCAATACAATTTCGGCTGAACAATCAGGCATCGGATATGGCGGAATTAATTTAGCTACATAACTCATGACTTCTTCACTGGATAAAATGAATCCGCAACGCACCGCCGCCAAGCCAAATGCTTTAGAGAGTGTTCTAACCACAACCAGATTTGGGTAATCAGCAATGAGGTCAACAACAGATGCACTCAATTCAAACTCGATATAAGCTTCATCGACCACAACTAATGCTGAGTTTTTCGTCCCCTCAAGAACTTCAATCAAGTCGATTTTAGGTATTGCGTTACCTGTTGGGTTATTTGGAGAACATAAGAAAACGATATTGGCATTTTTTGTCTGGGAGATAATTTCAGAGACATTTAAATTGAAGTCCGACTTCAAAGGTACATCAACTGTTTCAATGGCTAATGCATCTGCACAAAACTCATACATGGCATAAGTCGGGGAACTAATTAATATTTTATCTTTACCTGGCTGACAGAAAGCTCTTATTAATAAATCTATCGCTTCATCAGCCCCTCTTACCGCCACCGTAGCAGCGTTCGTTCTACAATAGTTTTGGTAAGCCTTAGCAATGTCATGCGGCAGAAAATCTGGGTAACGGTTATAGCTTCTTTTATCTAAGCTCTTTGGATTCTCGTTAAAGTCAAAACTCAATGAAGCTTCCAGTTCATTGGCATTCAGCCATATCCGTCCATTGCCACCAATTCTTCTTGCAGACTGGTAAGGTATTAATTTTTTTACCGCCTGTGGCACTAGCCTTTTCATTAAACTTGTCAAATTCCTTACCTTCCCAATGAATTTAGATATAAGCCATACGCATCACTAGTCAAATAACGCCTAATTAGAGAATATCGAATCACTAATGATGCTTAACTATTTACATTCAAACAAATGTCCATTGGAAAATGAATCGAAATAATTACATAATAGCCATGACTTATTTTCATGGCTCGTGGTGAAATTAGTGAAATACAGAACTAGAATTATGATGAAAAAGGACTAAAGCTATGAATGGCAACCTACCTTCAACTAAAACACTGCAAGCCTTTCTCTCGACGGCTCGGCATTTAAATTTCACACACGCCTCTAATGAATTAAACCTCACCCAAGGCGCGGTGAGTCGGCAGATACTCTCTTTGGAGGAGTCGGTTGGTTGCGAATTGTTTTATCGTCATGCTCGCGGGTTATCTTTGACACCTAAAGGCGAATTACTTGTCCCTTTAATTCAAGACACAATTCATCAACTGCAATCTGCTTTGAGTCAAATTGCCACATCGCCTTCGAAAATCAGGTTGAATGCCCCAAGCTGTATTACTTCATGGCTATTACCTAAGCTTTTATCTTTTCAGCAGCATTACCCAGATATTGATGTAGAACTGACATCTACAATTAAGCATGTATTTGAGCCAACGTTTGACCCTTTCGATGCAGTAATTACCTACGGAAAAAAACCGAAGCAAAGCTCAATTATCAGTCAGCTACTTTTTAATGAACAATTGACACCAGTGTGTAATCCCCAAGTTATCGACCCAAGCCATAAAGTGACCGAGTCGAACCATTTCATTAAGCCATTCAAGTTGAGTGATTACACTTGGTTACATGCGAATAAAGAACAGAGTGATTGGAAGCTTTGGCTAGAATTTATTGGTAGTAAAGAACTCGCTGGTAATAAAAATCAGCAATTCGCTACTTTAGATCAATCAATGAACGCAGCAATCCAAGGGTTTGGCATTGCTATTGGCGATATCACTTTAGCTGATCAAGATGTGCAATTAGGTCGATTAACCAGAGTTAGCCCTGACACCGTTTTTTCAGGCAATGGATATTTCTTTCTTCAGCCCAAAAGCCGTCAAAACACCTCTCTTACCACTTTAATGGAGTGGTTATTAAAATCAGAGATTAAGTAATGCCTAATAGTTTTCAAAATAAGAATCGCTTAAAAAGCGCCAGATTTTAATATGCAAATTAACTCTCATATTAGTAATCAATATCGTATTCATAATGCATGTACTTAATTTTTTCTTCGCTCTAAATTATAACTACCTAAATACCTTATTGTTTTGAGAACTCGTCACTAGCAACTCTGAACGATATATTTTTTGGCACTTTGTTTGCAGGGTCATCAGTAACAGTTTTAGTACGGACATTCGCCACTCATACCCCTACGGCGAGCATATGGAGGATCGGCTATGACTCTCGAAAGACACACATACTACGGCTTAATTCACCACGGAATTAAAACCCTACTGATGGACAGAATTGGGCACTTTACAGAGCGCGAGTACCATGAATATCTTGATTTAACGACAGGCAAGTCAACATGCTTTGCAATGAGTGAACAAGAATTAGAAAGTACTCTTGATGACCTAAAAAGCGAAGGCTATTTAGAAGATATCAAAAACCTCATTCCTCGGTATCAGACTAGCACCCTTCGTTAAGATCCCGTATCGGGCAAAAAACTTAATTCCAATTGTCTCGGGCTATTTAGCATCGAGACAGTTTTCGTTAGACTGTCTGCAACTCAACAACATGGATATTCATTTCCAATGAAGCAAATTCTTGATTTCATTCCTCTTATTATTTTCTTTGCCTTGTATAAGATGTATGACATCTACACAGCTACCGGCGCTTTGATTGTTGCATCAGCCATTCAAATTATCCTCACTTACTTTATCTACAAAAAAGTAGAAAAAATGCAGGTCATCACCTTCTTAATGGTGGCGGTATTTGGCGGCATGACTATTTTCTTACATGATGACAACTTCATTAAGTGGAAGGTCACTATTGTGTATTCTCTTTTTGCGATTGGTTTGACCGTAAGCCAATTAATGGGTAAGTCTGCGATTAAAGGTATGCTAGGTAAAGAGATCACCCTACCCGATTCAGTTTGGAGCAAGATCAACTGGGCTTGGACTTGCTTTTTTACGGCTTGTGCCATTCTGAATGTTTACGTCGCTTTTAACCTCCCTCTTGATACTTGGGTTAACTTCAAGGTGTTCGGCTTACTGGCTGCAACCTTTGGATTTACCTTATTAACTGGGGGATATATCTACAAGAACCTTCCAAAAGAGAAACAGCAAGAGTTAACAGATAAAAATTCAGACGATAACTAATGTTTCAAAGTGACATCTAAAGTCACCTTTTTGATATAATCGACTTAATTAATCTATACAGCGGCCAATAGCTTTTATGTTATTGGCCGCTTGCTTATTTGTTGTTCTGGGAAATCCTTATAATGAGTCAAACTATTGATGCGCCGAAGGGCCAATTACTTTTACGTACTCTTGCTATGCCTGCAGACACCAATGCCAATGGTGACATTTTTGGCGGTTGGATCATGTCTCAACTCGATCTTGCTGGTGGGATACTTGCGAAAGAAATTTCGGGAGGACGAATAGTGACAGTCTCCGTTTCAAGTATCACATTTAAAAAACCGGTTCGTGTAGGTGATGTAGTTTGTTGTTATGGGGAATGTACTAAAATCGGTCGCACATCAATGAGCATTGACTTAGAAGTGTGGGTTAAACCGGTAAAAGAGCATGGCGTTGAAGACCGCTTTATGGTTTGTGATGCTACGTTCAACTATGTAGCTATTGATACTGAAGGCAAACCTAGAGCTGTTAACCCTGTATAGGGCTTCCCACAAACCGCTTCTGTGAAGAACACTTTTGGTTCATCAACCCAGCTACATTAATGTTCAGCTTTTGGTTACGATTAAAGTAACCAAAGGCTACTGACTCACAACACGTTTCGTACAGTTTCACACTTTATTAAATTTCCCCCTTTTATTCCTTTTCAGTTCGCGTAAATTAGCGGCATGCCCTTTCTATAACCCGTAGTGAATCTCAATAAGGATATCCCATATGTGGTACGTAATTTTTTCTCAAGATGTTGAGAATTCTTTAGAAAAGCGACTCAGTGTTCGCTCGCAACATTTAGCTAGGCTTCAAGAATTACAAAACGAAGGTCGCCTGTTAACTGCAGGGCCTATGCCAGCTATCGATTCTGATAACCCTGGTGAAGCTGGTTTTACTGGTTCAACGGTTATTGCTGAGTTCAATTCATTGGAAGATGCGCAAACATGGGCTGACTCAGACCCTTACATTGAAGCTGGTGTTTATCAAAACGTCATTGTTAAACCATTTAAAAAAGTATTCTAACGTGAAAAAGTGGATTTTAAGTACCTTAGCTTTAACGGCATTAATCTCGGGCTGTAGCTCTAATAATGCTGATGAACAGCGTCAGTTAGAAATGATGGCTCAGCATCGTGCTGGTGTGTTATCTGCCGGCTTACCGATTGAGTACGGGCCTTTATCTGTAATGCGAGTGCTAGCTAAGAAAAACGTCATAGAAATCATGATGATTTACAATCAAGATGAGCAAGGTGCCAGACCTGTTTCAGACGTTTTAGCAATGAGCATTAATAGCTACTGCACTAGTTCAGATATACGTTCCAACATTGATATGGGCTTGATGTACAACATCAAAATACGAAATACCCGTGGTCAACTGGTTGTTGAGCAACTGATCAATAAAGAGACTTGTGCAAATAAGTAGTTAGAAGATAAGAAACTAAGTATTTAAGAAGTACATAGCTTTTTAGTGAATACAAAAACGCCAGCTTAATGCTGGCGTTTGTTTTTTCAGGTAAATTTTAGCTTATGTCTAGATATTCAAAGGAACCTGAAACTCTAGAAAGCCAACTTCAGTTAATTAATTGGTTTAAGCTTCAGCCCATTCTTTACGAAGTGTTTTCGTTGCTGAAACTAGGTTTGCTAATGCGGCTTCTGTTTCAGCCCAATTACGAGTTTTAAGACCACAATCTGGGTTAGCCCATAATCGCTCAGCTGGAATCTTCTCTGCCGCTTTTTTCAATAGATCAATAATCCACTCTTCTGAAGGAATATTTGGTGAGTGGATATCGTAAACACCAGGACCAATTTCATTCGGATAGTTAAACTCTTCAAATGCTTTCAATAGTTCCATATTTGAACGAGAGGTTTCGATCGTGATGACATCCGCATCTAAATCAGCCACTGAGTCAATGATCTCGTTAAATTCGCTGTAACACATGTGAGTATGAATCTGAGTTTCTGGTTTCGCGCTCGCCGCTGATATTTTAAAGGCATCAACCGCCCACTCTAGATATTCAGCGTGATCGCCCTTCTTAAGTGGTAAACCTTCACGAATCGCAGGCTCATCAATTTGAATGATATTAATCCCCGCATCTTGCAAGTCTGATACTTCATCACGTAATGCAAAAGCCAATTGATTGGCTATCTCCTTACGAGAAATATCTTCACGTGGGAATGTCCAGCACAGTATCGTTACCGGTCCCGTCAACATACCTTTCATCTGCTTTGACGTAAGAGACTGAGCGTACGTTGACCACTCTACGGTTATTGGTTTTTCACGTTCAATATCCGCGACAACAATAGCTGGCTTAACGCAACGAGAACCATAGCTTTGCACCCAACCAAATTTTGTTGTTTGGAAGCCCGCTAGGTTTTCAGCAAAGTATTCAACCATGTCATTTCGTTCAGCTTCACCATGTACAAGTACATCTAGATCAAGTGCTTCTTGGCGTTTAACTGCATCTGCAATGTGACCTTTTAATGCGGTATTGTATTCAGCTTCAGTCAGTTGCCCTGTTTTGTATGCACTACGCTGAACTCGAATTTCACCTGTTTGTGGGAATGAACCAATAGTAGTGGTTGGAAGTAGTGGCAAACCTAACACCTTCGACTGGTGTGCAGTTCGCACTGCATAAGGTTCGCTACGTAGCGCTAATGCTTTAGTGATTGTATTCAAACGAGACTGTACTTGCGGCTTATTCACATGCGTTGCACTTTTACGATCCACAATTGGTTGGCTGTAAGTCTCACACGCTAAAATTGCGTTGTGGTCACCATCTAACGCGGCGCCTAGTAAGCTCACTTCTGTGACTTTCTGTTTCGCAAAAGCAAACCAACTTTTTACTTCTTCGCTTAGCGTTTCTTCTAATTCTAGGTCGACTGGGCTATGTAACAGTGAACATGAGCTTGCTACCCACAACTTGTCACCTAGTTTCTCTTTGATTGGTTGAAGGTTAGCAAGTTGTGTTGCAAGGTCTGCACGCCATACATTTCGCCCATTGATAGCACCAGCCGATAAAACCCAATCTTTCGGCAATTTATTTGCAACTTCATCCAATTGTTCTGGCGCAGCTGACAGGTCAATGTGAAGGCCATCAACTGGCAGTTCTATAATCCTATCTAGGGTGTCTGTAACAGAATCAAAGTAAGTCGTAAGAAGAAGCTTTACATCGCTTTGCAGCACTTGGTAAGCCAGCTTAAATGAATCTGCCCATGATTTTTCCAATTCAAGAGAAAGGATTGGCTCATCTATTTGCACCCACTCCACTCCGAGCTTTGATAACTTAGCCAGAATAGCTTGGTAAGCCGTCAGTAGGCGAGGAAGTAACGTTAGACGATCAAAACCATCTTCTACTTCTTTGCCAAGGTAAAGGTAAGATAATGGTCCCAATAGGACAGGTTTCACTTTATGACCGGCTTTAACCGCTTCATTCACTTCATCAAATAGCTGAGGCCAACTGACTTCAAATGAATCATCTTTTCTGAATTCTGGCACGATGTAATGGTAGTTAGTATTAAACCACTTCGTCATATCTGATGCAGCAGTGCCTTCACTCGTTGACCCATGACTGCCACCACAACAAGTCGATTGTTCTTGTGATTGACCACGACCAACTCGGAAAAGTGTATCTAAATCAGGAAAATCTTTTTCATCTTCTGAGCCACCAGCGTGGCGCTTTGGCACGTGACCCAACAATAGAGTGGTAGTTAGTACATGGTCATACCATGCGAAGTCACCCACAGTTGCAAAACTTAGGTTCGCATCTGCTTGCACCTTCCAATTACGATTTCTTAATTCACTACCTAGCTCTTTTAGCTCTGATTGGTTGATTTCACCACGCCAGTATTTCTCTAGCGCAAATTTTAATTCTCTTTTTTCGCCAATACGTGGGTAGCCTAGAATATGCGTTGTCGTTGTCATGAGCCTGTTCCTTATTCAATTTTTAGTAATTTGGTCAGACTCCTATTTCATGCTGAATGCTTGATAAGGCGTCTGGATGGCTAAACTATCTATTGAATGTGGTTTATGAACAACCTCCAAATATTCATCTTGTTTATTATAAAATTTCATGTTGAACGTTTTATTCATGAATTAAACGAATTTTATTTAGACGTCTAGACGTTTACTTATTTTATGAAACAAAGTAGGGTGTGATCATTAACAAAAATTATATTGGCTTAGGGAAAATGAGGAATACTCATGATAGAGCTCAAACATCTGCGAACATTAACCACGTTACGTGACAGTGGATCGTTAACAGCAACAGCAACATCGCTGCATTTAACGCAGTCTGCACTTTCTCATCAACTCAAAGACTTAGAAGCTCGTATTGGTGGGCAGTTATTCCTTCGTAAAACCCGCCCAGTCAAGTTCACCTCTGAAGGTCAAATTCTTCTTAAACTAGCTGATGAAGTGTTACCGAAACTTGCAAAAGCAGAGAATGAACTCGCAAGTTTGAAAGAAGATGTGAATGGTCGCTTACACATGGCAATTGAATGCCACTCTTGTTTCCAATGGCTAATGCCTGCGTTAAAGGAATACCAGGTAGCTTGGCCAAGTGTGACACTTGATTTCTCTTCAGGTTTTGGTTTTGAACCACTACCCGCATTGATGGCTGGTGAATTGGACTTAGTGATAACATCAGATATTCAGCCAAGATCAGAAGTGCATTACGAGCCTTTATTCGATTTTGAAATGCGACTAATCACTGCAACAAACTCACCTTTAGCTGATAAGGATTGCATTGAACCTGAAGATTTAGCTGACGTAACCATGCTCTCTTACCCTGTTCAAAAACAGAGGTTAGATGTAGTAAAGCACTTCTTGCAGCCTGCAGGTGTTGAGCCAAAAAAATGGAAGCAAGCCGATAATACGCTAATGCTAGTGCAAATGGTGTCGGCAGGTTTGGGCGCATCAGCCTTGCCTAATTGGGCTATCAGTGAATTTTCGAGACAAGGACTGATTACGAGTAAGCCTTTAGGGAGTGGATTATCTCGACGCCTTTTTGCTGCTGTTCGTAACTCGGAAAAAGATAAGCGTTATCTACAAGCTTTCTTCAGTACAGCTCGTCAACAAAGTAAGAGCCATTTAGATGGCATTAAAGTTGTCTAAAGCCACTTCGTTCACTTAATGGAAATCGGTATTAATGGCGCTGAATATAAATCATCGAATTTATGGCAAAAACTGTGCTTGAACATACAATATTTGTAAAAGGTGAAAGAGAATTATTTCAGTTGTATGTTAGTTTTATGCTCAGATTGCTATGAACTTGCATATATTTGGTGGCCATTTGAAAGATAAAAAAGGTTTCACATTCATAGAGCTTATTGTTGTTATTAGTATTTTAGCTATTTTGTCGGCCGTAGCTCTGCCTAGGTATTTATCCTTAAAACAAGATGCTAATACAGCTATTGTTGAAAACATATCGGCATCTTTCAGGTATGTTGTTGATAATGTAAGAGTAAATGCCATTCTTCAAGGGTTAGATACCCAACGAGATGTTGCTGTTAGTGTAGAAGGAGTACCGATCAATACTTATTTTGGTGTTCCCCAAGAAATTTGGGACGAGCGCTTAGGTGAGTTGTTTGTCGCCGGTATTACTCACGTGGGAAATGGATATAGAGATTTTGGATCAAGTGGTGTTTTAAGCTATAAGTGTACCGACCCGCTATGTGTCATCGATCAAACACCTGGCAGTTGGATTTCAAATGATATTAGTGGTTGGGGAATGTTTTTGTTTCCTGAATCGTATACTTTAACCGATAAGTGCTATGCATATTATGCATTTGAAGTAGTAGGCTCTGAAGTGGTTTCTCTAGAAACCCAATCCGTAGTAACAGGCTGCTAGAAAAGTACAAATGGTTACTAGAAAAATCGAAAAGCCGCAGACTTGCCAATAAGTCTACGGCTTTATTATCAAGCAATTCACTCTATTTATTAACAGCTTGTACGGGTTAACCATTTGTAGGCATAATTAACGCCACATAAAGCCGTTAGCGAGCATAAGATTTAAACTGATTCGTTAGTGGATCATATTGATATCCCAAGATATCTAGCTTACCCACCACATTTTCAACATCCATCTCATACATGCTGACTAAATCTTCAAAGCTGTCACACTCTAAACGAAGCTTTTCGTTCACAATTCCTAGCAGAATAATGTTATCTAAATTTCTCACGTTACTTAAATCCATTCCGCACTCCTTAAGAACACACTCATGGTTTAAGTTTAGAACGCGAAGTGCAACCTTGCTCATTAGAAGATCACAATTTAACAGTTAAAACGCAAGGTTTAACCTCTTTTTACAATAGAGATTGGGGTGCTCTGAAACCTTAGATTGCCCACGTTGGAGCTAAAACAGTAATAGCCTCTAGCAACATAAACAAACTAATAGAGAGTTGGGCTTTTTCTGGTGGTTTTGTAAAAAACAGATGCCAACACCACACAACAATGGCTGAAATCAGTAATGCAAAACCAAACAATAAGTCTGAAGTAATAAGCTCCAACTCCGCTTCAGGTATAGAGTAAACATTGAGTACAGTCACTAGCACCAATAACATACTGCTCAATACGCCCGCTACAGGCAAAATGTTATGGAATGCTTGCAAACGTGTTCGCGCTATCGTCAATAATAAGTGAGCAAAAGATGAGCCCAGTAGAGCAACCAGCACGACTGTAGCAATAACGGCAGGTAAACTTACTTGTTCAGCAGCTTGTATCCCTACGAATGATAAAGCCAAACCACATGCCAAATACAAGACCCAGGTAGGTCCTTGATCTCGCGTTTTTTTCGTCTGAACTTGTGAGAAAAAGTAAAAGATGGAGAACACAACAAGAAAGGCTTCGATTCTAAGAGACGCTACCGCCAACCAAAGTACACCGATTGAAGGCAACATTTTATGCACACGACCTCTTTGACCTGGGCAGATGTCGCCTTTTACAAGCACTAAGGTAAGAATTAATTGTGCACCTAACAACATAGGTGGGAATTGTATTAAGAGAGATTCAATCATTAGCCATTCATTACAAATCGATTATTTGCGCAGATAATAGCAAATACTAGAAAAAACACTCACTAAGAATTATCAAAAGATCTTGTTTATCCGCTCCAAGGCAAACAATATTTAAGTAAATCAGACTCATTTAACATCCCTTTATAATGTTCAGCGTCGTTGACTAATACCCAAGGGAATTGCACTCCTTCTTCAATTAATCTAGGGATCTCATCTAAAGATTTGTTCACATTTATTACAGAGAAATCGACAGACATAATTTGATTAATCGGCTTACTCCAGATCTTCGCTTCTTTGGCTGATTCTAAGTCCGTCCCCATACTTGGCGTCATATGCAGGTTCACCATTTGCTGATCCAGCAGCCCTACGCATTTACTGTCGACGGTGACAGGAACCATTTTAATCCCATCTCGTTTCAAATTTTGAACAGCCAATGACAATGGGTCACCTGGGCTCATTTGCGGTGGCGCATTACGAAACAAAGAAAGGATTGACTTAGTATCAACGTGTGTTTGAGCCATTTCCTCAAAAGGACCTATGCCCTCTTGATCACCGTACATTGCCAATAATTCGCTCAGCTCTCTCGGTTTATCAAATAAATATCCTTGAATATAATCCACATTTGCTAACTGCATGATGCGTAGTTCTTCCGGCTTTTCAATACCTTCTGCCACCACCTCGACACCTAATGTGTGTGCCAATTTTGTCACCATTTCGATGATATTTTGCTTACATGTACTTTCGTGAATATCAATTATCAGCTCTCGATCAATTTTAAGCTTATTAAACTTACTTTCACTTAAATATGAAATTGAAGAATATCCAGAACCAAAGTCATCAATAGCGACACTGAGACCTAACGCTCGAATACGTCCTACTGCACTATTTTGTTCATCCTTACTAAAGAACTGGCCACTTTCAGTTAATTCAATCGTGATCAGATCTGGGCGTTCTGTGTTTGCGCAGACCAATTTGGCTGTATCCACCAATGCTTTTTGCGTGCTGTCTTTCGTTCTTAACGAGCAATTCAAAGTCAGCCCTACACCCTCTCCAAAAATACGACGAAGTTCATCATGATCAGATAGAGCTTTCATTGCGATGGCTCTATCAAGATCAACAACCAACCCTAATTCCTCTGCTATTTCGACCATAACTTGTGTATTAAACGTCTCACCATCCACACAAGGAAAACGGCATAGTGCTTCAAACATCATTACCTTTCCTGTTTGAGCATTAACAATCGGTTGGTAGTGGACATTAAGCTGCTGATCGTTTATTGCATTCTGAACTATTATTTCCAATTGCTGCTTCTTCACCATTTCCTTATGGGTATTACTGTGGAAGTAATTAATAGATTTACCTCCAAACTCTTTAGCGCCGATCATTGCCTGCACCGCATATGACAAGAGCCGACTAGGCTTATCTGCGTCAACATCTAGAATTGAAGCCCCAACCTGTCCTTTAGAAATAGCCGCATATAACCTTTCACTTGCAACGGTTTTAAGCCCTAGGAAGTAATACCGAACCGCATTATTAAGAGATTGTACGAACTGCTTTTTATCAGATATTACAAATTCTATACATGCTATATAGGTTCCACTGCCCGCATAACCTGTAATACGAGAACCACGATTATGCGACAAAATGTCGGAGAAGATTTTTTGATCATCAAACACCCACTCTTGATCAAACTGAGGCTTAATACTCAATACGAGTATTCCCGTCTCCTGCTCTTTTGATTCAAGCAAAGCTTCAAGCTGGGTTAACACTCTTTCTTTGGTTGGTAGCTGAGTCAGTAAATCAATACCACCTAAGTTCTTCTCTGCAATTGACGATAAGCTTTCAGACAGATTGGTAGTAAAAGCCACGTAATACACTTTTCCTTCCGATGGCTCCACTCTTTGAATTGTCATATTTTGTGGATAAACCGCACCAGAATTATTCCTCGCCAACATAACCCCAGACCAAGAACCTTGCTCGTGTAATGCCGTCCACATTTTCTTATAGAATTGGTTGGAGTGCTTACCCGCATTAAAAATAGACGTTCTAAGCCCTACAAGTGAAGAGCACTCATAACCAGACTGTTTTTCATAATATTGGTTACAAGCGATAATTCGCGTGTCTTCATCTGTAACCACAATACCGTATTGTGAGCTTTCAAAAAGAGCACCAAAAATATTGGCAATTTCACTGCTAGAAGTAAAAGCAAATAAGGGACGAATTGTGCCTTTCAAGCAATTAGGAGCTCCAAGCTCCATATATATCTCAACATAGGTAAGCGTGCCATTTTCTGTAGACAAACAACAACTAACGAACTGACCATCGCCCGAATTTAAGGCATTTTTCATCGCTTGTTTTAATTTATTTTGGAACCTCATGTTCATCAGGTTAATTACGTCAGAATAGGTTTTAATGATATGAGTGGGTTTAAGTAGCAGATTTAATGATGCGAAGTCACATTCAAACTCTTTACTGGCAAGGTTTAAATCCCAATCAAAAAGGGTATGTGGATCCACCTTGTCAGTGATTACCTCAGGAGTATCTGTACTAAAAACTTGGGCAGCTTCCATGCTCACCTCAATGCATAGGGCAGGTATACTAACAATAGCTCATATTCAACTAGCTTTCTAAACAAAAATTCAAGCTCAATAATGCCAGTAAACTTTTCAGGGGTATGTTCCGCTAGCTAGTCTTACTACATCTCGCTATAATTCCCGCCTCAAAAATCAGAGGTTGAAATATGTACAGCGATATCACTCCTATTCATGAACACAAAAAATACTGGGCCGAGTGCTACGGAACCGCACCTTTTTTGCCTACCAGTAGAAAGGAGATGGATGCTCTTGGATGGGACAGCTGTGACATTATTATTGTAACTGGTGACGCTTACGTTGATCACCCGAGCTTTGGTATGGCTATTATTGGTCGTCTGCTAGAAGCTCAAGGTTTCCGCGTGGGTATTATTGCTCAACCAAAGTGGGACAATAAAGATGCCTTCATGAAGCTAGGTAAACCAAACCTATTCTTTGGCATCACAGCGGGTAACATGGATTCCATGATCAACCGCTACACCTCTGATCGCAAATTACGCCACGATGATGCTTACACGCCAAACAACGAAGGTGGTAAGCGTCCTGACCGTGCAACTCTGGTTTATTCTCAACGTTGTCGCGAAGCCTACAAAGGCACGCCAATAGTTCTTGGTGGTATCGAAGCAAGTTTACGACGTGTTGCGCACTACGACTACTGGTCGGATAAAGTTCGTCGCTCTGTATTGTTTGATGCAAAAGCTGACATCCTACTGTTTGGTAACGCTGAACGAGCTCTGGTTGAAGTGGCACACCGAATTGCAGACGGCGAAGATATGTCAACGCTGACAAATATTCGTGGTACTGCAATCAATATAGCAGCAGCCCCTGAAGGCTTTAAAATCATTGACTCTTCTCGTATTGAAAAGCCGAATAAAGCGTATGTTCCGGTTAACCCTTACGAAGTTGAAACGCAATGCGATACTAAGAAAGATGAAAAAGCTGAAGAAGTAAAAGCGCAACCTATTACAATTCGCCCTTCTCGTCACGATGCAAAAACAACAGCCGTTCGTATCCCTGGTTACGAAAAGCTAAACAATGACCGTATTCTTTACGCTCACGCTAGCCGTATTCTGCATTTAGAAACAAACCCGTACTCCGGTCGTGCCTTAATTCAGCGCCACGGTGACCGTGAACTTTGGGTTAACCAAGCACCTATCCCTCTTTCAACGGAAGAAATGGATTATGTTTTTGGTTTGTCTTATGCGCGCGTACCACACCCGATGTATGGCAAAGCTAAAATCCCTGCATACGACATGATTAAAACTTCAGTGAACATCATGCGTGGCTGTTTTGGTGGTTGTTCTTTCTGTTCTATCACAGAACATGAAGGTCGTATCATTCAAAACCGTTCTAAAGAATCGATCATTGAAGAGTTAGAAGAAATTCGCGATAAAGTTCCTGGGTTTACCGGCACAATTTCTGATTTAGGCGGTCCTACTGCGAACATGTACCGCTTAGGTTGTTCTGATCCAAAAGCAGAAATTAACTGTCGTCGCCCTTCTTGTGTTTTCCCTAAAATCTGTGAAAAGCTAAACACAGATCACCAGCACACGATTGATTTGTATCGTGAAGCTCGCAAAGTGAAAGGCGTTAAAAAAGTGATGATCGCTTCAGGCGTTCGTTACGATTTAGCGATTCAATCACCAGAATACGTTCGTGAACTTGTTACTCACCACGTTGGTGGTTACTTGAAGATTGCACCTGAGCATACTGAAAAAGGTCCTCTTGACCTAATGATGAAGCCGGGCATGGGTACTTACGATCGTTTCAAAGAAATGTTTGAAAAGTACAGCGCGGAAGCGGGTAAAAAGCAATACTTGATCCCTTACTTCATCTCGGCTCACCCAGGTACTGAAGATGAAGATATGCTAAACCTTGCGATGTGGTTGAAGAAGCATAACTACGAATGTGACCAAGTTCAGAACTTCTACCCATCACCAATGTGTAACGCGACTTCGATGTATTACTCAGAGACAAACCCTCTGAAGCGTGTGAAATACAAGAAGCGTGAAGATGTACCAGTTCCTAAAGGTGACCGTCAACGTCGCTTGCACAAAGCACTATTGCGTTACCATGATCCAGATAACTGGAAAATCATTCGTGAAGCACTAATCAGTATGGGTAAAAAACACCTGATTGGTGATAAGCCAAATTGCTTGGTTCCTGAAGAAGATTTTGATGCACAAACGCCAGCGCAACGCCGTAAATCGGGTCGTCATGGCTCACAACGTTTTGCGACTAAACACAGTAAGTCTCAGCCAGGTCTTGGTGGCGAGAGCCCACGCAACCATAAACCAGGTGGCAATAAGCCAAAACCGGGCGGCAAAAAGCCAGCGGGTAACCAAGGCAATGCTAACCATGGCGGGGGTAATCAAGGTAACGGCAACCAAAACGCTGGTGGTAGCAATAGTGGTAACAGTCGTAAGCCTGCAAGTGGTTTTATTAAGAAAGGACCTGGTGGTCATCAATCTCAAGGCAATGGTAAGCCAAACCGCAACAAAACGGGGAATGGTCAAGGTGGCAAACCTGCTAGTAACGGAAAGAATCGCCAGCGTGCAGCACAACGCTAATATAGCGAACCAATTTATTTCGCTATCATAAAAACACAAAGCGCAGCTATTTAGCTGCGCTTTTTTGTAGTCTATTTTGCATTATTCATACTATCGCTTGATGAACTGATCTCTAAATCTGATTACTCATCAAGTGAGAAATATAGTCATCTTTTTGTAGAGGCTTACTGAAATAATACCCTTGAATATACTCAATCCCTTTCGCTTGGGCATAAATCAGCTGCTCTAAGGTCTCGACCCCTTCCGCTACCACAGGTTTATTCAAGTTTGTGGCTAAAGACGCAATCGAGTTAAAAACGGTTTGAAGCTTACTATCACTAACGACGTTCGTGACAAACTCTCGGTCGATCTTGATTTCATCAAACCTTAATCGACATAAGTAACTTAAGCTCGAAAAACCGGTTCCAAAGTCGTCAATCGAGACTCTAAAGCCAAGATCTTGTACCTGTTCTAGAACCAGATTCACGTAATTGAAATTATCAATTAATGCCGACTCAGTCAGTTCAAGCTTTACCTGCTCCGACACCAACCCATTTAGCTTTATGCATTCTGTTAGCTTATCTACAAAATCTACGTCAAGGATCTCAACCACGCTGATGTTTAAAGCAAACAAATACTTCGAAGTATCTATTCCTTTATTCTCCAGCTCTCTGACCATTTCACCTAGTTGGCGAATGTTAAACTGAGTCAGCAAACCTATATCTCCGGTTTTTTCCGAAATAGGAATAAACTCTACGGGTGAAACCATCTTGCCATTAAGTACCCAGCGAATCAGACACTCTCCCCCGACAACCTTGCCAGTTTGAGAGCAATGGATAGGTTGGAAAGTGGTATGAAAATGTTTATTAAAATCATCATTAATTGCAGACCTAAATTCCATTTCTAGGTTATTTTGATGTTCAATTTGCTTAGCCAGATCTTCTTGAAATTCAGCTAACCTGATTCTTTCGGCAGATACATCTAAGATTGCCATTTCAGCTTTATTCAAGCTTTGCTCGTGTTCATCAGAGGGCTTTTCTTGATAATAGCCAAGGGCAACATTACTGAAAAAGTGACGCCCGTTAAAATGGAAAGGCTCATTCAATAACGAGTAGAAATGTTCAATATCTAAGGAGTCTTCACTGGGAACAAACACAATGAAGCTGTCTGTGGAATGCTTACTGCAAATCGCATTATTCGTTTCGGTATAGGCTCGCGCTAAAATTTCCATAAACACTAGGTTAGCAACTGCAGCCCCCCAAATTTCATTAATCCTTTGGTAATTGCATATTCGAACACAACATACGGTTCCGTGTCGGTTTTCTTCTTTAATCTTCGTTAAAAAAGCTTCTCGATACAGTAGGCCTGTATGCGGATCTTGTATTGATAGTTGACGATTCAAACGCCTTGCTGCAACGAGTTCTCCAATATCACTGCAGTGTAAAACCAAAGAGGACTCTCGAACTACAACGTGTATTTTAAGCCAAACGACATTGCGATCTGGGTAACTTAACCCACATTCAAAATCATAGGGAGTAAGTGTGCACTCACTAGTTTGCTTAGCAATTTTTTCGCACAGGTTATCAATGCAGGGGTATGGTTGGTAATGTTCATCGAGAAATTCTATCGGACAAGCTGAAAATATATTGTCACCCATTTCCATTCGAAATAGTTCAGCGGCCTGTTCAGACAAATCACTGATATAACCTTGTTCATTAATAATGATATTAATGAGCCCTAGTGACTCTATTGCTTGGTTAGAATATGTCATGCATTGCCCACCATCGTTTTTTGAATATGGTAAGGCAAGTTCTGCAGTGAACAGACTTTATCAACGCCCCCTTTAGCAATCGCTTCTTTTGGCATCCCAAATACCAAACAACTGTCTTCACTCTGAGCTAGCGTGTAAGCCCCTACTCTTTTTAACTCCACCATTCCCTGAGCTCCGTCATCCCCCATTCCTGTCATAATGACCCCAATACAATTTTCACCAACATGTTGTGCAGCTGAACGAAACAGAACATCAACTGAAGGCTTGTGACGGCTTACAAGAGGACCATCCTTAAGTTCAATAAAGTAGGTTTGTTCTACTCTACTAATCATAGTATGTACGTCACCAGGTGCAATATAGACCGATCCTGCCACCAGCTTCTGACGGTTTTCAGCTTCTACAACTCGATGCTGTAGCACTGTGTTTAACCGTTGAGCAAAAGCATTCGTAAACTTTCCTGGCATGTGCTGCACTATCACTATTGGCGGGCTTCCTGGTGGCATACCCATGAGGAGCTTTTCTATCGCATCTGTACCGCCAGTTGAAGCTCCAACAACGATCACTTCATCAGTTTTGACCGATTGATGATGACGCTCCTGTTCAATAATCACATCTGCTGAATAACGTTTTCTGAAACTCGCCTCCCCAAGGTATCTAACAGGGCGAACCTTCATTTTTGCGGCCCGTTTAATTCCACTTAAAAGCCCTTTAATTTCAGAAGACTGAAGGTAATGACTCAAATTGCTCGAGGGTTTATTCACAACCTCTACCGCCCCTGAAGATAACGCTTCTAAACACAAGTCAGGGTTAGATTCAGTAAGAGCAGATAGAATAACAACGGGAATTGGGTGCTCAGTCATTACCTTTTTAAGAAAAGTTATGCCATCCATTTTTGGCATTTCGATATCAAGTAAAATGACATCTGGCATATGCTTATTCATTTTTCGAATAGCAAGAACAGGATCTGGCGCTACCCCTATTAATTTAAGGTCAGGGTCAGCATCCACCACTTCACCTAATACCTGCCTTATTACGGCTGAATCATCAACAATAAAAACATTAATCGTCATAGAGAAACCTTCTTATAAATACAGCGTTCAACCTGCTCAAGTTCGCTATGGTCACGAACAATATTTTCACTGTGCCCTAAAAATAAATGCCCGCCGAAACTGAGCCTATCGATCACCTTATCCACGATTTCTTTTTGTTTCATCGGTGTGAAATAGATGAGCACATTCCGTAGAAAGATAATGTCAAATTTAATCGATGTTTCTTGGTCGAATTGAAGTAAGTTGTGAGAGGTGAACATACAACGCCGCTTGATCTCTTCGCACAGGGTAAATTTCCCTTCGAATTCACCCACCCCCTTTAAACAGTAAGCATTTCGATAAGGTTTAGGAATTCGTTGCGCTTTTTTAATGGGGTAGTTAGCAACCTGAGCGGTTTGAATCGCCACTTCTGAAATATCATTTCCAAACACATTCCAACCGTCACCTCCTAGGTTTGCATGGAGTATCATCGCTAGACTGTAGACTTCCTCTCCGCTTGAGCATGCTGCGCTCCAAATCGATATGGTATGGGATGGTTCTTGATTTTTATATTGGGAAAGGTGTTCTTCTAACCAATCAAATTGGTCTTTTTCTCTAAAAAAATAGGTTTCATGCGTTGTGAGTTTATCGATGAAAATTTGAAGTTCTCGCTGGTGTGATGTTTGATCTAACAAACTCAGGTAATCACCAAAATCGTCAAAATTAAAGTGATTTAATCTACCAAATAACCGGTTCGCAACTGCCATTTTTTTATGGTCCGCTAATTGAATACCTGTGTGGTTTTCAAATAAGCGTTGAATATGCTTGAAGCCAGAATCACTCAGTTCAGTCATAGGTGAAATCGCCTTTATAGAGCTATACCAATCCGTTTATAGCTTTTAATGATCTGCGTTAGCTTTTAATGTTCTGCGTTAATTTTAAATAATCCGCTCTAGCTTTTAAAAATCGACTAGCTTGTAAAACCTGCACCTTCAACTCAAAAGTTGGTTAAAGAGTTGCTTCTGATTCGACAAGATGTCTTGGTTAATTGAAGATAAATTCAGTAAAACGGGCATATCTAAAATGATAAATACCTGATCTTCTATACGCGCCATTGTTGAGACAAAGTGAGCAGGAATATGCACACCAAAATAGGGAGCATCGGTTAAGGCCTCTTGTGCTAAACCTTCAATTGCTTTTACTCGATTAACTAAAATACCTACAGTCACCACCACATTACTGGCTTCATCGTAACTTTCGTACAAGACAATGCAGCTATATTTATCGTAAGCTTTCTCATGCTGTAGCCCTAAACGCTTTCCAGCATCAATAACAGGTACTACGCTGCCTCTTACGTTAATGACACCACTCACAATGCCGTTTCCATCTTTGCCAGAGCACATTGGTACTGTAGTGATCGATTCGAATTCAATCACTTCTTTGACACTACCGACTGAAATACCAAAGACTTCACCACCAATATCTACTAATAAGCAGGCACTTATTGAATGGGCATCTTCCATTGCCTCTTGTTCCGAACTGGCTTGATTCACACATCTCTCCCAAATGTCTATAACTGTGCCAAATTTTGTTCATCGCAGAACTGAGATTCCTTTAACCAATCCAGCTGAGCATGAGTCATTAATGAATCGACATTAAGGATTGATAATAGTCGGTTATCTAACTTAGCAACTCCAACCAGTACTCGATGTTCCAATTGACCCGCGAGATCGGGCGCTTTATCTATTTGGACTGTTTCAATATCCATAACACGAGTGACGATATCGACTTTATTCCCTACTTTATAGACGGTACCTTGATAATCCACATCTGAAATAACCACACACGTTTTCGCAGTCACTGGGGTTGAGACCCGATTCAAGCAAATCGCTAAGTCGATTATTGGAATGACATCGCCTCTTAGATTTATCGCTCCTAAGAGAAAACCTGGAGACAGAGGGATAGATTCAATTTCCGGAAACTCCATAATTTCAGCGACCTTATTAATGTTATAAGCGAATAGTTTTCCATCCACTTTAAACTCTAAGTATTTCTCGCTTTCAACAACCGTGCTCTTATCTGTCGGTTCTACTCTTAAGCCACTCAATCTCATTTGGACCTCACTCGATTTCCTTTATCTAGCGCACTTCCTACACAGCTGTTAATCATCAAATGGGATAAAACCATCGACATGTTTCATGTTTTTCTTCTCTGCTGGCTGAATAATATCGTTCCGCGTATGACTGTAATTAAGAGGTCCAGATTGATTATGTCGACTTTGGGAATACGGGTCGGCTTTTTTAAGCTTGAAGAAATTAACCGTCTTACGAATTTCACCAGTTTGCTCTTGTACCATGATGGCAGTTGATGCCAATTCTTCAGACGCCGACGCATTTTGTTGAGCAATATCGTCAAGCTGAGAAACTGTTCGGTTGATTTCAGCAACACTTGTACTTTGCTCTGTAGATGCGGCTGTAATTTCTTGAACTAAGTCTGCAGTTTTTTGAATGTTCGGTACCATTCGATTCAACATGTCTCCAGCATGTTGTGCCACTTTCACACTGTTGTCCGCTAATGTACTGATTTCCTGGGCTGCAACTTGGCTTCTTTCTGCAAGTTTTCTAACTTCATCTGCCACGACGGCAAAGCCTTTACCGTGTTCACCAGCCCGTGCCGCTTCTATAGCTGCATTCAGTGCTAATAGATTAGTTTTGTAGGCAATATCTTCAATAATTCCAATCTTTTGCGCAATTTCCGTCATTGCATTGACCGTATCATTTACTGCTTGTCCGCCGTCATGAGCTTCTGCGCTCGACTGAGTTGCAATACCATTCGTTACTTTGGAATTATCCGTATTCATTGATATTGAAGAGCTCATTTGATCAAGAGAAGCACTGGTTTCTTCCACACTGGTGGCCAGTTGGTTGGAGGTAGAGCTCAACATTTTAGAAGTGGTACTCACCTCATTAGTACTGTGAGCAATGGCTTCAACTGATGCTTGAATATCTAGCAAAATATTTTGTAAACGCTCAATAAACCCATTAAAGCTTTTTGCTGTTTCACCAATTTCATCTTGTCCAAAATCAGGAATTCGTCTTGTTAAATCCCCCTCCCCAGAACGTAAATCTTCTGCCGCTTCTGCTAAGGCTTTAATTGGCATAACAATGCCTCTAATCAAAAACAAAGCAGTTGCAATTGCCAGCAATACTGCGGCTACTAACAGCCCCCACACCAAAGAAATACTGTCACGAGCCGCAGTAATAAGTTCATCTAAGGATTGGTTACTTTGGTCACTCGCATTGTTGTTGATGCTCTCTAAAATATCTTCCAATTTATTGAAGACTTCATGCTCCAATTTATCGATTTCAATTGCGGCATTAATTTTGTCTCTTGGATTATATGTCGCAAAGATATCCCGGCCTCCGCTATACAACTCTTCATACATTCTTTCTACTTCAGCGAGGCTCTGAATTTCTTCTGGGCGGCGCTCCAACGGTTTAATTTCTTTGAGGAAATCTGCAAAGTTTCTCGCTTCCCGCTCAAATTGATTAACGGCCCCCGTCTCTCCTCTCATGTAGGCATTTAACGCCGACATCATGTCACCTTGCTCATCGATTAACTCAAGGTAATACCTAACCCCTTGCAGATCATCTTTCACGACTTCCTCAAAACTGCCTGAGCTACCAGCATCAGCCACTTCCTCTTCTTTTAATGTATCGAGTAGGCGCTCCAACGGAATCGCAAACTCTTCTATCAGGTAGTCATATTTATCTGCGGCTTGCTGCTCTCTAGTGGGGTCAAACACATTGAAGACCAGCGACTGTGCATCTGTAAAATACCGCTCTGAAAGCTCTTCGAGTTGTCTCATAGAGACAGCATCAACGGTTTGAAGCTGTTTAAGCTCTTCAAAAAAAGTAATGAGTTCGGTGTGATTTGCTCTAAAATCTTCTTTTTCTTCTGCTTCACCGGTGATGAACTCCAATACATTTGAGTTCATATCTCCCAACTCATCAAGCATTGCCAAAGATAAGATCGCCTCAGGAATGTCGTAGCTCCCAACGCTTATTGCATAGCCTTCAATAGCTCGGTTCTTCACTTGAACCGAAATCGCAATAATGAGAAATAACGCCCCCATGGTAAGCATGGCGAGAATTATTTTATTCTTGATGGATAATTTATTTAGCATTGCTATGCTCCTTGCTCGTCGCTATCCATATTTTTTTCAAGGCAATCAAGCTCTTGTCGGCTAACCGCTGATTGAATGAGAGAAAATACATCTAAAATAATGGCAACAACGCCATTACCTAAAATTGTGGCGCCGCTAACGCCTTTAAGACCTTCAAATAAGCGGCCCAGTGGTTTAATCACGGTTTGAAATTCACCAAGCAATGAGTCGACAACTAACCCCGCTCTGAGTGTTCCAAATTGCACAATGACTAAAGATTCTTGAGAGTGATTGACCTCATCTTCAGCTCCGAACCATTCCCGAAGCCGTAAAAAAGGCAGTACTTCCCCACGAAGGTCTATGAAATTTCTCCCCTCATGCACATCATCAGGAGCAACTTCATGAAGCTCTAAACATTCGACGACGTTATCAAGTGGGATGACATAACTTGTCCCTGCTATTTCAAATAGGAAGCCGTCAATAATCGACAGAGTCAGAGGCAAGCGTATGGTGACTTGCGTTCCTAAATTAGGCTCACTGATCACTTCAACATTGCCACGAAGCTGCTCGATGTTCCGTTTCACGACATCCATGCCCACGCCGCGACCAGATAAATTGGTCACTTGCTCTGATGTTGAAAAACCTGGTTCGAAAATGAGAGCAAATATATCTCTTTCATTTAAGTGATTCGCCTTGGTGATTAACTCCTGTTCAATCGCTTGAGCGATCACCCGTTCTTTATCTAAACCTCTACCGTCATCCAGAACTTCAATCACAATCGAACCCGAATCATGATAAGCATTTAATGAAATAGTCCCTATTTCTGGCTTACCCATGAGAACTCTTTGTTCTGGTGGTTCTATACCGTGATCGATAGCGTTGCGAATAATATGGGTTAAAGGGTCACTGAGTTTTTCGATGAAGGTTTTGTCTAATTCTGTCTCCGCGCCATTGATCTGCAATGTCACTTGTTTTCCGACAGATAAAGCCACATCACGCACAATCCGCTTAAATTTATTAAAGGTATCTCCGACCTGAACCATCCTCAGTTGTAATGAGCTATCTCTGATATTTTCAACTAACCGCTCCAATTGAACGATGGTTTCAATCAAGTCTTCATTGCCCGTTTCATGGGCTAGTAAAGTGGTTCTGGCACCAGTAATGACAATTTCACCCACTTGATCAATTAACTTGTCTAGCTTATCGGCTTCAACTCTTAGCGTTTTATTGTTATGAATTTTGTTGTGTTGATTAGTAATGGCAGCTTGGGTCAATATGTTTTCAGAAGGTGATATAGATAACTTGCTATCAATACCGCCTTCAACTTCATGATTCACGGCAGTTTCATGACTCGTTTCTTGTGCCTTATGCTTCTCTTGTTGCACTAACCCTTGCGACAATTCATGAGCAGTCAAAGCCCCACAATGAACCAGTATCTCACCTAACTTTTGATTCGATTCAGGAAGGTGATTGATCAGCTCTATATACGTTTTGACATCGCTGTCTGGGGGAATTATCTGAATGTCAGCATCTTGCTGTATGAACTCAAACACATCTTCAATCTCTTGCTGAGTTGCCGATGTACTTAGCTGGATTTCAAACCCCAAATAACAAATTTCCGGGTCAAATTCTTCTGATTGAAAAGACTCTAATGACGGAGAATCGTCATGTTCAGCAGATGGAAATAAACCATCATCAACCACAGCGATTGCTTCAATCGTACCAATTTGACTCAAAAATCGAACAAAAGCTTTGGGGTCTAGCCCATCTTGAAATACTTTAGGATAGGGTCTGAATGATATATGCCAAGATTGTGCAAGCTGAAGGGAAGTGCCAAGGGAGCGATGACTACTCAATTGATTGTTTGAATCTGCTTTTGCATTCGAACTGACTCGAGGGCAATGCTTATCAAGTTCTACGTATAAATTCAGATAACGCTGTTGGATTTCACCTTCTATTGGCTTACCAATGAAGTTTATAAGATCAGTTAAAACGTCACAGACTTTCAAACCCAAGTCGATAAGTTCTTGAGTTAAAGACCGGTTTTGGTCTCTAACCTGCTCCAAAATCGTTTCGTATCGGTGACTAATTTCGACTATTTCATCCAAGCCAAATAAGCCCGCGCTCCCTTTAATCGTATGAATAGAGCGAAACATCGAGTTAATTTTGTCCGACTTAGGTTCTTGCCCTAGCCCGTCAACTTCAAGTAATGCTTGCTCTAAATCCACCAACAATTCACGAGCTTCATTAACGAATGTACTGAGCGCCGCTTGAAGTTCATTCGTCATGGTTTGGCGTACTCATCGACTCAAGACCCAGCAGTGAAAATGCACTTTGCAATCGTGCACTTGGCTCCACAAGGGAAATATTCTTCAAACTTTTATCATGAAGAAACTTACACAAGATTTGAATACCTGCCGTATCGACTTCTTCGACTCTTGAACCATCAATCTGACATTGACCATGAGTATTCAGTTGTTCGCTGATATCGCAATAAACTTCCGAGGCTTCGTAAATGGTGAATTCGTCGGGCAATATATAGGTATAATTTCCTGGCATTTCCCCTCCCTACGACTCTAATATTTTCGATACAGCTTGCAGCATTTGATCTGGTCTAAAAGGTTTTGCTAACCACGCTTTTGCACCAGCTTTGCGGCTTTCCTCCATCAAATAAGGTTGGTTTTCAGTAGTGAGCATAATAATGGGGGTAAATTTATACTTGGCGAGCTCTTTAACTGCTTCTACAAAATCAATACCATTCATGTTCGGCATATTGACGTCACTAATAATTAAATGAACTTTAGTACCATCTAATTTCGCTAAACCATCTAGCCCATCTTTAGCTTCTATCACATTGTAACCAGCACCAACTAAAGCGATGCTGACAACTTGCCTCAGTGATTCTGAATCATCGACAATCAGTATTGTTTTGTTCATCCTTAACCCCTTATTCCCAAGTTCATGGTCTGAGTGTTTCTTTAAAAGAAAGTTACATCATCTCTACGTACTTCTTCGTGGCTGCTTGTTCTTGATTCAATTTTATCTATCGCTTCTAGTAAGTTCTTTTCATCAAAATAGGTATTGGTTTTACTGGGGTCATCTAATACAGCTTCAACTTGGCTGCTGATTAAATGCAACGCCTCTAAAACACCAGATTGCATTTGTTGAGTTCTATCTCCAAATTGAAGAAGTAAGATGATTTTATTATGAATTTTTTTAACTTTTTCTGTGGCGCGTTGGCATTGCTCTACCGTTAATTCTTGTGATGATAAAAGCCCACAAATTTTGTTGGATTGATCGGATAGTTGTTTGAAAAGAGAGGCTAGTTGATCGACGGAATTGGATGAGTCTTGGCAAGAATAATCAAGTTGTCGAACAAGTTTAGGGAGTAGAACGTTATTAACGGAAAAGAGGACTTGGTAGAGTTCGTCAGAAGGTAAGGTACGGGGTTGTATTTGAAAATATGTAACAAGAAAGCCGCCTAAAACCGCGATGGTTAGGCTTGCAGCTAAAACTTGTGGTACGGCCCCAAAACATAAGAATAGCGTTACAAAAGAAACGATGCCCAATACACAAATAGATCTCAATAATATGGGCAATGTGGTGTTATTCATCAACTAACCTACTTAGCTTTACTATTGTCCTTTCTATAGATTAGTTCATATTCAGCAAGTTGATGATTAATTTGAAAGTTCATTATTTGGCACACACACTTGCCACCAAATAATGAATTAAAGATAAGTTAGCGAGCAAAAACCCAATACTGGCTGAGAAGATAATTACTCACCATTCCGACTAAAACTCCGATAGCCATCGCGATAAACATTACACCAGTAAAAGTAGGTAATAGTCCGCTAACCACTTTAAAGCACACTAAGTTGGGTACCGCGGAAAAAGACGCTGACAGCATGAATTTTTGCCATTGCTTTACGTTATCTCTCCATGAACCGTTACCTTTATATTCAAAAGTCAGCACTCGATTTCCAAACCAAGTGCTGGTTGCGGCAACAATAAATGCCCCTCCTCTTGCCCACATCAAAGGTAAACCGATCCAATAATGCAGTATGGCAAAAGCAGTGCAATCGACGACAAAGCCACCAGCACCAACAAGGGCAAACTTAACGATTTTACTGTTCATTTAAAGCCATGGTTGTATCTTTATTTAACTGAGTCACTAATTCACCTTGCACACCAGTATTCGTACAGGTAAACAGAACACGTTTCGCTTCTGGGGTTGGCTCTAAAACACAAGTCAATGCATGGTCACGGATACCCGCTTCAACTTCCAATTTTTTACCAATTAAATAGTATTTTGAAACATCGTTTAGTTGGTTTATATCCATCAGTTTCTTTGCTTGCCCTTGGCTATAAAATTGTCCGGAGAAAGGACGAGAGCCAATGTAAAAGCTTGGTGCATCATCTACAATATGTTCAAAAATAACGCGGTCACTTTTCTGGTTGGCTTTGCCCAAGTTCAAAAGCAACATAGCAATCATTAATATCACTGGCAGAATAAGAGCAACACTAGAGAACCACTTCTTATCTTTTTCTACCACCAACATTGCTATCAGTAAGCCTAAAGCCGGAATACCAGGTAAAACATAAGCAGGTAAAATATTGCCAGCCATAGTGAACAGAATTAGCGGCGAGATTAACCAGCAAATCAAAAATGAAAATAGCCCGGGATGCTCTGAGTTCGCCAGCTTTACTTTATCTCTTCGCACGAACGCCAAGATAGGCAACACAATAGACCAAGGCGCTGCAGATTGAATCCAGAATACCCAAATCATTCCTCTTGTCTCATCATGAGCCGAGCCGTATAAATCCCCTTCCCAACCGCTCACAACAAAGCGCTTAAAGTGCTCACCTATAATAAAGTAATCGATAAAGCCCGGTGTTGCAGCTTCAGCCATAATGTACCAAGGTAATGCGATAACCAGCATAATAACGATGCCCGAAACAATAGGAAAACGCTTCCATAACTGAACAAACGCGCCAATTAAACCGTGCTGCAATACTAACCATGGAAAAACAGCAATGCCCATAATCACGACCGCTACCGGACCTTTAGCTAGCAAGCCACACGCTAGCCCAACAAATCCAAGGTAACCCCAAAGTTTATTGGTTTTATCGCTACCATCGCCTTTCCAACAGAAGTAAAAACCAACCATAGCCATGGTCATTGCCAATGTCAGCGCCATGTCTGTCATCACGGCACCTGCCGCAATCGAGAAAATTCCGCAGGTTGCTAATACCACGCAGGCAACCAAAGCACTTTGCCCTGTTCTTTTCGCCATATAAGCAATAATGCCAATAGTCATTACGCCTGCAAGCCAATGTGGGGCACGAACAGCAAATTCATTTAGCCCAAACAATTCAATGCCTACAGCACTCATCCAAGTAAACAATGGCGGCTTACCCCAAAAAGGGATGCCGTAATCAAATTGTGGTGTTAGCCAATTACCGGTTTCAACCATCAACCGAGCCATTTCACCGTAGCGTGCTTCAGTTGTGTCCATTAACGGGTATGTGGCTAACGAGATCAGCCTAAGTAAAAGAGCAAAGGCAAGTAAGCTCCATAAGTGAGTTCTATTTAAGCTGAAGCTCATGCTGATTCCTCAAGTATCAAACTGTTTTTTAATGCTGGTTTGTCGGCAACGGATTGGATTAAGTACAAAGGACGACCTTTGGTTTCAATGAAAATACGCCCGATGTATTCCCCTAAAAGCCCAATGCTTAAAAGTTGAATACCACCTAACGCCAATTGCACGACCATCATTGAAGGGTAACCAGAAATGGCTTCACCAAACATCATGGTTTTAAAAACGATAAACATGCCGTAAACAAAGGCACTTAAAGCAACTAAGCCACCAACCACAGAAGCGATACGAAGCGGGCGAATAGAGAAAGAAGTGATGCCGTCCATCGCTAAGCCAACCAACTTCAAATAGTTCCATTTAGTTTCACCACAAAAACGAGCATCTCGTTTAAATTGAATAGTGGTTTGCCTAAACCCAGGCCAAGAGAAAATGCCTTTCATGTAACGATTACGTTCTGGAAGCTGGTTTATGTGATCCACAACTTCACGGCTTAATAAGCGAAAGTCACCCACATTTTCCGGCACATCTATTTTAACGAGTATATTCATTACTCGATAAAAGCTTGCTGCTGAGAATTTTTTGAACCAAGTTTCGCCATTGCGCTCTTTACGCTGCATATTGACGACATCATAGCCTTCACGCCATTTTGCCATCATTTCAGGAATCAACTCGGGGGGATCTTGAAGATCCGCATCCAATAAAATGATCGCTTGCCCACGACAGTGCTCCAAACCTGCACTCATCGCCGCTTCTTTACCAAAATTTCGACTTAATCCAATAACCGATATAGCGCTATTCACCGACTTAAAACTTTCAACCAATGCTAAGCTTTTATCGGTACTCCCATCATCGATATAAACAATTTCACAGTTCTCTTCTAAGCCATCTAGCACCGAAGTTAAACGTGAATGAAACTCACCGAGTACTTCTTCTTCATTAAAAAAAGGAACGATGATGGATAAGGAAATCGCAGGCTTTATATGCTCATTATGGATAGTATTGTGTCTAATTTTTAACTTCGGCATAAGGCTATCTTCTATATCTATTTAAACTATCAATAGCATAACGGTCCCTTCATGAAAGTTATGTTGTTGACATATTTTTCACGCTCAATCAGGATGATGAGTAAGGTCAATTACTACATGAGAAATCCATGAAACGAGTTTTGTTAGTTGAAGATAACCGCGAGATTGCTGGCGTACTATTTGATTACTTTGAATGCATCGGAATGGAATTAGATTATGCCGATAATGGCGAGCTAGGTTTACAACTTGCTTTAGAGAACTCTTTTGACATTATTATATTAGACCTTATGCTCCCGAGGATGGATGGTTTAACGGTATGTAATAAATTGCGTGAGGCTGGCAATGCAACGCCCATTTTAATGCTCACCGCTTTAGATAGTCGAGAAGACATGCTCAAAGGCTTTGATCACGGTGCCGACGACTACCTCACTAAACCTTTTGATTTAGATATCCTTGAAGCAAGAATGAAAGCCTTGGTTCGCCGCTACCGTGGAAATGTCGCTTCTACTAAGCTTCAATTTAGCGAATTAACCATAGACCAAAAGACTCGAAAAGCTTATCGCCAAGATAAATTGCTGGCTCTGAATCCAACCACGTACACTATTCTAGAAATGCTATGCCAAAGCGCCCCGCAAGTCGTCACTAGAGAAGAGATCTCCTACAAATTATGGGAAGAAGACGAACCTAATAATGATGTACTTCGCAGCCATATCTACCAACTACGTAACCAATTAGACAAACCTTTCGCTAAACAAATGTTGATTACCGTACCTAAAGTTGGATTCCGATTGGAGCAGCCCAATTGATCCTTAATCTAGTATCAAGCACAAAAACCTTAACGGGGCGGCTCGCTCTATTTTTTGCATTGATGTCTGTGATTATTGCCGGATTCATTTATGTTATTTTTAATGCCGCTTTATACATTTCTGAAGATAGAGTAGGTGAACGAAGAATCCTGATCGATCGAAATGCGGCTATTGAACTTTTTCGATCAAGCAATAACAGTGTCATACAAATTGACTCTCTCACTGTCGCTTATAATGACCTTTCGATTATTCCCAAGGCATATAATCAATACATTGATGGTATCGATAGCTTCATCGGGGAAGTGGGCGACGACCCTCACTCTAGAATGCTATATATTGGTGAATATTCCGACAAAGGGGAAACTCACCCACTGGTGCTACTCTCTGAAATTGACAGGGTGGAGTTTTCCGTCAATGAGTTAATTTATTCGAGTATATTAGTCCTTACTCTCTTCGCCATTTTATCATTCAGTTTTGGGGCTTTGTTATATCGCTTGTCTAAACGCCTTATTGAACCTTTCAACTCATTAGCAGAACAGCTTGAGACGAATAAACAAGATCTCAATGAAGAGTTTTCTGTGAATGATGGAGCTGCAGTTGAGTTTAGAAAGTTAACTGAGCAATTAAATGAATACCGCCGTGAAATTAATTCGCTCGTAAAACGTGAACAAGCTTTTGCGCGATATGCCAGCCATGAACTACGCACTCCATTAACCGTAGTCAGAGGTGCAAATAAGCTATTACAGCGCAGTGAAATGACCGACTTTCAAAGCCGCCAAGTTGATCGAATCGACGACGCAATCATTCAAATGTCGACTATGGTCGATGCTTTATTAGGCTTAGTTCGCTATGAAAGAAACAGCGATGATTCACCCATTCGCGTTTTTACCAAGGATGAACTTGACGCCATTATTGAACAAAACTCTGCCCAGGCGAATGAGAAAGAGATAAGCCTACTAACACAAATTGAAAGTGAGCCAAACATTCACGCAACTGACGCAATTATGAATATGTTGATTGGCAATTTGATAAGAAATGCTATTGCGGCAACGTCTTCTAATGGCAAAGTTCACATCACATTAACTGACTCTCAAATAAGTATTGAAGATGAAGGAAAGGGGCTACAAGAGCAATATAACCCTAATGGTCACGGGCTAGGTTTACTGGTGGTTGAAGACCTGTGTAACCGTTTCGAGTGGGATTTTGAATTAAAAAATCGGTCTACTGGTGGTTGTATAGCTCAAATCATTTTCAAGCATGAGTTCGTTAGCCCTTAGCCTCTGCATAAATGCAGCTCCATAACGCTGCATTTATCACTAAAGTTTGATGCTATCCATTTACAGCTCAAAACCACTACTAGATAATTCCATAATCCGTTCTAGCTAGCCTAATTATGAAGTTAACTAACAGCCCAATCACTCAGCACCAAATTAACGACCGTACTTTCTTCTTAAAACGAGACGACCAACTTCATTCACATTTTTCTGGCAACAAAGCCCGAAAGTTCATGAAGCTATTAGAAGATAGCCACCCAAACACAACCACTTTAATCAGTTATGGTTCTGCACAAGCGAACTCATTTTATTCTTTAGCGGCTTTAGCAAGAATCCGTGGTTGGAAATTTGAATTCTATGTCGATCATATACCCAAATGGCTAATTGAACGTCCTTTAGGGAACTATCGTGGCGCTTTAGATTTAGGTGCAAAAATCATTGAAGTGGGTAAAACTGAAACTGGGCTTCACCCTGCTGATTACATTACCCAAATAAGGCAACCAGACTCTCACTGTATATTTTTACCTGAAGGCGGGCGTTCCACTTTATCTGAATACGGTATTAAGCAGTTAGCGATGGAAGTACTGAGTTGGACCCGGTTTGAGCCTAACCATGACTTTGTTGTCGCCCTTCCATCCGGGACTGGCTGCACTGCTCTGTATCTCCATAAGTATCTAAAAATACATAATATCCCAGTGTTAACCTGCCCTTGTGTGGGGGGAAGTGAGTATTTAACGGCTCAATTCAATGAACTGAATGAAACTGACCATCCGCAAATATTATCACTCGACTACAAGCACCATTTTGGAAAACTGTACGCTAAAGATTACCAAACTTGGTTAGATCTAGAATATCAAACCGATGTTGAGTTTGACCTACTTTACGACCCTCTTATGTGGCAATGCTTAGAAAAGTGGCAAGAAGAGAACCCGGCCAAAACTATCTTGTATATTCACCAAGGTGGCATTTTAGGTAATGAGTCAATGCTGCCTAGATACCAAAGAAAATTCCCTGACATGCAAGCTCAAAGCTCAAACTAAGAGCGATGCAAATTAGGAGAATTTTTTACTCTGTAACATTTGGGGCTAGATTTATTCTTCGCTGCTTGTAGTAGAACTCTCGATCTCGTTCATTGATAGGACGCATGACACGACAGGGGTTTCCGACTGCAACGACACCACTCGGGATATCTTGGGTTACCACACTACCAGCTCCAATAACGGAGTTTTCACCTATTGTGACCCCAGGCAATACAACGGAGTTAGCCCCAATCCAAACATTATCTTTAATATGTACGGGAATGTTAAACTGAGCCACTTTTAAACGTAGAGTAGGCTCTATAGGATGCCCTGCCGTAGCAATCGTCACATTGGGTCCAATCATAACGGAATTGCCGATATAGATATGAGTGTCGTCTACTAGGGTTAAATTAAAGTTTGCATACACGTTATTACCTAGATGAGTATGCTTTCCCCAGTTGGCTCGTAATGGCGGCTCGATATAACAGTCATCACCAATTTCAGCAAACAGCGCATGTAAAATGTCACCGCGCTTTTTTATTTCACTTGGTCGAGTCTGATTAAAGTCATATAGAATATCTAAACACTGCATTTGTTGATGCGCTAACGATTCGTCATCACAAAAGTACACATCCCCACTGTGTAACTTGTCTTGGCTATCTAACTGATCTTTACTTCCTAGTTTTGATTTGGTTTCCATCATTCTCACCTTAAATATGACCGCTGTATTAGGTAACTGATATATTCAAGGTGATAGTATGAAACACGCTAGAAGCTCGCAACTTTCCACATATTCATTCGCTCATAGCTTATTAAATATTGATACTGCCTCGCAGATATAAAACTCCATATCCAGAGACTAATACCCGATCTTCCTCAAGCGAGCAGTACAATACGCCTCCTCGTTTTGATGCCTGAAATGCAACAAGCTCAGATTTGCCCAATTGCTCACTCCAGTATGGCGCTAACCCTGCGTGAATAGACCCAGTAACAGGATCTTCTAGCCCACCGTTATCTGGCCAAAAATAGCGAGAAACAAAGTCATATTCACTTCCTTGGGCTGTCACAACTACATCTAAAGGCGATAACGTTTTCAAAAGCTCCGTATGATATTCAATGTCTTTCACTTCACCTTCAGATGCGAGAACAGCGACATAAGCCTGGCGATTTTTAAGCACCTGAACAGGTTTGATCGTTAACCCATCCAATAAATTTTTAGGAATATCGTTAACCAGTTCTGGTTTCTGATTTGGAAAACTCATCACAATTCGCGAGTCTGCCTCTTGAGTGACAGTCAATGTACCTACTTCAAGGGTTTCAAAATGAATCTCTTCTCGAACATTCAAGTAATTAAATAAAACGTAGGACGAAGCTAAAGTTGCATGACCGCAAAAATCAATCTCGGTCAGAGGTGAAAACCAACGGATGAAATATCGATTGCCACCCAATGGCTTTACAAACGCCGTTTCAGATAAATTATTTTCAGCCGCTATCGACTGCATTACGGCGACTTCTAACCAATCATTAACAACAATCACAGCAGCTGAATTGCCACCGAACCGCTTTTTTGAAAATGCATCAACAACAAATATCTCTAATTCCATTCCCTACCCTTAGTTCCATCTATTTAGCTATTCAATTCTATTGAGCTATTCACTTCTATTTAACTACATCTGCTTTCCAATATACCAAACATCAGTGATATGTTTTTTTAATCCATAATATAAATAACACTAGCGACTTGGTATGAATGAGAATAAAAGCAGAATACCCCACCAAAGTAGCGAAGAAACAAATACAAGGCTCAACATAGTCACGCTGACAGACCAAACAACAAAAATAATACTGCTCGCGCTCTGAAAATTGAGAACGTCAAAACTCACCAGCAGCAAGCTAATAACGGCAAGAACAATAAAAGACCCTTTCAGGGCATGATTAAAATCGGTACGGCTTGGAATACAGTGAAAACTAATCAGAGACATCGCAATAAGCCAAGCAAAAGCATGCCACTGACCCATTGCTGAGTGAGTCAAAATAGTCATATTTGAGTAAATCACTTTCACCATATCAACAAGGTTGGCGTTCTGAGTAGTGTAGTGAAAACCTTCAATTGGGATATTAAAAGAATACCGGCTCAACACGATAACTAACCCCGCACCAAAAAGCGGGGCAATGGCAATAAAGAACAGACCAATAACTTGGTATAAAGAACGAGTATTCCAGCGATGCTGAACATAGCCTAGCCGCCCGCTGCTTTCTCGCTGAAATAAACACATTTTGTCAATTTTATGCCTGAACAAAACAGCAAAGAAAGCATGTGACAACTCATGAATAGGGACGCCAATAAAAGCAGAAATAAAGTAAAGTGATCGACTCGCTTGAGATTGCATGACTCTTGGAATCATAAAGTGGGCAATTAAGTTGTGCATACCAATCACGAAAGCAATTGGGAGAATCAGGCAAGCAAAAATCAGCAGTATTTTCATTGGGTTCGTAATCTAAAAAGCGAAGAGTGACGTTCTCATTACAAGCAATATGATACTTCTTAATGAATACAACAAGCTTCTAGTAGACTAAATTTGAGGTGACTAGGCTAACGCTCATGCATAAAGGTGAGAAGCGCGATAAGTGTATCGAACAGGAGAGAAAATCGCTCTGTATCTAATGTAAAATGTTATCGCTTCAGATACGAAAAAAGACGCCCTAAGACGTCTTTTTCTAAATATGGCGGTGAGGGAGGGATTCGAACCCTCGATACGTTGCCGTATACACGCTTTCCAGGCGTGCTCCTTCAGCCACTCGGACACCTCACCATATTGTTTGTTAAGCTTGCTGCTCAACGGGGTGCTAATTTAATGTCTATCGGTCTTGCGGTCAAGCGACTTCACTAAAAAAGTCACTTAATTGTGTTTGTTTGATTACAAAACAACTCATTAGATCAAAAACAAACCAATTCAGATAGATATAGAGCACTAAAGCTTAAGCTTGTTGGTAATAACCTGGCACTTTAAACCACTTACGACACATATCCAGAAAGTAACCATAAAGCACTCCCATACCACATGAAATCACTGCATTACTGGTTACAGCAGTAATGATTTGATCCGTAGACGCTCCAACAGCAAACAAGATTCCTGCATACACGGGAGACTGGAAAAGCACATAAGCCACCAAGTCAGAAATATTCTTCATCAACGAAGTTCCTGACAGTTTCGCTCCATTACGTAAAAACCAATCACGGAACACACCGTAAGGCCACGCAATAGCAATATTCACAGGTATTGATAGCATTCTAGAAGCTAGTGATTGCTCAAATGACATGCCTGATATGAAGATCTCAACAATCATTCCTGAAATAAAACAGAAAACAACCATAGCAAATGTATCCGCTGCTGCATTGCGAAGACAAAATGGACCACGAGATTTCATTGCACTACCACCAAAACATACAACTACCAAAGAGGCAATTTAGTAACATATAAAAAGGCTATCAGCAAGCAACCCAGAGAATATCGCTATTAAATCACAACATTTGCAGTGTTACATTCCAAATATGAAACCAAGAGGTAAATTAACAACCAAAAAAGCGTATAGAACTAGATGGAATCACCAAAAAAGTGACACCAGTCTGGTTTTTGTTGATTTTGAAAATTAATTACTGAAAGTTTAATACAAATTATACATCCGAGAGCTTTACTGTAATTAGGTCTATTTTGTCTTTACTAGGGAATGTTGAATTTGTTAGTGCTTGAATTGACTCATTAATAGTACTAATTAATAAATCATCATTTTTAGGCTGAGCTAGGATTTGTAGTTTCTCCAGAACAATATGTGCATCTTGATTATTTCTATCTTCAAGTGCTACATAAAGTGCCACAAGAAGGTCCTCCAAGCTTTCATCAACCTGTTCTGATGGCTGTTTTTCTGGGCTATATTGATACAATTTTTTTGAATGGCGATAAAGTGCATCATCCAATTCACGCTCGTCAATTGGTTTAGCGATAATATAGTCCACCCCCGCTCCTAACATCCTTTCTCTGGTTTCTTTAAATACATCGGCTGTACAACCAAAAATAAGTACTGAACGAGCATCGCCCGCTAAAGCCCTAATGGCGAGAGTTGCTTCTACGCCATCCATAACGGGCATGTGGTTATCCATTAAAATTAAATCAAAAGACTCTGCAACAACTGCCTGTATCGCTTGCTCTCCATTTTCAACGCTCTTACACTCAAACCCTTTATTTTTCATAAAAGTTTCAATGATAATGGTGTTGGTTCGGTTATCTTCAACGATGAGGACTTTCATTCCAGAGAAGTTGAGATTTCTATGAATCAGATTTTCAACGGACCCTGGTTTACAAGGTTGGATTTTTAATCGAACATCAAAACTTGTTCCAATACCCTGCTCACTAGTGACAGTGATATCACCTTCCATTAGCTGCGTGATTTTTTTAACAATAGCCAAACCGAGACCTGTACCGCCATAACGACGGGTAGTCGAAGATTCCGCTTGCTCAAATGGTTTAAATATTTTGTCTTGAGCATCTTTTGCTATACCAATGCCAGTATCTCGGACATTAATTGATAAATAAGTATCATTCCTTTCATGCACTTCTTTTAAATACACTTCAACAAAACCACGTGAAGTAAACTTCACGGCATTATTCAATAGGTTAAACAATATTTGCCTTAATCGCGCTTTATCAGAGTAATACCACCGCTCAACTGGTACTTCCGAATAAACTTTGAACTGCAAGCCTTTCTCTGTCGATAATGTGTGATAAACACTATTGATACTGCCGATAATGGAATCTAGTGGGAAGCTGGTTTTATCTAAATCTAAGTGACCCTGCTCTATCTTTGAAAAGTCTAGAATCTCATTCAATAAAGTCATCATATGATCGCCGGAATCATATAAACTTTTAAGGTGTTTTTTCTGATCTTCATTCAAATCTGTTTTCAGTAAGATCTGCGCAGTACCTAAAACCCCATTCATAGGCGTGCGTATTTCATGCGAGAGAGTAGCAAGAAAGGCTGTTTTGGCATTAGTTGAAGCCTGGGCTTTGACCTTTTCAGCCTCTAAATAGATGGTCTTTTCATTAAATGTATTGATAAGGTGAGCAATTTCATCCTGACTTGTGTAGGTCAGATCAATGATGCCTCCTGTTTTGGAATCATCCAGTTTCTTTGCAATCTTGGTAATCGGGCTTATCAGGTAACGGTTCAGCAAGTAATAACCCGCCATTACACAAAGCAATAGAAATGGAACAATACCGCTTTCAACACTCATAACTTGGTGGAAAACTTCATCAGCCACTAGTCGCTTAGAGTTCACAACATCGACTGTCCATTCAAACTGACCAAACTGGTGCTGACTTATATATATCCCTTCTACGAGATTAAAATTATGCGTGACAAGTACCTGGTCATGTTGATCTTTTAAAGTAATACCTAATTCATATTCTTCAGCGTGATTTTTAATAAAGATAAGCAGTTCATCTAATGATAAATCAACGGTTGCCACACCCGAAAACTCCCCTTCAAGGTAGTAAGGCATAGATGCGGTGATCATTTGAATATGAGTATAAGGGTCGATATATACATCAGACCAAGAGACGAATTCCGGCGCTTGGTTTACAACAGAGGTATACCAACCCTCTTGATGATAAGGGAGAGCTTGTGGATTATTATAGGATAAGATCTGATCAACTTGACCGCCGGAAGCCTTGTTGAAAAATTGACTATCAAGCACTTTATTGGGACTGAGAGCATAAGGTTCTGGCCAAATACCAGCGCTGACAATAATGTCATCACTAGTTGAAAGAAAAGAAGCGAATAGCAGGGCTAAATCAGGGGTTGCTTGTTTTGTTTGAGCTAATCCAACAATGCTATTTAAAAAGCCTTGAGAGCTATTGAGTGGCTCTGAAATAAAAGAAGAGAGTAATTCAGTTCTAAGGTCTAGATTTTGCTGTAACTTTGCTCGTACGGGAGATTCAACAACGAAGTAAGTCACACTACCAATAATGGCAATAAAAAACGCGAGATACAAACCAAGCGCTATCATACTTTTTTTCTTTAAAGACGACCGTATATACATAATTCTTCATAGTTTTCTTTTTAGTTTAAACTATCGAGAATAATCTGCTACTTCAAGCTTTTTAGTTCCTTCTACGATTGTTATCATAAACGTAATATCTTCTTTTATTTACGGTATCTAACTTTGACTCTACAAGACATTCTTGCGCTTCCTGAACTTCAAGGAAAGCTTCTAACAGAAAGTAAAACTCTTGGCTTTGTCACTTCAATGGCGTCTGCTCCTAATGTGTTAACCCCACATGAATGGTTGCCTTTCTTATGGGGTGGCGAAGAGGTTGCACCATTCAGCGATGGTGAACAGCTTGAATCTTACATCGAAGTTATCATCGAGCTATGGAACAATACACGACCGGCATTAATTGAAGGTACTTGGACTTGGCCTGAAGCTTGCCAACTTGACGATGAAGAAGTTGTGAATAGTGCAGCTCGAGACTTTTGTGAAGGTTTGCTTCAAGGTTGGCAAATTTCTCGTGATGACTGGGAAACTTTAATGCCAGAAGACAGCGAAGACAATGCTCTGCTCGGTGGTGTATTGCTTTCATTGAGTATGCTGTTTGACCCTGAAACTTCTATTGCAACATTAGCAGAGCAAGGTATCGAAGGCTTAGAGCAATTTGAAGAGATCTTCAATGCTGTGCCCGTCATGCTATGCGGAATCACTCAACGCGGCATTGCGTTAGCTGAAGAACAGTAATAATTGAAGGCAAGTAATTAACTGAGATTATCAGTAATTGCTGGATCCAGTACAAAAATAAAAGGTCTCAGAATTTCTGAGACCTTTTATTTGGTGACATCATCAACGAACTCACACACAGTGTAACTAAACTGATTTCTAAGAGTTTAACGACTTCCAGTCAAAGCTATCAATTCGTTCGTCGGCGATATAAAACAGCTTCGTACCTTCAGTTATAACAGTGTTGAGGTCTGGGTTCAGCTCTATTCCATTCCCAACATCAATTGCAATTAAGGTCGCTTGATAATCGGCTTTAAACATCGAAAAAATAGGTGAAACAGTGATTGTTGGTGAACCTTCAGGGTAATGGGTCGAGTATTGAGTCATCCCCCTTGTTGAACTCAAAAGTTCTTGATGTAGCGCACTTGAGCCTGGGTCAACTGCAGCTTTTGCCAGCATTTCAGCACCCACAGCAGGAATACACTCTGAATTAGGGCAATGCTGATGAAGAAGATCACTTAACGCTTCATCTTTGAAGTAAACAAGCAAATGCGCTTGTGGATTTCGATTCGCACAATATAGCGCTGCAGAAAGAGTAATATCATCTTCAGGGCTATCTATAAGAATACAGCTCGCACTCTCTATCCCTGTCTTTTCCATTTCTTTGCCATCGGTATAGCTGTTGACTTTAACGAAGCTGATTTCTCCAGGTAGCGGGTTTTCGATATCGGAGCGAGTACACAAAACAATAGGTCGTCTTCCTGTTTCTTCATGTTGTAGCATACGAATCAGGTGTATCGTTCTTTGCTCATTCCACCCCAACATCAAAATATGATTTTCCACCCGTACTCTCCTTTTTCCTAATAGACCAGCTCGCCAATAATGAATACCTTCTGTCGCTAATTTGCCTAGTATCCCAGCAAATAAACTCAAACCACCGGGGATTACAAACAAAATTACAATCCAGCGCCCCAGATCTGTTGTCGGGGACATATCACCGTAACCAACAGTAGAGCCTGTCACGACTAGGTAATAAACAAATGTCGTAAACGACTCAGTTAACGCTGTTTCATTTGCAGCAACTAGAAGTACCCAAGACAGAACTGAGTAACCTAGAAAAGTTAAAAATAAATTCTTGCCATTCAGCACAAAAACATTCGCTTGTACCCAACGTTTTAATTGCAGCCAAATCATCATGTTAAAATATTTTTAGACCTCTTTTAGCATACTTGTTAGTTCATAATGCTTCACCGTAATATCAATTTCAACATCAATAATCGGATGATATAAACCAGATACAAAAAAACCAGCGAACGCTGGTTTTTGTTAAGATGAAACAGCTAAGTTTAAGCGTTACCTTTTACCTGTAGATTAAGCTGTTCAGCAAAATCTAACATGCGGTTCAAAGGGATCAAAGATTTGACTCTTAACTCTTCAGAAACGAAGATTTCATGCTGCTCTCCACCATTTTCTAATGCGTTTTCGATCGCTTGTAAGCCGTTCATAGCCATCCATGGGCAATGAGCACAGCTACGACAAGTAGCACCAGCACCTGCTGTAGGCGCTTCAATCAATTCTTTTTCAGGCACTAATTGCTGCATTTTGAAGAAAATGCCTTTATCAGTCGCCACAATCATTTGCTTATGAGGTAGCTCTTTTGCTTTCTTGATCAGCTGACTTGTCGAGCCAACAGCGTCTGCAAGTTCAACCACACTAGCTGGTGATTCAGGATGCACAAGAATTGCGGCTTCAGGGTAGACTGATTTCATTTTCTTTAGTGCATCAGCTGAAAACTCATCATGAACAATACACTCACCTTGCCAAAGCAACATGTCCGCACCTGTTTGATTGGCAATGTATGAACCTAAATGACGGTCTGGTCCCCAAATAATTGGTTTACCTTCAGCATCTAAGCTTTCTACAATTTCAAGCGCAATACTTGATGTTACTACCCAGTCAGCACGAGCCTTCACAGCAGCAGAAGTATTGGCATAAACAACGACTGTATGGTCCGGGTGAGCATCACAAAATTCAGAGAATTTATCAGCGGGACAGCCTAAATCTAGTGAGCACTCTGCTTCTAAAGTTGGCATCAAGATACGTTTTTCTGGGGTTAGAATTTTTGCAGATTCACCCATAAAACGTACACCAGCAATAATTAAAGTACTTGCTGAATGACGATTACCAAATTTAGCCATCTCTAAAGAGTCACCAACAAAACCACCGGTTTCTTCAGCTAAAGCTTGAATTTCAGGATCTGTGTAATAGTGTGCAATCAAAACAGCGTCTTTTTCTTTTAATAGCTGTTTAATGTTTGCAAGATGCGCCAATTTTTGAGCAACACTTAGTGGTACTGGCTTTGGCGGGAAAGGATAAACGGTTTCGATTTTGTCTAATATGTGGCTCATTGCTCTTGCTCTATGCAACTTCCTATAATACGAGCATTCTACACCTGAGAGGCATAAGGATCAAAAAGGATTATGGGGAGGCCTAAAATGAAAAAAGAGGCGCTAAATGCACCTCTTCCTTTATTCACTATAAGTGAGTCTTTGCGACTTTAGCTGAAGCACTATTCGGGTACTCAGCGACCACTTGTTGATAATACTTTTTAGCCTGTTCTTGATTGTTATTTCTAGCTGAAATATCACCAAGTTTAACTAAAGCATCTGCTCGTTTATTCGAATCAGAGTAAGCAACTACAGCGGCAAAACTTTTTACTGCCTCTTTATCTTGCTTCTTAGCAAAATAAAGCTGCCCTAACCAATAATGTGAATTAGGCGTAAATGTCGAATCAGGAAAGTCTTTTTGGAACTGCTGAAATGCAGCAATCGCACCAGTATAGTCACGTTGCTTTAAAATCATATCTACAGCATTTTGATAAGCAGTTTGCTCATCAACATCCGTACTAAAAGTACCGGTAGAATCACCAGATTCAGCTGCGTTATCAACTGAAACAACCGCTTTACCTGAAGTTTTCACTTCATTTCGTACGCGATCTAATTCGATAAACAATTGACGTTGGCGTTCCAACATCTGCTGCATATCATAGCTATTTCGTTCTAGCTGACCGCGCAGTTCGCTGATTTCAAGAGACATCTCGTCAATTTGCTGTTGCATCTGCAACTGAACACGATTTCGGTTCTGCAATAACCTTTCAAGACGTTGAATATCAGATTCGCTAGCTGAGGGACTAGAAGAAGTTGTAGAGGTTGCGGTGGAGTTATTGATTTCTGATACTGGAGCTGGTGCAGCGAACACTAAGTTCGCTGCACTTGCCAGTAACGTAAGCATAACTGCTCGCTTAGTGTTACTGAACATGAGGCATTTCCTCAATTAGATAATTTACTAAAATTAGTAAACTAGTACTGCACGACGGTTTTTAGCGTACACATCTTCAGATTGACCTAGAAGAAGTGGCTTCTCTTCACCGTAGCTTACGATAGAGATTTGGTCAGCTTGAACACCTAGCGCTTGTAGGTATTTTGCAACAGCTTCAGCACGACGCTCGCCTAGAGCAATGTTGTACTCTGGAGTACCACGCTCATCAGCATGACCTTCAATAGTTACGCTCATGTTCACGTTTTTGCTTAGGTAAGCAGCGTGAGCAGAAAGCATAGCTTCGTAGTCACCAGCGATAGTTGAGTTATCAAAAGCGAAGTAAATAGTTTGAGTTTCGCGTAGTGCTTGCTCTTTTAGCTCTTGCTCTGAAAGTTGACCGTTAGCGTCAATTGGAGTTACAACAGTTGTATCTACAGTGTTGTTACCTTCTGAACCAGTTGTTTGGTTAGTTTCAGTACCAGAAGTTGAAGAAGTTGCGTCATCACTTGAGCTACATGCTGTTACTGCCATTACTGGTAGTGCAATCATCAAGCCTTTAAGAACTTTATTAAGTTGCATCTTATTTTTCCTTACGTTATCAAACTTAGTTTTTAACTATTTACGCTATAAAAACGGAGACCATGCAGGCGCTCTTACACGCCCATTTGTTGCCGGTAATCTAGCTTTAAATCGTCCATCAATAGAAACCATTGAAAGCACGTTTGTCTTGTTATAAATGGAGCTATAGATAACCATACCACCATTTGGTGCAATGCTTGGAGACTCATCCAGTAGTGTTTTAGTCAACACTTGAACAGCCCCAGTTTCCAAATCTTGTTTAGCCAGATTAAACCCTGAATTACTGCGATTCACCATGATAAGGAATCGACCATCAGGCGTTATTTGGCCACCTAAGTTTTGGCTGCCTTGCCAAGTAAGACGAGTTGTCGAGTTGTCTGTCAAATTTACCCTATAAATCTGAGGTTTACCACCGCGATCAGAGGTAAATACTAACGACTTCCCATCTGGATACCAGAATGGTTCAGTGTTATTTGAACGTCCACGAGTAATCTGAGTTAATTTTTTGCTTTGGAGATTCAGAGTATAAACTTGCAAACTGCCAGTCTTCGAAAGCACTAAAGCTAATTCTTTTCCATCAGGAGAGAATCGTGGCGCACCATTGTGACGAGGGTATGACGTTACTTTTTCTCGCTCACCTGTATAGATATTCATAACAAATATCTCAGCTTGACCATTTTGGAAGCTGACATAAGCCAGTTTTTGACCATTAGGTGACCATGCTGGTGACATTAAAGGCTGTTTTGAACGTAAAACTAAACGCTCATTAAAACCGTCGTAATCAGCTACTCGTAACTGATACGGGTACTTATCTTTGTCATTGACGACTACATAAGCGATACGAGTCAAAAAGGCACCCTTTTCTCCAGTCAGTTCTTGATAAACTAAATCTGAAATTCGATGCGCATATTCTCTTAGTCGTTCACCTGTAATCGTGGCGCGTTTATTAAATAGGACATGGTCCTTAGATAAAACTAACTGCCCTTCATCACTTAATGCTCGGCTTTGCCCGTTTGTTAGTTGGCCACGTACAATATCAATAAGCTGATAGTTAATGACGTATTCACCTGCAGCATTCTGGCTAATTGAGCCAGTTAGCAGTGAATCGACACCTAGCGTTGTCCACGCATCAAAATTCACATCAGCTTCACTGTATGGAGTCTGAGGCATTTTACTCGTTGCAACAGGGCTGAATTTACCACTTCGTTGTAAATCAGAAGCGATAACAGCTGAAACATCATGAGGTAGAGGCTTAGCTCCTTCCCATTTGAACGGAACAATTGCAATTGGTCGAGCTGAGTTTATACCATCTGTAATGACCAGCTCTAAAGCAGCTTGTGCATACTGACTGCTCGTTGCTATTACAAATGCTAAACTTAGTAATAGTTTCTTAAACACGGGTTCATCCTTTTACTCTGGTAAAACAGTTAAGTTTATGTTTTTAAGTGAATTAATTACATCCGGATCTTTCGGTAACGGATAAGACTTTACTTGTGCAACTGCTCGTTTTGTTGCTGCGCATAATCGGCTGTCTCCATCTAAGATGGAAAGATTACCTAAAATTGCAGTGGTTCCCGTTGGTATTAATTTCAAATTAACTTTACAAGACTTGCCTCGAAAGCTGTCTTCAAGTAGCAAGTTTTGCTGGATTAATTGAGTGTAAATAGCTCCGTATCGATCCGCTTCAGAGCTTACAAATTGTTGTCTTGCTGAAGTGTTTTGAGATGACTCAGTTTCAAGGCCAGCAAAAATATCATTCAAAGCGGCTTCTTGAAGTTTACGTTCTTTTTCAGCTTTATCTGCCGCTTCTTTCGCTTTACGTGCCTTTTCCTCAGCAGCTTTCGCTTCTTTCTCTTTAGCTATGCGCTGTTTCTCAGCCTGCTCTGCCGCTTCTTTTTCTTTACGAGCTTTCTCAGCTGAAGCTTTGGCTGCTTCTTCTTTCGCTATACGCTCTTTTTCCGCTTTGGCGATTGCAGCCTGTTTGGCAACTCGCTGCTCTTCAGCTTTACGAACTGCGGCTTCTTTTTTCTTTCTTTCGGCTTCAGCTTTTGCTGCTTTTTTCTTCTCACTTTGCAAACGAACTTCTTCAGCTTTGCGTTGTTTTTCTTTCTCTACGCGGATTTTCTCAGCTTCTCTTGCCGCTTTAGCTTCTTTAACTTGTTTTTCTTTTAACTTACGTATGTTCTCTTCTTCAGCTTTTCGATTACGCTCTAATCTTTCACTTTCTCTGCGCAGTTTATCCAAACGTTCCTGCTCTTTCTTACTCGCAGCTTCTCTTTGCTGACGAATTTGATTCGCTTGTTGGCGCACTAATTGAGGGTCAATAACCACAGCCTGAACCATTTGACCGCTTGGCTTTGGTTCAGATGTAGTAAAATCAGCTCCAAATATTAACGCTGCGACTAGCACTGAGTGTAAACTCAACGAGACCACTAACGGCTTACTATAGCTGCTCGCTTTATTTTTATTATTAACTTTCATGAATGCTACGGAGCTATTCCCTTATATCCGTTAGAAGACCCACCTTTGGGACACCTGCGCGACTTAGTTCATCAAGAAGAATGACGACTTCTGCGTAAGGTGTTGCAGCATCCCCACCCACTGCGACTGGAGAGTTAGGATTAATACTCAGCTCAGCTTTTACTCGAACAATGATATCTTCAAGTGATAAACCACGTTGAACTTCTTCATTATTAACACTAAGACCTAACAGCCCTTCTTTATCAACTTCAACAATAATGAAACTTGAGCTATCGTCCCCCAATAAATCTTGAGCTGACTTAGCTGTTGAAGCCTCAGGAAGCTCAACATCTACACCCTGAGTAACGAATGGAGAGGTCACCATAAAAATGATAAGCAAAACGAGCATAACGTCGATGTAAGGTACAACGTTAATCTCAGCTGTCATTTTGCGTTTTTTTGGTTGGTATCCCGCCATTTTTATTCCCTACCGGCCATAGCTTGGCGGTGAAGGATGCTATGAAATTCTTCAGAGAAAGTTGCGTAGTTGTGTTCCAACTTACCAACACTACTACTGAATCGGTTATAAGCCATTACTGCTGGAATTGCGGCAAATAGACCCATTGCAGTTGCAATCAAAGCTTCTGCGATACCAGGAGCGACCATCGCTAGAGTTGCTTGTTTTACTTGTCCAAGAGCAATGAAGGAATGCATGATCCCCCAAACTGTACCAAATAAACCAATGTATGGACTAATAGAACCAACTGTTGCTAAGAAAGGTAAATTTGTTTCCAATTCATCTACTTCACGTGCTACTGCAACACGCATTGCGCGTCCAGTTCCTTCCATAATGAAATCAGGAGAAGCCGCATTTGATTTGCGAAGACGAGCAAATTCAGTGAATCCTGCGTAGAAGATCTCTTCTGTACCAGATAGCTCATCTTTCCGTTTATTACTTTCTTGGTATAGCTTTGCCAGATCAACACCAGACCAAAATTTATCTTCAAACACATCTGTCTGTTTAGATGCTTGAGATAAAACCTTGCTTCTTTTGATGATCATTGCCCATGACGCCACTGACATTCCCATCAGGGTAAGCATAACGAGCTTAACCAATAAGCTTGCATCAAGGATAAGATCTAAAATTGAAATATCAGCTGTCACTGTTGTTTAACTCCGAAAGAATAAAGGTTGGTATAGCTTTGGGTTTCATTTTTTGATTATCGATACATGCTACCTTAACCATTGCTTTACACAATACTTTGCCATCAGGATTTACGATTTCCTGACAGAATGTAAGTGAAGCTCGTTTCAGCTCTGCAATAGTTGTGGTCACTTTTAATGAATCATCAAGACGCGCACCCTGGATAAAATCAATATCCATGTGTCGGACAACAAAACCTATACTTTGTTCTAATAAAACTTGCTGATGAACACCAATAGATCGCAGTAGCTCAGTTCGAGCTCTTTCAAAGAACTTAAGGTAGTTGGAGTGATAAACCACTCCACCAGCATCAGTGTCTTCATAATAAATAGTGATTGGCCACGTGAAAGGTTTAGATAAGCCCTGCAAATTTATACCATGCTATAGAAACTAATAAAGGTATCACTATAACTCAAGTCGTTGGCTTTGCTAGTTCGATGGAAGTAATTTTTTGATTTGCGTGGTAAAAAAAAGGTCATCTGAATTAGATGACCTTTTTTTGAGCAAAAACCGAACAGTTAGATTTATGACATTCTTTGTACTGTCAGGTAAAGCAATATTGCAAGCGAGAAGTATGGGCTAAACCAAACCTGCCAGAACCAAGCTCTTGGCTTAAAACCGATGCCATAAACCATGCTCGAGCATACAGCCCAAATAAATAAAGGACCAATAATAGCGTTAAAACCGCCAATGCTATTAGCATAAGCCTCAGGTTCCCACATGACTAAACCTACATGTAAAAAGCCAAGCACCAAGGATAAAACTCTTAATAGGGTTTTATCCATAGGCTTATGTAGCTTATTTACTATGCCGTTAATCTTAGTCACTTGCCCAGTGTTGCTACTCACTGTCTTTATCCATCATTTCTGAATGCTCTAACCAAAGAGCATTAATGATGCCGAATGCACATGCTAGAAGTACACCCAAAATCCATGCGAAATACCACATAAACGTTCTCCTAAGTAATTTAAACTTTCGGCTTAGTAAGCTGAAACGTCGTTATCTTCGATGTGTTTCTTATCTAAGCGACCAAACATTTTGTAGTATGTCCATGTCGTATAGCCCAAGATCACCGGTACCATTACGAAAGCCACAGCAGTCATCAAGTTCAAGCTTAATTCACTTGCAGTTGAATCCCACATAGTCAAACTATGGTTTGGGTTCAGGCTTGAAGGCATTACAAATGGGAACATTGCAAAACCAGCCGTTAAAATAACGCCAGCATTTGTAAGGCTTGAGAACAAGAATGCAAGTCCACCACGGTCAAAACGAGAAGCTATCGCAGCAAGTACAGGCATCGCAACGCCTAAGATTGGCGCGGCCCATAGTGCAGGGTAGGCTTCAAAGTTTGCCATCCAAGCACCCATTTCACGAGCAACTTCTTTGTTTAGTGGATTAGAAGCAGCCATAGTATCTATAGTGCTTGTAATCACATAACCTTCAATTGATTGAACCCAAACACCACCAACAGCAAACAATGCAGCGATAATAATGCCGGCAACCTGTGCAATAGTACGAGAGCGGACTTTAACATCGTCAGTCGTTTTCATTTGCAGCCAAGTTGCACCTTGCAAAATAAACAGCGTTAAACTTAAAACACCACAAAGCAGAGCAAACGGGTTTAGCAAACCAAAGAATGAACCATGGTATTTAGACATAAGTAGGTCATTCAGATCAAATGGTACACCTTGTAATAGGTTACCAAATGCTACACCAAAAATGATTGGTGGAACTGTACCACTAAAGCAAATTGCACCATCCCACAAGCTACGCCATTTTGGGTCTTCGATTTTCGAACGGTAATCGAGCCCAAGAGGACGAAGCCAAAGAGCGGCAAGAGCAACATACATTGCTAGATAAAAGCCTGAGAAAGATGTCGCATAAACCAATGGCCACGCAGCAAATAGTGCGCCACCAGCTGTAATTAACCAAACTTGGTTACCGTCCCAGTGTGGAGCGATCGTGTTGATCATTACACGACGTTCAGTGTCGTTCTTACCGATAACGGGAACAAGCGCGCCTACGCCCATGTCAAAGCCATCAGTTACAGCGAAACCAACCAGTAATACACCGATCAGAACCCACCAAATAAGTCGTAAGATTTCGTAATCAAACATTTGTTATTCCCTCACTTATACTTCGACTTGACGGCTTACTTTGTCTTCGACAGAGCTTGCTTCTTGTTCAAAGTGGTAACGGCCTGTTTTTAAACTGCTTGGACCTTTACGTGCGAATTTCAGCATTAGATAAACTTCAGCAATTAAGAACACTGTGTACAGTGCAAGAATTGCAAATAAAGACGTCCACAGCTGTTCAATCGTTAGCGCTGACGCTGCCACATTAACAGGTAGAATTTCACCAACAGCCCATGGCTGACGACCGAACTCAGCAACGAACCAACCTGCTTCAATTGCAATCCAAGGAAGTGGAATTGAGAATAATGCAGCTTTAAGTACCCATTTCTTCTGTTCAATTTTCTGACGACACGTTTGAATAAACGCAGCACCGAATACGAACAGCATAATGAAACCACAGGCTACCATTAGGCGGAATGACCAGAATAACGGCCATACAGTCGGAATTGAATCATCCGCAGCCATTTGAATTTGGTCTTCAGTTGCATCAACAACTTCGTCTGTATAACGCTTCAGAAGTAAGCCGTAACCAAGGTCACCTTTTACTTCATCAAATGCGGCTTTGTTCTCTTCAGAACGGTCGCCTGCACGTAATTTTTCAAGAAGTTCATATGCGTACATACCAGTACGGATACGGTCAACGTGATCATCACGTAGATCACGTAAACCCGTTACTTCTTTATCAAAAGAACGAGTCGCGATAATGCCCATTACATAAGGGATTTTTAGCGCGTAATCAGTATGCATTGTCTCTTGGTTCGGAATACCAAACACAGTAAATGCGGCAGGTGCTTCTTCTGTGTGCCACTCAGCTTCAATCGCTGCTAGCTTCACTTTCTGAACTTCACCAAGCTCGTAACCAGATTCATCACCCAATACGATAACTGACAATATAGCAGCCATACCGAACGAAGCGGCAATTGCGAATGAACGACGAGCAAAAGCAAGGTCACGACCTTTAAGAATGTAGTATGAGCTGATACCAAGAATGAACATCGCACCTGTTGTATAACCTGATGCAACAGTATGAACAAACTTCACTTGAGCTACTGGGTTTAGAACAACTTCAGCAAAGCTCACCATTTCCATACGCATGGTTTCGAAGTTAAATTCAGCGCCAACAGGGTTTTGCATCCATCCGTTTGCGACAAGAATCCACAATGCTGAAAAGTTAGAGCCAAGTGCTACTAACCAAGTTACCGCCAAGTGCTGACGCTTAGACAATCTGTCCCAACCAAAAAAGAAAAGACCAACAAAGGTAGATTCAAGGAAGAATGCAACAAGCGCTTCAATAGCCAGCGGGGCACCAAAGATGTCGCCAACATAGTGAGAGTAGTAAGACCAGTTAGTACCAAACTGAAACTCCATAGTCAGGCCTGTAGCCACACCTAGAGCGAAGTTTATACCAAACAATTTACCCCAGAACTTAGTCATGTCCTTGTAAATTTGTTTGCCTGTCATTACATAGATAGACTCCATGATGGCTAGTAAGAACGCCATACCTAAAGTCAATGGAACGAATAAGAAGTGATACATCGCTGTAAATGCAAACTGCAATCGCGATAGATCAACAACATCAATCATGGTAGCTCCTTTGTGTCGGCTGATTGACACTTTTGTGATTCTTTACTGCAAAACGTCACTGTTAACCAACAAGATCACTTGTTATTAACGCTGAGTAATTTGTAGCAAAAATGTACCGTTATAGTTAGATTATTGTTAAGCACTAGCTAATATAGCTGTGGCTAATATTACTGGTAAAATCAGTATGTTTCAAAAGATTTATAGGGGCTTCTTGCGTTGATTTGAGTCAAGTTTCTAGTCGCCAGTTAGAGGTATTTTTGTGCAATTATGATTAAAATCACAGCAATGCTGACTTTATTAATAATAACCGACAATACACGTGACAAAATTACGGCACCCTAGTAACACAATTATTACCTATACCCCCAAAGGGTTAACATTACTTGTTATTTTTTGTTGCAATTTAATGACCCACACAAAAATCATCAATCTATGTTTTCATTAATGATCACTTAGCTTCTTCGCTATTTGTTTCAATTTTTTTGTCGGTAAAACAAAAAAGCCTAGTTGATAATCAACTAGGCTAATAAACTATCATGCATATAAAAAAACAGTGCGCATGAAATATTTAAGGAGGTTAATCCTTTTCAATACCAAAATGAAGGTACGCTCGATCTGTTGCAATTCGACCTCGAGGAGTTCGCTGCAAATATCCCTGCTGAATCAAATATGGCTCTAACACATCTTCAATCGTATCTTTTTCTTCCCCAATCGCCGCAGCCATATTATCTAAGCCAACAGGACCACCACCAAATTTTTCCATGATCGCTAGCAATAGTTTTCTATCCATATAGTCGAAACCTTTAGCATCGACATCTAGCATATTTAACGCCTTATCTGCCACGTCAGGGCAAATATGCCCATCACCTTTTACTTCTGCATAATCACGCACACGTCTTAGTAGTCGGTTAGCAATTCGTGGCGTACCACGCGCTCTTCTTGCTATTTCTAAGGCGCCTTCCGATTCCATTGATAAATTTAAGCAATCAGCGCTGCGTTGAACAATATGCTGTAGATCCGGGATTTTGTAATACTCTAAACGCTGCGTGATCCCAAATCGGTCTCTTAATGGTGAAGTTAGAGAACCAGCACGAGTTGTTGCACCAATTAAAGTGAATGGGGGTAAATCAATCTTGATTGAGCGTGCCGCCGGACCTTCACCAATCATGATATCTAATTGGTAATCTTCCATTGCTGGGTAAAGCACCTCTTCTACGACAGGGCTTAGTCGATGAATTTCATCAATGAATAACACGTCATTTTCTTCAAGGTTAGTCAACAACGCAGCTAAATCACCCGCTTTCTCTAAGACCGGACCAGAAGTCGTACGAATATTCACATCCATTTCATTAGCAACAATGTTAGCTAAAGTCGTTTTGCCCAAGCCTGGAGGACCAAAAATTAGTAAGTGATCCAATGCTTCATTACGCAACTGCGCTGCTTTGATAAAGATTTCCATTTGGTCACGTACGTGATCTTGCCCTCGGTAATCAGCAAGTGCTTTTGGTCTGATAGCACGATCAATAACGTCTTCATCTTTAAAGACTGGATTATCAGGAGCGATTAGGCGATCAGCTTCAATCATAATTATTTGGAACCTTACATTCGTTTATCAGTGGTATTAGCGGTCTAATTACTAAACCATTGACTTAAGCGCATCTCGAATCAACTGCTCACTTGTCATGCCTTCTTTAGCAATCTGTGAGATAACTTTTGAAGCAATTATTGGTTTATAGCCTAACGCTAACAGTGCACTCACAGCTTCATCTTCAGCATTATGAGAAACACTAGCCATTGAGTCGATGGGAGCAGCGTCTGTCGCTGGCGTAAATAAATCACCAGCACCCCAGCCTTTCAGGCGATCTTTCATTTCAACAACCAAACGCTCGGCAGTCTTTTTACCCACACCCGGCAGTTTCACCAGCGTAGAGATATCTTCACGCTCGACACTTTGCACAAATTGGCTAGCAGTCATACCTGATAAAATACCCAACCCAAGTTTAGGACCAACGCCATTAGCTTTGATTACTTCACGAAATAGTGCACGCTCTTTGACAGTATTAAAGCCATAAAGTAGCTGTGCATCTTCACGAACCACAAAGTGAGTATAGATAATCGCTTCTTCACCCACTTCTGGCAGTTCATAAAAACAACTCATCGGCATTTGGACTTCATAGCCAACACCACTTACTTCAATCAATAGTTCAGGTGGTTGTTTTTCAATAAGTGTTCCGCGAAGGCGTCCAATCACAAGGTGTTCCTTTGAAGAGATAAATTAAGAGATTTCAGATGATAATAAATAACTGGATGGATAGCCAGTTAAAGCATAAAACTTGGAGTTAGTCTATTAATGACAATTTTCAGAAATAATAGAAAATTTAAGTAAAGCAGTGCTAACTATTTATATCGCCCTTTACGAGCCCCTGTAGCTTTACCAGCCAATGCTATCAAGGTTTTGTTGGTATTGGCATGAGTAATGGCAACACCGAGAGCATCAGCCGCATCGGCTTGAGGTCTTGCTGGGAGTTTAAGCATACTCATCACCATATTTTGAACCATCAACTTATCCGCACCACCGTTTCCTGTTACTGCTTGTTTGATTAATCGCGCTGCATATTCATGTACAGGTAAATCTGCATTTACAGCCGCTACAATTGCACTGCCTCGAGCTTGTCCCAGCTTCAAAGCTGAATCAGCATTCTTAGCCATAAACACTTGCTCAATAGCGAATACGTCAGGTTGAAACTGAGTAATGATTTCACTCACCCCGGCATAGATCTGCTTGAGTCGACCAGGAAGCTCTTTTTCAGAGGTACGAATACAGCCACTTCCTAAATAATGTAGGTGGCGACCATTTTGACGGATTACTCCATAGCCAGTAATGCGAGAGCCAGGGTCAATCCCTAAGATAATAGACATAACAATATAATACTGATTATTTATACATGCTTTTAATAGAGAGCTTAGTATATCTAAAGGCAAAAAAAATGCCCGTTAAATTAACGGGCATTTCATTGTTCTACTGAAAACTAAAGTTCTAACGAAAATTCAAAGTTCAAAGTTCAACCGACACCTAAAAGCGAAATCGAAGCACACAGCTTCAGTTTCGCTTAATCGTTTGATTAGTCTTCTTTCTTAGCTAGTTTAACAGCGATCGCTAGCTCTTCCAGTGATGCTGGGTTTGCTAGGCTTGGCGCGTCTGTTAATAGACATGCAGCAGCTGTTGTTTTCGGGAATGCGATAACGTCACGGATGTTCTCTGTACCACAAAGAAGCATTGCTAGACGGTCAAGACCGAATGCTAGACCCGCGTGTGGTGGAGTACCGTACTGAAGAGCATCTAGTAGGAAGCCGAACTTCTCTTGCTGCTCTTGCGCTTCGATACCTAAAATACCGAATACAGCCGTTTGCATTTCTGCGTTGTGAATACGTACAGAACCGCCGCCAACTTCGTAGCCGTTGATTACCATATCGTATGCATCAGAGTTAGCTGCTGCTGGGTTCGCTTTTAGCTCTTCCGCGTTCACACCAAGTGGAGATGTGAATGGGTGGTGCATTGCGTGAAGGTTGCCTTCGCCATCTTCTTCAAACATTGGGAAATCAATAACCCAAAGAGGAGCCCACGCTTTCTTATCTGTTAGCTCTAAGTCATCACCTAGCTTGATACGAAGTGCACCCATTGCTTCTGCAACGATGCTTGCTTTGTCTGCGCCGAACAGAATGATATCGCCAGATTCAGCTTCGGTACGCTCAAGAAGACCGTTGATTACATCTTCGTTTAGGAACTTAGCAACTGGAGATTGAATCCCTTCCATGCCAGCAGCACGGTCGTTAACCTTCATCCAAGCAAGACCTTTCGCGCCGTAGATACCTACATGCTCAGCGTAACCGTCGATTTGCTTACGCGTTAGCTTAGCACCGCCTGGTACGCGAATAACCGCTACGCGACCTTTTTCGTCGTTAGCTGGACCAGAGAATACTTTGAACTCAACATCTTTCAGTAAGTCAGCAACGTCTACTAGTTCTAGTGGGTTACGTAGATCTGGCTTATCAGAACCGAAACGACGAATCGCTTCAGAAAATGGCATTACTGGGAATTGACCAAGTTCAACATCTAGAAGCTCTTTCCACATATCGTGAACAAGTTTTTCAGTGATGTTACGTACTTCTTGAGAAGACATGAACGATGTTTCGATATCGATCTGAGTAAATTCAGGCTGACGGTCAGCACGTAAATCTTCATCACGGAAACATTTAACGATTTGGTAGTAACGGTCAAAACCAGACATCATCAGCAGTTGCTTAAATAGCTGAGGAGATTGAGGAAGTGCGTAGAAGCTACCTTTATGAACACGGCTTGGTACTAGATAATCACGAGCGCCTTCTGGCGTCGCTTTAGTTAGTACTGGTGTTTCAATATCTAGGAATAGGTTCTCGTCTAAGAAACGACGAACGAAGCTAGAAGCACGTGCACGAAGCTTGATACGATCGCTCATTTCTGGACGACGAAGATCGATGTAACGGTACTTAAGACGCTGCTCTTCAGAATTCGTTTGGTTGAAGTCTAGTGGAAGCGCTTCTGAACGGTTAATGATCTCTAGACCAGTTGCGTAAAGCTCTACTTCACCAGTAGCCATGTCTTTATTTACTTGGCTGTCAGGACGAACGCGTACTTCACCAGTAAACTTGATACAGAATTCATTACGCAGTTGGTTAGCGATCGGGAAGATATCTTTCATATCTGGATCGACAACAACCTGAACGACGCCTTCACGATCTCGCATATCGATAAAGATAAGACCGCCTAAATCACGGCGACGGTTTACCCAGCCGCACAATTCTACAGTTTGTCCCGCCAGGGACTTGTTCAGGTTACCACAGTAATGGGTACGCATAATGAATTTCCCAATCTCTTAATAATTTACTAATTTCCAAGCTGTTGGTGGTATATCCACTCAACAGAGCAAAGGATCATTTATACGCGGAAACTCGCTTAAAATCGACCTTCCACATTCGAATTTATTGTGTTTTATCTGGCTTTGCTGCTTTTTAGCCCATCAAGTGCGCAAAGATTCATCAAAACCGAAAAAATTATGTTAATTATATCTCGAAAGTACCTTAATCGGCAAAAGTCTCGTACAGTAGTTTTTCGTTTCAACTTAAAAACTTTTTGTGATGACTAGTGACGTGATGATTAACGGTGTAATGACGATGGAAACTTTACCTTTAAGACTTGGATTAACTATGTGGTCTCATTCAGAGTGGCAAAGTCAGTTCTATGGTAAGGGAACGAAACCGGCTGAACGCTTAGAAAAATACACCCAAGTTTTTCATACCGTTGAAGGCAACACGACTTTTTATGCGACTCCCAGCGCCTCAACGGTCAACAATTGGAAAGCAGCAAGTCATGATGATTTCAGATTTACGTTTAAGCTACCTAAGTTCATCACCCACCAACAGCACTTAAAACATTGCCAAGCCGAACTCAAAGAATTTCTGCTCACCATGTCGCCACTACATGATCGTATTGGCCAATGGACGATTCAGTTGCCTCATAGCTTTGAACCCAGAATGCTCCCTGCCCTACAAAAATTTTGTACGTGGTTTCCAAAAGATATGCAGCTTGGCGTTGAAGTTCGCCACCTTGGCTTTTTTGATAAAAGCAATGCTGAAAAACGTTTCAATCATTGGTTAGTTGAAGAAGGAATCAACCGTATTATTATGGACAGTAGACCTGTTTTTTCTGCGCCACCTACAACCGAAGCAGTCATAGATGCCCATAAGAAAAAACCCAGAGTGCCTGTTCATGCAATTGCAACCGCAAACAACCCAATGATTCGATTTATAGGGCACCCAAACCAAGCTACCAACTTAGAGTTTTTTAGACCTTGGCTAAAGAAAGTTCCAGAATGGATTAAAGCAAATAAACAGCCCTATGTGATGATCCATACGCCAGATAATAATCATGCGCCTGAACTGGCTTTGGCTATCTATAAAGAACTGCAGCAGACATTGGTTTTACCTGATTTACCAAGCTTCCCTGCTATTGAAGGTGATAATCAACTATCGATGTTTTGAGTTTTCGTGACATAAGCCTGTTTATTACGTAAAATGCGCCCCCTTTTATTGAGTAGGTTTTTAACTTACTCAATTGCTGACAGCTTCGAGAGTATACGATGAGTAATACAGACAATATCTTCTCTGCACCTATTGATAAAATCGGTGATTTCACCTTTGATGCACGAGTAGCGGAAGTTTTTCCGGATATGATCCAACGGTCTGTACCTGGTTATAGCAATATCATTTCTGCTATTGGCATGTTGGCTGAACGCTTTGTCAAACCGCATTCAAACATCTATGACCTAGGTTGTTCTCTTGGCGCTGCTACGCTATCCATGCGCCGCCACATTCAGCAAGAAGGCTGCACTATCTTCGCAGTAGATAATTCTGAAGCCATGGTTGAACGCTGTAAATTACATGTAAATGCTTACCGCAGCGATACACCTGTAGAAGTCATCGAAGCCGACATTCGTGAAGTCGAAATTAAAGATGCTTCCATTGTTGTACTGAACTTCACACTTCAATTTTTGTCACCAGAAGATCGCTATGCTCTGCTTGAAAAGATTCATGCCGGGTTGCGCCCTGGCGGCATTTTGATCCTTTCGGAAAAGTATGTGTTTGAAGATGATAACGCAAACGAACTACTTATCGATTTACACCACGATTTCAAACGAGCAAACGGATACAGCGAACTAGAAGTCAGCCAAAAGCGCAGTGCTATTGAAAATGTGATGCGCCCTGACTCCATCCCTGTACATAGAGAACGTTTTGATAAGATTGGATTCTCTAGTAATGAAGTGTGGTTCCAATGCTTTAACTTTGGTTCGATGTTCGCTATTAAATAATGTTCGCCACCAAATAAAGTAAAGATACCCACTCGCTCCCCATTAATTTTCACTAACAGTTAAGATATCTCATGTTCAATTTTGCTAATTTTTATCAACTTATTGCCCAAGACACTCGCCTGCAACCTTGGCTTAATGTTCTTCCTCAGCAGCTTACGGATTGGCAAAATGCAGAACATGGTGATTTTGACCGTTGGCTACGAGCACTGAATAAAATCCCAACGGGTAAAGCCGATAATATTGAGCTTAAAGACTCGGTGACGCTTTCAAATACAACACCAATTGTTCAAGGTGAAGCTAAGAAACTTGAAAGTTTACTCAAAACTTTTCACCCTTGGCGCAAAGGTCCATATACCGTCCATGACATTCATATTGATACTGAATGGCGAAGTGATTGGAAATGGGACCGCGTACTCCCTCACCTTTCACCATTAAAAAACCGTTCAATCCTCGATGTTGGCTGTGGTAACGGTTACCACATGTGGAGAATGCTGGGTGAAGGCGCTCGTCTTTGTGTAGGTATCGACCCTTCACACCTATTCTTAGTACAGTTTGAAGCTATTCGAAAACTAATGGGCGATGATCAACGAGCTCACCTTTTACCTTTAGGTATTGAACAGCTACCCAAGCTTGAAGCTTATGACACTGTATTTAGTATGGGCGTGCTATACCACCGTCGTTCTCCTCTTGATCACCTCATTCAACTGAAAGATCAGTTAGTATCAGGTGGTGAACTACTACTAGAAACATTAGTTATTGAAGGGGACGAAAACACGGTTCTAGTGCCTATGGACCGTTACGCTCAGATGAGAAACGTCTACTTCTTCCCTTCAGCTCGCGCATTAAAACGATGGTTAGAGCAAGTCGGATTTGTGGATGTTAAAATCGTCGATGAAAATGTCACGACAACGGGTGAGCAGCGTTCAACAGAATGGATGACACACAATTCGTTACCTGATTACCTAGACCCAAATGACCCTTCTAAAACAGTGGAAGGTCACCCTGCCCCACGTAGAGCTATTCTCGTAGCAACAAAACCTTAGTTTTGTGACATCAAAGTCAGTTGATTTCAGAAAAATGAACCATAATTTGCCTGAAATTTACTCCAACAGTCCAATATGACAGGACGCTAACATAAGGATGCTTCACGCATCCTTTTTTGTCAGCTAAACTCTTGGATAGTCACGACTATTTTATTATTCACAAAGGTTTTTATATGTATAAGCGATTGTCGCCAGTTTTGGTGATTGGCCTGCTCTCAGGGTGTTCTCTCACAAACGGGGCTCAATACCACCAACAAACCATGGAAGCAATTCAGCAATCTGAAACGAATATCGCAACAAAAGTCCAAAACCTTGAACTCCAAATCAGTAACCAAAGCGACTACATCGAAAGCTTAGAAACTGAAGTTTTATATTTATCTAACCAAATGGATAGTCACCTATCCTCAGTGGAAAAAGAAGCTGCCGAAATAATCGAAGAGGAACCCGCCCCTATCGTAGTACCTACTACCACTGTTTTTACAACTGAACAGCCTACAATTCTAGGCGCAATAGAAAAAGTCACCATAGATTCCATCAACCAAAGATTTGATGCCCGTGTCGATACTGGAGCAACCACCTCATCCCTTAATGCTATAGACGTTGAAGAATTTGAGAGAAATGGCAAAGATTGGGTTAAGTTTCACCTTTCTGACTCATCCCTTCCAGAAGCTGAGCAAAAATGGATACAAGCACCTGTTGTTAGATATGTAAAAATACGCCAATCAACCAGTGATCAAACAGAACGTAGAGCTGTGATAGAATTATGGGTTAAAGTTGGAAAAATCCATGAAAAAGCACAGTTTACATTGGCAGATCGCTCTCAAATGAGTCACCCTGTACTACTAGGGCGCGAATTTATCAAAGACATAGCGCTTGTTGATGTAAGTAAAAAGTACGTTCAAATGGAAGATAAATAAAAACAATAGGATTAGTTATGACGTCAAGAATTCCTTTTTATATCTCGATCGTTCTGCTATTGGTGGCAGGTATCGCATTGAGTATTTTTAGACACACAACTTATGGTGTGCCTTGGACTCCTGGAGAAACCCGACAAGTTTGGGATGTTGAAGCCAGAGTCGAATTTAATGCTACTGGTAAAGAAGCTAAGGTATCTTTAGCTGCACCTCACACTCAAACTAATTACACCCTGATCGGTGAATCAGCATCTTCTCCTGGCTACGGAATTTCTTACGTTAATACGGATTCCGGCAGGCGTGCTGAATGGTCAATTCGTCACGCTGAAGGTCCTCAAACAATCTATTACAAAACACAGTTTCTTGTAGATGACCAAGCTAAAATTACGGACATTCCACCGGAAGGTGAAATTACACCACCATCATTTAATGGTCCTGAAGAAGCGGCAGCACTTGCTTTAATCGATCGCGCAACTCATCGCTCTGCTGACAACTTCACCTTTACTCGTGAATTAATCAAAACACTGAATGATCCTGACAGCCAAAATTCGGCTTTACTGCTGAACAACATGAGTAAGGTAAATGCGACACATAAGCTGCTGTCTTACGCGAACGTACACAACAAGCTTGTCGGTGTTATTGAATTAGAGGATGGACGTCGACGTCAGTCTATCCAGCATATGATTCAAATTTGGGACAAAGAACAGTGGGTTCTATTTTCTCCTGAGTCTAGTCAGCACCAAACACAGCCAAACTTATTGATTTGGGATGAATCCAATGTATCTCTACTTGATGTTGTCGGTGGACAAAACAGTAAAGTGCATTTCTCAATGATCGCTCAAGAGATATCTCCTTCAGCAGCGACCAACAGTAAGGTATCGGCAGACCAACTACTCAACCTTTCTATCCATAGTTTGCCTCTTGAAGAGCAAGCGATGTTTAAGACCATCATGCTTATCCCGATTGGTGCATTCATCGTTGTATTTTTACGTGTGATTATCGGGCTAAAAACTTCTGGTACATTCATGCCAGTTTTGATTGCGGTTGCCTTTGTTCAAACACAATTGATTACCGGTATTGTTGGTTTCTTGTTGATTGTTGGTACGGGTCTTATTATTCGAAGCTACCTTTCGAAGCTCAACCTGCTTTTAGTTGCCCGAATATCGGCGGTGATAATTACCGTCATAATGATCATTTCGGTCTTTACTGTTGTTGCATTCAAGATTGGCTTAACTGAAGGTCTATCGATTACTTTCTTCCCAATGATTATCCTATCTTGGACTGTGGAACGTATGTCGATCCTTTGGGAAGAAGAAGGTGCGAAAGAAGTAATGCTACAAGGTGGTGGCTCTCTATTCACTGCCATATTGGTTTACTTAGGTATGACTAATCCATTTATTCAACACCTAACGTTTAACTTCATTGGTCTACAGCTTGTTATTCTTGCCACTATTTTGCTACTTGGTAACTACACTGGTTACCGTTTGACTGAGCTTCGTCGCTTTAAGCCACTAGCGGAGGATTAAGGTATGTTTAATCAACTGACCTCTCCATTCAAGCTCAGTGATAAAGGCATCATGGGCATGAATAAGCGAAACCATAGCTATATCGGTCGTTATAATGACCGCTCAAAATACCCATTAGTGGATGATAAGCTAAAAACAAAAATTATTGCTGAACAAGCTGGTGCAACAGTACCTAAACTTATCGGTGTAATTAGCCATCAAGCTGAAGTCAAAAAGATTCACAAGATGGTAAAAGACTGGCCTGGGTTTGTAATCAAGCCCGCACAAGGAAGTGGTGGTAAAGGCATTCTTGTTGTGGTTTCTCACAAAGATGGCGTTTATACAAAACCATCAGGTTCTACAATCAACGAGGAAGATGTTGAGCGCCATATTAGTAATGCGTTGGCAGGGCTTTTCTCACTTGGTGGTAAAAACGATGTAGCCGTAGTAGAGAACTTGATTAAGTTTGACAGCTGCTTCGAAGGCTTCAGCTTTGAAGGTGTTCCGGATGTTCGCATCATTGTGTTCAAAGGCTACCCAGTAATGGCGATGATGCGCCTATCAACTGCCGCCTCTGATGGCAAAGCGAATTTACACCAAGGTGCAGTTGGTGTGGGTATTGATATAGCCACAGGCAAAGCGGTACGAGCAGTACAGTTTGATCAACCAATTACCCAACACCCAGACACTGGAAAAGAGCTGATGACGCTGCAGGTTCCTCACTGGGAGAAATTACTGGTATTAGCTTCTAGTGCATGGGAAATGACTGGTCTTGGTTATATGGGTACCGACATGGTGCTTGACCAAGAAGAAGGACCGATGGTGCTTGAACTCAATGCTCGTCCAGGCCTTGCTATTCAGATCGCTAATGGTGCTGGTTTACTACCAAGGCTTCAGCATATTGAAGGCCTTGGAATGCCAGCCGACTACCCAAAACCAACGGAGCGCGTTGCATACGCGGCCAAACAGTTCGGGGCTCATAGCTAGCTGGATCTCGTAGTTAATCGACTCGCATAGTAAGCCGAGTACATAGATCACAAAAAACTAGGTTAGCTAAAATATAAATAAGCCGCATATTCACTTTGAACTAGAAATAGTCAGGCAGATATGCGGTTTAATTTTATCTATCAAAGTAGTAAAACAGCCAAATGTAATAACCATGATACTGATACTGATACTTGGTCATTGGTTACTCGAAACTTGGACTACAGAACCTGAGACTCCGTCAGTAATGCCTCAACCCTAACCGCTGCCACTTTAAACTCTGGAATCTTTGCATGTGGATCCGTTGCGGTTGTTGTCAGCTTATTTACCGGTGATTCAACAAAGTGGAACGGAATAAATATCACTCCTTTCTGCATTCGCTTGGTTACAAACGCAGCAATCTCTATCTGACCGCGTCTTGTTGATACCTTAACCATCTGACCATTTGATAACTCTAACCTTTCAGCATCAAATACGCTGATCATTGCTTTAGGTCCCGCTAAGTTATCTAGCCCCTTAGTTTTTCGCGTCATAGTCCCTGTATGAAATTGCTCTAACACGCGCCCAGTCGTCAAAATAAGTGGATATTCTTCATCAGGTAACTCTGCAGCATAACGGAAAGGTATCGCCTCCATTTGCCCTCTACCGCGGGTAAATTGAGTTTGGTGCATAATTCGTGTTCCATCAGGGTTGTTCTTATTACTTGGCCATTGCACACCATTGATTGTGATATTTTCCCACCTCAGACCTGCATATTGTGGCGTCACTCTAGCTATTTCGTTGGTTATATCCGCCACACTCAAATACGACCACTCCCCTCCCATAGCATTTGCGATAGATTGAATGATGACCCAATCTTCTTTTGCTTCGCCGGGTGGATTTACAGCAGGGTTAATACGCTGCACTCGGCGTTCGGTATTAGTGAAGTGACCTGATTTTTCAGCGAAAGAACAAGAAGGCAACACGACATCTGCATACTGCGCTGTTTCTGTTAAAAAGATATCTTGTACCACTAAGAAGTCGAGCGCTTCCAAACCTTCAATAACATGGGCTTGGTTAGGATCACTCAATACCGGATTCTCCCCCATGACATACAGTGCTTTCACTTTTCGTTCGCAAGCGGCATCTATAATCTCGGTAAGCGTTAAACCGGGCTCAGCCGGTAATGATGATACGCCCCATTCCATTTCAAATTTTTTGCGTACTAATGGGTTATAAACCTTCTGATACCCTGGGAGATTATTCGGCAATGCGCCCATATCACACGCACCTTGCACATTGGACTGCCCTCTAAGTGGGTTAATCCCCCCACCTTCAATTCCGATGTTTCCGCAAAGTAATTGTAGGTTCGCAATTGAACGAACATTGTCATGACCCGTTGTATGCTGAGTTATCCCCATCGAATAGTACACAGCGGTACGCTTCGCCGTTCCAATCAAACGCGCCATAGCAAATATATCATCGGCTTTTACACCGGTAACCAATTCAACTTTGTCTAAAGCGTAATTCGGAGACATCACTTCTTGCAGCAAAGTGTCAAAACCATCAACACGTTCATCAATATATTCCTGATCATACCAACCATGTTTGATGATCTGCTGCATCACACCATTAATTAGCATCACATCTGTACCTGGTCGATGCGCCATATACAGCTCAGCGTGATCGGCTATATCAATGCGTTTCGGGTCAGCTACAATCAACCGAGCTCCATGATGACGAACTGCCTGCTTAATATGAGACCCAATAATAGGGTGTGCTGCTGTGGTATCTGAACCTATGATAAAGATGACATCTGAATGCTTGATACTTGGGATATCATTGGTCATAGCACCGCTGCCTAATGACGCTTCAAGCCCCGTAACTGTAGATGCATGACAAAGACGTGCGCAATGGTCGACATTATTTGTCCCTAATTCACGGCGGATAAACTTTTGAAATGCGTAGTTGTCTTCATTAGTCGTTTTTGCGGAAGAAAAACCAGCGAGAGATTGGCTGCCAAACCCTTCTTTGATTGAAGTAAATTTACTCGCAATAAGGGTGATTGCTTCATCCCAACTCGCCGGTTGTAACCATCCATCTTTACGAATTAATGGTGACGTTAAACGAGCATCACTGCTAACGAAGTCAAATCCAAACCGTCCTTTAACGCATAGCATGCCTTCATTAACAGGAGAATCGCCGCCGCGAATATATTGAATTTTGTTCGTCTTCTCATCCACATACATGGTGAGTTTACAACCAACACCACAGTAGGTGCAGATGGTATCTACCGCTTTCAGTTTATCGGTTCGACCTTGCGCTTTATCACGTGCATCTGTCATTGCACCTGTTGGGCAAACCTGGATGCAAGAACCACATTGAACGCAGTTTGAATCCCCCATCAATATCGTATTCACACCAAAATTAGGGCGGCCTTTGGGATTATTAGCAGGTTTTCCGTTTGCTTGATCCATGAAGCTTAGAACACCATGAACTGCCTGTTCACGACATGCTTGAATACATTGACCACAGCTAATGCAGCGGTTCGCATCAAAAACAATAAACTCGGAGCTGTTATCCACCGGAAATTTTTGAACCAGTGATTCTGATGAGTGAACTGAAGATACAGACTTAAATTCATGATTACGGGTTAATTGCCAAGCTTCATCAGTTTGAATATCAATATTGAATGCAGGGTATTCCTGAACAGCTTTATATTCTGTGGCGTAATCCCTTAGATCACATCCTGTGTTAGCTTGGCACCCACATTCTAAACATCGTGCAGCTTCTGCAACTGCATCTGCGTTTTCAAACCCCGTTTCCACTTCATCAAAACTTTGCGCCCTTTGCTCTGGAGTAAGTTCAGGCATGATAAGTCGGGCTTGTTTTTGAATAGCTTGGTATTGCTTTGGGTCCACTTCATTAAGTTGGTTTTGCTTACGCGAATTAAATGGTTTAACCGGAATATTGGCCATATCGCCATCAAAAAATCGGTCAATAGTTCCTGCGACTAAACGACCGTCTCCGACCGCTTCGACAGCCGTTGCAGGTCCACGACGAAAATCACCGATACTGAAGATATTACCCGTACCGGTGTGCATAGTTTGCGGATCGACATCTGCGGTATTCCAGCGGGTCAATGGAATATCGATGGCTTCATTATCCATAAAACTCAGGTCTGGCTTTTGTGAGACTGCGGCGATCACCGTATCAAACGCCTCAACAAAGAAATCTCCTGTAGGTTTAGGGCTTCGACGACCTGAAGCATCCGCAGGACCAAGCTCCATTCGCTCTAAACGAACCTCACAAACTCGACCATCTTCATCAGGTAAGTTCTCTACTGGATTCGTTAAAAAATGAAATTTCACGCCTTCATGCTCTGCTTCTTCAATCTCATAATCTTCTGCAGGCATTTCATCTCTTGTTCTACGATAAATTAACGTCGTATTAGCACCATCACGAACCGCAGTCCGAGCACAATCTATCGCGGTGTTACCACCGCCAATCACCGCGACTTTTTTACCCGTGACATATTGTTTTTCTGTCACGTAATCTTTTAGATAGTCGACTCCCAGATAACAGCCGCTCAAGTCGCTTCCTGGGTATCGCATGTCTACCGCTTGTGAAGCACCAACAGCCAAACAAACCGCATCAAAATCTTGCGTTAAACTCGATAATGTAAAATCAACACCGAGCTTTTTATTGCATTCTATCGACATACCATTTCGGCACATCAACTCTATTTCTTTATTTAATATCGATTTAGGCAAGCGGTATTCTGGAATACCGTAACGCAGCCACCCACCAGCTTGCGGCATAGATTCAAAGATTTGAACATCATACCCTTCATTCGAAAGGTAATAGCCCGCCGTTAACCCACCCGGTCCACTACCAACAATGGCGACTGTTTTACCTTTCGGTGCTTTTTTCAAGGGTTGGTAGCTTTCTTGTGCTGCCAAATCGATATCTGCAGCGTGTCGTTTTAGTTGCCTAATTGCGATGGAATCATCCACTAAATTCCTTCTACATTCCGTTTCACAAAATGCAGGGCAAACACGGCCAATAGAAAGTGGCATAGGAAGTGTTTGCTTGATGACTTCAATGGCTTTTAAGTGATCATTTTGAGCGATGTGATAAAGGTATGATTGAATATCAACCCCTGCAGGGCAGGCAGTCTGGCAAGGAGCTTCACAGTCGGCATAATGATCAGACATGATTCGATTCAAAGCGGTTTGGCGGCGGGCTGTTAACCGGCTAGATTGAGTGATGACATTAAGACCGTTAGATACTTCAATTTCACATGACCTTTGTATATCACCATTCTCAAGCTCAACGACGCAGAGGTCACAAGGAACTTTATCGGTCGTTTTATTCAAACCGCATAGGGATGGAATCTCTAAGCCACAGTTTTTTGCAACTTCCAGAACAGTTTGCCCCTGTTCTGCAATTCTAAACTTCCCGTCAATAACGATTTGAACCATATCGAACCTCACCTAGCACAATGACATCACAATGAAGCCAAAACAAAATAGTAATACAATATTATTTATATAATAAGATGAACCATTAATACCATACAATAATTATGGTTTTGTGCGTGTGACCTCAAACTCGTTCCGTTGATAATACCCACAAAGTATGTGTGACTTTTATCTTTAATATCCAAACATAAAAAAGCCCCTAACAAGTAGGGGCTTCAGTATTTGTTTATTAATACTTATTAGGTATTACAACTCTTCGATAAGCTCTTGTACTGGTGTCGCAGGTTTATTTTGAGCAAAGCCTCGTAAACCAACCACATGCACATGTTCGTGATCTTTGAAGACCTTACGAACCAACTTATACGTTGTACCTTTCTCTGGGCTAATGTTTTCAGGCGCTGCAATCAGTAATTGCATTCCTAGCCTGTCACATAGCTCAAACAACGTTGAGATTGATTTAGAATCCAAACGCGCAGCTTCATCCAAGAACAATAGTCGGCAAGGAACAATGTCTTTACTGCGCAGTCGGCGTGACTCTTCTTCCCAGCTCTGAATAACCATCAGCAAGATAGATTGGCCAGTACCAATCGCTTCACCTGTTGAAAGTGCACCAGACTCAGCTTGTAACCAACCATCAGAACCACGGTTCACTTCAACACTCAATTCTAGGTAATTACGGTAATCCAGTAATTCTTCACCTAGAACTTGAGGTGAACGTTGCCCCATGTCGATATGTGGGTTTACACGCTGGAAAAGTTTCGCCATCGCTTCTGAGAACGTAAAGCGAGAAGTTTCAAACAAGTCTTTATGTTGGTCTTGTTGCGATGCTAATCCAGCCAGCAATACTTCGTGACTCTCGCGAATTTTCACATTAAGACGTACACCTTTCACTTGACCAAAGTAAATATTAGATAGACCTTGGTTAAGCATTCGAATGCGGTTTTGCTCACGCTGAATCGTTTTCTGAATGATACTTGCCACAGATTCAGAACTGATTGCTAAGCGGTTTTCACGCTGAGTCAATTCTTCTGTTAGACGAGCAAGCTCGACTTCCATCTCTTCAATCGCTTCAACAGGATCATCGGTACGGATAATATCCTGACGAATTCGTTCACGAAGATGCTGATAAACCGCGATGTAGAACAATACTTTACGTTCTGGATGCGCGTTATCTTCAGATAGTCTCAGAGAATCACGTAAGTCATCATTACCTGCAACGGCAAGACGAAGTGCACCTAACGACTTATCTGACATTGAGCGAAGCTCGCCTGCAGATAAGTACGCTAATTCACGTTTATGTAAACGGCGCTCAACGTCATTTTCACGAGCTAAACGTAAAACTGAGCACCAACCCGCTTTTGCAGCGACCACAAACGTGCGAAGTTCAGCGTATTCCTTCTGAACCTTCTTCAAGCGTTTAGCTAAACCTTTCATCTCCAATTCAGTCGATGTAATGGTTCGCTCATAACCGCTCTTACGACTACGTGAAGTGTGTAGACGTTCTTGAAGTTCATCACGACGACGAACTGCACGCTCTTCAGCGCCTTCGTCAGCGTTCACGCCAAATTCTTGTAGCTCTTGTTTAAACTCTTGAACGGTTTCAAGTTTAGCGTGATGCGAACTCTTAAGTGCAGCCAATACTTGGTTGTACTGGTTCATTTGATCACGAGCTTGTTTTAAGCCATCACGACCTTTTGTTCTCGCTTGCTCAGCATTAACCAACTTAGCTTTTAATTGCTCACTCAGTTCACTGCTCTTATTAAGAAGATCCACTGAATCTTCATAAGCAAAGTAATGACGACGTTCAATCAAATCAGATAAAGCAAACAACTTACCTTTCAATATTTGAAGTGCTTGGTCAGCTTGTTTGTACTCGGCTTCTAACGCTTCAAATTGTTCTGGATCCGCGTCAAGGGCTGAAACAATCTGTTCCAGTGCAGTTAGCGCTTTACTATGATTGGATAAGTAAGATTTCGCTTCACCTAAACGCTCAAGCTGAGCTTCAAGTTCAGACAAACGTTCTGCCAATGTCTCATCTTCGATCATACGAATCATTGGCGCTAATTTATCTAATGTAGAGATAGCTTGCTTGCTTTGCGCTAGCTGGCTGCGTTGCTGTTGTTCTTTAGCTGAGATGTCTGTTAATGCTCGGCTAACTTGATTACGCTTATCACGTACAGTAACCAAAGCTTGCTCAGGGTCAGCATCAAAAGCAACCTGCAAGTGCTTAGCAACAAATAGGTTATATGCTTGGTATAAGCGCTGGAGTTTCTGAGAGTCAAATGCCGCTTTCGCGTGGTTTTCCACTACAACATCACGTTCTTCACGTAAGTGTTCTAGACGCTGTTCACGAGCAGCACGGCCAAACAATGGAATCTCAGGGAAACGCGAGTAACGCATTTGACGATCATTTAATTGAACGCAAACAGCACCTTCAAGTTCATCAGCATTGAATGAGCTATCATCAAACGCATCAACATCGCCTTCAAGGATATATAAATCTTCAGGGCAATCATCTAAATCAACCAGTTTCTCTTTGATCCCATCAAGATCTGAAACCACAATCGCATGACGTGCAGGGCCATACATTGCACTGAAATACGGAGCATCACCAATGGTAATGTCATCATAAATTTCAGAAAGTAATACGCCGCCTAATGTGTCTGCTAACCCTTTCAATCGAGGATCATTCGAACCACCAGGTGAAGCTAAACGTTCGATTTCTTGATCAAGCTCTGAACGACGTTTTGCTAGCTGCTCTTTCGCGATAGATTGTGATTTCTCATCTTGCAGAACTTGCTGCATTTGAGTCATTACGGCTTGGCTATCTTCTAGCTCAGCATTGCTTTGTTCTCTTAACGCTTCTAAAACATCGTTAGCATTAATCCAAGCTGGCGCTATCGCTTCTAATCTAGTTATTTGCTGAGTATATTCTTGTTCAACACGACGCTGTTCACTTTTAGCTTCGCGTAATTCTTCTTGAGCAAACTCTAAAGACTCAATTTGCATTGAGTGGCGTTCACGCTCTTCTTCGAAAATCAGCTCATCAGTTAATTCAGTATTATGTTGCTTCTGATATTCAGCGGCTAGGCTTTGAGCTTGACGCTGCTGAGCCATATCTCGCTCCATATCACGATGCTGAGCACGCCATTGTTGTTCATTTTGAACAATATGTTTCGACTCTCTGCCTTTTTCAATCGCTTGTTTAGCACTTACTGACGCATCTTGTCGTTCAACATGACCGACAACACTCTTCACTAATGCCAACGCTTTATCGAACTGTGCAGAAGCCGCTGATGACATATCCAGCTTGTGCTTAGTAGCAAGCAATGTTTGGGTATTAGCTTCTTCTTGAGATTTCAACTCAGAAACCAGTGCCATCGCACTTTCAGGCGTGATCGACTCATCAGCTAATAACTGTTTGGTCTTTTCTAATGCTTGAACAGCTTGTTGATATTGAAGAGCACGAGTTTGCTGAACATCAAGCGCTTGTTGGTAATCGGCAAGTTGCGTTTTTAGGCTATCCACTTCTTCTTCAGTAATGGTCGCCTGCTCTTCAGCTAGTAAAACACGTTCTTGTGCTTCTTCAACCACCATCATTTGCTCTTCTAAGCGTTCGCTTAATTCTTCAAGATCATCGCTATAACGTGCTATTTTTTCTTGTTGGCGAAGGGCATTTTGAACAAGCTGTAAATGATCGGAAGCGGCTTGGTAATCCTGCTCAAGCGCTGACTCTTGATCGACTAAGATCTCAAGTTCTTCTTGAACACGGTTCAGTAGGCTATTTTGCTCAACTAAAGTTTCACGAGATCCAAACAACTCACCACGTAGCACCATAGTTTGATCAAGCTTATTACGGCGATCATTCGCATGGCGCATGTAGTCAGCTGCTACGTAATTGGTAGATTCTGTAATCAAGTGTTTGAATAAATCACGATCGGCTTGCGTAGTTTTAATTGCATCCAATGTCATTCGGTTTTCACGAAGTGCAGATTCCATATCTTGGAATGCTTTCTTCACGCCACCATTTTGTGGCAACAAGTAATCACGAAGTGAACGAGTAATCGCGCTTGAGATACCACCGTATAAAGATGCTTCGATCAAGCGATAAAACTTAGAACGGTCACTGCTATTACGCAGTTTCTTCGGAACGACACCGTATTCAAACATCTGAGCGTGGTATTCAACAATCGATGAGAACGCTTTAAAGTGAGCGCCTTCATATTGCGCCACAGCTGCTTTCACATCATTTAATAGGCATACACGAGCATGTCTATCAGAAACGTTTTCGATTAACACATCGGTTGGTTTCACATGGCTTGGTAAGCCTTGAATAACAAATGGTTTAATATCTACTTTCTTATCTCGCCCAGCAACTTGTTGAAGTTTTACAGCAAACAGTAAGCGCTGATTACGGGAGTTAACAACATCTAGCGCGGCATAACACGCACCAGGCTGTAACTTACCATAAAGACCTTTATCTCTTGATGATTGAGAGCTACCCGCTTCCGTTGTATTTCGGAAGTGCAGTAAGCTTTGGTCAGGAATAAGGGCCGTAATAAATGCCGCCATTGTGGTCGACTTACCGGCGCCATTGCCGCCTGAAAGAGTTGTTACTAAACCATCAATATCAAAAGTACGCGCAAAGAAGCCGTTCCAGTTGATCATGGTTAATGATTGATACTTACCGCGTTCAATCATAATTCACCTTCCGCAGTTTCTTGCTCGCGGCCATCAGCCAGCTCGCCTAAATTCAGTTGTTCGTTAAAAATTTCTGGCTGTTCATCTTCTTGATGATCTTGTTGCTCATTCAGCAAGCTGCCTTGGCTTGGCTCAGGCGTATGAACCACCGCTTCACCATCACGGATAAGACGCAATTGAGCTTCCTTCATATCATCGCCAATTCGAACATCCGCTCCGAAACGGAAAACCGCTTCACTGATGCGGAACTTACCTGTTTCACCAATAGAGATGATCATACCAATACGACGTAAACGGCGTAATGAAGTACGAACTTTTTCGAATAATTTTTCTTTATCTAAATCTGAACCCGAAGCACGGTTAGTCGCCAGCTTCATGAGTTTTGCCTCATCAGCCAGTGCCATTAACTCTTCGTACAGTTCTTGATTCGTAAAAATACCTTCATGAGCTAAACGCTCTGGGCTTAGATATAAGAAACACAATACTTTGCCTACTAGCATATCCAATTCAGATAGCACACTTCGGCTAATCAATGAGGTAGAACGCGGGCGCAGGTAAAAGAAACCTTCAGGTGCTTTTACTAGTTCAGTATTGTAGCGTTGATAAAACTGTTGAAGCTCAACTTCAAAATCAGCAAGTAACGCATGGTTGTCTAAATCTTCGCTTGATACGTGCTTACCTGCACGCAACATGCTGTCTAACGCAGGGAACAATGGGTTCGCTATCGCTTTTACCAGCTTCTCTGGCATGTAATCATCAGTACTTGTTAATGACATTTGCTTGTACCTTTGCACCAAAATCGTTAATTGCCTGCCAATCAGGCTGAATAGCCTGGTAGTCAGATTCGGAATAACCTAAGCGCACGGCTTGGTCGACAACGATTCTAGCTAAATCAAAATGGTGAGTACGAGGGTGTTCTGCGAGGTAGTCACGCAGTACAAGTCCAAGATCAATGGCTGCACCCTGCTCTTTATGAACTCTCAGCATCGCTGCAATCTTTTCAGAAAGCAGATCGTTTACTTGTTCGAATTCTTCATATTCAACGTCTAGTGGGGCTTGCCCTGTTACTTCGTCATCACGTAAAACCAGAGCTTCATCTCGAAGATCACTTAATTTCTCTGCATCCGCATACGTTAAGAACCAAGGTGCATCAAAGTAATCTGTCACAGATTGACGCAGACGCTGGCTAAAGGCACGGTTCTTATCCATGTCAATCGCCGTTCGAATAAACTTGTGTACATGGCGGTCATAGCCAATCCACAAGTCTATTGCTTGCTGACCCCAACTCGTGATTCGGTCAAGTTTCATCTGTAAACCAAATAGGGTTTCACCAACAAACTCTAACTCATCATTCCCGTAAACAACTTCTTGAATATCGAGGATTTGAGTTTGGAGTTCATCACCTGCGGCTTGGAGCGTATCTTGAAGTTCTTTCAACGTAGCTGAGGTTTCAGAAAGTAAAGACTCACAGTTATTAATAGCTTCTCGCCAATCTTTATTTAATAGATCCGCAATTTGCTGCTTAACCGTTTGCTGTTGCTCATCCATAACACGCTGGTTAAGGTCTATTTGGTCAAATATTTCGCCAACAGAGTACTTAAGGACGCCATAAACGTTTCTCTTCCAGTGCGCTGGCGTCCCGCCTTTTTGGGCAGCTTCTATCGCTTTCGCCATTTCGTCAGCAACCATAGTCAACTGAATCGACAATTTTAGCTTAGAAAATTGTCGGTGGCGTAAGTAGTAATCTGTAATGCCAATGGCAAGCGGTGAAAGTCGGTAAATGCTGGCTCCATCGGTCACTTCACTTGTGAAGCGACTAATGAGCTTTTGTTTCACCAATTCATTGATGGCGTTATTCGCGCGAAATGCAGAAGCATCTCCCGTTTCTTCAAACATGCGAGTGACAATGATAAATGCATCATGCAGTTCACCTTCACCTAACTCTTCATCAAATCTTTCATTACTCAACACAGCGATAGCAATCAAAAAGGCTAAACGCTCTGGTGAGAGATTCAATGAGAAGTCATGCTGCTTGACCCAGCCCACCAATTCATCAATTGGCTGCTCTTCGGCAGTTTGAGTCATTTCACTCATTGTGGTTCCTGTTATCGTTTCTTATGACATCAGTCTAATTTCGATGTCACGCATGATTCTTTGTTATTCTTACTTTCGCTTTATGCCGGCTTTTTCGCCCACACATGAATGTATCGTCCTAGAGATAAATATGGCTCTTGTCGACATAATTGTTTTTCAAGCGCTAATACATCTTCAAAATCATAATCGCCCATGTATTCCATATTACCTATGTAATCACTAAATGAACGAATACCAGATTTCCCTTGAATATCAAAACCAGCGTCTTCTATCCATTGATAGACATCTTCTGGCTTAAGCCCTTTCTGGGGCTGCAGCTTAAACCGCTTTCTATGTGGCATCCCATCAAGTACATGAGGAATATTGCCACATATCACATTTTTCAGTACCAAGCCGTGGTGGTTATAAAACATAATCGAAGCAACGCCTCCGGGCTTGACTTGATCTAGCAAAATATCAAGAGCCTCTTTGGGGTTTGCTAACCACTCCATCACAGCATGAAACATCACGAAATCGACTTTATCGTCAAGATGCTCTGCGATCTTCTGTACTGGAGAATGGATCAGCCGATATTGCTCAAGCAAGCCAGCCTTTGCAATGTCCTCTTTTGCAAGAGCCAGCATTTCAGAAGATAGATCACACAATGATACATGGTGACCTTGTGCAGCTATCTTCTGTGACATTTGAGCCAGCCCACCACCCGCATCAAGTACGTGAAGGGGAGTATTTTCATCAGCAAATTCATTAAGAGCAAGCTCTAAATCTTCCCATACGATGATCTGACGGATCTCTCCTTTGTCAGAGCCGTAAATGTTTTTTGCAAATTTGTGGGCAATATCGTCGAAATTACGGTCTTCAGTCACGGTCACTTGAGTTATTATGTCCTATCGTGCCTGCTATTCTGTCACAGGAATTTCAGGAATAAAGAGGCGATGTCTCTTTTTACTACTAAGTGATGTTTTTTCGGACTATTCGGATATGTTTGAGCTGAAAAAAGTCGTGTCATCCTTGTTGATGCCACTACCAGCAATGTTAATTCTCGCTTTTCTAGGCTTAGCCCTAGTCATGTTTACTACAAAACGAAAGACTGGATGTCTAATTACGTTAACCGCACTCTGCGGTATTTTCCTTATTGCCTTCCAACCCATCTCTAGTCGCTTACTTATGCCTCTGGAAAGGCAGTACTCTGTATTCTTACCAACCGACAAATCCGTAGATTTCGTTATGGTGCTCGGAAGTGGCCACGTGGTCGACGATCAAATCCCACCAACTTCAGAACTCAGCCGCACAGGTTTGATGCGTTTGAGTGAGGGGATCAGGATTTTACGTATGTACCCTGGGGCGAAACTGATTCTATCTGGCTACGGTGGTGGTCTAGAAATCAGTAATGCAAGAATGATGGCGAAAGTAGCCTTAGCTTTAGGCGTCTCTAAGCCTGATATTATTTTATTAGAAACGGCAAAAGACACAGGGGAAGAAGCACGACAAGCGGCTGCTTTTATTCAAAATAAAAAAGTTGTTTTAGTCACTTCAGCTAGCCACATGCAAAGAGCCATTTATGAATTTAATGGTGCTGGAATCCAACCAACCCCAGCACCAACCAATTACTTAGCTCACAAAAATATTGTGCAGCCTTGGAATAAATATATGCCAAAGGCGATTTACTTAGAGCAAACCGAGCGCTATTGGCATGAAACGATGGGGCTAATGTGGCAAAGGCTGCGCGACTGGATAGATCATCAAGAATCGTCTATATCAGAATCGACCAATAATGCGGTAGATAAAGTGTCTGAAGCTACCAATGATCTTTTATGAATAAAATTGGATACACGTGAGACTTCCACAATAACTTTATAACTTTATAACTTTATAACTTTATAACTTTATAACTTTATAACTTTGCAGCTAAAGCTTGTGACCGATAAAAAGCCACTACGAATTTAGTCCAATAAAAAAGCCGAGGTACATTTGCCTCGGCTTTCTATTTTGTTCTAGTGGAGCTTTCAAATTATTGTACAAACTAACTGAAATCAATCCCCCGCAAACATGTAACCTTCACCGTGAACTGTCACAAATATTTGCGGGTTCTTCGGATCAAACTCCATCTTGGCACGCATTCTCCGAATCAAAACATCAATCGTTCTATCGTTCGGTGCATCAACACGGTGGCTGATCATATTAAGAATACGCTCCCGGCTTAACACTTGATTTGGGTATGAAGACAGAGCAACCAATAACTCATACTCTGCTTTCGTTAATTTAACTGGTTCACCATTTTTACTTAATGCGCGACGTGGGATATCGAATGTCCACTCTCCGAAACGTACAATAGTCTCATCTTCCGTTTCTTCTACTGCAGCCGTATTTGTCTTGCGTGCAGCCGCTATGCGCCATAGTAAATTTTTCACTCGAACCAACAACTCGCGAAGTTCAAATGGTTTAGTAACATAATCATCAGCCCCCATTTCAAGGCCTACAATTTTGTCGATGCTATCCGTGCGTCCAGTGACTAAAATAATTCCAATGTCTGATTGACTGCGTAATTCGCGAGTTAGCATCAATCCATCTTCGCCTGGTAAGTTGATGTCTAGCATAATCAGGTCAACGTTGTTTTGAACCAACACTTCCCTCATCTGAGCGCCACTTTCAGCTTCGCTCACTGTGTAACCTTCATTCTGGAAGTAACCAACCAGTTTACTTCGGGTTACCACATCATCTTCAACGACTAATACGTGATAGCTCATCTACACCACTTTTCTTATTTAATAGTTTCATTGACTATTCTATTCATAACTCGTAACAATTCTAGTCGCCAGTAAGATAAAAGCCAGAAACATGGTTTTTTTTTGATGCAAGACAAGCTAAAACCTTGCTATTTACCGCTCAGAGCAATTCAATATAGGCATTACGACTTAAGTTTAAGTCTGTTCACTGAATCTCAGCCGTTTTTAGGCGTCACCTTATGAAGGTAGGAATAATTGATGAAAGAAATGAAAGCATTCAACGAGAAAAGAGCTGAAATTTACTGGTGGCTATCAAGCTTATTTGCTAAAGAATTAACAGAATCAGAATTAGAGCATTACAAGTCTGTTGAAATTCGTTCATTTCTAGCTGGGTTAGGCGAAAATGAAACGCTGAAACCAGCAATAGATAAACTCGTCGATGCCTTGAACCGCTCTCAGAATCGTGACGATGAACAGCTTGAGCTTGCGGCTGACTTTTGTGATTTATTCTTAAAATCCGATAAGTACGCCGCTTTGCCTTATGCATCTTTGTATATTGGTAATACTGGTCTACTAAATGGTCAACCTGCAAAAGACATGGAAACACTGATGGCTGAGCATGGTGTAGGAGTTAGTGCTGATCTAAATGAACCAGCGGATCACATTGCCATTGAACTCGATTTTCTTGGAAATTTAATCATCCGTTCTAACGAAAATCAAAACAGTGAAGAGTTTGAAAGTAGCTTCCTTGAACAAAAACAGTTTATCGAAAAATACCTACTTACTTGGATACCAAGATTCCAAGCAAAGTGTACAGAATTCGATAAATTTGGATTTTACGCAAGCGTTGCAACACTGCTCGTAGCCTTTTATAAACTGGATCTAGAATACCTAAGCGATGAATAAAGCGATATTCTAGTATTGATAGAATATTTAGATGTAAATGTGACAATTCACCCATAATTATGGGTGAATGTTATTGCGGTCATTTTCCAGTCAGTCTAAAATTGTGATCGCAAACGATAAAATATGAAACACCATCAAAATGTTGTGCTTTACTGATCATGAGCATTTTGAAATTGAAAACAAGCCGCTCTGATTAGCGGTTTTTTGTTTTTTAGCACTTTAATACCATTAGAAAAACTTAACCAGTGCTCTCACTCTGGTAGCTTTACGGCTACTTTGCTGCCCTACTCTCTAGTAAAGTAGCTTTTAACAGGATAAAACCATGGCCACTATAAAAGATGTCGCTCGATTAGCCGGCGTATCAACAACAACTGTTTCTCATGTCATCAATAAGACTCGCTTTGTTGCAGAAGCGACTCAAGAAAAAGTAAATAAAGCTGTTGATGAATTAAACTATGCACCTAGTGCTGTTGCTCGTAGCTTAAAATGCAATACGACACGTACTATCGGCATGCTAGTTACTCAATCTACCAACTTATTCTTCTCTGAAGTCATTGATGGTGTAGAAAGCTACTGCTACCGCCAAGGTTATACTTTGATCCTTTGCAATACAGGTGGTATTTACGAGAAACAACGTGATTACATTCGCATGCTGGCTGAAAAACGCGTAGATGGCATTTTAGTGATGTGTTCCGACCTAACAGAAGAACTTCGTGAAATGTTAGATCGACACGCGGATATCCCTAAAGTAGTGATGGATTGGGGTCCTGAAAGCTCTCAAGCAGATAAGATCATCGATAACTCTGAAGAGGGCGGCTACTTAGCAACAAAATACCTACTAGAAAAAGGTCACACACGAATTGCTTGCTTAAGTGGTCATCTAGATAAAGCGGCTTGTACTGAGCGTATTGCAGGTTACCACCGAGCATTAAATGAAGCACAAGTTGAATTGAATGATGACTTAATCATTGAAGGTAACTTTGAATGTGATACAGCCGTAATTGCTGCAGACAAGATTGTAGGGATGGAAGACCGCCCAACCGCCGTTTTCTGCTTTAACGATACAATGGCACTCGGTTTAATGAGCCGACTACAGCAAAATGGGCTAAAGATCCCTGATGATATTTCAGTTATTGGTTATGACAACATTGAGTTGGCTGAATACTTTTCTCCGCCACTGACCACCGTCCACCAACCTAAGCGACGCGTTGGCAAAAATGCTTTTGAAATATTGCTAGAACGTATAAAAGATAAAGACCATGAAAAACGTATTTTCGAAATGCACCCAGAAATAGTGGAACGAAACACAGTTAAATCACTGAAATAAATAAAGCATTCATAAATGCGCACATTTAAGTGCGCTTTTTTACAAACAAAACAAATGCACTTAGTCACACATTACGACTATCATTTACTGAATGAATGTCACACTTTAAAAATTCAAATGTGAGCTTTGTTCAACAAAATACTTATTCTGTCAAAAGTCACGCACAGGGCAAACCACTTTAAAGAGTGAGACGCAAAGCCTCCGGCCTAAGCCTATATTGGTATGGTAGCGGGGTTGCCGATGGCAAAATGAAAGATTTACCGCTAACTGACATTTTATAGCAACATTTTGCTACTCTCTCGGACCTGCTTATTTGGTGGCATAATTCAAATACACCGAGATAAAACACATGGATAAACCACTACTAAAGGACTCGATGAAGTTATTTGAGTCCCTAGGAAAAATAAAATCGCGTTCAATGTTTGGTGGGTTCGGCCTATTTGCTGACGAAACTATGTTCGCATTAGTTGTGAATGATCAACTACACATTAGAGCTGATAAAAACTCTGCGGATCAATTCAAACAACAAGGGTTTCAACCGTACGTCTACAAAAAACGAGGGTTTCCTGTTGTTACTAAGTATTTCGCTCTTCCTAATAACATTTTGCAAGATCTACAACAAACTCTCAATTTAGCGGAAGTTTCTCTAAACTTCGCTAAAGATGAGAAAAAGGAACAATCTTCAGCAAAACCTAACCGCTTGAAGGATCTCCCAAACCTTCGACTTGCGACTGAAAGGATGCTTAAAAAAGCCGGCATTGATTCAGTGGAAAGGCTGTATGAATTTGGCTCTGTAAATGCCTACAACGCTATTAGGCAGTCTCATTCATCGGATGTAAGCCTTGAGTTGTTATGGGCATTAGAGGGCGCTATAAAGGGTATGCACTGGTCTGTTATCCCTCAACAGCGACGAGAAGAGCTTATCAGCCGAATTAATTAAGTTAATCAGTCACTTTCACACCAAAAAGCCACATTATTTGTGGCTTTTTTTATTTTCAATGAAAGTTAATGCCTTGATTCCCTGTCTAACTATAATAATGATATTAAGTGACATTTAGAGGAAGTATTCATGAGTAAAAAACTAATTTTAGGAATCGTACTACTGGCAACCATCATCATACTAGGTGTCAACTTTGGTCAGTATCTAACGTTAGAGAATGCCAAAGCTCAACAAGTGCTTTTAAATAACTATATTGAAAGTAATTTCTTACTGGCGGCAGCGATATACTTCATTGTTTACGTCATGATTACTGCTTTCTCGATCCCTGGCGCCGCGGTAGTGACTCTACTAGGCGCAGCCCTATTCGGTTTTTGGGCAAGCCTTGTTTTGGTTTCATTTGCAAGTACCATTGGCGCTACATTAGCTTTCCTAAGTAGCCGATTTTTATTACGTGACTGGGTACAAAGTAAATTTGGTGACAAGTTAGCAACCATCAACCAAGGTGTTGAGAAAGACGGGGCATTTTACTTATTTTCACTTCGTTTAATCCCAGTATTTCCGTTTTTCTTAATTAATTTATTGATGGGTCTAACGCCAATCTCCATCTCTCGCTATTACTTAACTAGCCAATTAGGCATGCTTCCAGGTACTGCTGTTTACCTAAATGCAGGTACGCAACTTGCGGAAATTGATTCATTGTCGGGTATTGTTTCACCATCTGTTTTACTCTCATTTGCATTGCTTGGTTTGTTCCCAATTTTAGCAAAATGGGCAATGGCTAAATTTCGTTCAGGTCCGGTGGCTGAATAATGAAAATATTTATTGCGAGTAATCCTGCAGAGGCTCACATTGTATGTGGACTTCTACAAAGTGAAAATGTGGAGTGTGAAGTAAGAGGAGAAGGTCTATTTGGGCTCAAAGGTGAATTACCCTTTACCGAAGAAACTGATCCATACGTTTGGTTACCAAATACTGAGTACGCACCAAGAGCTAAAGTGATTGTGGAAGAGTACCAATTACAACAGACATCAATACAGTTTGAAGAATGGGTATGCGAGAATTGTAGAGAAAACAATGAGCCACAATTTGGATCTTGCTGGCAATGTGGAGCTCAATCCCCTCAAAGCGAAGTTAAAATTGAGCTGCCTAGGAATACATCTGAATAATAGTAATTATTAACTAAAGGCTAACCTCTCTTGTTAGCTTGAAGCTAAGTATTACAGCAAATAGCTTCTAAGCTATTTGCTTTTGTATAAAAGCAATAGAGCGCTTGTTGAATTCATCAGGTTGCTCTACGTTGCATACATGCCCACAATTTGGTATTTCCACTAGTTCACTTGCTTGATGTGCCTCAACCATTTCTTTCACGGGTTGAATAAACATATAGTCTCTTTCCCCCATCAAATACAATGTTGGGATCGGTAATTCACGATCCTTAAAGTACTTCATTATAGGGTTCACATCAGCTGTTAAGATGAACCAACGTTTAAATTCTTTTTGACAAAGTTTCTTAGCTTCTCTAATAAATAAGTGTCGAGACTCTTTTTGGCTCTTCTGTGGCATCACTACATAAGCAAATAAGCTATATAACCACATGTAAGGGATAATATGCTTACTCAGGTTACCAAGCTTAATCAGAATTTGTGAACGGGTGTTAAGGCGAGTTACAGCTCCTCCTAGCACCATTGAGCGAACTCGACTTGCTGCAATTTCCGCAACATTACGTACAATTATCGTTCCAAGAGACATGCCGACGAAATGAGCAGAACGAATTTTCAAATGGTCGAGCACTTTCAAAATATCAAGAGTTACAGCTTTGAAGGTATATCGGTTCGCTATTAGCTCTTTTAACAAAGCATTAGATTTACCATGTCCACGTAAGTCGATTAACAGTAAATTAAAGTGCTCCTTGTAAGCTTTTATTTGCTTGAACCAAATAGATGAACTGCCACCAGCTCCATGCACAAAGACCACCCACTCATCGCTGGTCGGGTGTGTGAATGTTTTATGGAATAATAAAGTCTCTGACATATCCTTCGCTTAAATCACGTTATGCTCACATTGAGCTTTAGGGGGCTAGGCTAGCACGCTATTAAACGGGCTAAGTGATGACAATGTCAATCATATCATTAGTTAAATGAATGACTCACCACTTCATCACACCTAAAATTTGTCTATATTTCAAGCATCTTACTAATATAAACAATCAGATCTGACCACAAATAAAAAGGCGCTCTAACTTAAGAGCGCCTCTATTAATCACAATAGTTTAATCTAAAACTTAAAACGCAGTTCTATACATCTCTAGATATTCTTCAGCTGCTTGTTCCCAGCTAAAGTTCTGTTGCATTGCATAAAGCTGAACACGTTTGATTTCTTGTGGGTTTTGAGCATAAAGCAGTAATGAACGATGAAGAACATTAAGCAGTGCTGAAGGAGTTGGTTCATTGAACGCAAAGCCCGTCGCTAGCTCAGAGTTTTCGTCATAATCATTTACGCTATCTTTCAAGCCGCCAACACTGCGCACAATTGGCAAAGTACCATAAGCCATACTGTAGATTTGGTTTAAACCACACGGTTCAAATTCAGAAGGCATCAAAAAAAAGTCTGAGCCAGCTTCAACCAAGTGAGCAAGTTTATTGCTATAAGCTTCAATGAAAGCAAACTTATCTGAGTTTTTCGCCGCCAACTCTTTCAACTGACTAGCCAAAACTGGGTCACCCGTACCAACAATCACAATTTGTAGATCATTTTTCAAAAATTGCTCTACGATTGGCAGTAAATAATGAACGCCTTTTTGATGCGTTAAGCGGCAAACCATTCCATAGACTGCGCAGCTTCTTATTGGTAATCCAACGTCTTCCTGTAATTGTTGCTTACAGGCTGACTTCCCTCTTACCATACTATGCATTGTTGCTTTAAACTTGCGAGGCAGAAACTCATCAGTTTCAGGGTTCCAAGCGCTGTAGTCACAACCGTTCAGGATGCCAAATAAATCATCGGAGCGATGCTGAAACTCATAAGCCATACCATGACTGCCAAGCTCTGTTTTCAACTCTTCAGCATACGTCGGGCTAACTGCGTTGATTTTGTCTGCACACAATACACCAGCTTTTAGCATAGTAACGTGAGTGTCACTTACTGCTGCTTCAGGGACATTATAGCTATGCATCTCTGGAAGATTTTGCAATTCATCATAGGTGAATACACCTTTGAATACCGCATTATGAATTGAAATAACACTTCGAGTTCCAGCAAAAAATTCATGTTCCTGGTAACGTGACTTCAGTAAGAACGGAACAAAACCTGTATGCCAATCATTTGCATGAACAATATCAGGCTGAAAGCCTAACTTAGGTAACATGTCTAAACTCGCAGCACTGAAAAATGAAAACCGTTCGCCATTATCACTGTAAGCTTGGTTGTTTTCTGCATACATTTCAGGTCGGTCAAAGTATTTGGGACAATCAATGCCGAATACTTCCACCCCTTCAACATTCAGCTTCTTAACGCGATAAGCAGTATGAGGCCAATGCTCTAATTCTGATTCAAGAATCACTTCAGCAGAATCAACATCAGGTATCTTACTATAAGCGGGAATACATACTCGCACATTTTGCTCAAGTGTTTGTAACGCTATAGGCAGCGCCTTGGCTACATCAGCCAAGCCACCACTTTTAATCAAGCCTTCAACTTCTGACGCTACAAAAAGTACTGATAACGTCTTAGTAGCCAACGCGTGCTCCTTTAGGAATGACCACAATACCTTCATCTGATACGTGGTAATGCTTTTTATCTTCTTGCAGGTTGACACCTATTTGAGTTCCAGGAGCAATGTCAGCATCTTTATCAACGATAACGCGACGAAGCACACAGCCCTCGCCTACTTTCACATCACCTAAAAGGATACTTTCGCTAATATCACATGTTGATGCGATGTTGCTACGGAAACCAAGAACACTTTTTTCTATACGAGAACCACGTACGTAACTACCGCTACAAACCAAGCTATCGATGATTTGAACTCGTCCATTGTCTGAATCAGAGAAAGTTGCAGGTGGTAGAGGCGGGTAATAGGTATGTAAAGGCCACTTACGGTTATAAAGCGAGAACGGCGCATCCTTTTTCAGAAGATCCATATGAGCTTGCCAGTACGCATCAATCGTACCTACATCACGCCAATACACTTCCTCTTTTTCGCCAGTAATGCGGTTAGTACTGAAGTCGTAAACAAAGACATCACCACGAGGAAACATATTAGGGATAATATCTTTACCAAAATCGTGTGTTGAACCTTCTTTATCCGCATCTTCAATAAGTTCAGCAAACAAGTCTTTGGCTTCAAAAACATAGTTACCCATTGAAACTAACGCTGATTCTGGGTCTCCAGGAATGCATTTTGGATTAGCTGGTTTTTCTTCAAAACCAATCATACGACCTTCAGCATCAACTTCAATAACACCAAATTCAGAGGCCTCTGCAAGCGGCATGCGCAATGCTGAAACCGTTAGTGAAGCTTCTTTCTCTTTATGGAAATCAATCATCTGCTTGATATCCATTTTGTAAATATGATCAGAACCAAAAATACAAACTTGATCAGGCTGCTCCAGCTCCATAAAGCCTAAGTTCTGGTAGATTGCGTCTGCAGTCCCTTCATACCAACGCTTACCTGTACGCATTTGTGCAGGGATAGGGTCGATGAAACGGTCTGTAATACCATTAATATTCCAACCCTTTTTCATATGGTGGAATAAAGATTGAGATTTGAACTGAGTAAGTACGTAGATCTTCATAAGATCAGCGTTTACGAAGTTATTTAAAGCGAAGTCGATCAGGCGGTAACTACCACCAAAAGGAACTGAAGGTTTACTCCGGGATTCGGTTAAAGGTCTCAAACGCGAACCTTCACCACCAGCAAGAATCATTCCCAATACACCAGCCATTTTATTCTCCATATACTTATAGCTTGTCGTGTTAGTACCCATATATGAGTGATCTCGGGGGATGGATACTAACTATAGATTTAGGTATTTAGTAAATATTCATTCATAAATTATGAGAATAACACTAAGCCAAACGTTGTTATGTGCGCCCTATTATTGGCACTTTGTTTTTATAAGGTATCGATTTTCATATCGATTTCAATTTTAAATATGACATTCTGTGTTATATAACCGTTTGCTTTTCGAAGACTTAAACCAGCTCACACTACAAACGTCACAGTTTACAAAAAATTAACAGTCAAAGTACAGTTTCAATACAATTATCAATAACCAGTAAAGTCATAGTAATCAATATTCATTACAGCTGCATGAATACCAAAACCTTTATGCAACAACGATAATAACCTGACTGCAAACATTTGCAATTGCTGTGTACATAAAAAATTCTCTCATTTAATAAATCATATTTTTCATCAAATTTTAGATAAAAAAAAGCAGCGATAGAGTCGCTGCTTTTATTTTTCTAATATTTAATCTTTTGCTTTAGGCTTCTTACGTTTATCCGTAACTTCCCATTTCCCATCAACATACATTGCAGTCCAGCCTGAAGGCTTACCATCAGCCTCTGTACGAACGTAGTTTTCTTTAGTCTTGCGGCTAAATCGAACCACTGCTGGCTTACCATCCGGGTCTGCTTGAGGTGCAGTCGCAAGGTATTGGAATTTAGGAGAGATGCGATCTTTAAAACGTACCAATTCCGATACTAAAGGTGCGCGTGTTTCACGTGATTTAGGGAAGTTACTTGCAGCCATAAACAGGCCAGAAGCACCATCACGTAAAACAAAGTAAGCATCTGAGTTTTCACATGGCAATTCAGGTAAGTGTACTGGGTCTTCTTTAGGAGGCGCAACTTCACCATTCTTTAGAATCTTACGAGTGTTCTTACAATCTTCACTCGTACAGTCCATGTACTTACCGAAACGACCGTTCTTTAGAACCATGTCAGAACCACACTTGTCACACTCAACAAGCGGACCATCATAGCCTTTCACTTTGAACTCACCGTGTTCAACCACGTAACCTTCACAGTTAGGGTTGTTACCACATACGTGCATCTTGCGCTTATCATCAATCAGATAAGCATCCATTGCGGTTTCACAAATAGGACAACGCTTTTTAGCTCGAAGTGCTGCTGTTTCAACGTCTTCTTCAAGTACGTTGATAATGCCTTCTTCATCACCCAGGTTGATTGTTGTTTTGCAACGCTCTTTAGGTGGAAGCGCATAACCAGAACACCCTAGGAATACACCTGTCGAAGCAGTACGAATACCCATTTTTCGGCTACAAGTCGGACACTCAATATCGGTTTCCACGATATGGTTCGGCTTCATGCCACCTGCGTCTTCATCTAAGTCTGCTTTTTCCAAATCGCCAGTAAAGTCTGTGAAGAAGTTATCTAGCACGCCTTTCCAGCTTGTTTCACCTTCTGCAATTTGGTCTAACTTCTGCTCCATACGAGCCGTAAAGTCGTAGTTCATTAGGTCATTGAAACTGCCATCTAATCGGTCAGTAACAATTTCACCCATTTTCTCAGCATAGAAACGACGCTGCTCAACTTTCACGTAACCACGATCTTGAATAGTCGAGATGATTGATGCGTAAGTTGAAGGACGACCAATACCACGCTTCTCAAGCTCTTTTACTAGAGCTGCTTCAGTGAAACGCGCTGGCGGCTTAGTAAAGTGCTGTTTAGGATCTAGAGCGATTAAGTCTAGCTTATCGCCGATCTGCACTGCCGGAAGGATCGTATCTTCGTTCTTACCCATTGGACGTTGAACACGAGTCCAACCATCAAACTTTAGAATACGACCTTTCGCTTTTAACGTGTATTCATCAGCTTTAACGCTCACTGTTGTTGAATCGTATTGTGCAGGTGTCATCTGACAAGCAACAAATTGATTCCAAATCAGTGAATAAAGCTTATGAGCATCTGCGTCTACACCGTTTAGGTCATCTGACTTAACATCAACGCTTGAAGGACGAATCGCTTCGTGGGCCTCTTGAGCGCCCTCTTTGCTACCGTAAACAAGTGCTTTAGGTGGAAGATATTGTTCGCCAAACTCAGAACCAATAAATTCACGAGCAGCTTCTACCGCTTCTGAACTCAAGTTAGTCGAGTCAGTACGCATATAAGTAATGTAACCCGCTTCATACAGGCGTTGAGCGAGCATCATGGTTTTCTTTACGCCATAACCAAGACGAGTGCTCGCTGCTTGTTGCAGTGTAGACGTAATATAAGGTGCAGACGGCTTACTCTTCGTTGGGCGGTCTTCACGTTTACATACTTCGTATTGCGCTTTTTCTAAAACGCTTACTGCAGCTTGTGTTTGCGCTTCATTGTCAGGTTTAAACGCTACACCGCCTTTCTGAGCGACTTGCAGTCTAAAATCAGTTTTATCTGCCGTTTTGGTATCTGCGTGCACATCCCAGAACTCTTCGGGAATAAAGGCGTTAATCTCGCGCTCACGTTCAACCAATAGTTTTACAGCTACTGATTGAACACGGCCAGCGGATAGACCTCGTGCTACTTTTTTCCAAAGCAGCGGTGACACCATAAAACCAACCACACGGTCCATAAAACGACGTGCTTGTTGTGCGTTTACGCCATCAATGTTCAACTCACCAGGAGTTTCAAAAGCTTGCTGAATAGCATTTTTTGTAATTTCATTAAAAACTACGCGCTTGTATCGCGATTCATCACCACCGATGATCTCACGAAGGTGCCATGCGATAGCTTCTCCTTCGCGGTCCAAATCGGTTGCGAGATAAACGTGGTCAGCGTCTTTAGCAAGTTTTTGCAGTTCAGCAACTACTTTTTCTTTGCCAGGTAGAATTTGATAATTCGCTTCCCACTCTTGATATGGGTTAATACCCATCTTTTTGATCAGCGCTTTACGATCTTTTTCTTTTTTAATACGAGCCTTATCTTCAGGGCTCATACCTTTTGTTGAAACTGCAGCCGCTTTTTTACCAGTACTTTGACCAGCAGTAGGCAAATCACGTACGTGACCCACACTAGATTTAACGACAAAGTCCTTGCCAAGATATTTATTGATAGTTTTGGCCTTGGCTGGCGACTCCACTATAACGAGCGATTTACCCATATTGACTCTAACGTCCTTAATCACGATGCTTCAGCTCAAAGAAATCTATTTGGGCTTTTACGCATGATATTCTAAATTCATTGCTTCTTTTTTTACTATTGTGCGAGATTACTAGAAGATCAACCGCTTTTTTCAAAATTAGATCTGATTGCTCGACAATTCGACGACTCAGCTAAGAAAGGCACACAATAGATGAATGTAACGACATATGCCTGAAATTACAGGGCTAGCCTTTATTGGTAAGGCTTTACTAACAAAACGAGCACATACTATGCGCGTAGTTTGCTTGAACGCGAACTTCATGCAATTATTTTTGTTATAAATCACAAAATAATTTACTGATATTAGAAAACTCTCACATCATGTGTAGTTAAATCATTGAAATTATGTACTCGGTCAATAAACTAGTTTTATTAATTGCCTATTGAGATTAAACCATGAGCACTAAAAACGTTATTGCTGAATTTGACCTATTACTTATCGCAAACCAAGTCATTCAATCTCACGCTGACTACATTGAAGGCATGCGAGCGACAAGTGTTACAGAGAAAGACGAAGTCTTAGTATTTAAAGGTGAATACTTCCTAGACGATAATGGTTTACCTACACCTAATACAACAGCCGTATTTAATATGTTCAAATACTTAGCACATCATCTATCTAAAGAATTTACTTTAGAAGATTCCAAATAAAGACTGAGAACAAAGAAAAAAGCTTGCCATTTAGGCAAGCTTTTTACATTACTGACTCAGCACTTTTAGCTTGTCAAAGTAATTAGGAAATGTCTTGGATGTACACCCAGGATCATTAATGGTTACTGGTGTATCACTTAACGCAACAAGCGAGAAGCACATTGCCATGCGATGGTCATCATATGTGTCAATTTCCGCATGCTTCAGCTGTGCAACAGGCTTCACTATAATGTAGTCTTCACCCTCTTCAACTTCAGCTCCGACCTTGCGTAATTCTGTCGCCATCGCAGCTAATCGGTCTGTTTCTTTTACTCGCCAGTTATACACATTGCGAATAGCGGTTGTACCTGTCGCAAAAAGAGCAGTTGTCGCGATAGTCATTGCTGCATCAGGAATATGGTTGTAATCCATATCGATGCCTTTCAGCTCTCCACAGCGAGAAATAACATAGTCATCACCCCACTCAATTTCAGCGCCCATTTTTTCTAATGCATCGGCAAATTGAATATCGCCTTGAATACTATTTTTACCAATTCCGGTAACTTTTATTTCTCCACCTTTAATCGCTGCAGCCGCTAGGAAATATGAAGCAGAAGAGGCGTCACCTTCAACAAGAAAATCACCCGGCGCGACATACTGTTGCCCTGCTGGAATAACAAACTCTTGATAGTCGTTATTAATCACTTCAACACCAAACTGTTTCATTATGTGCAGAGTGATATCAATGTAAGGTTTAGAAACTAATTCGCCTTCAATATTGATGCGAATTTCACCTTCAGCTAAAGGAGCAGCCATTAAGAATGCGGTTAAAAACTGACTAGAGATCGAACCGTCAATTGAAACTCGACCACTCTTTAAGCCTGTCCCTTTAATTTTAAGAGGGGGGAAATCTTCATTTTCTAAATATTCAACATCCGCTCCCGCGGTACGAAGCGCTGCGACTAAATGTCCAATAGGCCGCTCTTTCATGCGAGGTTCGCCAGTCAATACGAATTCACCTTTACCAAGACACAAAGCCGCAGCAAGTGGACGCATTGCCGTACCGGCATTACCTAGAAATAGTTCCAATGTTTTATCAGCTTCAAATACACCACCAAGCCCTTCAACTTCACATACAGTTTTATCTGAAGATAACTGGTAATTAACACCTAACTGAGTGAGTGCATTCAGCATATGACGAATATCATCACTATCAAGTAAGTTAGTTAGTCTTGTTTTACCTGAAGATAATGCAGCTAGCAGCAATGCACGATTCGAAACACTTTTTGAACCAGGTAAATTTACTTCACCGTTCACTTTCTGAATTGGTTGTAACGTTAGGCTTTCCATTAAATTTATTAGTCCTTGTATCACTTGAACATGCGACTAAGCGCTGGGTTGTCAAGCAATGAATAATTCTTCGTACTAGCAGACTATCGAAATTTAAGACCGAACTCCAGAGCTAATCTCACCTTTAAAGGTGAATATTTAGTCAACCAAACCTACTTTAAATTTAGTACACCAAATCAACCCTGACTCCATCTGTAAAATACAAAATCCTAACTTCATCTTCCCGCTCAAATATCATTGTTCGGTCAACATCTTGAATAATATTTATTAGCTTCCCTTTGTCAGTCTCAACCAAGAGCTCTACCAATTTATATTCAACTTTATATTGTGTGTTACCACGATTATGAGCCACACCTGCGCCAGCAATAGCACCAACCGCAGTAGCAACTTCTTTCCCTGTGCCTCCACCAAATTGGTTACCAATTAGCCCCCCCACAGCTGCACCAAGTAGTGTTTCCCAACCGCTACTTTTCGATTGTATGACCTCTTCCTGAGTTATATATCGAACTGAATCAACCTTGCCGTAAACGACTTCTTTTACTTGCTTGGCTTGGTTACGGCTATAACCAGCATTTGCCAACATGGGTAAAACAAGTAAAATCCACAAAAAATTCTTCATTGTTATTCTCCTAAACGCCATTTGAAGATTCGGTAATAATTCTTAACGCGACTATTATGACTATATATTTAACTGAGCTTGATACCAACAATCTGGAATTTCCATCACCTTTTGACGCATTAGACGACCCAAATGGTCTGTTAGCTTTTGGTGGTGACCTATCCCCCCAAAGAATTTTAAAAGCGTACAGCCAAGGCATATTTCCTTGGTATGGTCCTGGAGAACCCATTTTGTGGTGGAGCCCCGCACCACGGGCTCTCTTTTATCCTAAGACCTTCAAACCAGCTAAAAGTCTTAAAAAGTTTCAAAAAAAACACAAATATAAAGTCAGCATAAATCAAGCCACAGACAAAGTGATACATCTTTGCTCGGCATTACGCCCAGCAGAAGAAACATGGCTGAACAAAGATATGCAAAGATCTTACATCGAGCTCGCTCAGCAAAAACAGTGTCACTCCGTTGAGGTATGGCAAAACGACCAGCTTATTGGCGGGCTCTATGGACTAATTCAAGGTCATGTTTTTTGTGGTGAGTCGATGTTTAGCACTCAAACTAACGCCTCAAAAGTTGCATTGTGGTATTTTTGCCAACATTTTTCTGAGTTTGGTGGGCAAATTATTGATTGCCAGGTCATGAACCCTCATTTGGAGTCTTTAGGTGCAATTGAAGTGGACCGTGAAGAATTTCTCGATTCCTTACTACAATTACAAAGAAATAAATTAAAAGACGGCTGTTTTACTCCTCAATGGTTAGAGGTTTCACCTGCATGAGTTCAGATTTACAACAAATAAAAATAGGGTTAACAGACAATCACGCGTGCAGTTACTTACCTGATCATGAAGAAAGAGTCGCAGTAGCGCTTGATGAACATATGCATACTCCTGAGAACTATGAAGTACTCTTAGCTAATGGGTTTCGTCGAAGTGGGTCTACTATGTATAAACCCCATTGTGATAAGTGTAATTCTTGTAACGCGATTCGCCTGGCGATTCCTAACTTTTCGTTTTCCAAAAGCCAGAGGCGACTTCTCAACAAGGCAAAATCGTTTCGCTGGGTTTTAAAAGATACGATGGATGAACAATGGTTTGACTTATATAGCCGTTATATAACGATTCGTCACCGTACTGGTAGTATGTACCCGCCGAAGCAAAATGAATTTTTGCAGTTTTCTAAAAATCACTGGCTCACGACTCAGTTCTTGCATATTTATGACGAGAACAAGCTTATTGCTATCGCTGTTACCGATATTATGAGTAACTGCACCAGTGCTTTTTATACTTTTTTCGACCCCGACATTGAGCTCTCTTTAGGCACTTTAGGGGTGCTTTATCAAATCCAACACGCCCAACAACACCAAAAACAATGGTTATATTTGGGGTATCAGATAGATGAATGCCCAGCGATGAACTACAAAGTACGATTTCAAGGGCATCAAAGGCTAGTAAATCAGTTGTGGCAAGGGTAGAATACGCGACAACTTTACATATTTTGATTTTAGCGGCTAATCGAGTCCGTTAAAAACAGCCAAGTTTCGAAAGAGGATTAGATGGCTAAAGAAGACGTAATCGAGATGCAAGGCACAGTCCTTGATACTCTACCAAACACAATGTTCCGTGTTGAGCTTGAAAATGGACACGTAGTGACAGCTCACATCTCTGGCAAAATGCGTAAGAACTACATCCGTATTCTTACGGGTGACAAAGTAACTGTTGAGATGACTCCATACGACCTTTCTAAAGGTCGCATCGTCTTCCGTGCTCGTTAATTTTTAATTAGCGAATACAATAAAAAACGGAGCTTAGTTGCTCCGTTTTTTATTGCAGTTAATGTAATACAGTCACAACTACGATTATGACTGCAAGGCAAAGAACAATTGCACGTATTACACTTATCTCTTCCCTTACATGCTCCTTGTATACTAGAACATAAAAAAACGCCCATATGCTCAAAGCACACGGACGTCTTCATATCAAAAGTAACCTTACATTAAGTGTAATTAATGCATGACTTCTTCTTTTGCACCTAAGTAATCAAAATGCAATTTATCTTTCTTCAGTGATACTTTTACGGTACCACCATCAATCAAGCTTCCAAACAACAGTTCATTAGCGAGTGGCTTCTTCAGCTTATCTTGGATAACACGTCCCATTGGACGCGCCCCCATGGTTTTATCGTAGCCCTTATCAGCTAACCAATGACGAGCATCCTCAGCAACCTCTAAAGATACACCACGAGCATCTAATTGAACCTGAAGCTCTACAATGAATTTATCTACGACTTGGTGAATTACCGTTTGGTCTAAATTATTGAACCAGATGATGTTATCAAGGCGATTTCTAAACTCAGGGGTAAAGAGCTTTTTAATTTCACCCATCGCATCTGGAGCATGATCTTGTTGAATAAGACCGATAGATTTCTTCTCAGTTTCTGCTACACCCGCATTGGTCGTCATCACTAGAATCACATTACGGAAATCAGCTTTACGCCCATTGTTATCAGTCAAAGTACCGTTATCCATCACTTGCAATAGCAAGTTAAAGATATCTGGGTGAGCTTTCTCAATTTCATCAAGAAGTACTACAGAGTGAGGGTGTTTAATAACTGCATCAGTCAATAAACCACCTTGGTCATAACCTACATAACCAGGAGGAGCACCGATTAAACGACTTACCGAATGTCTTTCACCATATTCAGACATATCAAAACGCAGTAGCTCTATACCAAGTAGTTTTGAAAGCTGAACAGTGACTTCTGTCTTACCAACACCAGTAGGACCAGCAAATAAGAAAGAGCCAACAGGTTTATTTTCTGCACCTAAACCAGCACGAGTGAGTTTAATGGCTTCGCTTAAGACATCAATCGCAGGATCTTGCCCGAACACCAACATCTTCATCTTGTTATCAAGCTTTTGAAGGATGTCTTTATCAGATGAAGACACAGATTTCTCTGGAATTCGAGCCATTTTTGCAACCATGGCTTCAATATCTGCCACTCCAACTGTTTTCTTTCTACGGCTGGCAGGAGCTAAGCGGCTACGAGCCCCTGCTTCATCAATAACATCGATGGCTTTATCTGGAAGGTGACGTTCATTGATGTATTTAGCCGAAAGCTCTACAGCTGCACGAAGTGCTTTATTTGTATAACGAACTTCATGATGCGCTTCATACTTAGGCTTCAATCCAATCAGAATTTTAGTTGTGTCATCCAGCGATGGCTCAACAATGTCAATTTTTTGGAATCGGCGAGAAAGTGCACGTTCTTTTTCAAAGATAGAGTTGTATTCTTGGTAAGTTGTCGAACCAATACAACGCAGCTTGCCGCTACTTAGTAATGGCTTAATAAGATTAGCCGCATCTACTTGACCACCAGAAGCCGCTCCCGCACCAATAATAGTGTGGATTTCATCAATGAATAGAATCGCTTCTTCTTCTTTCTCAAGTTGCTTGAGAATCGCTTTAAAACGTTTCTCAAAGTCACCACGGTATTTAGTACCAGCTAATAAAGAACCAATATCTAACGAATAGATAACGCTATCTTTGATTACATCTGGAACTTGCCCTTCAACAATACGCCAAGCTAAACCTTCAGCAATCGCAGTTTTACCTACACCAGCTTCCCCAACGAGTAGCGGGTTGTTTTTACGACGGCGACAAAGTACTTGAATAGTACGCTCAAGCTCTTTATCACGACCGATTAACGGGTCAATATTACCTTGCTTAGCCACTTCGTTCAGGTTCGTAGCAAAACTTTCAAGACGGTCTTCTGAACTGACCTCTTCGGTACTTTCTGAGCCAAAAGAATCTGATGACGAAAGATCTTCACTATCATTTCCTGATTTGGTAATACCATGTGAAATGAAATTAACAATGTCTAAACGGCTAATATCATTCTTTTTAAGTAGATATGCAGCGTGAGATTCTTGTTCACTAAAGATAGCAACAAGTACATTTGCCCCAGTAACCTCACTTCGACCGGAAGATTGCACATGAAAAACAGCACGTTGTAGAACACGTTGAAAGCTCAATGTCGGCTGAGTTTCACGTGTCTCATCATTTTCTGGGATAAGGGGAGTTGTTTGGTCGATAAAAATATCGAGTTCATGACGCAAAGCGTCTAAATCAGCCTGGCAGGCTTGAAGAGTTTCCTTCGCTGCATCATTTTCTAATAATGCGAGTAGGAGGTGTTCGACAGTCATAAACTCATGACGCTTGTCACGCGCACGAGCAAATGCGCCATTTAAGCTCGATTCTAGTTCTTTATTTAGCATAAGTACCTCCTAAGGGAACAACTTTGTTGTCCAAGCAATTCTTTACGCTTGCTCCATTGTACATAGTAGCGGATGTTCATTTTCCTTTGAGTACATCGTTACCTGCGCTACCTTTGTTTCTGCAATTTCTGCACTATATGTGCCACAAATTGCTTTACCTTCATAATGAACCTTAAGCATTACATCCGTTGCTTTCTCGATGTCTAGAGAGAAAAAGCGCTCAAGTATCTCAATTACGAAATCCATCGGCGTGTAGTCATCGTTATTCAGTACAACATTGTACAGAGCCGGCGGCTTAACTTTAGTTGTTTCTTTCTCCAGTAAATCTGAGCCTGGAGATGCCCATTCAAAATTTTTACTCATGTCAGTTTTGCTAAGGTTCTGTCTCGGGAAATTACGAAGAGTGTTCAAACTAATTTATCACATCCCTGCAATGCGGTGTACTAAGAAAGGTGCTCAAAAATGCATTCCCTACTAATGAGCCTAATCCACCATTTGCATCGCTGCAAATAAAACCTGTCTATTAACAAGATTAACATATGTGATTGATTAAAAAGACACCATCAGTATTCACTAAAGACATCATTCAACACCTCAGCTGCCTTTAAGTTGATGAAAAGTTGTCTTTCTCAAGGTTGATTTGTTAGCAAATTTGTTAATTTTTATACCATTTAACTATTGACTGTGCTCGCTCATTAGCTACATTGGTGCTAAGTGGTTTTTTATTCACCACATTGCTCACTTAAAATAAAATATGTATATCGACAGGAAAGTCGCTAACTGAGAAGCAATTGGCAAAGAAATTCATATCACTAACCAAGAGTTAGTAGAGTAAACACAACATCAGTAACAAAATGCATGAGGGATGTATAGCATGGCTACAGGTACAGTAAAATGGTTTAATAACGCCAAAGGGTTTGGTTTCATTTGCCCTGAAGGTGAAGACGGTGACATCTTCGCACATTACTCAACAATTCAAATGGACGGTTACCGTACTTTGAAAGCAGGTCAACAAGTTGACTATGAGATTGAGAAAGGTCCAAAAGGCTCTCATGCAAGCTCTGTGGTGCCCGTTGAAGCAAGCGCCGCCAAATAGAAATACAGTTAAATAGAAGAACTAAGCACTTTCATCTATTTGCTATCAAAACGCTTATAATAAAAACCCGCCAACTGGCGGGTTTTTTATATTCAATCGTTAGCGTAAGAATGACGCTTGATTAAAATTACGCATTGATAAGCGCATTCAGAGTCGTACTTGGACGCATAAGAGCAGACGTCAAATTATCATCTAACGAGTAGTAACCACCCAAATCACCAGCAGGACCTTGTGCATCATTTAGCTCCGCAACAATCACTTCTTCATTTTCAGCAAGTTTAGAAGCAATTTCTTCAAACTCAGCTGAAAGCTCGCTATCAACAGATTGTTCAGCTAGAGCTTTTGCCCAGTAAGCAGCTAAGAAATAATGGCTACCGCGGTTATCAAGTTCACCTACACGGCGAGAAGGTGATTTGTTATTGTCTAAAAACTCCCCTGTCGCTTTATCAAGTGCGTCAGCAAGTACTTTAGCTTTAGCGTTACCAGTTACAACACTTAAGTGCTCTAAAGATGCAGCTAATGCGAGAAACTCGCCTAAAGAATCCCAACGTAAATGGTTTTCTTTTTCAACTTGTTGTACGTGTTTTGGAGCAGAACCACCTGCGCCAGTTTCAAACAAACCACCGCCATTCATAAGCGGTACAATTGATAGCATTTTAGCTGAAGTACCAAGCTCTAAAATAGGGAATAAATCTGTTAGGTAATCACGTAAAACGTTACCTGTAACAGAGATTGTATCTAAACCGTCTTTGATGCGAACTAAAGAGAATTGCGTCGCTTCTAATGGAGCAAGAATTTTAATCTCAAGACCATCAGTATCGTAGTTTGGCAAATAAGCTTCTACTTTCTTAATCAGTTCAGCATCATGTGCACGAGCACTATCTAGCCAGAATACAGCTGGAACGCCTGAAGCACGCGCACGAGTAACGGCTAATTTAACCCAATCTTGAATTGGCGCGTCTTTAACCTGACACATACGGAAGATGTCACCTTCTTCAACCGCTTGCTCAAGTAACACAGAGCCAGAAGCATCGACAACTTGTACTTTACCAGCAGCGTCTAAAACAAATGTTTTGTCATGAGAACCATACTCTTCTGCTTTTTGAGCCATCAAGCCAACATTAGGTACACTACCCATTGTTGTTGGATCAAATGCACCATTTTCTTTACAGAAATCAATAACAGCTTGGTATACACTTGCATAGCTACGATCAGGGATCATTGCTTTCGTATCTTTCTGCTTGCCGTCAGGTCCCCACATCTGACCTGAAGAACGCAGCATTGCTGGCATAGATGCATCAACAATGATGTCACTAGGGACATGTAAGTTTGTAATACCGCGATCTGAATCAACCATAGCGAGCGCCGGTTGAGTGTCATATACAGCTAATAGAGCTGCTTCGATCTCTTCTTTCTTATCTTGTGGTAAAGAGGCGATCTTCGCGTATACATCACCAAGACCATTGTTCACATCAACACCAAGCTCTTCAAACAGTTCGCCATATTTAGCAAACACATCTTTATAGTACACTTTAACTGCGTGACCAAAGATAATTGGGTCTGAAACTTTCATCATTGTTGCTTTCATATGTAGAGAAAGCAAAACACCTTGCTCTTTAGCTGAAGCAATTTCTTTTTCAAAGAATTCAACTAAAGCGGCTTTGTTCATAACAGATGTATCGATGATCTCTTTGTCTAGCAAGCCGAAAGCAGGCTTAAGAGTTTTAGAGCTACCATCTGCACCAACGAATTCAATGCTTACTTCTGTAGCACCTTCAATCGTCGTTGATTTTTCACTACCAAAGAAGTCTTTATCTTCCATGCTTGCAACATGAGATTTCGAATCAGCCGCCCATGCACCCATTGAGTGTGGATTTTTCTTTGCGTAGTTCTTAACTGAAAGAGGAGCACGACGATCAGAGTTACCTTCACGTAACACTGGGTTTACCGCACTACCTTTAATTTTATCATATGTCGCTTTAATTGCTTTCTCTTCGTATGTATTCGCTTCTTCTGGGTAATTAGGTAATGCATACCCTTTTGCTTGTAATTCTTTAATTACAGCCTGAAGCTGTGGTACAGATGCAGAAATGTTAGGAAGCTTAATGATATTTGCTTCAGGCGTTTTCGCCAATTCTCCAAGCTCAGCAAGAGCATCACCAATTCGTTGTTCTTCTTTTAAGTGCTCTGGGAAGTTTGCAATAATACGCCCAGCAAGTGAGATATCACGAGTATCAACATTGATACCAGAAGAAGCAGTAAAAGACTGAATAATTGGCAGCAAAGAATAAGTGGCTAATGCTGGAGCTTCATCTGTAATGGTATAGATGATGGTTGGTTTTTCAGTAGGCATGAAATTTCCCTATAGTTCTAACAAGCTCACTCCAAATAGTGAGACCGTGTAAATTGACCGGTAAGTGACGATAACGCCAATAGTATTGTGATATTCGCCAGAAAGTACTTACGCGATTATCGCACTCTATCTTATTTTCCATGCTGCCTGTTAAAGCCACATGAACTAAATCCGTGAGTGCGTTGTTATAATGAAACACGTTATACTTAAACAAATTTGGCTCGATAGTCCATTAACTTGTTATGTTTTGTGTCTTTTAGGCGCGCAAATGATAGCTCAATTCAGTTTCCGTTAAAACTTTTCGGTACACTTCATTTACATTTTTGCAAGGTAGTTAACATGTCTACTCGCTCACGCAGCGTAAATAACTCTGACAAACCATCACGTACTCGTTCAACTTTCAAACAGGGTGATTCGAAAAGAAAAGCCTCATCTAGTAAGCACAGAGTAAAGAAGACAAGCACCAAACCAAAAGTGTCCTTAGAAGATAGAAAAGTTATCCTTTTTAATAAACCTTTCGACACATTGAGCCAATTCACCGACGGTGAAGGTAGAAAAACACTGGCTGACTTTATCCCTGTTAAAGATGTTTATGCTGCAGGTCGATTAGACCGCGATAGCGAAGGGTTAATGGTTTTAACTAACGATGGTATTTTCCAAGCAAAATTAACTGACCCTAAATCAAGATCACCTAAAACTTACTGGGCTCAAGTTGAAGGTAGCCCTTCTGAGGAAGATTTAGAAAAATTGAGAAAAGGTGTAGAGCTAAAAGATGGCAAAACACTACCAGCTGAAATAGAAATAATAGCAGAACCAACAGTTTGGGAAAGAACACCTCCAGTTCGTTTCAGAGCTGCTATTCCAACAACTTGGCTATCTATCACTATTATTGAAGGGCGTAACCGTCAAGTAAGAAGAATGACAGCCAATATCGGCTTCCCTACATTAAGGCTCATTCGCTACTCCATGGGCACAATGGAGCTAAAATCTTTACAGCCTGGAGAATGGCGACAGATCGAAAATTAACCACTATTTTTGTCTATTAATCCATTCTTTCAACTCATTTTTATCTTCTAATGACAATCCCTTAAACATATCCTTGAATTGCTCAATCGACGGTTGATTATCCAATGTTACTGAAGTTTGAGCTAATTCCGAGGCTGCTATCGTTTCTTCAAATTGATTCGCAACCACATATGTAACAGGAACACTGGCTAAACCTCCCGCAATGTTATAATTTCTCGCTTCCTGAGGGTAGTTCCGCCCAAATTGAACACCACTTGATAAAAGCGTGTCTTGGACCAATATGATACTTTCACCGCTCTTATTTAGAAGTTTCCATTTTAATGGGAACATCCCTTTCTCTGCTTGCCTGTAAGACGAAAATGATGGTAATTCAAACACAAGCTCTTCATTTGATGAGTTAAATTTTACAATTACAGCATCGCTATAGACTGTTTTAATAACATCGCCAATTTCAAATTCAGTCTGGTATTTAAAAACGATCTGATTCATACCATCAGGTAACTCTAAAGTTGTGTTCTCAGAAAAAAAGCCACCTTTGGTCTCAGGCTTCTCCATATTGACAGCTAATAAAGAAACGCTATCAGGAATATATAGTATAGACGCAGCAATAGATTGAAAACTGGTGCACATAGCCAATGTTAAAGTAATTGGTAATAATAAGCGCATGGTGAACTATCCTCTGTTAGATATAAAAAAACCCAGCATATAGCTGGGTTCGAATGTGTTTTGTTCTACTTATTACCAGTAGAAACGGGCACCTAGACCAAAATCTGTCTTACTATCAACTTTTGCGTCTGCTGTAGTTGTTTCTTCAAACACATATGCGCCTTCTGCAAAAACACGAGCCCATTTAGAGAACTTGTATTCAACACCAGCGTAGAAACGAGAAGCATCACCGTCTACAGTACCAGCAGCATCAGAAGAAGATAATACTAGCTCATAACCAGAGTATAAAGTTGTTTTGTTAGCAACTGCGAACATACCAGCTAAAGAGATACCGTGAGAGTCAACAGTTGTGTTAGCTGATTTATCTTCATTTGAATTGTTGTAGTATGTTGCGCCTAGCGTGTGTTCACCTAGAGCATATTCACCCGTAAATTCAAATGATAGATTTTCAGTATCTGCCGCGACACCAGTAACAGCAATTTTATTTGTTGAAGAAAGAACACCAGCGTGTACAGATAGGTCACCGAAAGCTTTACCTACAAATACTTCACGAATTTCTTCATTAGTATTATCTTCGCCGAAAGAGTAACCAGCTTTTAGCCAAAATTGCTCTGTATCTAAAGCATATTTAACTTGAGAATCATTATTCCAAGCGTGTCCATATAGAAGAGCAGAGCCACCAAAGAAGTATGAATAATCAGCACCGTAGACATCATCGGCATAAGTACCTTCTTTACCGATACGGATAGTACCCATATCACCCATATCAAAACCAATGATATGACGACGTACAAAAACTGTATCGTCAGTACGCTCACTAGAATCCGAACCTGCACCGTAGTTATCACCAAGTGCTACACCGATTTCAACTTCGCCCAATACTTTCAAGCTATCGCTAGCAACATAAACACCATTTACGCCAGTACGAGAAGAGCTAGTGTTTAGCTCAGCTTCAGAGTCGTCTAAAAATAATAGTGTTGGACGTAGCTGACCGTAAAAATCAACTGAACCTTCGTCAGACTTGAATACTTCTGCCGCGTTTACTGTTCCTGCAGTTGCCATTACAGCAAGTGCTAATAGAGTCTTTTTCATAATAAATCCACTGCCTTTTCTAAGAATGGGAGATCCTTGCCCGGTTCCCTTTTTATGACCGTGCCTATCAATCTTTGTTGATTAGTCACTGCCACTAAATTTCGAGGTCTAGATTGCAAAAGATTATTCTGACTGTCAAATAAGATAAAAAATAAACCTAAAAATATGAAAATAAATATAAATCATATACTTACACCACATTGCAGCAATTTACGGCTAATATCCCAACAACAAAACATTAACATTTGATCGAATAAAAAACGATATAATCAGCATGTATAACCAACATATAAATAAAATGCAGTTTTTAACACCAAATAACATGACTAATTAAAGGTTAATTCAGCAACTTACTCCAAAGTGGGGAATTTTTTTTTTATTTTCCAATAGTTCACTTTTTTTTTGTGAACAAGATCTAGATTTACTCCAAAAGCAATCAATTTTGCAGAAAATGAACAGCTTAGAGTTATGTGCTACTATCTCAGCTCAGTTACGTAGGTCACAGTATGCTAAGCACTAAAATCCAGAATTCCATTCGCACCAGTTATCAAAACCTTCAATCACAGTTGGACAACTTTGTACCTCGACGAGCCCAAAACTACCTAGTAGCCGAAATTGCAAAGACACTTTGCGGGCAATACCATAAAAGTAGCCGCATAATTGTCGCAGAAGCTGGCACTGGTATTGGTAAGTCCTTAGCTTATTTAATGGCGACCATCCCTGTTGCTGTGCTTAACAATAGAAAAATTGTCATTTCAACAGCCACTGTTGCCTTACAAGAACAGCTTGTGAATAAAGACCTTCCTTTATATAGAAGGATTACCGACCGAGAATTCTCATTTATATTGGCGAAGGGTCGCAAACGCTACTGTTGTGCAGAGAAACTTGCAGCCGCGAGTGGGACTGATGGCGGTCAAATGGCCATATTTGAGTCCAAGCCAAAGAAGAAAGACATTGAGCAATTGCAGACCATGTATACCAGCCTTGCACAAGGTAAATGGGATGGTGATAGAGACTCATGGCCAAAACCAATAGATAATTCGATTTGGCAAATGATTGTTAGTGATAAGCATAGTTGCAATAACAGTATGCCGACTCATCGTGATTGCCCTTTTCAAAAAGCTCGCTCTGAGCTAGATAAAGCCGATGTTATTATTGCAAACCACAGCTTAGTGATGGCTGATGCTGATCTTGGTGGAGGTGTTATTCTTCCTGAACCAGAAAATTGTATTTATATTTTCGATGAAGCTCATCACCTCCCTCACGTTGCAAGAGACCATTCATCTGCAGCCGCTAGTTTAAAAGGTGCAGCTTCCTGGCTCGAAAAGTTGAATCAATCCATCAGTAAGCTTTCTGGTCTAGCTGATGAGAAACGAGTATCTCGGTTTAGAAACGAACTTCAAGATTCTGTTCAGCAACTCATTCCGACATTAAGCCAACTAAGCAAACGCTTTGATGCTTCTCAATTTGAAGACGGTATCTATCGTTTTGAATATGGAGACCTGCCAGAGTGGTTGGAAAGTGAATCCAAAGATCTCAAGCAACTCACACAAAAAGCGAGCCAAGCCGTCGCAAAAATCGCAGACCTTATTGCTGAACGAGTCAAAGATGGTGAGCTTTCAGCAAAACTCGCTGAGCCAGCATTGGCTGAAATCGGCTTTTATATACAAAGAACTGAAAACCTAGCTCAAGTTTGGAAACTAATGGCAGAGCCTAAACGGGATAAAGGTGCGCCTTTAGCACGATGGCTTGAGATAAACAAAGAACGTGAAGGTGATTTTGTCGTCAATGTTTCACCTTTGGAAGTCGGCTGGAAACTTGATCAACAAATTTGGAGCCGGTGTGTTGGTGCTGTGCTTGTTTCGGCTACTATGAGGGCACTGAATTCTTTTAGTTTCTTCTGTCACCAGGCTGGAATCAGCCAAAAGTCGGAAGACGGCGTACAATTTTTAGCTCTAGCTTCACCTTTTGATTATCAAAACCAAGCTGAGCTGATCGTACCTGCGATGAAATATGAACCTCAAGCGCCTCAGTTTACAGAATATCTTATTGAAATATTGCCTAAGGTAATTGAAGACAAACAAGCGAACCTCGTTTTATTCTCTTCTTACTGGCAAATGAACCAAGTTGCAGAATCATTAGCAACAGATTTCGTTAAACGCAGCTGGGCTCTACAAGTACAAGGCGACACATCAAGAACTGAAATTCTAAAAAAACATAAAAAGCTTATTGAGCAAGGCAAAACCAGTATTCTTTTTGGTACGGGAAGCTTCTCTGAAGGCTTAGATTTACCCGGAGAATTATTAGAAAATTTAGTGATCACTAAGATTCCATTTGGTGTACCATCCTCGCCAGTTGAACGAGCGCATTCAGAATATATTGAATCTCGCGGTGGAAACCCTTTTATGCAAATCACGGTACCTGAAGCAAGTAAAAAACTTATTCAGTCCGTAGGTCGATTACTGCGCAAAGAGAGAGATTCTGGTAAAGTCACGATCCTCGACAGACGCATTGTCACCAAACGCTACGGTCAGTCTTTATTAGACTCGTTACCACCATTTAAAAGAACAATAAAATATTAAATTTGACCTTAATATCGCAGGGTCTAGAAACTACAACACTATAATAATGAGAATTTAAGAAATTTATGGAAATGATTGAACCAACAATGCTGGTAGTGCTTGCACTCGTTGCATTTGCTGCTGGTTTCATTGACGCTGTCGCTGGTGGCGGTGGAATGTTAACGGTTCCTGCTCTTCTTTCTATAGGATTACCGCCTCATATTGCATTAGGTACTAATAAATTAGCGGCTACCTTTGCATCATCTACCGCGGCTTTTACTTACTACCGGAAAAAGCTTTTCAAGCCAGAGTGTTGGATCAACGCCTTTATAAGCACTTTAATTGGAGCCACTATCGGCACACTTGCGGTTAATGCGATCAGTACTGAATGGTTAGAGAAAGTATTACCTCTCATTATCTTAGCAGCGGCAGCTTATACTATTTTCCATAAGACGCCTGACGCTAATCAAAATGTTTCTCCAAAGCCCTGCCCTACCCTAAAGAAAAAACAGATTATCCAAGGTTCTATTCTTGGATTTTATGATGGCGTTGCAGGACCTGGAGCAGGCGCATTTTGGACCGTAAGTTCAATGGCTTTATATAAGCTAAATATTTTGCTGGCGTCTGGTTTAGCGAAAGCCATGAACTTCACCAGTAACTTTACCTCTTTAGTCACTTTTGCGGTTCTTGGGCATATTGATTGGGTGCTTGGTTTAACAATGGGTGTATGTCTTATGGTTGGTGCGTTTGTTGGCGCTCATTCCGCGATTCGCTTTGGCGCAAAATTCATTCGCCCTGTATTCGTTACCGTTGTGAGTATTTTAGCCATTAAGCTCGCCTATGAAGCATGGTTCGTCACACTTTAAGGTAAGAAGTCTATGAGTCAGCTTTCTGAACTGAAAACCTTATTAGATACGTTAATTGGACATTGCTCGCAGGTCGATAAAGCAAGAGGTAGGTATCATCAACCTCTTTTCGATCGTACTTTATTTAAAAGCGGTGCTCATTTACTTCTTCCATGTGCGTTAGAAACTCAATCAACTTACCAGACTATTTTACGTGAGCAAGCTAGCTCACAACTTACTCCGACGAGAGCGACTTATTTATCTGAAAAGTTAATGAATCAAATAGCAGCAATTCAACGTGAACTAGCAAACCACGATTTAAGACAAGATCGTCCGTTAAAATCGGCGAAAAGCCCTAATCAGCTGTATAATGATCTCGCTCAGCATCAAGATTGGCATAGACGCTTAACTCAATTAGTGAGCCAACGACAGAAAGCATGGGAAAATGCTCATAAAAGCCAGAAATCCAGTACTGAAAAAGCGCTTATTACGGCTAAAGAACGATTAGAAAGATGTTCAGATTCGATGAAGGATATTGAGCGTTTGATTAACTTAGACAAACCTAGGCGACATGATGACTGACAAAACTCCTTCTCCGCTAGATGACGCACCTGAAGAGGTCAAACTCGCAGTTGACCTTATCTACCTCTTGGAAAGTAATGACATCGACCCACAAGTCGCTGTTGCGGCCCTTGAGATTGTCCAACAAGATTTACAATCTAAACTAGCACCTAGCACCTAGCACCTAGCACCTAGCACCTAGCACTCGACTATATAGGATACACATGTACCAACTAAGCTTTTCTATGCCTGAATTCCTTGAAAACTACTGGCATAAAAAACCCACTATTCTAAAAGGTGGCTTCCAAAACTTTATTGACCCGATTTCTCCAGAAGAGCTAGCGGGTTTATCGATGGAAGAGGAAATAGATTCTCGATTCGTTTCTAACTTCAATGATGAATGGACGGCTGAGCACGGTCCATTTGGCGAAGAAAAGTTTAGTCAGTTAAGTGAAAGTCATTGGCAGCTTATTGTGCAAGCTGCTAACCACTGGCATGAAGGTGCAAACCAACTTACAGAAGCTTTTACATCACTTCCTAACTGGTTATTCGATGACCTCATGATCTGCTACTCGGCTATCGGCGGTGGCGTTGGTCCCCATATCGACCAATACGATGTATTCATCATTCAAGGGCAAGGTAAACGCCAATGGCGCGTTGGTGCAAAAGATGTAGGTCAGTACAAAGAGACTTGCCGAGCTTCTGCATTGAGACAGATTGAAGGCTTTGATGCCATCATCGACGAAACTTTAGAGCCCGGTGATATTTTATACATCCCGCCAGGTTTCCCACATGAAGGTAATACTCTAGAGCCTTCAATGAGCTACTCAATTGGCTACCGCTCTCCTAAAGAACAAGAGCTTATCAGTAACTTTGCTGATTTCGTTCTAGCTCATGATATGGGTGATGTACACCTTCATGATCCTGAATTCAAAACTCAAGACACTTACGGAAAAATCCGTACGTCTGATCTAGCGAATTTAACTACTATGTTGAAGTCGGCATTAGAGCAACCAGATACCGTTAATGATTTCATGGGCTGTTTGCTAAGCCAATCTCGCCACCAACTCAATATTGTGGCTCCAGAGCCATTATGGAAACCTGAAGAAGTAACACAGCACTTAGAGTCTGAAGGAGAAATCTACAGAGTATCCGGTCTAAAAGCGCTTTATCATGAGCATGAAGATAAGATGGCTTATATTAATGGTGAGGTAATTAAGGTGGCTGATGAAGACACTGCATTCCTTAATACTCTCTGTAACCAGCCTGTTATTCATTCTGGAATCACGATGAGCCAAGCTTCAATATCACTTCTGACGGACCTAGTTAACAAAGGTTACTGGTTTATTGAAGACTAAGATCAATTTCAGCGGCAAGCTTTAGCCCTCTTAATTGATACTAAGCTGTAGTTGATATCAAACAGAAAGGCGAACTTCATAATGAAGTTCGCCTTTTAATTTATAGAATAATATTTGAAGTTTCACAGTGCTTAAGCTGGCCTGACATAGTGTCATTAAACTATGCTTAAACTTTAAACTGATTCACTAAATCTTTTTGCTGATTCACCAGCTGGTCGATCTCTTGACCAACCTGCTCTGAAGAACCTGCATTTTCCAAAATCTGAGCACTCAAATCTCGGATATTTGAAACACTTTGATTCACTTCACCAGATACTGACTGCTGTTCTTCAGCCGCTCGTACAATCTGGTTATTCATATCACTGATTGCCGCTATAGATTCAAAAATTGCACTTAAATCTTGAACTGCTTTTTGAACATGTTCAGCGGTATCATTGGCGAGCACATTGCCTTCTTGGATGGCTTCTACCACATCTTGTGTACCAGCATGTACTTTACCAATTACTTCACGAATTTCACCCACTGAAGACTGTGTCCGGCTTGCTAAATTTCGAACTTCGTCAGCAACAACCGCAAAGCCTCGCCCTTGCTCACCGGCCCTTGCTGCTTCAATTGCAGCATTAAGTGCCAGCAAGTTAGTCTGCTCAGAGATCCCCTCAATAACGGTCAAAATTTCGGTGATATTGCTGTTATTTTTTGCGAGATCTTCAACAATAGGAACAGCACTCGACATTCTGTCTACCAGCTTAATCATTTCTTCTGCTGAAAGCTCAATTACTTGCTGGCCTTGTTTCGCTGACTGGTTTGCTTGTGTGGCAGCTTTTACTGCAACTTCTGCATTTTGTACCACTAACCCTGAAGTCTGTGTCATTTCTTCAGAAGCCGTAGCCACCAAGTCTACTTCTTTAAACTGAGATTCGCTGCTGTATCTAGTTTCTGAAGCTGTTGATTTCGCTCTAGTGGTAGTTTCAGCAACTTGCTCTGTCGTTTGAATAACTTGTTTAATCGTATGCTGGAGCTTATCTAAGAATAAGTTAAAACCTTGAGCAAGCTGACCAATTTCATCTTGGGATTTAACATCTAATCGTTGAGTTAAATCACCTTCACCTGAAGCAATATCATTTAGCCTCGCCACCACTTCTCGAATCGGCTTAACAATAGAAAGAGAAGCAATAAAGATAACGGCTAAACCAATCACCACAAATAATGAACCTGCAAGTATCTCCGTTTTAATCCCATCTTCAACTTTATGGCTAATAATACCATCAAGCCTTTCCGCATCTGCGATCACACTTGAACGAGGCATTTCAAATAGCACGCCCCAAATTTGGTTTGCCGAACGCACAGGTGCGAATGAAATCAACCATTGGTTATCTTCACTCCACTGGGTTGTCACTTCTTCGCCGAAAAGGAGATCCGTCATTGCATCACTTGAAATTTGTTCGCTAGAGAAAGCACTTCCCGCTGGTATTGACGCATTATCAGTTGCGATAACTGAACCATCTAAACTCACAACATACACTGCGCCACTGCCGTTAAATAAACTTTCATCAGTTTCACGGATGATCCCAGTGAGTCCATCAAGTCGTAAATCAATCCCTAAAAATCCAACAGACACACCATCAACAACGATAGGGACAGATATTGATGTCGCAAGAATACGTCCCAGCTCAGTTTCAATTAGCTTCGGCGTACTAACACAAGTTTCCCCACTTGAAATAGGACAAAAGAAGCGCTCGCTATTAGCACTATCATTAAACGTTTTTTCAGATATTACATTAGCTAAAACGTTCTTTCCGTTATCTGAAACTTTCCAATAGGGAGCAAAACGACCAACTTCATTGGATCCAACGTAACCAGCATCAACATAGTTATCATCTTCGCCATCAAGCATATTCGGCTCAAACACCAAATATGCTCCTTGAATGGAGTCAAAATTAATAACCGATTGTCGAACCATTTCATCAAGTGCAGTCCGTAGTTCTTCACTAGGTGTGAAGTTTTCTTCCGCATTATTCTTTAAAAATAATGCTGTAGCAGACAGCATTTCAGCTCGATGCAAAGCTTCATCTATATATTGTTGAACTTCTTTTGAATTTAGCTGTGATACGGAAGCCAATAGTTGTTGGGACTTGTCGATAACCGACTCAGAACTCAGCGTTTTTATGACTTTTTGATTAGAAGTGGCGTTGTATATGGAAAAGCCAATGAGGGATAAAGAGGTAATCAGCAGGCAACAGCCCGCCAGTAAGGTAATTTTCCACTGTACCGAGAGAGATCGCATTGTTGTACATCCTTATAATAAGCCAAATGACTTCCATAACCTTATGAATAGCTTAGTCCTTGATTACACCATATTCATTTGATAGATCATACTAAAGTTTACATAAATGTTAATAAGAGTAACTAACTACGTTGACTATCAATATATATTCGCTCCTTTATTGTCGCTCTACACCACTATAAGATGCTAGTATTTCTCTAATTCTCACTGTTTCCATTTAAGGATTTTCATGAAAGTCATCAGCTTTAATATCAACGGTCTACGAGCTCGCCTTCATCAACTTCAAGCAGTCATCGACAAACATCAGCCCGACGTAATTGGCCTTCAAGAAATCAAAGTTCATGACGAAGCTTTTCCTATCGAAGACGTAGAAGCAATGGGCTACAAAGTTTACTTTCATGGTCAAAAGGCGCATTACGGCGTAGCCATGCTATGTAAGCAAGAACCTATTTCCGTTCAAAAGGGCTTTCCAACAGATAATGATGAACACCAAAAGCGCATGATAATGGCGACATTTGAAGACGAAAATGGTGAGAAAGTAACGGTATTAAATGGTTACTTCCCGCAAGGGGACAATGTTAAACACGAAACCAAGTACCCGTATAAACGCCAGTTTTACACCGATTTAATGACCTATCTAACAGAGCATCACACTAAGGAAGAACAAGTCATCGTAATGGGCGATATCAACATTAGTCCTATAGATGCGGATATTGGTATTGGTGAACCAAACGCGAAACGTTGGCTAAAAACAGGGAAATGTTCATTCCAACCAGAAGAACGTGAATGGTTGAAAACGCTCATGGATTGGGGATTTGAAGACACTTTCAGAAAATTGTACCCAAGCGTAAACGACCAATACTCTTGGTTTGATTACCGCTCTAAAGGCTTCCCTGATAACCGCGGTTTACGAATTGATGTGGTTCTTGCGACTCCAAAGCTCGCCGCTAAATGTATTGAAGCAGGCATTGATTATGAATTAAGAGGAATTGAAAAACCTTCTGACCACGCTCCAATTTGGTCCACATTCAAATAATAAAGCCTCTATAGATACCAGAAAGTAAAATCCGCATATAAGAAAAAAAGGGAAGCACATCTGCTTCCCTTTTTATTTCGTTTTTTAATAACTCAGTTTAATGGCCAGCTATTCGTACCATTTATACTGACAGGTTTTACCGCAAACTCATCAAGGCAATAGCCTTGGTTAGAAGATGCGAAGTAGTTAAGCGGCATTTCATTCAAGTTTAAACTCGCCACTTGCTCTTTTGCCTTATCACTAAAGCTAAAGCCCCACATATCCAAATAATTACGCATATCATGCTCAGAAACATAACTTAATGCGACAAGTTGCCAATCGTCATTATTCAAGTCATTAGCCTCTTCACGTGTATAGCTCGCGAAACCTATTGTTCCTTTGCGAGTATTCCAAAGCTCATCACTCGATTTCAATCGATTGAACTCACGTTCGATTAGATGTAAACGACCCAGTAAGTGCCAACCATTGTTTAATACATTTTGATTCTGAGTAGACATCATCATTTGAATATAAACTCTGGCTCCCCAACTCCAACTTGTTTGGTTTTGAGCTGCCATGAAAGCATTAGGATCAGCTTCTAGGCGGCTTTGTTGTAATAACTCAAATTGTCCTTTGAAATCTAAACCCTGACATGCTGATACCGCACCTTCATCCGCATAGTATCGAGACTTACTGTAGTAGGAATAGTAGTTAGTCGTTGAATGACCGTCCCACCCAGAAAATCTAAATCTGCTTTTTTCTAGACCATGCCCTAACTCATGCAAGTCACCATGACCTAAAGGATTGAAATTCCAATAAGCATCGTATGGGTTTCCTGAACAACCATAGCCGCAGGTCGCTTGATCGGCATTCATATGTTTTACGATATCAATTGTTTGAATTTCCCAGCCTTGATCTTTCCCGTACTGATGGATTTCTTGGATATTTGTAATTCCGGGTCCTTCAAAACCAGCTAAAGCATGCGGTAAGTCATGAACATACTTTTCCGTTGCGGCTGCCATATCTTCAGGTTTAGCCCAATTAGCTGGGCTCACAGATTCTTGCATTTTTTCTAACTTAGAGTGAACTTCAAAGCCAGGAGTGATCAGTTCAGCCCAATCAAATTTAGCTTCAGCAAGTTGAGCAACAAAACTTTCATTGTCGTTATCACTGCGCCAAATTGGATGCTGAGCGATATTTTCAAACCTTAATTCAACATCAATGTCATTCGTATCAAAGTGAACTTGCACCGTCCCGCCATACGCAGATGTTAGTGAAATCGTTTCTCCAGGTTCTACTCGATAGCTTGTTGAAGTCAAAAATTTAGGTCTGGCATAACCATCTGTAGAAAACTCATGTGTCGCACCACTTCGCAAGCTATTAATAACAATAGAAGTCGCTACTGAGTTTTGATCAACCCTAGTCACTTTAAAAGTTTGCCCTGGGATAACGTACACACCGGCAGAACGGAAATTACGTTTAGATTCCATTTGTACCGTTTTATTTAACCTTTCGATATCCTTGAACGACTTCGTGCTGAAGTTACCTAAATCAGGCTGGGCAGCATTTAACTCTCGGCTATGGTACAGAGTGTAATCTGAATAATAAGACTTCAGAAAATCAATAGTACGAGTTGATTCTTTATCCATTGGGAAAGAAACATCTTGGCGGTATTTGTCAGCCAATAAGATTAAAAGTTTTTCATATTGGTAATCACTCGTTGCAAACAGATCAACCTTATTTTTATCTAACGCTGTTAAATGCTGCTGTATGCTTTGTGCCGCTGGATAAAACTGATCAGCCATCAATGATGCATCAGAACATGATTTGTCATCACACTCTTGAAGATTAACTGTGAAGCTTTCATCATGAAACTTCTTCAACAATTCCTGCTGCAATGCTATCGACTCAGGAACCTGATCGATTAATTGAGTCGAATCCCAGTTAGTTAAGCCCAGCTTCCTCCAGTAATTATCACCCACATAGGTAATATTCATCAGTGAAAATAGTTCATTACCTAACTCCGTCATTCCACCATCTAAGTGAAGATATAAAACAGGAATTTTTTGTTCAAAAGCTAAACGCACACCATCAAGTACATTATCAATATCATCTCCTGAATTTAATTTTTGAGAGATAATCAATAAATCAGGTTTATCCGCAATACACTGAGATAGTTTTTGCCCGTCACATTGATCATCAGCATTAATAGAAGTCAGCCCAAGGTTATTTTCAGTTAACCATTTGCGGGTTGCTCCATCATCAGGAAAGTAATGAGATTGATCCATCTGGGCAAGCACAATATTCTGTGGCTTATCATTCGAGCCGGAAATCCAAGAAACTAAGTTGAGAAGCCAAGTTTCCATTTCAGGGTTAACGGATTCAGGAAAACGCTGCTGGGTACGAAAAGGATTGCTCGCCAGAGCTGCGTAACGGGAGCCATTACTTTGAAAACCTGCAACACCGATCACTAGCTCTTGATCTTCGTAACCACTGATCATTGCTTTGTTCGTTTTCAGTATCGCGTCATTGAAACCATATGTTGGAGTGATGATTGCAGTATCGTGGGTAGGATCCCAATGCAAATTTGATAGAACAGTACCATCGCTAGCTACTGAGAGGTGACGCTTGATTTCAGTGTAGTCCGATTTATATTCTTCTACTAAACTCACACTCGCTTCAATTAGCTCATTTGGTTCCTCAACGAGCGACGCATCACCAGTATCAAGAGCTTGTTCCACTGGAGTCTTCGAAACCGAACTCCCGCCCCCGTCACTTCCGCCACAACCAGAAATTACCAATGCTAAAATGCAAATCAGACCGTATTTATTCATTACTTTTTCACACATTAAAAAATTACGCCGAGTGTAGCCACAGTTTCAATTTGGTCAATCTATATAGTGCACCGAATTTATATTTCTGAATTAAATTAACAATTTCAAATGTGGCTCTTAAGAAAAATAAGTTTATAAAACCAAAAACAGCGCCCAGAGGCGCTGTTTTTTTATTAACTAAGAGGTCTTAAATAAGCAAGGAAACGTTTCTCTGCATATTTAAAAATCGCAATGATGATAAACGTCAGCCCCATGTAGAACAAACCAGCCGTCAAAAACGATTCAAAAGGCGCATAGTAACGTGAGTTAACCAGTCTTGCTGCACCGGTTAAGTCCATAATTGTTACAATGCCTGCAACAGCTGAACCATGCAGCATGAAAATAACTTCGTTACTGTAAGCCGGTAAAGCTCTGCGTAATGCACTCGGCAAAATAATTCGTCGGTAAGTTTTTGCTGTGCTCATTCCATACGCTTTTGCTGCTTCTACTTCACCTTTAGGTAAACCATTAATAGCACCGCGTATTATCTCGGCTGTATAAGCAGAGGTATTTAAAACAAACGCGACAAGTGCGCAAAACCAAGCATGCTCCCAAAGTGTATCTTTTACTGGGAAAAACTGATCCATACCATAATAAATTAGGTAGAGCTGCACGAGTAATGGCGTACCACGGAAAAAGTAGATAAATGACCATGACGGTGCATTAATCAGCATGTTAGGGCTATTACGTGCAATAGCTAATGGAATTGCAATCGCTAAACCAAGAACCAAAGCTAAGCATACAAGCCAAGTTGTCGTCCACAAACCGTCAAGGTAAATAGGTAGGCTTTCAACTATCAATGAAAAATCCATAGTTACCTCGCGTGGATACTAAATTTGCGTTCAACAAGCTTTAATGCGCCTGTCGATACACTAGTAAAGAATAAGAAGATCAAAGCAACGGTCATATAAAAAGTAAATGGCATTTTCGTTGAACCCGCAGCTAACGCACTGACTCGAACCATATCTTCTAACCCGATGATAGACACTAACGCTGTTGTTTTTAGCAATACCAACCAATTGTTACCAAAACCAGGTAATGCATGTCGTATCATTTGTGGTAGTAAGATTCGGCGAAATGCCAATACAGGGCTCATACCGTAAGCTTTTGCAGCTTCCATTTCTCCATGATCAACCGCCATAATTGCACCACGGAAGGTTTCAGCCATATAAGCGCCAAAAATAAAACCAATGGTTAATACGCCAGCAACAAATGGACTTACATCAATATAATCAGGGAGATAAGACGTCCACTCATGGTTTGGATCACTCGAAGTAAACCATTCATTTAACCACTCATTGATGGAGTACAAACTGTTATTTAAAAGGATTTGTCCACCAAAGAAGATCAGCATCATCAACACTAGGTCAGGAATACCGCGAATAACAGTTGTGTAGAGTGTTGCGATTGCACGAGCCCAGCGGTAAGGCGCTAGCTTTGCTAATGCTCCTAGCATCCCAAGAACCATGGCTAAGATCAGCGAAAGAAGGGCAACTTCAATGGTAAGCAGAGCCCCACTTAAAATAGAGGCTTCGTAACCTTGTAAATCAAACATAATAAATTCCAACAAACAGCGAAAAAGTTGGTAGAGATATAAATAGGGAGAGGCTTACCCTCTCCCTACATACTTAACACTCTATGTATTATTGACCGTATACATCGTAGTTGAAGTATTTAGCCGCGATGTCTTGGTAAACACCTTTTTCACGTAATGAAAGGATTGCTGCATCAAGTTTTTTAGTTAGATCTTTATCTTGTTTACGCAGTGCAATACCAAAGCCATCACCGAACCATTTAGGGTCAGTAAGTGATGGACCTACGAATTCGTATGCTTCACCACCAGCTTTATTCAGAACACCTTCTTCAAGTGCAGAGGCATCACCTAAAACGGCAACTACACGACCATTAGCAAGGTCTAAATATGCTTCATCAAAAGAACCGTAACGAACAATGCTTACTTTGTCGCCGTAGTTATCTGTTAGATACTTATCGTGAGTTGTTGCACGCTGAACCGCAATTTTTTGACCACTTAGATCATCAAAATTAATGCCTGCGCCTTTTTTAGCGATAAATTTGTTTGGGATAAGAGCGTACTTACCTGTGAAGTCGATTTTCTTTTTACGTTCTTCAGTAATAGACATTGCTGCGATAATTGCATCGTATTTACGAGCAAGCAGTGATGGAATAATACCATCCCAATCTTGAGCAACGATCTTACACTTCACTTGCATTTCGGTACAAAGTGCGTTTGCCATATCGACATCAAAACCTTTTAGAGAACCATCGGCTTCTGTCCAGCTAAATGGAGGGTAAGCACCTTCAATACCAAAACGAACTGTTTTCCATTCCTTAGCTTGCGCTACGCCCGTTGCAGCTGTTGCAGCAAGTGCTGCTACTAATAACCACTTTTTCATATCCCTATACTCCTGTGATTGAGATTGTATTTCTTATGTTGTGTTTTATTGTTAGCACAATACTTAATCGTTTAAGTATTGCTGTTTTAATTTGATGTCGATTTACAGAGGAGAACGAATCCTTAGTAAATAGATGATATAAATTGTTGTAAGCGTTCAGACTCAGGCTGCGTAAAGAGTTTAGCTGGATCACCCTGTTCTTCCACTAATCCTTGGTGTAAAAACATCACATGGTTAGATACGTCACGGGCAAAAGCCATTTCGTGTGTCACAACTAACATAGTTCTGCCTTCTTCAGCCAAGTCTCGCATTACGCCAAGAACTTCACCGACTAATTCTGGATCAAGTGCAGACGTTGGTTCATCAAATAGCATAACTTCAGGATCTACAGCGAGTGCTCGTGCAATTGCTGCACGTTGCTGTTGCCCGCCAGACAAGTGACCTGGGTAATAATCTTTACGTTCGTACAAGCCGACTTTTTTTAGTAACAACTCTGCATTTTCAATTGCTTGAGCTTTAGGTACACCAAGTACATGAACAGGCGCTTCAATGACATTTTCAAGCACCGTTAAGTGAGACCATAGGTTAAAACCTTGGAATACCATTGCGAGACGAGAGCGGATACGCTGAACTTGTTTTTCATTGGAAGGAACAGAAACCCCTTGGCGATTGTTTTTCATTTGAATTAATTCACCATTAACCCAAATTTCGCCTGCAGTTGGAGTTTCTAAAAGGTTGATACATCTTAGGAAGGTACTTTTGCCTGAACCGGAAGAACCGATGATAGATACCACGTCTCCTTTATGCGCAGAAAGTGAAATCCCTTTTAACACTTCATTTTGACCAAACGTCTTATGCAGATCTTTTATATCCAGCGCTGGTACATCTTTCATGCGCTTTTTCTCCCAAGTTCTATGATAACTGCAAGGTACTCCGACCTTTTCATGCGATACAAACTAGCACCACGCGAAACAACATGCAACAAATTATTAACCTTGAGAATTAAGAATAAATAGCAATTCACTCTGATTGATTATGCAATAGGTAGCGTTTTCTTCTCATTTTGGTGAATAGTATTTATAAAAAAGCCCCAATCAAGGGGCTTTAATTAGTTTCAAAAATGTTACACAAGCAGCTTACTGTGCGCGTTGAACCGAAATGAATTTAGTACTTTTACTTTGTGCTTTAATTTCGACTCTTTTGCTTTCATCTAAAATTAACCCATGCGGATCATAAGCTGAATCTGATAGTGCAGTAGTATTAAAGCCATCAAGTACGAAACGAATATCTAAATCTTCGTCACTCTCTGTAAACCAGTAGTTTTGCTGTAAAGAGTAAGTTGTTAAATCAGAAGCATCTATCACTTCGATTTTTGGAACAATCACAGAATCTTGTGTAAAGCTGTAAATAGTATGCAATTGGGTATCAACAGAATTAGAATTTGGTTTTAGCGTAATACGCTGTATACCATTATCGACTGAACCAATGGTTATGCTATTAGTTAAATCAACAACTAGTGCATTATTAGCTTGGTTTGAAAGATTCGCATCTACATCGGCTAAAGTTGAGGTATTGAACAAATCCGACTCGTCTACACTAAGGGTCCAAGTATCGTCCATAGGAACATTTAGCTCAGCAGCCCAACTTGCTACAGGTGTACCTTCTGTTTTAGCGAACCATTGTTCTCCGTCGCGCAACGCACTTGTGTGATAGTAAGTATTTGTTGAGTTAGGAACAGTCATTAATACTTTGTCTGTGTTTTTGTAAACAACACCGATCTCTAGATCATTGTATACCACAGATGAAGGACGGCTAATTGTTTCACTAGAACCTGTATATGACATTTCAATACTGCCTGCATTCCAATCTTCAAATCCATATTGGAACAAACTATTATCCGCTCTGTACTGAGTGATAAGAGTAATATCCGTGTTCAAAGCTTGAAAATCAGTATTGATAACCACCTCAGGGTTATTTGAAGTTTCAGACTCTAGATCTGAGGTAAAATGATATGGAAAAACAGCTGAATCACCCGATGTATTGTCTGTTGTATTTAAATACCTTATCCCATTTTTTGTAATCTCAATTAGATTACTGCCAGTAGTACAGGATAACGATGGGATTGGGCTAACCGCTGTTAAAAGCATTTTTGACATATTATCAGCGTTAGCTTCAAGCAGTTCTTTTGAATAAGACGTAACGTAGACATCAAAACCTACTTGCTCTCGTATATTCAGGTAGCCACCATCAGGAATGTCATCAATGACAACGGTAACGACACCATCATTTACAAACTCTTGAGAGGAAGATTGTAATTCACCATCAGCGTCAGAATAAACAATTGATAATAAACTATTAAGAGAGTCTTCAATTGGTTTAGCAATCAAAGCCTTGGTTGTAATATCTTCGATACCGTTATTTTCTATGACCGTTCGAGTTCTATCGTAGAATTTACAAGAGGCAACTGTCGATGCATCCTTTTCTTCAACTTTTACGAATTCCAGATCAATCTTTGTTTTTGCTGGAGCACCGCCCCCGCCTCCGCTGCTGCTCCCGCCACAACCTGCCAATAGCCCTGTCATTACTGCCACAAGCGGCAACATTTTTGTTGTATTCATTTTTATATCCCTGTCGGTGGCAACAGCTCGCCAAAATTTAATCACTATCAATAAGTAAGCAAATAATACGCCAATAATTAGTTATTTATTGTCTTATACGTTTAAAACTTAGTCTTTCGAGTATAAACGTCAAGTTATGAAAACAAATTACACTTTTATTCAACGCACATATAACTAATTGAGCATTTATGTAGCTTTCTTTCACATACACTCATAAAGTGATCAAGATCAATCACCCTAAAGGGTAAGCTTGTTAGACTCCAACGCAAAGTTAAGGTACTAAAAAGTACCAAACATTTCTTTCAACTTAGCTATATTAAGCACATGCATGACGTGCAACAGCTATTTGGCGGTTGAGTCATAAAGGAAATACCGCAGGATGCGGGTTTATAGAATTCAATTTTAGAATTACTAACAATTAAAATATGAGGAATCTATGTCAGACGTTGTCAACAATAAGAACTCTGAAGTAGAAGAGAAAAGCTATCAAGAGCTTCACCGACCTGCATCTGAGTTTGAAAACCGCTCAGATTACCTAGACCACGAACTGCAAATCATGAAGCCACGCCGCTTCGGGTTGAACTTGCCAGGTCGTGATTTCCGTTTTGAACTTGAAGATTTGGTTCCTGCACTTGCTGGTACTATCGGCATTATCGCGATGTACTCAGCAGTAATGATGTCTTGGGCTGATGGCCTGACTCAAGCTTGGGATCACGTGAACCTTGGTAAAGAGTTTGCAATTGAAGTAGCTCGTGTAGAAATGCTTATCCCTGCACTACTTTTCTGTATTCTTGCCTCTGGTTTCTTCAACCCTAAAGCAAACCTTGCCGGTAACCACGGCCCAATGATCCCTCTTATCGGTACCATCGCTTTAGCTGGTGCTCACCCTCTTGCATTGGCAATCCTTATCGGTGTCTTCGGTTTAATCCTAAGTTTCCTAAAAGGCGGCTCTAAACTTGTAAACCTCACTTCCGAGGGCACAGCAGGTGGCTTGCTCATTTTCTTAGGTCTCACCGGTACCATGAGCCAAATTAACTCAATTCAAGCTTGGGCGGTTGGTCTTCAATCTTCTACGGTTGAAGCTGGCAGCATGGGTTACGTGGGTTTAATTGTTCTTGCGATCACTATTGCTATCTACGCTTTCTTAGCAAAAGTAAACAAGCGTTGGTTAGCTATCCCAGTTTGTGCGTTCACAGGCCTTGCTATTGCACTTGTACTAGGTGCTGGTTTCGATATCGTGTTCGAAACTGAAATGGGTATTCCTAACCTAAACCCAGTTTACTGGTGGGGTTCTACTTCTGAAGGTTGGATGCTTGGTCTACCAAACGTAGAGCACTTCATTGCTTCTCTACCGTTTGCAATTCTTGCTGTTGCTATGTGGTCACCTGACTTCCTAGGTCACCGTATCTTCCAAGAGCTGAATTACCCGAAAAGATCTGAAAAAGTACTGATGGACGTAGATGACACAATGACTATGTGTTCTGTTCGCCAAATGGTTGGTACAGCAGTCGGTGGCGGTAACATCACTTCTTCTTGGGGTACTTACATGATCCCAGCGGCAATCGCGAAACGTCCAATCCCTGGTGGCGCAATCTTACTTGGTTCTCTATGTATCATTGTTGCGATTCTTGGCTTCCCTATGGATGTTGCAGTATGGCCACCAGTGATGCGTGTTGCGCTACTTGTTGGTGTATCACTACCTCTTCTTGAAGCTGGTATGCAAATGGTTAAAGACTCGAAAGACTCTCAAGCTGCTGGTATCTGTATCTTCGGTTCTGCAGTTGTTAACCCAGTATTAGCATGGGCACTGACGATGCTTCTTGATAACAACGGTCTAATTGGTGATAAAGAGCGTGCGAAGCGCCTATCATTTGTAGATAAGATTGTTATCCCAGTTGGTGTACTCGTTATCTGTTTAGTCGCTATGCTTGCAGTTGGTATGCTTGAAAGTCAATATGGTCTAAAGGCTTGGCTATAATTTGGTCTAAATGCATGGCGGATACGTAATATAAGCAATATTTGCTATGCAGATTAAAAAATAGTTTGGGTGGTATAGCCTACCACCCAACTTTTTTAGTTAATTTTCAACTTTTGTTAGCATTTATTGATTTAGTTTAAGTTTTGCAAAAAAATTTTAGCGTATTCTTGAATACATAGAAATGAGACACCATTTAAAGTAATAATGACAATATATATAATCATATGAAATAAATGTGATAATACATATTGTTATTAATAAGAGTGTACTACCCATACGGGGCACTGGCTCAACAGTGTTAAAGTACTTGTTTTTTCTACTAAAAAGGTAGGTATGTCATGGCAGAGCAATTTGCTAAAGCTTGGGAAGATTTTGCTGCAGGTGAGTGGCAAAGCGAAGTAAACGTTCGTGATTTCATTCAAAAGAACTACACGCCATATGAAGGCGACGAGTCTTTCCTAGTTTCTGAGGGTACTGAAGCGACTAATACGCTTTGGGCTTCGGTAATGGAAGGTATCAAACAGGAAAACGCAACTAAAGCACCTGTAGATTTCGATACATCTGTTATCTCTACCATCACTTCTCATGATGCAGGCTACATCCAAAAAGATCTTGAGACTATCGTTGGTCTACAAACTGAAAAACCACTAAAACGTGCAATCATCCCTAACGGTGGTGTGCGTATGGTTGAAGGTTCTTGTAAAGCATACGGTGAAACTCTTGACCCTATGGTTTCAAAAATCTACTCAGAATACCGCAAAACACACAATGCTGGTGTTTTCGATATCTACACACCTGACATCCTAAAATGTCGTAAATCTGGTGTTCTAACAGGTCTTCCTGATGCTTACGGCCGTGGTCGTATCATTGGTGATTACCGTCGCGTAGCACTTTACGGTATTGATTTCCTAATGAAAGACAAGCAAGCACAGTTTGCTTCTCTTCAAGAGCGTTTCGAAAACGGTGAAGACCTTTCTGCAACTATGCAGCTTCGTGAAGAGATCTCTGAGCAACATCGTGCTCTAGGTCAAATCAAGCAAATGGCAGCAACTTACGGCTTCGACATTTCTGAGCCAGCTCAAAATGCTCAAGAAGCTATCCAGTGGACTTACTTCGGTTACCTAGCTGCTGTTAAGTCTCAAAACGGTGCTGCAATGTCTCTTGGTCGTACTTCGACTTTCCTAGATATCTACCTAGAGCGTGATATTGCTGCTGGCATCATCACTGAAGTTCAAGCACAAGAAATGATCGACCACTTCGTAATGAAGCTGCGTATGGTTCGTTTCCTACGTACTCCTGAGTACGATGAGCTATTCTCTGGCGACCCAATCTGGGCAACAGAGTCTATGGGTGGTATGGGTATTGATGGTCGTACGCTAGTAACGCGTTCGAACTTCCGTTTCCTTAACTCTCTATACACTATGGGTCCTTCTCCAGAGCCGAACATCACTGTTCTTTGGTCTGAGCAATTACCTGACGGCTTCAAACGTTTCTGTGCGAAGGTATCTATTGATACTTCTTCTATCCAGTACGAAAATGATGACCTAATGCGTCCTGACCTTGAGTCTGATGATTACGCTATCGCTTGTTGTGTATCGCCAATGATCGTTGGTAAGCAAATGCAGTTCTTCGGTGCTCGTGCTAACCTTGCGAAAACAATGCTTTACGCAATCAACGGCGGCGTTGATGAAAAACTGAAAATGCAAGTTGGTCCTAAGTCTGACGCAATTACAGATGAAGTTCTTAACTACGATGACGTAATGGGTCGCCTAGACACATTCATGGATTGGCTAGCTAAGCAGTACGTAACTGCGCTAAACAGCATCCACTTCATGCACGATAAGTACAGCTACGAAGCATCTCTAATGGCTCTTCATGACCGTGATGTTCGCCGTACTATGGCTTGTGGTATTGCAGGTCTGTCTGTTGCTGCTGATTCACTATCTGCAATCAAATACGCAACTGTTAAACCAGTTCGTGACGAAGATGGCATTGCAACTGACTTCGAAATCGAAGGCGATTACCCTAAATACGGTAACAATGACTCTCGTGTAGATGATATTGCTTGTGAACTTGTTTCTACGTTCATGAACAAGATCCGTAAGCTTAAGACTTACCGTAATTCTATTCCTACACAGTCAGTTCTTACTATTACATCTAACGTTGTATACGGTAAGAAAACGGGTAACACTCCAGACGGTCGTCGTGCTGGTGCTCCTTTCGCTCCTGGTGCTAACCCAATGCACGGTCGTGATGAGAAAGGTGCTGTAGCGTCACTAACGTCTGTTGGTAAACTACCGTTTGCTGATGCACAAGATGGTATCTCTTACACTTTCTCTATCGTGCCAAATGCACTAGGTAAAGAAGAAGATAGCCAACGTGCTAACCTTGCAGGTCTAATGGATGGTTACTTCCACCACGAAGCTGGTATTGAAGGTGGTCAACACCTTAACGTGAACGTTCTTAACCGCGGTACTCTAGAAGACGCAGTTAAGCACCCAGAGAAATACCCTCAGCTAACAATTCGTGTTTCTGGTTACGCTGTTCGCTTTAACTCTCTGACTACAGAGCAACAAGCTGACGTAATCGCACGTACATTTACTGAGTCTCTATAAGCTTCATGCTAATTAGACAGTAAAACTAATATTAGCCCTGCCAATGTGCGGGGCTTTTTTATGTTTGAAGAATATTAGTCTCTTTGTCTGTGCTATTTGAAATATCAGTTTGAGTAAAAAAACACTGTTCTATCCACTTTTATTTCACATCAAAATTCGAATTACGGTACTATCTTGGTTCATAATTAGAAAGTAAGTTACTGCATGAAATACCTTCGCTGTTTACCATTGATTCTTCTGTCATTCTCATCAATCGCATCAGAACGCTCAACGTTAACCTTCGCTTTAGATAACGATGGTATTTTTGGTGTCGATCAAGACTACACCAACGGTCTTTTCTTCTCTTATACGTCTGCGGGAATTACCCCTAATGAATGGACCAAGCCACTAAGTCTATCTTTGTGGGGAGCTGCTTCTTTAGACAAATGGGAAGTCACTCTTGGTCATAAGATGTATACCCCTTCAGATATTGAAGTTGAAACTCCTTCAGCAAATGATCGCCCATATGCAGGCTATCTACATACTGAGATCAACTACATTAGCTTACACCCACAGCAAGCCCAGCGTTTCAATATCACTCTTGGTACTACTGGCGAACGTGCACTTTCTGAAGATGCTCAGAAATTGGTGCACTCCATTACCAAGTCAGACGACCCTCTGGGGTGGGAATATCAAGTCGATGACGAATACGCTGGAAGCATTGGCTACTTAACTCATCTTAATCTGCTACGTTCTCCAGCGGTTGCGAATACTGATTGGGAAGTTTCTAACATCATCGAAGTTAATGTTGGTAACTTCCGCAGTGATGTGTCCACTGGCTTTATGATGCGCTGGGGAACTGACCTAGGTGGCAATTTTGGTGCCGCCACGATAACAACTGAAAACCCATTTAGACCGGGCATGATTGGCGCATCCAATAATGGTTGGTTCACTTACGCTGGACTTGAGGGGCGTTACCGATTCAACGACCTAACAATTGAAGGTGATCGCTCTGGTGTCGATAAATATGCCCATGAGAACGGGCAAAATCCTGCTATTTATGATGTGACTTTAGAACATGTACAAGCAACAGCGGTTGCAGGTGTTGCTTGGTATAATCAATACGTTGGAGCAGCCTTTGCTCTCACAGTAAAAACACCAGATTATGAAGAAGCAAAAGAGAAAATTTACACAACAGGTGGAATAACTTTCTTCACCTTCTTTTAATCGTGTTTACGCGATGTTAAAGCTATAAATGATTTATAAATAAAGGCAATGAACCAAGAGGTTTATTGCCTTTATTTTTAGGAACATCGACCGATTTGACCCTATTTTATGTACCGGTTTTGTAATAAAATAACCGCATAAATTCCTATACGAGAATAGCTCATGTCTACAATTGGTCGCATTCACTCTTTCGAATCTTGTGGTACTGTCGATGGCCCTGGAATCCGCTTTATTGTGTTTCTTCAAGGGTGCTTAATGCGTTGTATGTACTGCCATAATCGCGATACATGGGATACTCACGGTGGAAAAGAAATAACGGTCGAAGAAATCATCAACGAGGCTAAATCATACCGTCATTTTATGAAAGCTTCTGGCGGTGGCATTACCTGTTCAGGCGGAGAAGCAATGCTGCAACCTGAATTCGTTCGTGATTTTTTCCAAGCCGCGCAAGCTGAAGGCATTCACACTTGTCTTGATACTAATGGCTATATTCGTAAGCATACAGATGTTGTTGATGAAGTACTGGAAGCCACTGATTTGGTCATGCTAGATTTAAAACACATGCGTGATGAAATTCACCATGATTTTATTGGTGTTTCCAATAAACGAACTTTAGATTTTGCTCGCTACTTACATAAGATAGGAAAGAAAACCTGGATTCGTTATGTTGTGGTTCCTGGTTACACAGACAAACCTGAAGATGCTCACTTACTTGGTGAGTTCATCAAGGATATGGACAACATCGAAAAGGTTGAACTATTGCCTTATCACAAACTGGGCGCTCACAAATGGGAAGCTATGGGTAACGAATACCCACTTGATGGTGTCAATCCACCAAGCAAAGAACTCATGGACGAAATTGTTGCAGTATTAAAGCAATACCACCCGAACGTTAAGTACTGATAACGATTTGAAGTTACTATAAAGCGCCTCAACTTTAGCTAGGCGCTTTTTTATTGCCTACTATTTATCATTCTCTGCTACCAATCTATATAAGGTTTCACCCATCAATTCACCCAGCTAAGAGTAAACCGTTCACTTTTAATTTCCTCGCAACTCGTCTCTTTATTTTTACTTACAAGTTTTGTTTATAGTTTCAAAAAATCGTATTAAATCTGTGTTGAGATCATGTTTCGGTACGTATGATTACTGTTAATCTTACTTCAACAAAATAATATTACATTTAGTTTTAAGTGAGGTTTCCCTTATGGAAATGACCAATGCTCAGCGTCTAATTCTATCAAATCAATACAAGCTTATGTCTCAAATGGACCCTGAGAATTCTACGAAGTACCAACGTCTGCAAACAATTGTAGAACGTGGTTACGAACTTCAAATGAGAGAACTCAACAAGGAATTTGGTTGTTTAACAGAGAGCGAATGTCGTGAAACTATCGACATCATGGAAATGTATCACGCGATGCAAGAGTCAAACAAAATGCTTTCTGATGCAGAGCGCAAAGATGTTGATCAACGTCGCCTGCAATTTTTAGGGTTTGATATTGCTTCCGAAGCACAATCGGTTAATTACGTGCGTTTCCTTATTGATTCCGAAGGTCTATACCCTCAATTCGATAAAGCTGATCACCACTTCAACAGCCAGATGCCAATGCTTGAGAAATATCGTCGAATGCTAACTACATGGCGCAATTGCCCTCGCCAATACCACTTATGCTCAACAGAGCTAAGCCAAATATTTAGTGCTTAACTAGATATTAGCTTAACTGAATTAACCTAACTTAAATCCATATAATTTAGATTAGGATTTATGTTTAGCAAATGAATTCAAAGAAAAGTTAATAGCAAAAAAAAGGGGTGGATACATGTGTATCCACCCCTTTTAATATCTATTCAGTAACTCTTAGAAGACGTAAGCTACGCCGACATTTGCGGTAGTGTTTACACCACTTTCAATGATAGGACTCTTCTCAATATCGCCTTCAAGGTTTGTGTAACGGATACCACCAGTTACACGAATATTTGGCGTAACATGGGCATAAGCACTTAGTCCAATGAAGTATTGACCGTCCCAGTCAGCATCAAATGAGCTAATCGTACCATTACCATCATTTGCTATTCGCTGCGCTTCTGAACTGCTCACACCATATAAATGGTTATTCAAACGTTCACTATTATATGCATAACCTATAGCAGGAGTAATAGCCCACCCTTTACGACGAATAGGTAAACGCCAAGCAGCTTCAGCGTAAAGACCGTTATGCTTAGCACCAAGATCAGACCCAGCCGTTGCTTCAAACATACCCACCAGCGTGATTAATTGATAGCTCACACCTCCCATAATCGATGCTTTTCGTTCATCAAGTAAACGAATATCAGTATTATCCGAATCACTCGGCTTTAAGGTTCTCGGGTCATAAAAAGCTCTGAAAACAATATTTTGTGGGCTACCAGCAGGTAAGAGCCTGTATCCAGCGCTAAACCCACGCATGAAAAAGTGCTCACCTTCATAACCGACTAGCGGAATAACCGTTTGGTTTGATGGAGTATCAATATAAACCGCAGGAGAATACGATGCTGCAGCACCTAACGACCATTGAGAGATCTTCGCTTGAGCTGCTGTTGTCACCAATATTGCTGCACTAATACAGCACATTTTTAACCAACTATTTTTCACTTTGAGTTCCTATATCTTTGGGCTGTATGAGCATAAATCGTCCGTGTTTATTATATGGAACCTCATACCAAAAGACAATGAAGCCATAAATATTTATCAAAACATATAAAAACACACCTTGAACGACTATTCATTCAACCTCAAGCATTATCACAATCAATAATTCACTTTTTTAAAGCCAGCAGCGAACACACCACATCTGCGTTGCGTCCTTCAATTTGCATATCTAAATGTAAATAAATACATAATTGCTAAGCAAAATTGTGTAGTCAGGTCTAGTCTTAAAATGTAAGGGGAATCTATTTTCAATCGCTCGTCAGTATGACTGGTTAACAAGGGGAATGTGACTATGAGTATTTTTGACCATTATCAATCTCGTTATGAGGCTGCAAAAGAAGAAGAGCTGTCTCTGCAAGATTTTCTTGCTCTCTGTAAAGATGATAAAAGCGCTTACGCAAATGCTGCCGAACGTCTACTACTTGCTATTGGCGAGCCTGAAATTATTGATACAGCCCAAGACCCTTGGCTCAGTAGAATTTTTTCTAACCGCGTGATTTCTCGGTATAAAGAGTTTGAAGATTTCTATGGTATGGAAGACGCCATAGAACAAATCGTTTCTTACCTAAAACATGCAGCCCAAGGTTTAGAAGAACGCAAACAAATTCTATATCTACTTGGTCCCGTTGGGGGCGGTAAATCATCTTTAGCGGAGAAACTCAAAGCATTAATGCAAAAAATGCCTATTTATGTACTTTCTGCTAATGGAGAGCGTAGCCCTGTCAATGACCACCCTTTCTGCTTATTCGACGTGAGTGAAGATGGGGATTTATTGAAAAAAGAGTATGGTATTGAAAAGCGTTATGTACGATCAATCATGTCACCGTGGGCAGCAAAACGCTTGCATGAGTTTGGTGGTGATATATCTAAATTCAAAGTAATTAAAGTTCGTCCTTCAATTTTGGATCAATTGGCGATTGCAAAAACAGAACCTGGTGACGAAAACAATCAAGATATCTCCTCACTTGTGGGGAAAGTTGATATTCGCCAGCTTGAACACTTCTCGCAAGATGATCCAGATGCCTACAGCTACTCTGGTGCTTTATGTAAAGCTAACCAAGGGCTAATGGAGTTTGTCGAAATGTTTAAGGCTCCGATAAAAGTCTTACACCCATTATTGACCGCAACTCAAGAAGGGAACTTCAACGGTACAGAGGGGCTGTCAGCCTTACCGTTTGATGGCATGATCCTAGCTCACTCCAATGAATCTGAATGGCAGACCTTCCGAAATAACAAGAACAATGAGGCATTCCTTGATCGTGTTTATATTGTGAAAGTACCTTATTGCTTACGAGTGTCTGAAGAAGTCAAAATCTACCAGAAGCTACTGGAACACAGTGAACTGTCTAAAGCGCCATGTTCGCCAAGTACCCTAGAGCTACTTTCTCAGTTCAGTATTCTTTCTCGTCTAAAAGAACCGGAAAATTCATCATTGTTCTCCAAAATGCGGGTTTATGACGGTGAAACACTGAAAGATACCGATCCAAAAGCCAAAAGCTATCAAGAGTATCGTGACTATGCTGGTGTCGATGAGGGCATGTCTGGTCTATCTACTCGTTTCGCTTTTAAAATCCTATCTCGGGTATTCAACTTCGATCAAACCGAAGTAGCGGCTAACCCTGTTCACCTTTTCTACGTCGTTGAGCAGCAAATTGAACGTGAGCAATTCCCGCAAGAGCAAGCAGAGAAGTACTTGGAATACCTTAAAGGCTACTTAGTGCCTCGCTACGTAGAGTTTATTGGTAAAGAAATTCAAACCGCTTACTTAGAGTCTTATTCTGAATACGGGCAAAATATTTTTGACCGCTATGTCACCTACGCTGATTTTTGGATTCAAGACCAAGAATACCGTGATCCGGAAACAGGTCAGCTGTTTGATCGCGCTTCACTTAATGGTGAACTTGAGAAAATTGAGAAAACTGCAGGCATTAGCAACCCTAAAGACTTCCGTAATGAAATCGTTAACTTTGTTCTTCGAGCTAAAGCGAATAACAATGGGCTTAATCCGGTTTGGACAAGTTACGAAAAACTACGCACAGTCATTGAGAAAAAAATGTTCTCAAATACAGAAGAACTGCTGCCAGTCATTTCCTTTAATGCGAAAACATCCTCTGAAGATCAGAAGAAGCACGACGACTTTGTTGCTCGCATGATGGAAAAAGGTTACACCGAGAAGCAAGTTAGGCTGCTTTCTGAGTGGTACCTAAGAGTTCGTAAATCCTCGTAAAAAGTAGGATCACAACGACAATACTTAGAGGGGGATCTATGGCTCAATTTATCGATCGGAGACTCAATGGCAAAAATAAGAGCGCTGTAAATAGGCAGCGTTTCTTAAGACGTCATAAAGAGCAAATCAAGGAATCGGTTGCCGATGCAGTGAACCGACGTTCAATCACAAATACTGAATCAGGTGAAGACGTTACGATTCCGCATAAAGACATAAAGGAACCAACATTCCACCAAGGTCAAGGTGGCATGAGAGAACGTGTACACCCTGGCAATGACCAGTTCATTACGGGCGATAAAATTGATCGCCCTAAAGGAGGCGGACAAGGTGGAGGCTCAGGTCAAGGTGATGCTAGCCAAGATGGTGAAGGACAAGATGAATTCACCTTTCAAATTTCTAAAGATGAATACTTAGATATTTTATTTGAAGATCTGGAACTGCCAAACCTTGAGAAAAACCAACTCAATAAGATCACTGAATGGAAAATACATCGTTCTGGTTATCAAACTGCAGGGATTCCTTCAAATATTGCTATTGTTCGTTCATTACAACAGTCACTAGCACGTCGTACCGCTATGACTGCTGGTAAAAGGCGTCAACTCAATGAGCTGGTAGATATGCTTGACCAAGTACAGATGAAAGAACCAGCTCAACCATTTGAAGAAACACGTATTAAAGACGAAATAGCGGCTCTGAAAAAGAAAATTGAGAGTGTACCTTTTATTGATACGTTTGATTTACGCTATAAAAACTATGAGAAACGCCCAATTCCTTCAAGCCAAGCCGTGATGTTTTGTTTAATGGATGTATCTGGCTCGATGGATCAAGCAACCAAAGATATCGCGAAACGCTTTTACGTGTTGCTGTACCTATTCTTAAATCGAACTTACGAAAATGTAGATGTGGTATTCATTCGTCATCACACTCAAGCCAAAGAAGTAGATGAGCATGAATTTTTCTACTCACAAGAGACAGGTGGCACAATTGTTTCAAGTGCATTGAAATTAATGAACGAAATCATTGCTGACCGCTACCCAGTCGGAGAGTGGAACATTTATGCGGCGCAAGCCTCTGATGGGGACAATTGGGCAGATGACTCACCAAGATGTAAAGAGTTACTGGTGAATAAGCTCCTCCCAAACTGCCAGTATTATTCTTATATAGAAATTACACGCCGTTCTCACCAAACTTTATGGCATGAATACGAAAAGCTGGAAACCAGTTTTCCCAATTTTGCTATGAAGAATATCAAAACGGTCGATGACATCTTCCCTGTATTTAGGGAACTCTTTAAGAAAGAGACAGCGTAAGGAGATTTGCCATGACAACGAAACCAGACGTTGCCGAAAAAGGCAAAACAAACGCACAAGCAACGCCTAAAGCGCGTGATACAAGCAAGCTTCTGCCTGATGGACCAGACTGGACCTTTAACCTACTAGAGCAGTACCACGTAGAAATTAAACGTGTTGCAGAGCATTACCGCTTAGATACTTATCCTAATCAAATAGAAGTAATCACTTCAGAACAAATGATGGATGCCTATTCAAGTATAGGCATGCCTATTAACTATAATCATTGGTCCTTTGGCAAAAAATTCATCCAAACAGAACAAAATTACAAACACGGTCAGATGGGGCTTGCCTACGAGATCGTCATTAATTCTGACCCGTGTATAGCTTACTTAATGGAAGAAAATACAGTCACGATGCAGGCTCTTGTAATGGCACACGCTTGTTACGGGCATAACTCATTCTTTAAAGGTAATTACCTATTTCAAACCTGGACAGATGCTAGCTCGATTATTGATTATTTGTTGTTTGCTAAGAAATACATTGCAAGCTGTGAGGAGAAATATGGTGTTTCTGAAGTAGAGAAACTGCTCGATTCTTGTCACGCTTTAATGAACTACGGAGTAGATCGCTACAAGCGACCAGAAAAAATATCTATCGCAGAAGAAACGGCAAGACAAGAAGAAAGGGAAGCTTACCTTCAATCGCAAGTAAATGAATTATGGCGAACGGTTCCAAAGGCAAAAGAGAAGGAAGAAGACCTAAAAATTCGTTTTCCTTCCGAGCCACAAGAAAATATTCTTTATTTCATAGAAAAGCACGCCCCTTTACTTGAACCTTGGCAACGAGAATGCGTGCGTATTGTACGTAAAATAAGCCAGTACTATTACCCTCAAAAGCAGACGCAAGTGATGAATGAAGGATGGGCGACCTATTGGCATTACACCATTTTGAATCATTTGTACGATGAAGGTTTAGTCAGCGATAAGTTCATTCTTGAGTTTTTACATAGCCATACTAGTGTTGTCGCTCAACCAGCATACAACAGTCCATATTTTAGTGGTATTAACCCCTATGCGCTTGGCTTCGCCATGTTTCGGGATATTCGTAGGATATGTGAAGAGCCAACAGACGAAGATAAGGAATGGTTCCCTGAACTGGCAGGAAGTGATTGGTTGGACTCTTTACACTTTGCTATGCACAACTTCAAAGATGAGAGTTTTATAAGTCAGTATCTATCACCCAAGTTAATGCGCGATTTCAAACTGTTCTCAATTCTCGATGACGACAGAAAGAATCATATTGAAGTTAGTGCTATACACGATGAATCAGGTTACAGGTTAATTCGGGAAAAACTGGCCGCTCAATATAATCTCAGTAATTTAGAGCCAAATATACAAGTTTTTAATGTTGATATACGCGGCGATCGCTCCATGACACTGCAGTATGTACCTCATGACCGCATTCCCTTAGATAAAGGTTATGATGAGGTATTAAAACACTTATATCGCTTGTGGGGCTTTGACGTCATCTTAGAAGAGCTTAAAGATACCGGGCACAGAGAGATACTCGCGGCATGTCCAAAGCGAAACGATTATGGTGGAAAAATTTAATCACCTAGTTTGCTTCAGTTTAATAAATGTAATTACGAATAATAAAGCGCATAGATTTGAGCCTATGCGCTTTATTTTATTATTACGTCGGTAACTTGATATTTATAGACTCAAAAAAACGTGAAACTGATGAAATCAGTTAAACAATTGGCTTTTGCCCGCGTTCAATTAACTTCATTAATACGTTATCTGCCGATTTACCCGCAACACCCGCCAACTTGTCAGATAGTTTTTTCTTCTGCACATAATGAATAGCTAAAACAGTCTTATCTTTACAAGCCTCAACGACCAAATCATCTGATGTACGAAGTTCGTCAACAAGACCTAATTCATAAGCTTGAGTACCAAACCAATGCTCGCCTGTCGCAACTTTTTCCAAGTCTAGAGCTGGACGATGGTCTCGGATGAAGTTCTTGAATAGATCATGTGTTTCTTCTAATTCTTCTTTAAACTTTTCGCGTGCTTTATCGCTGTTCTCACCAAACATAGTCAATGTGCGTTTGTATTCGCCCGCGGTAAGCTGCTCAAATTCAATATCATGCTTTTTAAGAAGCTTATTAAAATTAGGCAATTGAGCAATCACGCCAATTGAGCCCACAATAGCAAACGGTGCAGAAACAATTTTGTCTGCAATGCAAGCCATCATGTAGCCGCCACTTGCGGCGACTTTATCTACAGATATAGTCAGAGGCAGACCTGCTGCTTTGATGCGATCTAGTTGAGAAGAAGCTAAGCCATAACCATGTACCATGCCACCTCCAGACTCAAGTTTAAGTAAAACTTCATCACCTTCACGTGCAACAGCTATAACCGCTGTCACCTCTTCACGTAGGGAAGCCACTTCTTTTGCGTCGATACTGCCATTGAAGTCTAGAACAAACAGGTGAGATTCACGTTTACTATCTAATTCACCCTCTTTGGCGGCTTTTTTGATTTCTTTATCACGAGATTTATTTTTTTCTTTTTCTGTTTTCTTTTCAGCTTTATCGCGAGCTTTAATAAAAGCTTCATCATGTAAATGATGCTCTAACTGCTCAATCGTTTGTTTATGGTGCTCAGAAAGGTTAGTGATTTCCAATTCACCTTTTATCGCACTTGATTTTCCACCTACTGACTTAGCAATAACTAAAATAGCAATAATGGCAATTACGACTGTCGCAATCTTGGCTAAAAACAAGCCGTAGTCCAACAAAAATTCCAATGTCATATCCCCTAATGTATGAATTAGTGTATTGTAACGATCTTGTCACGATTACCAAGAATTTCTACTCATTCCTGCAGTTATCTGTGTGATAAAACATCAATGGAATGACTTACATAATTAAAAGAAGGATGCGCACAGTGGATTTCCCAATCTCTAAAGATGCCCTCAAAGATAAAGTAATTTTAGTTACAGGAGCAGGAGCTGGTATTGGTCGCCAAGCTGCTCTTAGTTTTGCTCAGCATGGAGCAACGGTCATCTTACTTGGTCGTAATGTTAAAAACCTTGAATTCATTTACGATGAAATTGAGTCTGCAGGCTACCCTCAGCCAGCTATTATTCCTCTTGATCTAAAAGGGGCAACAAAGCAAAACTATATTGATATGGCAGAAACGATTGAAGGTCAATTTGGTCGTTTAGATGGCTTACTACATAACGCAGGCGTATTAGGCACATTAAGTCCCTTTGATCAGATTGATGAAGATACTTTTGATGATGTCATGCAAATAAACGTTAAAGCCGAGTTTTTAATGACTCAAGCATTACTTCCTATCATCAAAAAGTCTGAAGCCGGCAGAATTATATTTACCTCTTCAACAGTTGGACATTCTGGACGTACTTTTTGGGGAACTTATGCAATATCTAAATTTGCGACGGAAGGAATGATGCAAATTCTAGCTGATGAGTTAGAAGAGACGCCAATTCGAGTTAATGCCATTAACCCTGGGGCAACACAAACTCGGATGCGAGCGAAAGCTTACCCAGGTGAAGATGCAAACCAGCTGAAAGCTCCGATTGATATTATGCCGCTTTATTTACATTTGATGAGCCCAGAAACAACAGATGTGAATGGTCAATGTATTGATGCGCAACCGAAGTAACTTTCAATACTTTTAACGCTTATTCCGTAGGAAAATTCAAAATAGTCGTTGTAAGATCTATAAATTAAGCAATTTCTATTTTATCCAGATAAAGAAAAAGGGAGGCAAGCCTCCCTTTTAAATCAATTCGTTAAGTTAACCCTTAACTTCAGCTTCCGTACGTCTTTTCTTAATTTCCTTATACAGTAAAATACTTAAAGTCATTACGACTTTAGATGTTAACCATATCATTGTAGGAACTACCCTAAAATTTTGATGAAAAGTTACGTTAGATAGTTTTACATATTTCACTATGTAAAATATGTATGGTTAATATAACAACTATTTATCAAATCGTCATCAAATCTATATAGAACACCATTCCAATTATAAAATCTGGCGTAGTCTATCTTGAGCTACTTGAACCAACAAATCTGGCTGGAACTTAGATATGAAGCGGTCACACCCTACTTTTTCAACCATAGCTTCATTAAAACTGCCGCTTAAAGACGTGTTTAAAGTAATGAAAAGATCATGCATGCGAGGATCACTGCGCACTTCATGTGTCAGCTTATAGCCATCCATTTCCGGCATTTCTGCATCGGTAATCATCAACAGCAGCTCTTCATTTATATTCTTACCGGCATCACACCAAGATTTAAGTAAGTTCAACGCTTCTAAGCCATCTCGGCACTCAATAATATTGAGTCCAAGTTGAGACAAAGTGCCTTTCACTTGATTTCTTGCTGTGGAAGAATCATCAACAATCAGTACATTTCGGCCAATCATTTCATTGGCTAACTGCGAATCTAAAATACCTTCAGAGATCGATACATCGTATTCAATAATCTCCGCTAATACTTTTTCAACATCAATAATTTCAACAATTTTCGTCAATTTATCTTCTTCGATATGAGTAATCGCTGTCAGATAATTGTTACGTCCTGATGTTCTTGGAGGTGGCTGGATTTCAGTCCATGCCGTATTAACAATATTACGGACTTGCCCCACAAGGAAACCTTGCACACTTCGGTTATATTCCGTGATGATAAGATTTTGTTCTTGTGAGTCATCTCTTGAGGGAGGAAAGCCAATTGCACTTCGAAGATCGATAACAGGCACAGATTCACCGCGTAGTGAAGCCACACCTGTTATGTGATGATGAGCCCCTGGTAATCGAGTTAAAGGTGGGACTTTTAAAACTTCTTTAACTTTAAATACGTTAATCGCGAAAAGTTGACGACTATTTAAACTAAACAAAAGCAGCTCAAGTCGGTTTTCACCAACGAGCTTAGTTCTTTGGTCAACTGAGTTTAAAACTCCAGACATACAACACCCTAGTAATCACTATAACTATAATTATATCTATAGTTACCATAGCCCAAGTCAATAAGCTTAGATATCAATAAAAACGTTTCTAAAGATAAACTCTAAAAATGTTAAAGCAAATCACAAGAACTCGGCACGCTAAACAATAGTTAGATTTGACTAATACCCGTTAACCTTCAATCACTTTCATTAGCAATTGACCATCGAAAAGTGCTTGTTTAACCAAAGCAGCACCTGGCATTGTCGCTTGCTTATAAAAACGAGACTCTACTAACTCAAGGTCTTGCTGGTAAACAGGTAAAGACTGCTCTTCAATACACTTTTGAATGACAGGAAACAAAACCTCTTTAGCTTGGTTAATTGCACCACCAATCAAGATTTTTTCAGGGTTAAACAGATTAATCACCATCGCTATCGCAGAACCTAAGTATTGACCAAGTTGCTCTATAACTTCAACAGCAAGAGGATCACCTTGTGCAGCAGCTCCGCAAATATTTTCCAAAGAAATTGTTTCTAGCTCACTTAAGCTCGATTGTTCGCCATTTGCAATTCGTTCTGTGACTTGCTCTCGAATCGCTTTGGAGCTTGCAACCGTTTCTAAACAGCCCCGGTTTCCACAATGGCACTGTTTGCCATTCTTATCGATTTGAATATGACCTAGCTCGCCGATGTTACCGTGTCGACCTTGCAATACTCGCCCATCTAAAATAATCCCGGCGCCAAGACCGTGGTGGATCGAGATAAGGACGGAATTTTCATTGTTTTGGGAGTTACCAAATAATTTCTCAGCCAATGCCCACGCTCTTGTGTCATTCGCGATAAAAACCGGTAAACCCGTTTCTTTATAGATTTCAGGACCTAGTGCTAAGTTCTCTACATTATAGTGAGGCATTTGTAGCACTATCCCCTCTTCAGAATTCACTAAACCCGGTAACGTAATTGCAATACTCGTTACTCGATCTAGTTGCTCGGAATAGGTTTGAAAAAATTCATCGATTTCATGAAGAAGGCGAGCCAATACATCATCTTGATCAATTTCATGAATATCAATTTTGGTATCAATTAAAACATCGCCTCCTAATTCATGGAGTGCGATCGTCAAATAGCCTCGCCCAAGGCGCATCGATAAAAATTGCCAGCCCTCATTGTTGGTTTGTAAACCAACTGCAGGGCGACCTCGACTTGTCGCTTCTTGAACTGTAGTTTCATGAATAAGATGCGCTTCAATGAGTTCACGAGTAATTTTGGTAATACTCGCCGGAGCCAACTGACTTTGCTTGGACAAATCGATACGAGAAATGGGACCTTTAAGGTCTATTAGTTTATATACACGACCAGCATTGACCTGTTTGATATGATCAATATGGCCCGGTTGAGCCATGTACATTTTATGCTCCAGAAATCATTAACAAAGCAATTTTTTTACTTTGCGAAGTAATTGTGAAGTCACTTGGTATATCGCCGTGACAGGCATCACGTATATACACGAATCTTTGTGTATCTAGTCAAATAGTTCAATAAAAATTAACACTTTTTCTAACAAATACTGGCTTATTTTTTTAAGTAAAATATCCACACACATACCAATGATAGCTGTATTTCTTTATTATTTTCCTTCGAATTCTCTAATTTGTATGGCCTCTCCAAATAAAATGGGCATTAATGCATATACTTAATTTAGTTGAACACAGGAGACTCCAATGACAGCTGAATTACGAAAAACAAAAATTGTCACAACACTTGGTCCATCAACAGATAAAGACAACGTTCTTGAAGAAATAATCAAAGCAGGTGCAAACGTTGTTCGTATGAACTTTTCTCACGGGACCAGTGAAGATCATATTCTTCGAGCTCAAAAAGTAAGAGCCATAGCTGCAAAATTAGGAACTCAAGTCGCTATCTTAGGGGACTTACAAGGACCAAAAATTCGAGTGTCGACTTTTAAGGATGGCAAAGTTCAGTTAACTATCGGTGATAACTTTACACTTGATAGTAGCCTTGGCTTAGGTGAAGGCACAAATGAGTCGGTAGGACTTGATTATAAAGAACTTCCCAATGATGTTTGTTCCGGGGATGTTTTACTACTGGATGATGGACGTGTTCAGCTGCAAGTCACAGAAGTCGAAGGCTGTAAAGTTCACACTAAAGTTACCATTGGCGGCCCCTTGTCGAACAATAAAGGTATCAATAAAAAAGGTGGTGGGCTTTCTGCTGAAGCGCTGACAGAAAAAGACAAAAGAGATATCGTCACAGCAGCTCAGATCAAGGTGGATTTTTTAGCAATATCTTTCCCAAGAAATGGTGCAGATATGATTTATGCCCGCAAGCTTGCACGTGAAGCGGGTCTTGAAGCGCATTTAGTTGCTAAAGTTGAAAGAGCAGAGACAGTTGCAACTGAAGAGAGTATGGACGACATCATTATGGCTTCAGATGTTGTCATGGTCGCCCGTGGGGACCTTGGAGTTGAAATTGGCGACCCAGAACTTGTTGGGGTTCAAAAGCAGCTTATAAGGCGTGCTAGAGCGCTTAATCGAACTGTCATTACTGCGACACAAATGATGGAATCTATGATGTCCGCGCCCATGCCAACACGAGCAGAAGTGATGGATGTTGCAAACGCAGTATTAGATGGAACCGATGCGGTGATGCTATCAGGTGAAACCGCTGCGGGTGATTACCCAATTGAAACCGTGAAATCGATGGCTGAAGTGTGTGTCGGGGCAGAGAAGATGGCTTCGGTTAATCAATCCAACTACCGAATTGATCGCACGTTTGTCACGGCTGAGGAAACAGTTTCTATGGCAACTATCTATTCAGCAAACCATATGGAAGGAATCAAAGGCGTCGTCACTTTGACTGAATCAGGTAGAACAGCCTTAATGATGTCACGGCTCAGTGCTGACATGCCCATTTATGCTTTATCTCGAAATGAAGAAACACTTAACCGCTGTGCGTTGTATAGAGGCGTCACTCCTATCTATTTTGAGACCGATGAAGATGATAGCTTAGATATTGCTTTATCAACACTTAAGAACCTAAAAAGCAAAAATCACTTGAAGTTTGGTGACCTCGTCATTATTACTCAGGGGGATATTATGGATGTTGCTGGGTCGACAAACTGTATGAGAATCCTTCCCGTCACCTAATGATACTTTAATGTTTATCTTTAACTAAACATCAAGTGCTTACCAGCTAAGTGCTTGATGTTTAAATTCATATATCACTACGCTAAAACTCAAGGTTAGGTCTCACTCATTTACAACTAAGTAATTCACAATTGGCTAATTCTTGTGACTGACTAATGAATAAGCCTCAATAAATCGATACCCTGCTTCCAACCCCAACTGATAATCATGCAATAAGTCCACTTTATCGCTCATTAACGAACTGGATTTCAGAGGCTGACTCGGAGCAATTTGAACAATGTAAGTATCATCCGGCGGGTTATTCAAGAAGTCTTGAGTCAACGAATATGTTTGATAATGTACCATCAACATATCGGCTAAGCCGGAATCAAATTTATCACCCACTAAATGGCTTAAACGGTAGATATCGTCAGCGCCAAATAGCCAGCGTCCACCATTTAATAAATCTAAATTATTCCGTTCTTTTTTTTGTTCTTTGGAACGTGATATCTGCTGTTGAAAAAATGAAGTCCAATCGGTTTTCCATTGTTCAACACGCTGCTGCCAATGACCTTGCACACTGCTGAACGACTCTCTAAACCATTCTAATTCCTCTACAGATATCGCTTTGGGAGGACCCATTTCATTATTACCAGTAGGTTCATTTTCTTCAAGCACAGGTTCAGTTCTAATCACGACAATAGAACGAGCTTGTCTGCGCCATGCTTCTTGAACCGGTATACATGCAGAAACACCGCCATCGACATAAGAGCGGTCACCAATGATAACTTCTCCATTATGAAGCCTTGGGATTGCGCATGTTGCCAGCATGGCTTTGTACCATTCATCGCCAAATAGTGGAAAATAGTGATCACTCAGGTTTTGAGCATCTGTCACAGCTGCAAATATATTCCGGCTTCCTAATACTTGGCGACCAAGATCGATATCCAGCTTATAGGGGTAAGAGAAGACTTGTTCAAGCGCCCACTCTAAACCTAAACCTTTATTGTGTCTGATATAAGAAAAGAGATTAAAGAATTCTGGTGAGGTTGTAAGTTCAGTTATAAATGATTTACCTAGCCCTTGCTCGCGACAGACAAATGCACAAAGATTTAGCGCACCAGCAGAAGTGCCAAAAAAATCATCAAAAGGGTCAAAGTTAGATAACAGGAAAGAATCTAAAACACCGGAGGTAAAAATGCCTCTCTGCCCGCCACCTTGGGCAACCAGTGCCGTTTTCCCAATAATGTATTTAGAGTAATAATCTAAATCAATTGCTGATTCAGAGTTAGTTATCAGGGCTCTATTCATAATAAGTAAGGGGTTGATTTAGGTAGACGCGGACCGCTAACCCCATTGAAGATCAATCCATCTCGTCTACCTAGTAAAAATCTAACTGCCAATCGCGATAAAACCGAAAGTGATGATTATCGCTAAAGCGAAAACAACAATTTGTAGAGCATTTTTCAGATTTTGGTCCATAGACACCTCTGTATTTTTTATAAGTTTTATTTGGTTCTATTAAGTTGTATCAGCTGTGTGAAGTATCTTCAAGAATCGTCCAAATAAGTCGCACAATATTGGTGTAACCATCACAATTGGGGGGTGTATAGAAAAGGATAAGCTAATGAACACCAAAGCAAATATAGTTGCTCTACTCGCTCTTTTTTCAGTTTCAAATTTGTATGCAGCCCCAAATGTGATAATTACCCCTTTAGTTGGTTACACTGGCGGTGGTGGTGTAGAAGATGAAGACGGTAACTCTTACGACATGGAAGGTTCAGAGAGTTTTACTTTTGCCATTGAAACACCGTTAGATAAAGGACGTATCGGGCTATTTTATTCGAATCAACAGTCTCAGCTTGAAACGTTAAACATTGATTCATCTATCCAGTATCTACATTTTCAAAGTAGTATTTATTATCCTGCTAATGAAAAATTGTCGTCTTATTTAGGGCTTGGACTTGGTGTTTCTTATGTTGATGTTGATTGGGCAAAAGACAAGTACGGGTTCTCAACTTCTGTATTCGGTGGCTTTGAATACAAGCTTGGAGACAATATCGCATTAAACAGCCAACTCAGATGGCTGGGTACCGTCGTTGATAATGATACTTCAGGCGCCTGCACCCTACCCACGACAGGTCAATCCTGCATTATTAAGTTTGATACAGACTGGATGAACCAATTTCAAGCAAGCCTAGGACTAACCTTCTATTTCTAATAAAAAACGTCTAACCATAAAATTTCTAATAAACGTATTTGAACTACAACCTGTAGCCACCAATACAATGATTAGTTCACCCGCTTCAAATAAACACACAATTAAGTCGTATATTCTGAAAAATCGTCAGCCTCACCGGTAGATGTTGGCGATTTTGACTATCATTCGTTTATTTTTCAGTCATACACACCAATTTATTCTAAAGCTCATTCATCTTATAAAATCAATCTAAGCAGATTATTCCTCTATTTTATTAAAGGCAAACAATCGGCACATTCCACATCATCACCCTTACAACAAATTTAACACCATTTGCGAACAATTAAACAACATCTTCATTCTATTGATCTAACTAATATTAGTCGTTAATCTCACTTCAATGCCGTAGCTGAATATTTCAGCTTGTGCAAACACACATCAATATTTATAGAGTTATATTCTGAGTTTTCACTACATAAATAAAACTATAATCTAATAAAATGCTTAATCACGGATGATAGAGTAAAAAATCAAACTAAAATTGGTCACTTACCTATTCACTTCAAAAATTAAAGCATTGTGTAATGAAAAGCTTCATATCTCAGGGACGTTATAAGGAGTTAACAAATGAAGCGAGAACAATGGGGATCCCGAGCTGGGTTTATACTTGCTGCTGTAGGATCTGCGATCGGATTAGGTAATATTTGGCGTTTCCCTTATATGGCATATGAGAATGGCGGCGGTGCATTCTTTATTCCATACCTTTTTGCCATGCTTACTGCCGGTATTCCTTTCATGATTTTAGAATTCAGCATGGGTCAAAAGTATCGCGGTTCTGCACCTGCGACTTTAGCTCGTATCAATTCAAAATTTGAATGGCTTGGTTGGTTCCAAGTGGGTGTTGCTGCGGTTATCGCGGTTTACTACGTTGCCGTTATTGGCTGGGCTATTTCTTACTTTGGTATGTCGTTCAACCAAAGTTGGGGCACAGACACTAATGCTTTCTTCTTCAGTGAATATTTAGCACTGGGTGATAACTCTCCAACGGACCTAGGTAGCATCCAATGGGGTATAGCTGGTTCTATGCTTCTAGCGTGGGCAATTACTTATGCCGCGATTGTTGGCGGTGTAAAAGCCGGTATCGAGCGTGCTTCTAAAGTAATGATGCCAATTCTATTCATCATGGTGGTATTACTGATTGGTCGCATGGTTTTCCTACCAGGCGCACTTGATGGCGTGAACTACATGTTCGAGCCCGATTTCAGTAAGCTGTGGGATGTGAAAGTTTGGGCTGCTGCTTATGGTCAAATCTTCTTCACTCTAAGTATCGGTTTTGCAATCATGCTGGCTTACTCAAGCTACTTACCTGAAAAGTCCGACATTACGAATAATGCGTTCATGACCGTATTAATCAACTGTGGTTTCTCAATCCTTGCCGGTATTATGATTTTTTCTGTTCTTGGCTACATGGCTCAAGAACAAGGTAAACCATTAACAGAAGTGGTTTCTGCTGGTGTTGGCCTTGCATTTGTTACGCTACCAGCCGCAATCAACTTGCTTCCGGCGCCTTATATTCTAGGTCCGCTGTTCTTCTTCGCGTTAGTTGTTGCAGGTTTAAGTTCTCATATTTCAATCATGGAAGCGGTAACTTCTGCAGTCATGGATAAGTTAAATTGGAGCCGTAAAAAAGCAGCAAGTATTGTGATTGGTTCAGGCGTTGTAGTTTCAATGGCATTCGCGACTAATGGCGGCTTGTTACTACTCGACCTTGTTGATCACTTTGCTAACAATGTGGGCATCATGGTAGGCGGTTTCATTGAAATCTTACTAATGGCATGGTTACTGAATAAAATCGGTGACGTACGTGAGTACGTTAACAAAGTCTCTGATTTTGCTATTAGCGGTTGGTTTGATATCTGTATTCGTTTTATTACGCCAGTAATGCTAGCAGTAATCCTAACCACTAAGCTTCAAGCTCTATTTACTGAAGGTTACGGTGGCTACGATCTCACTCTTGGTTGGGTAATGATTGCTGGTCTATTTGCAGTTGGTGTACTCATCAATTTTGCAAGCAGCAAAAATACTTCAAATAACAAGACAGCTTAAAATAAGGAAGCTTAATTATGACAACTAGCGCAATTATTATGATGGTTCTTGGTCTTGGTATTACTTGGGGTGGCGCCGCTATCTGTATCAAGCGAGCAATGGATAAGCAGCAAGATTAAGACTTAACCTACCACTGGAAGTTTCCCGATAAAGGGTTTCTATTTACACTTAAATAAAATGCCAGCTTAAATGCTGGCATTTTTACATCTCAATACAAAGGTATCTCGTATAGTAAGTAATATGTCTCTATTCGATACGCTTCTTAATTCTAAAAGAAGCTTTCGAAACAGGCTTATCACTCGACAAGCTAACGCTTAAAATTTGTAAGTAATACCTAATGCACCACTTAGCTGTAGTTCCGGACCTTTGTATAAATTCAACTCCGGATGAACCTGCGCATAAAGGTTCCAACCATCATAGAAATTGACATTCATTCCTAATGGAACTCTCGCACCAAACTCATCATTCCATTCATTCCAAGCTCCGACTCCAACATACCAACTCATCGAGGTTTCCGGGTCTATCACACCTCTTTTCAAGATATAGTCGAAAGCCATACCATCGTTACCCGCAGTAACTCTGTAAGTATCATCAACTTCAACCACAACGCTCAGTTGTTGGTCAAAAGCCATCCCCACAGCAAGCTGCGGCGACTCATTGGCATGAATCCAAGGTGATAAAACAATAAATGGCAAGCCAAGTAAAAGATTCTTTTTCATATAGAGACACCATAACGAAATATATGGACAAATTTTACGGTGAACTTGAATTAGGGTGTCAGACGGGTGTGAGGTTACTTTATGGGAATGAAAAATATCTAAACCTAAATCCAGACACAAAAAAGGAGGCGCTAGGCCTCCTTTTGTCGTTGGAATCAGTGATTATCCGTTATTACGAATCCACTCATCCATATCTGTTTTAAGGTTGTCAGACTTAGTACCGAAGATAGCTTGAACACCACCAGCTACTACTACGACACCAGCTGCACCAAGTTGTTTCAGTTTATCTTGGTTTACTGCTTCAGTATCAGCTACAGCAACACGTAGACGAGTGATACAAGCATCAAGACCAGTGATGTTAGCTTTGCCACCAAACGCAGCTACAAGCTCACCAGCTAGCTCTGAACCAGTTGCAGTGCTTGCTTCTTCTGTTTCATCTTCACGACCTGGAGTTTTAAGGTCAAGCGCTTTGATAACAGTGCGGAATACGAAGTAGTAAAGCGCAGCGTAACCAATACCACAAGCAACCATTAGACCCATCTTAGACGCATTGCCAGACAGAACTAGGAAGTCGATTAAACCGTGTGAGAAAGAAGTACCGTGTACAAAACCTAAAGTGTTCGCTAGAACGTACGCAGAACCAGCAAGTAGAGCGTGGATTGCGTAAAGAACAGGAGCTACGAATAGGAAAGAGAACTCGATTGGTTCAGTAATACCCGTTAGGAATGAAGTTAACGCAGCAGATGCCATGATACCCATTACTTTAACGCGGTTTTCAGGTTTAGCCGAGTGTGCAATTGCGATTGCAGCAGCTGGAAGACCAAACATCTTGAACATGTAACCACCTGCCAGCTGACCGAAGCCGTTGCCTGCAGCACGAGTTGCGTCATCAGCAACTAGGTAACAAGTAAGAACACCATTTTGAGTTTCGCCAGCAGCGTTGATACAAGTACCAGCTTCAAAGAAGAAAGGCACGTTCCAAACGTGGTGAAGACCGAATGGGATTAGTGAACGTTCAACGATACCGTAGATACCAAATGCAACTTGTGGATTTTGGTGAGCAGCCCAATCAGAGAATGCTGAAATAGCACCGCCAACTGGTGGCCATACTACTGATAGTAGGATAGCAAGACCAATCGCAGAGAAACCTGTGATGATTGGCACTGCACGCTTACCAGCGAAGAAACCTAAGTATTCAGGAAGTTGAATACGGAAGAAACGGTTGAATGCCCACGCAGCAACACCACCGATTAGAATACCACCTAGTACACCAGTATCGATTTTTTCAACGCCCATAACACCAGCCATTACGCCTAGTGTAGCAGTCATAATACCGTAACCAACGATAGCTGCTAGACCAGCAACACCGTCGTTATTAGTGAAGCCAAGTGCTACACCTACTGCAAATAGCAGTGCCATTTGACCGAAAACTGAACCACCAGCTTGTTCCATTAGGTTTGAAACAATTTCTGGAATAAAAGAAAGGTCTGCTGCACCGACACCAAGCAAAATACCCGCAACTGGTAAAACTGATACTGGTAGCATCAGTGACTTACCAACTTTCTGCAGGCTAGCAAAAAGGTTCTTAAACATGTTTATGCTCCTGATAAAGATAAAAATAATTATATGGGTTCTAACGGCACACCCCCGTAGCCTAAATGTTAGCACCCTATGAAAATGTAACCATCTGTTGCGTTATATTTTCTGCCTCTAAATATATATTGAGCAGTTACTAACTTACTAGTGAGTTACGAAATTTAGTTTCAAAACAAGTCTTGGATCACATGGAATATTTAGCAATGCAATGCTTTTCAATAAAACAAGCTATTGTTTTAAAAGAAAAAATACGGACACCCTCTTTATTTTACTAAGTAAATAAAATAGATCGTCATGTTATTTTTAGTAACAAAATTACAAATGAGGTATTTTTGGCTCTCAGGTTCAACATAATCAGTAAACATTAAAATATTGATCATTTCTCGTGATCAAAGACGCAAAAAAGGGAGCTTTCGCTCCCTTTTTATTCATCATTAACTTTCTATCGCAAAAAAAGTTTTTGATAATTTTCGGTCGTTTTTCGTCCAACCTCAGCAATAGAAATGCCCTTAAGCTGAGCGATATAAGCTGCCACTTCTACAACATATGCAGGTTGATTCTGTTTTCCACGATGTGGTACTGGCGCCAAATATGGAGAATCAGTTTCAATTAGAAGCCTATCTAATGGCAAGTTCTTAACGATTTCTTTCAGCTCTGTAGCCTGTCTAAAGGTGACAATACCGGAAATAGAGATATAAAAGCCTAACTCCATTGCAGCATCAGCAAAAGCTTGATCTTCAGTGAAGCAATGTATTACACCACCACATTTATCAGCGCCACCGTTGCGTAAAATAGCCAGAGTGTCCTCTCGAGCATTACGAGTATGGATAATAAGCGGCTTATTTACCTCTACTGCCAATTCTACATGTTGCTCAAATCTTAGTTTCTGTAAATCGGCTGTTTCTGGTTGGTAATGGTAATCTAAACCCGTTTCACCAACAGCAACTACTTTGGAATGCTTCGCGAATTCATGTAACTGATCTAAAGCGAAATCACTTTCCACATCCAAAGGATGTACACCACAAGATGCATTCACATTGTCAAACGGTGAAATCATTTCTAGCATATTTTGAAACGAGTCTAGTGTTACTCCAACCGACAACAATTGATGGACGTTTGCAGCTTTCGCCTTATTAACAACATCTTCTACATTCAGGTGTAGGTCTTCATAATTTAGTTTGTCTAAATGACAATGAGAATCTACAAACATGCTTCCCCGCAAACTGTGATTAACCAATTCATAATAAGTAATTCTGTATTGAGCCCTGGGTGTTGCTTAAGTTGCTCAATTAATGCCGCTAACGTTTTAGAAAGTTTATACGCATTTGGGTAATCCAATACGTCTTTTAACTCTTGGGAGCTAGGGATAAAGGATTCACTTTCAACTCCAAAATGTTTTTTCTGGACGTCTGAAAGCAAGTACCAAATCCAAGACAAGTGCTTGGTAGGTTCTTTCGATAATGTAGTCGCAAAAGACATTAGGTCGACATCAGTCCCATCGACAACCTTCACAAACTGTCGAAGCACTTTATCGCAAGCTTCTACTTCCCCACTTTCAACCATGGTTTTAGCCGTAAGTGGAGCATTATTTACTAGAGCCAACACATATGGCGGAACTGTTTTACTTAGCTCTTTGCTAAGCCATTTAGATGCAGTAATTGCACTTGGGCTTGTTATTGTTGTTTGTTGACAGCGGCTACGAATCGTTGGCATTAAAATACTGGTATTTGATGTTGTCAGAACAAAAATACACTTACTCGAAGGCTCTTCTAACGTCTTCAATAACGCGTTTGATGATGCTTCATTCATAGCTTCTGCTGGATCGATCATAATGACACGATACCCACCCAGCTGAGATGACTCTAACGCCCAGCGGTTACTAGCTCGAATTTGATCAACAGTAATCGCTTTACCTTCTTTTTCTGGTTGTATTCTGTGTAAATCAGGGTGACTACCAGACTTTACTAACTCACAACTATGGCAAAAGCCACAAGCTTCACTTTCATAGTTAGCACACATAAGTGCAGCGCTGAGCTGCTCAAGCAGAGAGTCGACTCCCAAACCATCAGGTGCGTTAACTAGCACAGCGTTAGGGAAGCGTTCTGCATCCAAACTTTTTTGCCAATCACCCCAAACAGGCTCCAGCCAAGGATATAATTGCCCCATCATTACCTACTGTTTTACTAACCAATTGCGCAGCGCATCTTTAATATCGCTCGCAACAAATTCAATCTCTTGTTGAGCATTAATCACAAGAACAGAGTCATCTTGTTCTGCAATTTCGAGGTAACGTTCACGAGTACGATCAAAAAATGAAATATCCATCTTTTCAATACGATCCAATTCACCTCTTCCTCTAGCTCTTTCTAGACCAACTCTTGGATCTAAATCTAAATAAAGAGTCAGGTCGGGCTTAAAATTACCTAATGTCGTTAATTTTAACGCTTCCATAGTTGAACGAGAGATCTGACGCCCGCCCCCCTGATAAGCTTGTGAAGACATATCATGACGATCGCCAACCACCCAATGACCATTTCCTAAAGCAGGTTTTATGACATTCTCAACAAGTTGTACTCTCGCTGCGTACATCAATAATAGCTCAGTCATGTCTTGGAGTACTTCGCCTTCATGTTCTTCTTTAACAAGCGAGCGCATTTTTTCAGCTAGGACCGTTCCCCCGGGCTCACGTGTACTTGTAATATTCTCAACGCCAGACTCTTTTAATGTCGCCAGAATTGCATTAATTGCTGTGCTTTTACCTGCACCCTCTAAACCTTCAACAACGATAAACTTTGACTGATTCATAATTATTTCTTTTTATTTTTTCTTAACTGTTTTAAATATGCACGAACCGCTCTGTTATGCTCAGCTAAGTTCTTTGAAAATACATGCCCGCCGGTTCCACTAGCAACAAAGTAAAGGTAGTTGCTCTTCTCCGGATTCAGCGCTGCTTGAATTGAAGCTTTACCTGCCATTGCAATAGGTGTAGGTGGTAACCCATTTATGGTGTAAGTGTTATATGGCGTAGGTGTGCGCAGGTCTTTCTTACGAATATTGCCATCATAGCTATCACCCATACCATAAATAACCGTAGGGTCTGTTTGCAAACGCATTCGCTTATTCAAACGGTTAATAAAGACCGAAGATACGCGCTCACGCTCTGAAGCAACTGCAGTTTCTTTCTCAATAATAGACGCTAAAATCAAAGCCTCATAAGGTGACTTTAGCGGCAGTTTTGCTACTTTACTTTCCCATTCACGATTTACGACGTCCATTAAGTTTGTATGTGCACGTTTAAGTAAATCTAAATCCGTTGTACCGTAAGTATAATGATAAGTCTCAGCAAGAAAGAGCCCTTCCAATTTCTGGTTATCAATACCCAATTTTTGTGCGATTTCTTTTTCAGATACACCTTCAAGTGTCTGTTGAATGAACTCACTCCCTTTAAGTTGAATCATCCATTCATCGAAGCGGCTGCCTTCCACAAAGGTGATCGTAAACTGGTGCTCTTTTCCTTCTACCAGTACCTGTAATGCTTGCTCTAAAGTCAAACCCGGCTCAAAAAGAAAGGTGCCCGCTTTTACATCAACAAGTTCAGGGTGTAGCTTTCGGATCAATCGGTCATAAGGTGATGCTGTAAATAGATTTTCATCAACCAATTGGTTTAGCACGCGGTTAAAACTAGTGCCTGAGTTGATGGTTATTACTTGAGAGCTTTCTAACTGAATAACTTTTTTTAGCTGGTCTTGCGCTTGGTTATATACATAAAACGCAGCTGAAGCTGCTAAAACTAAGCACAAGATAATAAAAATAAATAACTTTTTGATCACGAGTTCAATTGTCCTTGAAGGCTACGAGTGACGGGGCCGATATTAAAATGAGTATTTCTAACGCGGGTAATAGGTGCGATACCTAAAATTGAGTTAGTCATAAAGACTTCGTCAGCTTGAAGAAGCTGATCCAAATGGTAATCACCGATTTTAACAAACTGCTCAGTAGAGTCGAGGGCCATTAACACTCGCTTACGCATCACTCCAGCAACACCACTTTGCGAAAGTTGAGGAGTATAAATTTTATCTTTGATTCGCCAGAACAGATTCGCCATTGTGGTTTCAATTACATGTCCCGAAATATCGAGAACCACGCCATCCACTTCTTGAGCTTGGTCCATCTCATCTTTCATTAAAATTTGTTCTAGACGGTTGTTATGCTTATGACCTGCTAATAATGGATTAAGCCCTAGAGCTTGCTGGCACAGACCTAGCTGAACGCCATCATGGTGCCAATTATGATAATGACTGGGATAATCAAAGGTACTAATGGTTACCATTGGTTTTGAAACATTCAGTGGGCTATATCCACGACCACCAGCCCCACGGCTAACATGAAGTTTTAGTCCAAACTTAGTCTCATTTTGTATGGATTTACTTTGGATTGCATTGCTAAGCCAAGCAGTGGCTTCTAGCCAATTTAGCGGATGAATTTTCAATGCTTTCAAACAATCATCGACTCTATGCTGATGATCGTTAAAGTTAACGATCTTACCGTTAAGTACTAACATCGTGGTAAAGCATCCATCACCATACTGGAAAGAGCGATCAGAGATCTCGACCGTTTGCTGGCTTTTTCCGTCAACCCAAAACATGTTTTTCCCCATAAAAAGAAACGGCTCAATGCTAAAGCATCAAGCCGTTTAAAAACAAGTCTAATTGTGACTATCTACGAGTGTTTACGTCTTTAATAAGATGATTAAATCTTTTTGAAGATCAAACAGCCGTTTGTACCACCGAAACCGAATGAGTTACATGCAGCATATTCCATGTTGCTAACTTCACGCGCCGTGTGAGGTACTAAGTCAATATCTAAGCCTTCTTCAGGATCATCAAGGTTGATTGTTGGTGGAACAATTTGGTCAACCAGAGACATCGCTGTGATGATAGCTTCAGCAGAACCCGCAGCACCTAAAAGGTGACCAGTCATTGATTTCGTAGAAGAAACTAATACTTGTTTGCTGCCTGCTTCGCCAAGAGCACGTTTGATGCCCTTAACTTCTGCTACGTCACCCGCAGGAGTCGATGTACCGTGTGCGTTAACGTAACCGATTTGCTCACCAGTCACGCCAGCATCACGCATAGCCGCTTCCATAGCTAATGCGCCACCAGAGCCATCTTCACTTGGAGATGTCATGTGGTAAGCGTCACCAGACATACCGAAGCCAACGAGCTCACAGTAAATCTTAGCGCCACGAGCTTTCGCATGTTCGTACTCTTCAAGAACCATCATGCCTGCACCGTCACCAAGAACGAAGCCGTCACGACCTTTGTCCCATGGACGAGAAGCTTTTTGAGGCTCTTCGTTGCGAGTAGATAATGCTTTAGCCGCACCAAAACCGCCCATACCTAATGGTGTAGATGCTTTTTCAGCACCGCCCGCTAGCATTGCATCAGCATCGCCGTAAGCAATCATACGAGCCGCGTGACCAATATTATGTAGGCCAGTCGTACATGCAGTAGAAATCGCGATATTTGGACCGCGTAGACCACGCATAATAGACATGTGACCAGCAATCATATTCACGATCGTCGAAGGTACAAAGAACGGGCTGATTTTACGAGGGCCTTTTTCAGTTAAAGCCTTGTGACCGGCTTCAATCAAACCAAGACCACCAATACCAGAACCGATAGCAACACCCACACGTGGAGCGTTTTCTTCAGTAATAGTTAGGGCTGAATCATCTAAAGCTTGAATACCTGCTGCGACGCCGTATTGGATGAACAAGTCCATCTTACGAGCATCTTTTTTAGTCATATACTCTTCGCAGTTAAAGTCTTTAACTAGACCTGCAAAACGAGTTGAGAAATTGGTTGCATCAAAATGATCGATATTAACGATACCACTTTGACCAGCTAGCAGGGCTTTCCAAGAAGATTCTACAGTGTTGCCTACCGGTGACAACATACCCATGCCAGTGACAACTACACGACGCTTGGACACGATTTTACACTCCGGGAATTGAGGTGATTTAAGATGAGGATAGATGAGTTAGATAAAACACAGGCGGTCGAGATGACCGCCTGGGAGAGATTATTACTGAGCGCTAGTTACGTAATCGATAGCTGCTTGAACAGTAGTAATTTTCTCAGCTTCTTCATCTGGGATTTCAGTGTCGAATTCTTCTTCTAGAGCCATTACTAGCTCAACTGTGTCTAGAGAATCTGCACCTAGGTCATCAACGAAAGAAGCTTCGTTTTTAACTTCAGCTTCGTCTACACCTAGCTGTTCAACAATGATTTTCTTTACGCGTTCTTCGAGGTTGCTCATTTTTTCTTTTCCTTTACAGAGTTCGCTTTATGCGATGTTTTCCGTAGTTTATTCAATCTATTGAAAGTTGCAAGGTCAACTTTTCTGGTCAAACCACAATTTTCACGATTTTAACCGAAATTACGTATGATCTTGACTTAAATCATGCACAAATGTTGCACATAATTTACACCATGTACATACCGCCATTGACGTGAAGTGTTTCACCTGTGATATAAGCTGCCGCAGGTGACGCCAAAAATACCACAGCTTCAGCGATTTCGCGAGGGTCACCTAGTCGACCTGCTGGTACATTCGCCAAAGTTGCTGCTCGTTGGTCATCATTTAATGCTTTTGTCATATCTGTTTCAATGAAACCAGGGGCTACTGTATTTACAGTAATACCACGTGAAGCAACTTCACGTGCCATAGACTTAGTAAAACCAATCACACCAGCTTTTGCAGCAGCGTAGTTAGCTTGACCAGCATTACCCATAGTACCAACTACAGAACCAACATTAACGATACGACCTTGACGCTTCTTCATCATGCCACGTAATACTGCTTTAGACATGCGGAAGATCGGCGTTAAATTAGTATCGATGATGTCATTCCACTCATCATCTTTCATGCGCATAAGCAAATTATCACGTGTGATACCTGCATTATTTACAAGAATATCGATTGCGCCAAACTCATCATTTATGGTTTTCAGTGTAGCAGCGATTGACTCAACGTCTGTTACATTTAGAGCAAGACCTTTACCGTTCTCACCAAGGTACTCGCTAATTGCTGCAGCACCGCCTTCAGACGTAGCAGTACCGATAACTTTAGCACCACGCTCAACTAAAAGTTCAGCGATTGCACGACCGATGCCACGGCTTGCGCCTGTAACTAGTGCAACTTTGCCTTCTAAATTCATCATAACTTCTCTATTAAGTGGTTATTTACTTAGCAGCTTCTAGTGATGCAGTATCATTAACTGCAGCAGCTGTCATAGTTTTTACGATTCGTTTTGTTAGACCAGTAAGAACTTTACCTGGACCTAATTCTAGTAGTTTCTCTATGCCTTGCTCATTCATTGCTTGTACACCCTCAGTCCAACGAACTGGGCTGTATAGCTGGCGAACAAGTGCATCTTTAATTTTTGCAGGATCTGTCTCAGCTATAACATCAACGTTATTGATAACAGGCAGTGCTGGCGTATTGAACTCTAGAGCTTCTAGAGCAACCGCTAGTTTGTCTGCGGCTGGCTTCATTAGTGCACAGTGAGATGGTACAGAAACAGGTAAAGGAAGTGCACGCTTAGCGCCTGCTTCTTTACATAGTACACCAGCGCGTTCTACAGCCGCTTTGTTACCCGCGATAACAACTTGACCAGGTGAATTGAAGTTTACTGGAGACACAACTTCGTCTTGTGCCGCTTCTTCACACGCTTTAGCAATTGCTTCATCGTCTAAACCGATGATTGCGTACATAGCACCAATACCCGCAGGAACCGCTTCTTGCATCAGTTGACCACGTAGCTCAACTAACTTGATCGCTTCTTTGAAGTCGATAACGCCAGCGCATACTAGTGCAGAATATTCTCCTAGGCTGTGACCTGCTAGATTTACAGGTTGCTCTAGACCAAGCTCTTGCCATACACGCCAGATTGCAACAGACGCTGTTAGTAGAGCAGGTTGAGTACGGAAAGTTTCATTTAGATTTTCTACTGGACCATCTTGAACCAATGCCCATAGATCGTAACCAAGTGCTTCTGAAGCTTCAGCAAATGTCTGTTTTACAACATCATACTGTTCGCCTAGGTCTGCAAGCATACCGATAGCTTGAGAGCCTTGGCCTGGGAATACGATAGCAAACTTGCTCATTGTAATTTTCCTTTAAGCAAAGCAAAAAATTGAATAAGGCACATAAGTTATGTGCCTTGTTTGTTGATTATCGCTTGGGGTTAGAATTTAACTAACGCCGAACCCCAAGTGAAACCGCCACCAAATGCTTCAAGTAGAAGCGTTTGACCACGTTTAATTCGCCCGTCGCGAACAGCCTCATCAAGTGCTGTTGGTACGGTAGCTGCTGAAGTATTGCCGTGCTTATCAAGGGTAATCACCACTTGATCAAGTGACATTGTCAGCTTTTTAGCGGTTGCTGAGATAATACGGTAATTCGCTTGGTGTGGAACTAACCAATCAAGCTCTGACTTATCCATATTATTTGCAGCTAATGTGTCTTTAACTAGCTTAGAAAGCTGAGTTACCGCCACTTTAAATACTTCGTTGCCCGCCATGTGCAGCCATTTGTCTGAATCGCCGCCACGCTCAGGAACTTCTAAGCTTAGAAGCTCACCGTATTTACCATCAGAGTAAATATGAGTAGACAAAATACCTGGCTCTTCGCTTGCGCCTACAACCACCGCGCCTGCTGCATCACCAAATAGGATGATAGTAGAGCGGTCAGTCGGATCACAGGTTTTTGACAGTGCATCTGCACCAATTACCAAAACGTTTTTACACATGCCAGTCTTGATATGTTGATCAGCAACAGACAGTGCGTATACAAAACCAGAACACGCGGCAGCTAAATCAAACGCAGGGCAGCCTTTGATACCAAGCTTACCTTGTACCTGACATGCCGAAGACGGGAATGTGTGGCTACTGCTGGTTGTCGCAACAATGATTAAGTCGATATCTTCTTTATCGATACCCGCCATTTCAATGGCATTCTCAGCAGCGTAAAACGCCATATCCGCAACGGTTTCGTTTTCCGCTGAAATACGACGCTCTTTAATACCTGTTCTAGCAACGATCCACTCATCGCTAGTCTCTACCATTTTCTCTAAGTCTGCGTTAGTACGCACCTGAGATGGCAAGTAGCTGCCAGTACCTAAAATTTTGCTATACATGAAGACTAATAATGCCTCTCGAGTAAAACCGCTTCCAAACGATCGCTAATGCGGCTGGGGACTTGTCGTTTGACCTCGTGTACTGCTTCACCAATCGCGTTGACGACAGCAGATACATCAGCACTTCCATGACTTTTAATGACAATGCCGCGCAATCCTAACAAACTTGCGCCGTTATACTGGTCGGGGTTCAAGGTTTTTAATTCAGTAAATAACTCAGAAAACAACATTCTGGCTATCCAACCCTTTATTGTTGAAGCCATCATGCGCGTTTTTAGCTTATCAATAAAGAGCTGAGCCGTACCTTCGCACGTTTTTAAGCAGACATTGCCCACAAAACCATCACATACGACGACATCAGCTGCATCTTGAAGTAATTGATTACCTTCAATATAGCCTATGAAGTTGACAGACTGAGTATTAGACAACATTTCAGCACATCGTTTTACAAGGTCATTACCTTTAATTTCTTCTGCACCGATATTCAAAATAGCGACACGTGGAGCGCGACCTAAATGTTGTTCCGCTAATGCACTGCCCATTACAGCAAACTGAAACAGTGAGTCTGCATCACTAGAAACGTTCGCTCCTAAATCAAGCATCCATGTACGGTTGCCAGAAGCAGTAGGTAAAGCTGAAACTAATGCAGGTCTATCAATACCAGGAAGTAGTTTGAGTCTGAAACGAGATAGCGCCATCAGTGCGCCAGTGTTACCACCACTCACACAAGCATCAGCCTGTGATTCGGCAACCAGATCGATAGCGGCACGCATTGAGCTACCCCGACTGTTACGTAAGGCTAGTGAAGGTTTTTCAGAATTGGAAATAACTCGATCACAATGCTGGATACTCAAACGAGAATCAGGCATTCGACCTAATGAAGATAATTGAGATGTGATCGCGTTTCGATCACCTATTAGAATGACTTTTAGCTCTGGGAAATACGACAGTGCCTGCACGGCGGCAGGCACTGTTACACGAGGACCGAAGTCCCCGCCCATTGCATCAAGCGCAACGGTTAGATTTTGCAAAGGTCAACCTTACTTGTTGATAACCTTTTTGCCGCGGTAGAAACCTTCGGCAGTCACGTTGTGACGTAGGTGAGTTTCACCTGAAGTTGCGTCTACAGAAAGTGCAGCTGTAGTTAGTGCATCGTGTGAACGACGCATGCCACGCATTGAACGTGATTTCTTGCTCTTTTGTACGGCCATTGACCCTACTCCTATGTAAATTCTTAAAGATACTTACTTATTAATGAGTTAGCTCTTTAAGTTTTTTAAAACATCAAATGGATTCGGCTTTTTATCTTCCTCAATTTCTTCAGGAAGTTCACCAAATACCAAATTATTTGAGTTAACGCTACAGTCCGCATCGTCGTGCATTGCTATTTGTGGCAATCCAAGGATGAACTCGTCTTCAACTAATTGAATCAGGTCTAACTCACCGTACTCGTTCAGATCTACCAAATCGTACTCTTCCGGTGCTTCTTCTTCACTTTTCTCACTGTAAACAGGAGTATAAGTAAATTGGACATCGCACTCATGTGCGAAAACCTCATTACAACGTTGACACTCTAAATCGACTTCGACGTTAGCTTTACCAGAGATAACGACTAATCGTTGTTCATCAAGCCCAAATGACATTGAGACTTGCGCGTCACGTTTTACGCCTTCAGTTGTTTCGGTTAAACGCTTTAAAAGACTTACTTGGATGATGCCATCCATATCAAGTCGTTTTTGAGCCGTTCTTGCCGGATCAACTGTACGCGGTATTTTTTCCTTTTGCATAGGGCGCGAATCTTATCTTCCAAATCATGTTTAGTCAAAGGAAATGGCAAAAAAATTGTACTTTCCTACCTTTCCTATTCAGAGCATTATGAATAGCAGGACAAGTTACGTTATCCTGAGATAAATGCTTCCGTGAATTGTAAATTAAAATGAAAAATTACCAACTAGTTTTGGCCTCTACCTCACCATTTAGGCAAGAGATCCTCAAAAAACTGCAGTTAAGCTTCATTACAGCTAAGCCAGACTGCGATGAAACACCATTTCCAGAAGAAACACCTCAACAGTTAGTAATGCGCCTTGCTGAGGCTAAAGCCAAGTCTTGTGCTGTAGAGCAACCAAGCTTAGTGATTGGTTCAGATCAAGTGTGTGTGATTGACGAAGAGATCATTGGAAAACCTCATTCTCGTGAAAAAGCCATCGAGCAGTTATCTCGCCAAAGCGGTAAGAGCATCACTTTCTACACTGGTATAACCGTATGGAACAGTGAAACCAATATCGCCGACACTCGCTTAGATACCTTCATCGTGCATTTCCGTGATTTAACACAGCAGCAGATCATTGCTTATGTTGAGAAAGAACAGCCTTATTACTGCGCGGGCAGTTTTATGTGTGAAGGGTTAGGCATCGCGTTATTTAAACAGATGGAAGGTAAAGATCCGAACACATTGATCGGTTTACCTCTTATCGACCTAGTCGACATGCTAGAAACTCAAGGAATGGACGTACTATAGTATTTAATGAATAAAGTAGCTAATGAATAAAATCTAAAAAGGTTGACGAACATCGTCAACCTTTTTAGAGGAATCCAAAATGGAGAGTATCCCTCTCGTATCTTATTTTAATTTACGCAAGCCACTTAGTGCTTTTTCAAGCCTCGCTTCCATTGGCGCTGAGATATCCATCTTCTCTTCACTACCTGGGTGTATGAACTTGATGTTCGCTGCATGTAGGAACAGACGATCAAGACCAACCTTGCCAGTGTATGCATCAAAACGACGATCACCATAGCGATCATCCCAAGCAATTGGGTGACCAGTATACTGAGCATGCACTCGAATTTGGTGAGTGCGACCCGTAATAGGACTTGCTTGGATCAACGTTGCATCTTGGAACTTTTCTAAAACCTTAAAGCGAGTTTCAGATGCTTTACCATTTGGGTTCACACGCACAATACTGTTTACTTCATTTTTCAGTAATGGAGCATTAACCACCTTACAGCTATTTTTCCACTCTCCCATCACCAGCGCAAAATAATACTTATGTACCGTTTTTTCACGAAACTGTGCTTGAAGATGTCTTAAAGCTGAACGCTTCTTCGCAACGAGTAAAATACCTGATGTATCTCTATCAATACGATGAACCAACTCAAGGAAGCGAGCATCAGGTCTTAAAGCTCTTAATGCTTCAATTGCACCAAACTTCAAGCCGCTACCACCATGAACCGCCGTACCCGATGGTTTATTCAGAATCAACATATGATCATCTTCATGGATGATGCATCGTTCCAATTCCGAAACCTTATTGAGTTTAGTGCTTGGCACACTGTCTTCAACTTTTTCTTCAATGGTTACTGGCGGAATACGAACTAAATCACCTGCTTTTAGTTTGTATTCTGCCTTAATGCGTTTTTTATTTACACGCACTTCTCCTTTACGCACAATTCTATAAACCATGCTTTTAGGAATGCTTTTTAATTGGTTGCGTAAGAAGTTATCAATACGCTGACCAGCCATATCTTCGTCGATTTCGACAAATTGGACTTTAGTTCTAATTTCACTCATTTGGTTAGTGTACCACTGTCAATGTTGATAATTGAGAGTTTCTTCCAACTTTTCTAGCAGATTTTAGCCGTTCCGCATGATTCGTTTATTACACTTGTTTGATTTTTAGAACAAAAAACAATCAAAAACATGACTTCACACACACATAAGCATTTATCTATCTTATAAACAATGAGTTAGAGCTATCAAAATTTAAACAAAACCCTTTTTTTTACCGCATTCCGACAAAGCAGATTGCTGTGATTAACGACCGCTGCTATAGTTCACAGCTGCTATAAGTGGTTTGACTATTATTTAAACAGCTAACCATCCAAAGCAAACAAATGAGTAGATGCCTTAGATTAGATAGTGCTGCAATCGGCGTAAGACACCATCAACTAGGTTCCTTGTCGCTCTACTCACGTAAACTCATGCTGAGTATTCACCGCCACATCGCGGATCATAGACTTTTATCTATGATGACTGACGTGCCCACGAGCATCCCTCTCCAGCCGGGAGGCTGCACTGATAAAGCCATGGGATCAGGCACCATGAGAAACGAACAAAGCGGCAACAATAATTATGAAAATAAAGAAAAGACAATGAGAATTTCTAAATGAAAAGAATGTTAATCAACGCAACTCAAAAAGAAGAGTTGCGTGTCGCTTTGGTTGATGGCCAGCGATTATTCGATCTAGATATCGAAAGTCCTGGACACGAATCAAAAAAAGCGAATATCTACAAAGGACGTATTACTCGTATTGAACCAAGCCTAGAAGCGGCATTTGTTGATTACGGTGCAGAACGTCACGGTTTCCTCCCTCTTAAAGAAATTGCCCGCGAATACTTCCCTGAAGGTTATACATACCAAGGCCGTCCTAGCATTAAAGAAGTGCTAAAAGAAGGTCAAGAAGTTATCGTACAAGTTGAAAAAGAAGAACGTGGTAGCAAAGGTGCTGCATTAACAACGTTCATCTCTTTAGCTGGTAGTTACCTAGTTCTTATGCCAAACAACCCTCGCGCAGGTGGTATTTCTCGCCGTATCGAAGGTGATGAGCGTACACAACTGAAAGCAGCATTAAGCACTCTTGAGCTTCCTCAAGGCATGGGCTTAATTGTTCGTACAGCTGGAGTTGGTAAAAGTGCAGAAGAACTTGAGTGGGATTTAAACGTTCTACTGAATCACTGGGGTGCGATCAAACAAGCATCTGATTCAAATTCAGCTCCTTTCCTAATTCACCAAGAAAGTAACGTAATTGTTCGCGCAATTCGTGATTATCTACGTCGTGATATTGGCGAGATTCTAATCGACAGCAATACTATCTTTGAACGTGCACAAGCGCATATTCAGTTAGTTCGCCCAGATTTCATGAGTCGCGTTAAGAAATACGATGGTGAAGTACCTCTATTTAGCCACTACCAAATCGAAAGCCAGATTGAATCAGCTTTCCAGCGTGAAGTTCGTCTTCCTTCAGGTGGTTCAATCGTAATCGACCCAACAGAAGCTCTAACTTCTATTGATATCAACTCTGCTCGAGCAACAAAGGGCGGCGATATCGAGGAAACAGCGCTAAACACTAACCTAGAAGCAGCCGATGAAATTGCACGTCAATTACGTCTACGTGACCTAGGTGGTCTTGTTGTTATCGATTTCATCGACATGACTCCAGTTCGTCACCAACGTGAAGTAGAGAGCCGTCTACGTGATGCCGTTCGTTTAGATCGCGCACGTGTACAGATTGGTCGAATTTCTCGATTTGGTCTTCTAGAGATGTCTCGACAACGCTTGAGCCCATCACTAGCAGAAGCAAGCCACCACATTTGTCCTCGTTGTACAGGTACTGGCGTTGTTCGTGATAACGAATCTCTAGCACTTTCAGTTTTACGTTTGATCGAAGAAGAAGCACTGAAAGACAACACAGCACAAGTACTTGCAGTTGTGCCTGTACCTATCGCCTCTTACCTTCTGAATGAAAAGCGACGCTCAGTAAATCATATTGAGAAAAGCCAAGAAGTTAAGATTACGGTAGTACCGAATTCAGACATGGAAACACCTCATTTTGAAGTAATCCGTGTACGTGAAGGCGAAGAATTCGACTTACTTTCTTACCTACTTCCTCAAAAACTTGACGCGCTAAAAGAAGCCGAAAGTAAAGAACCAGTAGTTGTTGACGTGAAGCCTAAGAAACTTGAAGAGCCAGCTCTGAAAGGTTTTGCAGCTCCTGCTCAATCAGCTCCAACACCAGCTCCTGCTCCAAAAGCTGCTGCTCCTGAAAAGAAAGCAGAAGCAACAGAACAAGAGCCAGGTCTAATTGGTCGATTCTTTAAAGCAATCAGCAGCTTCATTTTTGGCTCATCTCAAGAAGAGAAAGTTGAAGAAAAAGTTGAAGAGAAACCACAAGAAAAACGTCAACAAGGTAACCGCCAACGTCGTGAACGTAACGATAACCGTCGTCGTAATCAACGTGGTGATAACCGTAATGAAAATCGCGATAATCGTGATAACAAGCGTCGTCGTAAACCAGTTCGCGATGAGAAGCAGGTTCATGAAGATAAACCTGAAGAGCTAAAAGAAAGTGCTCCTCAGCAAAATCGCCAGCCTCGTAAGCCTAAACAAGATCGCCGCAACAAGCAGCGTGATGAGCAACCATCGAAATTAGCTGAAGAAGGTCTACAACTAGCTGCAGATGCACAAGCTGATGCTCCTAAAGTAAAAACTGAAGCTAAAGCTGCGAAAATCAAAGAACGTCGTCAGCGTCGTAAATTGAACAAGCAGGTTCGAATCAAAGATCAAAAGGCAAGCAGCACTGAAGAAGAGCCGCTAGAAGCACCTGTAATGATTGCAGAACAGGTTGAGCCTGTAGAGAAAAATGTTGCTGAAACACAACAGAAAAAAGCTGTAGATCAAGTTGAATCGACTCAAGTTGATGCTGAGCAAGCGGAACAAGAAGAACCGAAGCAACGCCGCAACCGCCGCTCACCACGTCACTTACGTGCAAGTGGTCAGAGACGTCGTCGTGGTCGTGATCGCAAACCAAACCCATTCCGCCTTCGTAAAGGTGGCGTAGCATCTCCAGAGATGGCTATGGGTAAAGTAATGCCACGTTTCATTGAAAAGCCTCATCATAAGCAACAGCCACAAGTTGATGCAGTTGAAGTAGCTGTTCTTGCTGAGACTCTACCTGTAGAGACTAATGTTGTAGCAGATACAGCAATTGAAGTACCAGCTTCTGTAGAAGTAAAAGACATTCAAATGCAAACCTCTGTTGAACCAGCTGAGACGAAGGATACTCTAACAGCAGAAGCTGTTGTTGAGACTCCTTCAGCGCCTGAAGCTGTAATAGCTGAAGCTCCTGTTTCTACTGCTGAAAATGCAGAAGAAGTAACAGTTGAAACTATTGCAATTGAAGCTGATACCGCCGAAGACAGCAACGTTGAAGTTGAAACTCCACAGACTGAAGAAGTAATCGAAAACGTTAACGTTGAAATTACATTTTCTGAAACTGAAGAGCTTAAACCAACAATTGAAGTTGAAGTTAAGGTATCTACTGACGTTGAAACGACTGTAGCTACTCCAGCGAAGAAACAAGCAGGTTCACCAATGACTAAAGCTCCTGGTCCTCAAGAGATTAAAGAGATACAAGTCGTTGCAGCTCCATTCCGCACAGAACGATATGTGTCGAAAGGTGCTGGTAGCCAAGTAGCTAAAAATTCTGCTGGCGCAGGTATGACTAAACCTCAATACTAATTTATTTAAGGGTTAGTTCGTTAAATGAAAAAGGGCTGCTTATATTAAGCAGCCCTTTTTATATCCACTATTCCGATAAGTAATATCAGATATATTGTCCAAAATAGGGTTCAACCTTGAACTTAGTCACATTTTTGGGTAGCATTCGCGCACTTATCTTTTCGACACTTAGCTATTGCCGCTCTTTTCCATCACTGTTTAGCTTGCAATACACTCGTGTCGGTAAACCCATTTTAAGCATAGCTGAGCACACATGTTCGAATTCCCACAATTTTCAAAGCACTCTGTAAAGAATGACGTGCTTTCAGGTCTTACTGTAGCACTAGCTCTAGTTCCTGAAGCCGTTGCATTTGCATTTGTTGCTGGTGTAGACCCAATGGTTGGTCTGTACGCAGCATTCATCGTAGGTTTTATTACTTCCATTTTTGGCGGTCGTCCAGGTATGATCTCTGGTGCAACTGGCGCAATGGCAGTTGTAATGGTGAGTTTAGTCGCAACTCACGGTGTTCAATACCTTTTTGCTGCCATTATGATGGCTGGTATCTTACAAATTGCCGCTGGCGTATTTAAGCTTGGTAAATTCATTCGTATCGTACCGCACCCTGTAATGATCGGTTTTGTGAATGGTTTGGCAATTGTTATCTTCCTTGCTCAACTTGGTCAATTCAAGGCTCCAGATGTTACTGGCGCATTAACTTGGCTACCAAGCGGTCAAATGACACTGATGTTAGGTCTAGTAGCACTAACAATGGCTATCATCCACTTCCTGCCTAAAGTGACAACAGCAGTACCTTCGTCTTTGGTTGCTATCGTAACAGTAACGGCACTAGTGGTTGGCTTAGACCTTGATACTCGCACGGTTGTAGACTTCCTACGGACAATGTCTGGTGATGAAGCCGCTACGCTTGCTGGCTCACTTCCAACATTCTCAATTCCAGCAGTTCCATTCACGCTAGAAACATTACAGATCATCTTCCCTTATGCACTTATCCTAGCTGCGATTGGTTTGATTGAGTCTCTACTGACTCTGACTGTTCTAGATGAGATGACAAACACTCGTGGTCAATCTAACCGCGAATGTGTCGGTCAAGGTATGGCTAACGTTACCTGTTCAGTATTTGGTGCGATGGGTGGTTGTGCGATGATCGGTCAATCAATGATCAACGTAAACTCAGGTGGTCGTGGTCGTCTTTCTGGTATCGTTGCCGCTGTTGCACTCCTGATGTTCATCCTGTTTGGCTCTGCTCTTATCGAAATGATTCCTCTAGCAGCGCTAGTAGGTGTAATGTTTATGGTTGTTATTGGGACGTTTGAATGGGCTACATTTAAACTTGCTCGTCGTGTTCCTAAGCAAGATTTCTTCGTTATTGTGTTAGTAACTGTTGTTACGGTACTTACTGACCTAGCAGTAGCAGTAGCGGTAGGTGTGATTGTTTCTGCACTAATGTTCGCATGGCAACATGCTAAGCATATCTATGCAGACAAAGCAGTAAATGCTGAAGGATCAAAAGAATACAAAGTTAATGGTCCAATTTTCTTTGGTTCTACAGCAAACTTCCTAGAATTGTTTGACGCAACAAATGACCCACAAGATGTCATCATTGACTTTGCTAACTCTCGTGTAACCGATCACTCTGCTATCGAAGCTATCGATACTATTGCTGATCGTTACGCAGTATTGGGCAAAACACTGCACCTTCGCCACTTAAGCCAAGACTGTGTTGCTATGCTGCATAAAGCGGGTAGCTTAGTTGAAGCGAATATTGCTGAAGACCCAATCTACAAAGTAATGTCTAAGTAAATTAGATTGATTTGTTAGTAAAATGCCGGCTTTGATGCCGGCATTTTTGTACCTGTAAGATCTAAAGCGAGTCTAATATCGCGTCACTCGATTCTTCTATTAAATCCAAGACCAGCTCAAAACCATCCCCCTCCCCGTAATATGGATCGGGAATCTCCTGATAATTCGAAGTTCCAAAGCTCAAGAATAGAGCCAGTTTATATTTGAGATGATCTGGGCACAGTTGTTCTAAGTCCGTTAAGTTAGCATTATCCGCCGCTAGTATCAGATCAAACTTATCAAAATCATCCGGTATGACTTTTCTCGATGTAATGCCTTTAAAGCTATAACCTCGCTTTTCGCCAGCTGCTTTTGAGCGACGATCTGGCGGGTTACCTTGATGGAAGCCAATAGTGCCAGCTGAATCAACGAATACATCAATACCAAGCGTTTCAGCTTTGCTTCTCAGCACAGCTTCCCCAGTCGGTGAACGACATATATTCCCCATACACACTACTAGTATCTTCTTCATCTCTAATCACCTGTTCTTCCGATGGTTTTTGCTTGAGTTAACTTAAGCTATGATAAGAAAAATCACAAATTAAAAGGATTGGATATGTCGAACGAAGACAACAAAGAGCAGCGCCACAAGGCTCGTCAGCAAAAAGTAAAAGAACAAGTAGATGCCCGTGTTGCAGCCGCTCAAGAAGTAAAAGGTCTTCTACTCGTGATTACTGGTAATGGTAAAGGTAAATCCACTTCTGGGTTCGGAACTATTACACGAGCCGTTGGTCATGGTAAAAAATGTGCCGTTGCTCAGTTTGTTAAAGGAACGTGGGATAACGGCGAAAAGAACGTTCTTCAAAAGCTCGATGTAGAATTTCAAGTTATGGGTACAGGCTTTACTTGGGAAACTCAAAACAAGGCTCAAGATATTGAAGCCGCGCAGCGAGTATGGAAGGAATGTCAGCGTATGCTAGCTGATGAATCCATTGATGTAATTCTATTTGATGAGCTGACTTACATGGTGAGTTACGGCTACATTGAGCTAGATGAAGTAGTTGGAGCCCTTGAGAATCGCCCTAAAATGCAATCCGTAATCATTACTGGTCGTGGTGCGCATCGAACACTAACTGAAATGGCAGATACTGTGTCAGAAGTTCGTAATGTTAAGCATGCTTTTGAATCGGGTGTTAAGGCGTTGCAAGGCGTCGACTGGTAATCGATAAACTACTGATAATAAATACCTTCTTGTACAGTTACCCGTAGATATCCGGTCAGGTTACTCTAATTACAGATACAAAAAACGTCACTCCTAAAAATAAGGAGTGACGTTTTTTTATATCAGCTAAGTAGTGAAATAATTAGTTAAACAAGCCTTTCAACAAACCATTTACAGCTTCTCTGGTCTTTTCGTCTTTGATTTTATCGCCGTATTTCTCGTCAAGTTTTTCTAAACCACGATCAATCTCTTTCTGTGCTTTTTGTTTTAATACATCATCAAAAACCAATGAAAACTTAGGTTCAGCCCATGCACCTGTGATCTGAATTGGGATTGTTACATCTTTTAAGTCATCAATACTTTTACCACCCTGCCCTTCCAACGAACCAACAATCGATGTTCTTACTAAGAAATCTACGGTTTCATTGATGAAGTTCGCTTTACCGTCACCAGTAATGCGAAGGAATGGGGATTGCATTGATAAGTCATTGGTTGAGACCCAACCTTTATCCACTTTTAATGTCGCTTTCATCGCGCTGAAGTCCGTCTTCTGAGCGCCTTCAACATTATCAACCTTCTCACCTTTAATTTTGGCGTAGTTTTCTCGAATCAGTTGAGCAATGTTGATGCCATTAACCGCGCCATCTTCAAAGTTAACCGCGATGGTACCAACTAAGTTCTTCTTAATACCTGTAGGAGTAAGGCTACTACCTTTAACGTTAACATCGATATTACCTGTGCCTTCCAGCATATCGTTACTCGCAACATCCACTAGCAATGGCTGAACTTTTACGCCTTTTATCTGTTTCTTTGCCGTATAAGTTGCCGGAGTTTTACGTGCATCTAACTTAGCAGTTGCAGAAATGGAACCTTGATAAAGATTCGAAGTAAATGATGTCAGTTTCGCAACTCCACGATTAACCGAAAATGCTGTTTTTACATTTTGCATCTTTGCGTTATTCGCTTTGAACTTATCGATAGTGATGGCACCTTTCACATCTAACGTTTTTAATGCCGATAAATCAGGTTCTACTTCTTTAGCAGCTGCGTTACTTGTGTCAGACAAAGGCTCTGAAGTTTCTGCAGCTGCGGTTTCGGCTGTATTACCTAATCCCAAGAATTCATCTAAATCAATATTTGGGCTATGCAAAGAAAAACGCACTTTAGGAATTTCAGATAAAGTGACATCCGCTTTCCCATCCAATGCAATTGAGTTCGCTTGTAGCTTTTCTAAGACAAAACTCAAATGGCTTTTGCCTAAATCAAAACTTAAGTCTGATAACATATCCACTTTCATTGGAGACTGAGGAAGCGTATCACCTTTAAAAGTCGAATCTAGCGTTAGCTTATTCAATGTTACCTTTGATATAGCACTATCAACAGTTAGTTCACCACCACCTTTCATGTCTAGCTCTAAATCAGCAGCTTGACCAATTACCGCGTAAGATAGTTGGTTTACTTTATCGAATTCGAAAGTATCTAAACCAATCTTGGCAGATTCAATGGAAGTTGATGGATCATTAAATGAGGCATCAAGTTCGATATTACGTAATGCATAGCTTGCAAAGCCTTGCGCCAACTTGAAATCAGCACTGCCAGTTGCGGAGAACGTTTGTTGATTATTTTCACCCGATGCAGCGAATGTTGCTGTCGTCCAAGTATCCTCTGCAAATTCGGACAGATTAAGAGCGACATCATAAAGCTTCGTGAAAGAACCAGTTTGCTTATCACTCATTTCAAACAAGGCATTTGATACAGTTACGCCAGCTAAATTAATAGTCCAACCAGAAGCTGCCGAGGATGACTCGTGTGAAGACACCTCTTGCTGAGAGGCTGAGTCTGTCGCGGCTTGTTCTGTAGCTACTGAGTCTTCCGACGTTTGAGCTTGGGTCAAAGCATCAATATTTTTACGACCATCTTTCAGAGTTTCCAGATAAAACTCAGCACCATCTAAGGTAATGTTGCCAATTTCAAGTTGATTACTGAATAATGGAGTCACTGAAACATCAACCCCAACAGTATCAACCTTAAATAAATTCGGTTGTGTAAAACCTGGAGGGTTGCGTAATTCGGTTTGACCTAGTTCAAAACCAATCGATGGGAAGAATTGCCAACTGATATCGCCTTCAATCACCAGGTCTAGGCCTGTGTGTTTCTGAGCTTGTTCAACAATTAATGGCTTAAATTGATTGGGGTTCACTAACAGCACTAGCGCCAGAATTGCTGCAATAACAACAAACACTGGGACAGCTATGAAAATGAGTAGTTTCTTCATCCGCATATTCCTTGCTTAGATTCCAAAAGAAAGTGGCACTATAAAAGTGCCACTGATTCGTTAAAAAATAAAGCTAAGTGAGTCACTTAGGCTAAAAATTTATTCGATTAAGATTTCAAAAGCTTTGCAATGTGTGCTTTTAGCACATCAATCGCGATGCGGTTCTTACCACCACGAGGAACAATGATGTCCGCATGCTGCTTTGATGGCTCAATAAACTGCATGAACATTGGGCGAACCGTTTGTTGATATTGCTTAAGTACTGAATCCATTGTACGACCACGCTCTTCTACATCTCGCTTAACACGGCGAAGTAAACAGATATCTAGCGGAGTATCCATGAATACACTTGCATGCATAAGATCACGTAGACGTGGGTCTGTTAGCAACAAAATACCTTCAAGGATAATCACTTTCTTAGGCGTTAGTGTCGTTGTCTCAGAAGTACGAGTGTGTTCTGAATAGCTGTACTCAGGCACTTCGACTGCTTCACCTTTAATCAACTTCTGTAAATGTTCACATAAAAGGTCATGATCTAGAGCACTTGGGTGATCGTAGTTTGTTTTAACACGCTCTTCCATACTCAAGTGACTTTGGTCGCTGTAGTAGCAATCTTCCGTGATAACACCAATTTGATGGTCGCCTACTTTTTCGCGTAGCTCATTATAAATCGTACTAGCAATCAGACTTTTTCCTGAAGCTGAAGCGCCAGCGATACCTACGATTACACATTGATTATTATCAGACATTACTTTGCACCCGATATGGTTTGGTGATGGGATTAGATAAACCGCCTGATTATAGGGGCTAAGCTCTCTAGATTCTAGTCGCCATTGCCCCAATTTTCCTGCAATTAAAGGTTCTGAATTAATTTAATAAAGACAAACGTTTGCGTTTAAGTTAAGCCTTAGTTAACGAGTGTATATTATTCAACCATTGAGAAATTAATTGCCTCTGGCTTTGCTTTTCCAGACCAATACATTTTGCTGCTTATGGACTCTGCAAGTTCGAGGTATTGACGTGTATGTTCACTATCTGGTCGGCGCTCTACTGTTGGAACTCCCGCATCGATATCCTGGCGCATATCTATATGCAATGGAATTTGAGCTAAAATATCCAGACCATATTCTTTAGACATAGCTTCACCGCCACCTTGCCCAAAGATGTGCTCTTTCTCACCGCAATGGCTGCAAATGTGGTAACTCATATTTTCAACAATCCCAACAACAGGTACATTCACCTTATCAAACATTGCCACCCCTTTCCGGGCATCGGCTAAAGCTAAATCTTGAGGAGTGGTAACAACAACCGCTCCTGTCACCGGGATTTGTTGAGAAAGTGTCAGCTGAATATCACCAGTACCTGGCGGCATATCGATCACAAGGTAATCTAAATCAGGCCATAACGTTTCATTGACGAGCTGCGCCAAGGCTTTAGATGCCATAGGTCCACGCCATATCGCCGCTTCATCTTGTGATACTAGATAGCCGATGGAGTGTGTAAAGATTCCATGTGACTCAATTGGAATCATCCACTTATTTTCACAAACTTCTGGCTTTGCATCGATTTTACCTAACATCATAGGAACTGACGGTCCGTAGACATCAGCATCGAGTAACCCAACTTTTGCACCAGACTTTGAAAGTGCCAATGCAAGGTTCACTGATGTGGTTGATTTACCTACGCCACCTTTTGCCGATGTCACCGCTATTACATTTTTCACCCCTTTCAAGGCTGCAGAGACAGTTGTTTCTAAAGCAGAAGGCTTCACTTGGATTTTAAATTGGAAATTAGCGACTTGTTGATTTTTAATTTGAGCTTTAATCCAAGTTTCTAATTCTTGTTCAAGTGAACGACATGCAAATGGGACCGAGATATTAAATACACCGTTTGGAGTAACAGTGATAATTGAAGAGTGACTTGCCCAATCAGCAACCAAGCTTGGGTGTTCAAATTCATTCAACCATGAGCAAAAATCTTGCTTAGAATTAAAGTTACGCATATGGACTCCTTTTTTATTTATGCTAACACCCAGTACAGAAAGACTGAACCCTTAAAAAACTAGGGGATTCAACCCTCTGATACCTTGGCGTATCACACGTTATAAAGTAGTATTACTCATCAAATTTATACCTATCAAAAAGCGAAATATTAAGTATGGCAACTGATCCAAGAAACGTTTCTTCAAGGGAACTGCTGGTAACTTGTGCGCTTCCGTACGCTAACGGCTCAATTCACCTTGGTCATATGCTTGAGCATATCCAAGCTGACATCTGGGTTCGATACCAGCGTCTACGTGGCAACACTGTAAACTTTATCTGTGCAGACGATGCTCATGGCACGCCAATTATGCTTAAAGCTCAACAGATGGGTATCACGCCAGAAGAAATGATCGCAGCTGTTAGTGCAGAGCACCAAAAAGACTTTGCTGGCTTTGATATCAGCTTTGATAACTATCACAGCACACACAGTGAAGAAAACCGTGAACTGGCTTCTCACATCTATCTAGAACTTAAAAAGAACGGCTTTATTTCTAGCCGTACTATTTCTCAGCTTTTTGATCCTGAGAAAGAGATGTTCCTACCAGACCGCTTCGTGAAAGGTGCTTGCCCTAAGTGTAAGTCAGAAGACCAGTACGGTGATAACTGTGATAACTGCGGTGAGACATACAGCCCAACTGAGCTAATTAACCCTAAATCTGCAGTTTCTGGCGCAACTCCAGTAATGAAAGACTCAGAACACTTCTTCTTCGACCTACCTCAGTTCGAAAGCATGCTTAAAGAGTGGACTCGTTCTGGATCTCTACAAAATGAAACTGCTAACAAAATGCAGGAATGGTTCGAGTCTGGCTTACAACAGTGGGATATCTCACGCGATGCGCCTTACTTTGGCTTCGAGATCCCAGGCGAAAAAGACAAGTTCTTCTACGTATGGCTAGACGCTCCTGTTGGCTACATGGCTTCTTTCAAGAATCTATGTGATAAGCGTGACGATCTAAACTTTGACGATTACTGGAAGAAAGACAGTACAACTGAGCTTTACCACTTCATCGGTAAAGACATTGTTTACTTCCACAGCCTATTCTGGCCTGCAATGCTAGAAGGCGCTGGTTTCCGTAAGCCAAACAATGTATTCGTACATGGTTACGTAACGGTAAATGGCGCGAAGATGTCTAAGTCGAAAGGCACATTCATCAAAGCAAGCACGTACCTAAACCACTTAGACCCTGAATGTCTACGTTACTACTACGCTGCGAAACTAAATAGCCGCATTGATGATCTTGATCTTAACCTTGAAGACTTCACTCAACGTGTAAACGCTGACGTAGTAAACAAGATTGTTAACCTGGCATCTCGTAACGCTGGCTTCATCACTAAGCGTTTTGAAGGCAAACTTGCTGCTGAATTTGCAGAACCTGAGCTATACAACGAATTCGTTTCTGCTGCTGAGCGTATCGGTGAGTTATACGAAACTCGTGAATTTAGCCGTGCTATCCGCGAAATTACTGCACTAGCTGATAAAGCTAACCAGTACATTGATGAGAAAGCACCTTGGGTTCTTGCGAAAGAAGAAGGCAAAGAGAAAGAACTTCAAGAAGTTTCTTCTGTCGGTATCAACTTATTCCGCGTACTAATGGCTTACCTGAAGCCAGTTATGCCAGAGCTTGCGGCTCGCACTGAAGCTTTCTTAAACGAAGAGCTAACGTGGGAAGGTGTTGCTACTCCACTAACTGATCACGAAATCACTAAGTTCAAAGCATTATTTAGCCGTATTGATCCTAAGAAAGTGGAAGCAATGATCGAGTCTTCTAAAGAAGATGCAGCAGCAGAAGCAGCAGCGAAAGAAAAAGCAGAAGCTGAAAAAGAGCAAGCAAGCCAAACTGAGCTAGACAAAGAACCAGTCGCAGAAGAGATTGAATTCGATGCATTTGCAGCAGTAGATATGCGTATTGCTCGTATCATCTCTTGTGAAGAAGTACCAAAAGCAAATAAATTACTGAAATTCCAACTGGACATCGGTGGTGAGACTCGCCAAGTATTCTCTGGCATCAAGTCAGCATACAAACCTGAAGAGCTTGAAGGCAAGCTAACCGTGATGGTAGCAAACCTAAAACCTCGTAAGATGAAGTTTGGTATGTCTGAAGGTATGATTCTAGCAGCAGGTCCCGGTGGCAGTGATTTATGGATCCTTGAGCCACACGAAGGTGCCCAACCTGGTATGCGTGTAATGTAATTCTGATTTCAGTCAGGTAGAAAAATACACATAGCAAAATCCCTAATGCATTTTAACTTGAAAAGGTTACTAAACATTGGGGATTTTTTATATCTACCGAAAATAGACGTTCTCTGTTAGAGTCCCCGTCAACTATGCTAAGTAAAGTATGAGATGGTTTATCGAAAGCAATACTCAGATCGACCCTCTTTACTCTCTAAACCTTTTTAGGACTCCCCTGTGACTAACAACGAAATCCTGCGTCGTATCCAACACGCGTTGAACCTCAAGAACGCTCAAATCATCAAAGCTTGTGAGCAAGCAGATGTAACTGTTGCTCATGATCAAGTGAACAACTGGCTAAAAGATAGCAGCGACAAGTCCTTTTCTAAAATGAAAGATAAAGAGCTGGCTATTTTCTTGAACGGTTTCATTAATCTAAAGCGCGGTAAGAAAGAAGGCGAACAACCAAAGCCTGAAGTTGAACTAACGAACAACATGATTTTCATGAAACTGCGTATTGCATTGAATATGAAAGCTGAAGATGTGCTAGATGTACTAGAAGTGGTTGGCATCAGCCTAAGTAAGTACGAAATCGGTGCTTACTTCCGTAAACCAAACAACAAGAACTACAAAGTATGTGAAGACCTATTACTTTGTGACTTTTTAAATGGTGTTCAATTCACTAACCGCCCTGATTCTGAAGAATTCGCTGGTTAGTAAAAAGCTAAACTGAAAACGGCGAGATAATCATATCTCGCCGTTTTTATATCTGTTATCGCTGCTTTATAAACCAAGCTTTAAGAATACAAGCTAGGTAATAGATATTAGCTGTCGTCTTCAGTAAAGTTCGTTGGAAGCGTAGTTTTCATTTGATTCCAAATGTGTGAGCTTGCGATTCCGTATTGACGAATAACAACAGGGAGTTGCTCTCTATCACCCTTTTCACACAGTTCAAACAAATCACGATAAAACGCCATAGCTAAATCACGAGCTTCTGGGTTCGAGAAATAGTAGCTGCCAACACGATCGTAAAGCTTTCTCACACCATTGAAAATCAAACCGTAGATTTGGTTGCCAGAATGGAAAGCCAAACGTTGGAACAACATGTAATCGTAAAAGTTGAATGTCTTAGCGACTAAGATAGACTGACGTTTCTCTTCATCTTTTTCACCATCATCTTTTACCGCTTGCTTTATTTTGTCAGCATACGGTGATGACTCAAGAAACTCATCCCAATTCGGTGCTGCTAAAAGAGCTTCACAAGATTCAATCACGCTGGTAATTGTACGTTCAGAATTCTCTTTATTAGATTTAAATGCGTAACGCATAAAGATAGGACTGATGTTTGTACGGGCAGCAAGTAAGTCTTCAACCATTTTACTTGCATTATCAACATCCAAAGTCATCAGTGTATCAAGAATATGAAGACCAGAAGTTTCCATGAATTGGTTAACTTTTGTTGGTTTGCCGTGTTGGATAGTCAACCAACCATCACGAGCTAAACGCTGTAACACTTCACGTAAAGTTGTTCTCGTTACACCAATCAATTCAGAAAGTTCACGCTCTGCTGGGAGAATAGAGCCTGGTGGAAAACGACCATTCCAAATGCTCTCAATAATATACTTTTCTGCAAAGCCTGCCGGGCTCTTAGCCTTAATAACCATCTAAACTTCTGTCCAATTGTAATTGTTTCGCTTTAATAAGACTCATCATACCACTAGTTAGCAATGAGCGGAAACATACTGATACTTTAGAAAGCACAATAACGCGGTAGAGCTAATACTCTAACTTGCAGCACACGATTGCAGTCTCCCCACACTCTCGAAGTACGCATAAATAGACAAGTCAACAAATGTGTAACACGCATAAAACCCAATAAAATCAATGCATCCAGCTCACAAAATACTATTTTTAAAATGCAATATTAAGTTGTAATAATCGTATATAATTACTTGTTAAGATGTAATTTTCAGTCATCTCAATCAAATATTGATCCTACATAGGTTTTTAAGCATTTTGCATGCTATGCTTGCGCTACTTTGATCGCGTTTCTCGACAAAAAAGTGGTATTTTTAGTGCTACAGAGTTTTTCCTGTTGACTAAATGTTATCTAAGAGTAGAGTTGCGCTCAAAAAAGAGCAGTGCTTAAGTTTCTAAGGGAGTGACTTGGCAAGACCACAAAACAATACATGGATTGTTGTTTTCCTAAGTCACTGTTAGTTATGGATATTCTCCTTTACCATATCTAGAAACTCAATTGTTGTATTGCTTGTCTATTCATCATCAACATAAAAGAGTATTAACATGCCGATGTCTCTCGGAAATGCTTTTATCAAAAACTTCCTTGGTAAAGCACCTGATTGGTACAAGATTGCCATCATCTCCTTTCTTATTATCAACCCAATTGTATTTTTCTTAGTTGACCCATTTGTTGCGGGTTGGCTGCTCGTGGTCGAATTCATCTTTACTCTAGCAATGGCGCTTAAGTGCTACCCATTACAGCCGGGTGGTTTACTTGCAATTCAAGCGGTTGCAATAGGCATGACCAAACCCGAAATGGTCTATCATGAGCTACAAGCGAACCTACCGGTACTGTTACTTTTAGTGTTTATGGTTGCTGGTATCTACTTCATGAAAGAACTTCTTCTGTTCATTTTCACGAAGATCCTGCTTGGTATTCGCTCTAAAGTGCTACTTTCAATGGCGTTTTGTGTAGCAGCTGCATTTTTATCTGCTTTCTTAGATGCACTAACTGTAATCGCCGTTGTTATCAGTGTTGCTGTTGGTTTCTACTCTATTTATCACAAAGTTGCTTCCGGCAAAGTTTCTAACTCAGCACACGACCATACTCATGATGAAGAAATTTCTGAACTGACGCGTGAAGATTTAGAAGACTACCGTGCTTTCCTACGTTCTTTACTTATGCACGCAGGTGTGGGTACAGCGCTAGGTGGTGTAATGACAATGGTTGGTGAACCACAAAACCTAGTAATTGCTAAGCAGGCAGGCTGGGAATTTGGTGAGTTTATTATCCGTATGCTTCCTGTCACTCTACCTGTTTTCTTCTGCGGTATTATGACTTGTGCACTAGTCGAAAAACTCAAAATTTTTGGTTACGGTGCGGAATTGCCTAATAACGTTCGTCAAATTCTAGTTGAATTCGATAACAAAGAACGTGCAAATCGAACTAAACAAGACGTTGCTAAACTTTGGATTCAAGGTGCGATTGCAGTATGGCTAATTGTTGGTCTAGCACTTCACGTGGCTGAAGTTGGCTTGATTGGTCTTTCTGTGATTATCTTGGCAACAGCATTCACTGGTGTAATTGAAGAACACTCAATGGGTAAAGCTTTTGAAGAAGCACTACCATTTACAGCTCTTCTTGCCGTGTTCTTCTCTATTGTTGCTGTGATTATCGATCAATCACTGTTTAAACCTATCATTGATGCAGTATTGCACATAGAAGATAAAGGAACCCAACTGGCGCTGTTCTATGTAGCAAATGGTGTCTTATCTATGGTTTCTGATAACGTGTTCGTGGGTACCGTCTACATCAACGAAGTTAAAACTGCTCTTATCGACGGTGTAATCACTCGTGACCAATTTGATCTACTTGCTGTTGCAATCAATACCGGTACGAACTTACCTTCGGTAGCCACTCCTAACGGTCAAGCTGCATTCTTATTCTTACTGACTTCAGCCCTTGCACCATTAATTCGTTTATCTTACGGACGAATGGTTATTATGGCTCTGCCTTACACTATCGTACTGGCTATTGTTGGTTTCATAGGTATTGTTTTCTTCGTCGAACCTATGACAGCATGGTTTTATGATGCAGGTTGGATTACTCACCACGTTGGTGATGCAACTGCTGTTATTTCAGGCGGTCACTAAAATTTAGGCTGCCAATCAAGCAAGCCAAAGTATCGACTCAATAAATGAGTCTCACAAATAAAAAATATTTGTTGATCAAGAAACTTATCCAAGATAAAAAGCTCTGAGTATTCAGGGCTTTTTTATTTTACTGAAAGGATTACATTTTGAGTTTTCTTACCGTCCTCAAGGACTTCTCTAAAACACGTTTATCATGGCTACTTCTACTCATATCCATCATCCTATTTGAGTCCGCGGCGCTTTTCTTTCAGCATGTAATGTTACTGGCACCATGTGTGATGTGTATTTATGAACGTGTTGCTATGTTTGGTATTGGTATAGCTGCAGCTATTGGCTTGGTAAATCCGAAGAATCCGGTTATTCGCTGGATTGGTTTGGCGGCATGGGGAGCAAGTGCTTACAAAGGTTTGACACTGTCGATGCAGCACGTGGATTACCAATTTAACCCTTCTCCCTTTGCGACTTGCGACTTGTTTGTCACATTTCCAAGTTGGGCTCCATTGAATGAATGGGTTCCGTGGGTGTTCGAAGCGTATGGCGATTGCAGCAAGGTAGTATGGCAATTCTTAGATCTTTCTATGCCACAATGGCTGGTTGTTATTTTCGCAGGTAACTTGATTGCATTGGCTGCTATTGTCATTTCACAGTTTGCTAAATCGAAATAAGCTTAAACGGAATTCATTAAAAAGCCGACACACATGTCGGCTTTTTTATAGACGTTTTTATGTATGGGTATGATTTACAAGATGTTGATTACAAGAAATCACTATCAATCACGCCGCAGAGTTCTTTAAGCTTGCTCTTCTTCAACCTAACTATTCTTTCCACAGCATTGCTTGAATTTTTTACCACTTTCACAAGGGCAAGCGTCATTTCGACCTACTCCCTTGAATGGATTCACGCTTTGAGATTTATTTCCGCTCATGGCTTCATCAGCAGCTAAAGCAACTTCCGATACCATTAAATCAATTTGATCAATAAGATCGTTCAATGAAGGAGGGTTTTGAAAACCCGCTGCTTTCATTTGTTGCTGAGTTTGCTCTTCATCAATCGCAAGCATCAAAGTCGTCAATAATGCCTGTAACATTCTTAGGGTGCCATCTGCCATTGTGACGGTTTGCCATTGCACTTCAACCGTTGGCCATACCGACATAAAGCCTTCCGAAAAATCAGAAAATTGCTCACTAAACCCTTCTTCAGATAAAGTTTCGACCACAGAATATTCGCTACGTTGAATTAGATTATGCTGGCGATTAATCTGTTCCGTAACGATTGGTTCAAACTTATCCAATTCATCTGAAACTATACCTGGTAGCCACTCTTTAGGGTCTAAAGGCTTGGTCGCAAGGTTAGAGGCAAGTATTGCCCCTTCCATGAAAGAAGGGGTCACACCTTCCAATGAGTCTTCTAGGCTTAGTAGTTGATACTTCATTTAAAATTCTAGTCAGTCAAAACAGTTCGAAGCATTATAACTCTTAATGGGTGAAATAATAGAATGCATGCCTTCGAACCGCCTTCTATTTACCTTTTACGATACGCAAACCTTTGCCTTTTATTTTTTAAGTATCTGCTGCTTATTTCGCTTTGAGGTTGGTTCATTTCAAGGTAAAAACCAAAATGAAACATTTCGTTACACTCTGGATGATTTAACAATGAAACACAAAACTGGTTTTACCTTACTTGAATTGGTCATCGTTATTGTTATTTTAGGCATTCTTGCGGTTACTGCAGGTCCCCGTTTTTTGAACTATCAAAGAGATAGCCATGAAACCGTTTCTCACGCTTCTTTTTCTGCTTTTACTGCTGCGGTTAACATGTATCACTCTCAATGGTTAGTTGAAGGCGAACCTAATTTTGACCAAACCGTTAACTATGGTGTTGGGGATATTTATCCATCAATGACTGGATACCCCATAGCTGTCGACCAACTACCCATCAGTTCAGGAGCGAGCTTGCGTGGGGGAGACTGTGTGGCTTTGTGGAATGCACTAATGGATACTGATTTGACGATCAGAGCGCATGGCGCGGATGTATTCCCTTCAGAGCATAACATCGTCGCTTGGTACACCGCAGCACCTAGCTGTTACTATTACTACACATCTGGTTATTCGCTCGGCGAGCCTATTCCAAGGCTAGATTACTTCCCACTTACCGGAGAGTTAGTCACAAGTCACCGAAGACCGAGTTCATAAATATCACTCATAGTGACAATTACTCTACCAGCCCGTACAATCACGCCTCCTGATTCTACGGTAGAAAAACATGCGAGTAATTTTAGGCCCGATGGAGGGCGTTCTTGACCATTTAATGCGAGAAATTCTGACAGAAATTAATGATTATGATCTCTGTGTGACTGAATTTGTTCGCATTGTTGATCAATTACTGCCACCTCATGTATTCCACCGCATCTGTCCTGAATTACACCAAGGTTCTCAAACCATGGCTGGGGTGCCTATCCACCTGCAACTTTTAGGTCAGCACCCTAAATGGATGGCTGAAAATGCCTTTCAAGCCGCAAGCCTAGGCGCAAAAGGAATCGATATTAACTTCGGTTGTCCAGCTAAAGCCGTAAATAAGAGTAATGGTGGTGCTTCTCTTTTAAAAGAACCTGAGCTTATTTATCAAGTCGTTAAAGCTTGCCGAGAAGCTGTTCCAGCGCACATCCCTGTATCAGCAAAAATCCGTTTAGGCTGGGAACACCCGGAAGAGTGTTTCGAAATTGTAGATGCCATTGAACAAGCTAAAGCCGATGAACTAACAGTTCATGCCCGAACAAAAGTGGGCGGCTATAAAGCAAGTGAGATCAAATGGGATTACATCAATCAGATAAGAGAAAAAACCTCATTACCTTTAATCGCCAATGGTGAAATTTGGAATTATCAAGATGGTCAGGATTGCATAAAGACCACAGGTGTCGATTCACTGATGGTTTGCCGTGGCGCCTTCAATATTCCAAACTTGGGGAATGTTGTGAAATATGACCACCAGCAAATGCCCTGGGAAAAAGTGATTGAGCTATTGCTTCGCTACTCTGAATTTCAAATTAAGGGTGATAAAGGCATGTACTACCCAAACCGAGTGAAACAATGGTTTGTGTATTTGAGCAAAGGCTACCCAGAAGCAAACGAACTGTTCAAAGAAATACGCACCTTTAAAAAGTCGCCACCAATTGTCGAGCGCTTAGAGCGCTATCAAGAAGAGTATTTCCGCTAACTTAGCGTATCAGAGCATTTCACTATTTATGGGAAGCCATTATATTTATAGGGAGCTACTATATGTAGCTCCCTAAATCCAAAGACTGAATAGTGCTGTGGTTACTTTAATCTGGTTAAAAAACGATGGTATTCTTCCCAGAATGTTTTGCAGAATATAATTTTTCATCTGCCACTTTAAAGATCTCTTCAAAATTCCCAAGTGTTTCTAAGTTCCCTTCTTCTGCTTTATTTGATGAATAAACTCCCCCTGAAATAGTAAAGCCATCAGGTAATACCGAAGTCGAATCTTCACACATTTGCTTTTTCACTCTTTCCAGCGTTTTGTGCATTTGTTCAGTGTTATCACCACGTAAATAAACAACAAACTCTTCACCGCCAAAACGAGCGGCAACATCAGAGTTTCGAACGCTATTTTTAAGGCTTTTAGCCATAAAACGAATGACTTCATCGCCTTTATCATGCCCGTAGGTATCATTGACTGATTTGAAGTCATCAATGTCAAAAACTGCTAAGACAAACTGCTGACTATGCTTTTCAGTTGCCCAGAAGGCTTCCAGGCCACGCCTATTCAATAATCCGGTCATAGGATCTTTCGCTGCTAATTCTTTAAAGTAGTCACTTTCCACATTGGAATTGATATAGAAAAGAAATGTCATCAGAAACAATGAGATAATTAGTATCATGATCAAACTATTTTTTTCTGAATATAAGAAGCTTTTCAGTTCTCCCGCGTAGTTCAATTCGTAATAAAGAGCATGGTTTGAAACAATACCCTCAATGTCGATCTTGTGGGTTCGAATTGCATGTGGCGGGAAAGGTTTAGAAGTATAATTAATGATGCTAAAACGACCGGATAAGTTATCGTCTTTTGCATTAAGTAAACGTTCACTATCAATAGAAACCGCCAGCATTCCCTGATGCTCTGCTTGAAAGAATACAGGAATAGTCATACTGATCTGCTTACCAGTAGCTTCGCCTATCATGCTTAAACTAGGACCACTCAAGGTCACTTTATCTGGGTTGTTTGCAGTTAACTGCCAATACGGACGAGCTTTAATTGTGCTAAGAAGAGGTTTAGTCAAGGATAAAGCTACAGACTCAGGTGAAGATATAACATAGCCAGATTTATGGATGAAATAAACGCTGTCATGATATTCATCTATATCGAAAAGAAAAGATAGTATCGGAGCAAAGGAAATTTTCTCAGATGCACTTTTGTAAAGCGCACTGGATGTATCGCACATCTCTTCTGAGCCAACCACCATATAATCAATATCTACAGATGGAATTTCTAATGCTTTTCCTTTTGCTAATAACAAAGCATCAATAGGCCAAATTTGACATACACCATCAACCACCCGCTGTTGATGATCTAAGTACAGCACTTTCCCCGATTTATATTGATTGGTGAAGCTATAATCTAAAGCTCCAATTACTTTGGTCGTTCGCTGGATCGCCTCTTCAATACGTTGGTATTCATTGTCAATACCACGATTAACTACATTGATATGGCTTTTCACTGTGAAGACAAAGACTGCAATCGCAAAGATAAGGGGGAAACCAAGAACAAATCTAAGGCTAAAATGCCTCTGTACTTTCATGAAAAAAAACCTTTAACCTAATTTATTCGGCATAATCCTAAAGCCTATCAATTTCCTTTGAACGCAGCGCTTAAATATCTAAAATTTAACAGAAAAATGACATTTATCATGTCCATTCGTCACACAGAAAAAAAATAAATTTGATTCTTTAATGGACGTTTTAAGTCCAATTAGAATAACTTACCGGCAACAAAGCTATTCTAATTTCTTATTGCGCCTTACTCATAATCCTTAAAGCGACGAAGTAATACTGAAGATTCCACTTTCAACAGAACCTACAGTAAAGTTTAGCTCACCTTCGATAACGTTAAGTTCGTTTGTAACAGTAGACCCATTTAATGAGTCTCGGCTTTCTAGCCCATAACCAAACAGACCCTTAAGTTGACCGGCTTCTATTCCTAACTTCCAAAACGGAATTGAAACTACTTTTTCTTTATCAGACAAGTTGATAACCGATATCGTATGTTCATGACCTAAGCTTCTAGCGAATACTAATGTTTCTTGGTCGCAATAAAGCTCCACATAACTGCCAACCTGTAAACTTGGGTTTTGCTTTCGAATTTGAATCAGAGATTGAGTAATCTTAAACCATGGAGATTGCTTTTCTTCGCCCCAAGGGAAAGAGCGACGATTATCAGGATCTTGCCCGCCTTCTAAGCCAACTTCTGTTCCATAGTACAAGCATGGAGCCCCTACATACGTCATAAGGAACATTAGTGCGATTTTTTGACGAGCCACATCACTACCTAATAAAGTAATAAACCGCGCTGTGTCGTGGCTATCAAGTTGATTAAGTTGCGAAAGCTGATTCAACCATGGAATTTTCGATCTGGATTCAGCTAACCATTGTGTAAACTCAAGCATATCGATATTTATAGGTTGGTAAGCAATATCTTGGTTAGCAAGTAATGCACGAATTGGGTGAGCAAAACCATAATAGTTCATCGACCCATCTTCTTGATCTCCTTGCAACCAAGAAGTCGCTTCAAAAAAGTGCTCTCCTAATACGTACGCATTGGGGTTTTGTTGCTTGGTTGCCGAACGGAAGGCTTTAACATAATGAGCGTTATTTTTTGCACCTTCCCCTTCACCAAGCATATGAATAACGTCGAAACGCCAACCATCAATATTATAAGGTGGCTTTAACCAATGCTTGATTACTGAGTCCTCTGACTCATATATATATTCCTTTACTTCAGAGTTATCGAAATTCAGAACTGGTAAAGATTGAATGCCTTTCCACCCCATATAACTTTCAGACTTGTCATCATTAAAGAAATAATAATCAGAGTATGGGGATTCAGGGTTAAGGTAAGCTCCTGTTTTCGTTCTTTGTAACTTATCCAACCAAGGATGCTCTGAAGACGTATGATTAAACACAGCATCCAGCACAACTTTCATTCCTCGTTGGTGAATATCCTCACTCAACTCAGCAAACTCTTGGTTACTTCCTAAATGCGGATCAACATTCAAGTAATCCGTGGTGTCGTACTTATGGTTACTTGGAGAGCAAAATATTGGATTAAGATATAAAGTGGAGACACCGAGCTCTTCTAGGTAGTTAAGCTTCTGGCGTATGCCTACCAAATCACCGCCAAAAAATTCAGCTGCACTGGTACCGTTATAGCCTCCAATATCCGAGCCCCATGGTTTAGCTACAGCGTCGACTTTGCCATCTTTTAACTTATATTCACCTGTCTTTACGCTTATCTCTGGGTTTCCATTACAAAAGCGATCAGGGAAGATTTGGTAAAATGTCTGCTCAGCAATCCAACTTGGTGGCTGATTTAGTGCGTTAAATTTATAATGCCCTTCGCGACCGGGCATTCGAGTATGAATTCCACTTCCATCCAACCAAAACTGCGATTTTTCACTTGTCACTTTGAAAGCATAATGAGTCACGGGTCGGTCTTGGTTAATCGGGAAAGTACCTTGCCAGATGGTCAGCCGACCTTCTTCACCAACTTTAATTAAGTCGACTAGATATTCTTCGTTATCAGGTTCATGACGAACTTGGATACTTTCCCAGTCTGGCTTATCAGTTTTAAGGAGAACAGTTAGATGAGCATTCTCAAACGTCACCCCGTCTAGGGTTTGAGAATGAAACAGAAATGGCAACATACACAAGACTCACTAAAGAATAATATTGCCTAAGATAATAAAAATCCCTTTGGCCACAAGTGTAAAAATACGTTATGACAAAAGGGATCACGGTTTGTAGGGCTACATAACTAAAAAGATTTAATTGAGCAATAAGCTATCGTCTGCAAGCTCCTCCCCACGCACCTTAGAGAACATTTCGAGTAGATCAGGTACTTGCATATTCGCCCTTTGGTTCCCAGACACATCGAGAACGATTTCCCCCTGATGAAGCATCACGGTTCTATCACCGCAAGCGAGTGCATCTTTCATCGAGTGCGTTACCATCATGACCGTCAGGTTAAATTCTTCGACGACCTTCTTGGTTAAATCAATGATGAAAGCAGCCATTCTTGGATCAAGAGCGGCGGTATGCTCATCTAGCAATAGTAGCTTACTATCGGAAAGGGTAGACATGATTAAGCTAACGGCTTGACGTTGCCCACCAGAAAGCAAACCAATATTATCCCCGAGCCTATCTTCAAGACCTAAACCAAGAATGCTTATCCGATCTTGGAAGATTTTTTTTCGCTTAGAAGAGATTGATAGATTCCACCCTCGCCTTTTGCCTCTCATATACGCAAGAGCCATATTTTCTTCTATTGTAAGATCGCCGCATGTTCCTGCTAGCGGGTCTTGAAACACTCGAGCACACTGAGCAGCTCTTTGGTCAACAGTTTGACGAGTAACATCCAAACCATTGATGATGACTTGCCCACCCACCATAGGTGTCTCACCAGTTACTGCACCCAAAAGAGTTGATTTACCTGCGCCATTAGAACCAATCACAGTTAAAAACTGATGCTCAGGAACCTCGAGGCTGACACATCTTAACGCTCGGTTTTCCAAAATAGTTCCGGGGTTAAAAGTAACTTGAATGTCTTCTAAGTTGATCATGTTACTTCTCCCGTTTTTGTCACTGTAGCTGCTGTTTTTTGTCCTGCTTGCTTTGCTTGATTTTGAGCTTGGGCTTGGGCTTGGGCACCGCTATAGCGCTTTTTTGCCTTTAGGTTCCCTTTAATTTTGGGTGCTATCAATGCAACAGCAACCAACACCGCCGTCACTAAATTAAGATCAGATGCTTGTAGTCCGAACATGCCAGAGCTAAGTGCAAATGCCACCGCTAAACGATACAAAACAGAGCCAACTATAACAGCCGTCACTGCTACCCAAATTTTACGCCCGGGAATCAGTGTTTGCCCTAAGATCACGGCAGCTAAACCAACCACAATAGTACCTACCCCAGAGGTCACGTCTGCAAAGCTGTTCGTTTGAGCAAAAAGCGCCCCTGAAAACCCGACAAAACCATTAGATAATGCAAGACCAAAGTATGTGTAAAACGACGTACTTCCACCTTGAGCTGACACCATTCGCGAATTAACACCAGTTGCTCTCAAAGCAAGCCCAAAATCACTGTTTAACAGGCGAACAATAAACCAAGCAGATACTAAGACAAGAACGCCGACCACTAGTGGGCGGATATACATCGGGTCGCCAAGCATTTCAAATGGAGTCAGAATCGTTTCTTCTCCTAACAATGCAATATTAGGACGCCCCATAATTCTAATGTTGATAGAAAAAGCAGCGATCATCGTTAAAATTGACGCTAGCAGGTGCAAAATCCCACATCGTACTGCGAGAAAAGCGGTAACCCAACCAGTAGCGGCGCCGGCAGCAATCGCCATACCTGTCGCTATCCAAGGGTCTATTCCAGCTACAATAGCCGTTGCCGCGACGGCCGCACCCATAGGGAAACTGCCATCAACACTGAGATCCGGAAAATCGAGGACACGAAATGTGAGGTACACTCCAAGAGCAACAAGACCATATAGCAGCCCTATTTCTAATGCTCCAAAAAATGCAAAAGCAGACATATCTACTCCTTTACTTATAAAGTAAAAAAGCCAACGGAGTATTTATTCAAAAAAACTGCCTATTGGCTCAGCTAAGCTCATTATTTAGCGCTAGTTGCGCGTTCAGTGACTGATTTAGGAATAGAAATACCAAGCTTATTCGCTGCTGTTGTATTCACTACAAGATCAGACCCTTTAGCAACTTTTACATCTAATGTTCCCGGCTTTTCACCGTCCAAAATTGCTGCTACATAATCAGCAGTTTGTACGCCAACCTGGTAATAATCAAAACCTAGACCAGCAATAGCACCTTTATCAACGTATGACGTCGCACCAGCAAATACCGGTGTTTTGGCTTGGTTAGCCGCCACAATCATACCTTCAATCGCGCTGGCTACCGTATTATCTGTAGGGGCATAAATTACGTCTGATTTCGCGACAATCGCTTGAGTGGCAGACTTAACATCAGCGCTCTTAAGAGCCGTAGCCTCAACAACAGTCAAACCTTGCGCTTTTGCCGCATCTTTAAGTAGTTCCACCAACGTGACGGCGTTCGCCTCACCAGGGTTAAACACGACACCAATCGATTTGGCATTTGGTAAAATTTCTTTGATTAGAGAAACATGTTGGCTTACCGGTGACAAATCAGAAAGCCCTGTAACATTTTTTCCAGGCTTCTTTAATTGCTTAACGAGCTTGGCACCAACAGGATCGGTTACCGCAGTAAATACAACCGGGATTGAACGAGTCGCAGAGACTAATGCTTGTGCTGTAGGGGTAGCAATCCCGACTAGTACATCTGGGTTTTCACCTACAAATTGGCGGGCAATTTGTACAGCAATAGCTGGATTTCCTTGGGCGGTTTTATAGTCAAACTCTAAGTTCTTACCTTCTTCGTATCCTTTCGCTTTAAGACCATCTAGCAATCCTTGCCGAGCGGCATCTAACGCTGGGTGCTCTACTATCTGTGACACAGCCACTTTTGCCGTTTTTGCCATAATACTGGTAGAAGACAGCAATACTGCACTTGCAAGAACGGCGGTTGCGATAATTTTACCTGCTTTCATCTTAACTCCTTGATTTCAGCAATTTGATTATTTGATGTTGTGGTTGTCTTTAACGACGTTAAACTTTGTGCACTTTTTGTGCATCTAATAATATTATTACCAGTTACGTAAGAACAAAGAAAGAAAGAATTAACATAAAAACAACAAAAGGAGATCGAAGTGGTTTTGTTCAATTGAAAGATGCGAAGATGCGAAGATGCGAAGATGCGAAGATGCGAAGATGCGAAGATGCGAAGATGCGAAGATGCGAAGATGCGAAGATGCGAAGATGCGAAGATGCGAAGATTATTTTTAAAGGAGTAAGTTAAGTCAAACTTTACTTACTCCATTTATAGATCAGCTTGCCGCTTTGATAGAAAAATATTTAGAACCAACGTTCCATTGAAGATTTATCTAATTGACGAAATGCTCTGTTCAGAATAATCGCCAACTCTTTATAACGTGGACGTGGTTTCATTGGTTCCAGTGCAAAACCTGTTTCACTGATCTTCTCATGCAGTTCTCGATACCACGAAACCAAAGCTGGTGGGAGTTTAGTATTCGAGCGGTTACCTAACCACCACATGCCTTGAAGTGGCAAACTGATAGCAAACAACGCCATGACTACAGCTTGCGGCATCGCTTGGTAATTATTGAAGACCATTTGTGTAAGAACACTAATAGCAGCTATCGCAGGCATCACTTTTACACCAAAACGTGTAGCTTTAATGATGCGCTGCTCAGGGAAGATAGCGTTTAACTCTTTTCGAACAGGCCAGAGATCCATATACTTTTGGCCATCTTTTAAACTACTAGCTAAACCAACTCTATTACTCATATGAGTCTCCCATTAAAAAAAAGTTGAAATCATCAACTAAAAACACAAAAAATTGACGAAAAATAATATTCTTTCAAATTTTTTTGTTATATTTGCACAATATCGCTATTATTTGCAGACCTCAATCTCATTGTTGCCCTTATTTACAATTTAAGCAACTTTGGGACGACTTCTGCAAGGAATGCAAAAGCCTCTTTTCTGAAAAAGTGCGCTTTCACTTTAATACGGAAATTAACGTTTTTTTGACCAAGGTTAGTACGCAAGCTACCGTGCTTCGTCTATTCTTGAGATTAATTTTCATCCTTAACTGATTTCGATCAGAAAAATAAACAGGTAGTCATTAATGTCTAAGCTAGTTTTAGTTTTAAACTGTGGTAGTTCTTCTCTTAAATTTGCTGTAGTTGATGCAGAAACAGGTGCTGAGCACCTAACTGGTCTTGCTGAGTGTCTAGGTCTTCCAGAAGCTCGTATGAAGTGGAAACTTGATGGCAAGCACGAAGCACAACTAGGCGCGGGCGCAGCTCACGTAGAAGCACTATCTTTCATGGTAGAAACTATTCTTGCTTCTAAGCCTGAGCTTAAAGCTAACCTTGGCGCTATCGGTCACCGTATCGTTCACGGTGGCGAGCAGTTCACTAAATCAGCACTTATCACTGATGAAGTACTTAAGGGTATTCAAGACGCTGCAACTTTTGCACCTCTTCACAACCCTGCGCACCTTATCGGTATCGAAGCAGCTCAACAGAACTTCCCTGGTCTACAAAACGTTGCTGTTTTTGACACTGCGTTCCACCAAACAATGCCTTCTGAGTCTTACCTATACGCTCTACCGTACAACCTGTACAAAGAGCACGGCATCCGTCGTTACGGCATGCACGGTACTTCTCACCTATTCATCACTCGTGAAGTTGCAGGCCTACTAAACAAGCCAGTTGAAGAAGTTAACATCATCAACTGTCACCTAGGTAACGGCGCTTCTGTATGTGCAATCAAGAACGGTCAATCTGTAGATACTTCTATGGGTCTTACTCCTCTTGAAGGTCTTGTAATGGGTACACGTTGTGGTGACCTAGATCCTGCGATCATCTTCCACCTACACGACGCTCTTGATTACTCTGTTGAAGAAATCAACAACATGCTAACTAAAGAGTCTGGTCTTGCTGGTCTAACTGAAGTGACTTCTGACTGTCGTTTCGTTGAAGACAACTACGGTGAGAAAGAAGAAGCAACTCGTGCAATGGACGTGTTCTGTCACCGTCTAGCTAAGTACGTTGCTGGCTACACTGCTACTCTAGAAGGTCGTCTGGACGCAATAACTTTCACTGGCGGCATCGGCGAGAACTCTGGTCCAATCCGTGAAATGGTTCTTAACCGCCTAGGCATCTTCGGCATCGAAGTTGACGGTGAAGCTAACCTTAAAGCTCGTTTCGGCGGCGAAGGTACTATCACTACAGCTAACAGCCGTATCCCTGCAATGGTTATCTCTACTAACGAAGAGCTAGTAATTGCTGAAGACACTGCGAAACTAGCAGGTCTTTAATTGATTTTCCTGACTAGCTTCACTCGAAGCTAGTCAGTTTTTCATATCAAGAAAATGGGGCTCAACTTCTATTCCTACCCCAATTTAAATATCGGTGGGAATAGCAGTTGAGCTTTTTTTATTTCCAATAGTCAAAGGTGTTCGTCAATGTCACGTACTATTATGCTTATCCCTACAAGCGCTGGTGTTGGTCTTACTAGTGTAAGCATGGGTGTTCTTCGCGCTATGGAGCGTAAGGGCGTAAGTGTTTCTTTCTATAAGCCAATCGCTCAGCCTCGCAGCGGTGGTAACCAACCAGATCTAACATCTACTATCATCAGCGCAAACAGCGACATTAAGATTGGTGAGCCAATCGCAATGACTAAAGCTGAAGCTTTGATCGGTAGCGAAAAAATGGATGAGCTTCTAGAGTCTGTTGTTGAGCAATACAACAAAATCAATAAAGACGCAGAAGTAACGCTAATCGAAGGTCTAGTTCCTACTCGTAAGCACCCATTTGCAAACCAAGTGAACGCGGAAATCGCTAAAACACTAGGTGCAGAGATCGTATTCGTTGCGACTCCTGGCACAGACAACCCTACGCAACTTAAAGAGCGTATCGAAGTAGCATGCTCTAACTTCGGCGGTACTAAGAACAAGAACATCAAAGGCGTAATCATCAACAAGCTTAACGCTCCTGTTGATGAAGCTGGTCGTACTCGTCCTGACTTATCTGAAATCTTCGATGATGCAGATAGCGCTCAGCAAGCAAACCTTGAAGTAATGCAAATCTTCAACTCTAGCCCTATTCGTGTTCTTGGTTGCGTGCCATGGAGCATCGACCTAATCGCAACTCGTGCAGTTGATATGGCTAAGCACCTTAACGCTGATATCGTTAATGAAGGTGAAATCTCAACTCGTCGTATTAAGAGCATCACTTTCTGTGCACGTTCTTTACCGCACATGATTGAGCACTTCAAACCTGGCTCCCTGCTAGTAACTTCTGCAGACCGTCCTGATGTTATCGTTGCTGCAGCTCTTGCTGCGAAAAATGGTGTTGAGATTGGTGCAATCCTTCTGACTGGCGGTTACGACATTCCAGAAAGCATTGCTAACCTTTGTGCACCAGCATTCGCTTCAGGTCTACCGATCTTCAAAGCTCAAGGTAACACTTGGCAGACGTCTCTTAACCTACAGAGCTTCAACCTAGAAGTTCCTGCAGATGATAAAGAGCGTATCGAATTCGTTAATGATCACGTTGCAAGCCACATTGATGGTCCTTGGATTGACTCTCTATCTGAAGGAACTCAAGGTATTCGTCGTCTGAGCCCACCAGCATTCCGTTACCAGTTAACTGAATTTGCTCGTAAAGCGGCTAAGCGTATCGTTCTTCCAGAAGGTGATGAGCCACGTACTGTTAAAGCAGCTTCTATATGTGCTGAACGTGGTATTGCAACTTGTGTACTTCTTGGTAACCCAGACGAAATCCGTCGTGTTGCTGCACAACAAGGTGTTGAGCTAGGTGCTGGCGTTGAGATCATCGACTCTGCATCAGTTCGCGAAAACTACGTAGCTCGTCTAGTAGAACTTCGTGGCGCTAAAGGTATGACTGAAGTTGTTGCTCGTGAGAAGCTAGATGATTCGGTATTCCTAGGTACTATGATGCTTGAAGCTGGTGAAGTTGACGGTCTAGTATCTGGTGCTGTTCACACAACGGCAAACACAATCGTTCCTCCGTTCCAGATCATCAAGACAGCTCCTGATGCTTCTATCGTATCTTCAATCTTCTTCATGCTTCTGCCTGATCAAGTGCTTGTATACGGTGACTGTGCGATCAACCCAGATCCAACAGCTGAACAGCTTGCTGAAATCGCTATCCAATCCGCAGATTCTGCTGCAGCATTCGGTATCGACCCGCGCGTTGCTATGATCTCTTACTCTACTGGTGAATCTGGTAAAGGTGCAGACGTAGATAAAGTGCGTGAAGCAACCAAACTTGCTCAAGCGAAACGTCCTGATCTAGTGATCGACGGTCCTCTACAGTACGACGCTGCTATCATGGAAAACGTAGCTGCTTCTAAAGCACCTAACTCTCCAGTTGCGGGTAAAGCGACAGTATTCGTATTCCCAGACCTAAATACTGGTAACACGACTTACAAAGCTGTACAGCGTTCAGCAGACCTAGTGTCTATCGGTCCAATGCTTCAAGGTATGCGCAAGCCAGTAAATGACTTGTCTCGTGGTGCTCTAGTAGACGACATCGTTTACACTGTAGCTCTTACGGCTATCCAAGCAGACCAAGCTGCTCAAGCTGAAGAGAAAGTAGTAAACTAATTTTAGTTTCTTACACTCTCCAATTAAAAAGGCACGCTAATAGCGTGCCTTTTTGTATATTTGAAAAATAAAACTGTGGTGAAGTATTTTACAACTCGCCACGACCATGAGCTGATTCTAGATCTAAACTAGGGCCACTCGGTACTACTTGAGTCGGATTAATCCCCGTGTGGCTATAATAGTAGTGCCGCTTGATATGATAAAAATCAGTCGTCTCTTTTATGCCTTCTATCTGATAAAGCTCTTTTAGGTAACCTTGAATATGGACGTAGTCAGCAATTCTCTGCTTATTACACTTAAAGTGACCAACATACACCGCGTCGAATCGAACTAGAGTCGTAAACAATCGCCAATCTGCTTCTGTAATATCATTACCCGCTAAATAACGGTGGTCACTAAGGTGAGCATCGACTTTGTCTAAGGCTTCAAATAACGCGTCATATGCCTCTTCATACGCTTCTTGAGTTGTAGCAAAACCCGTACGATAAACGCCATTATTGATACTCGGATAGATATAGTCATTCCATTCATCAATCGTTTTTTGTAACGCTCTAGGATAATAGTCGTTAGTATTGCCTGTAAGCTCATCAAATGATGAGTTAAACATTCGAATAATTTCAGAGGATTCATTACTCACTATGGTATTGGTTTTCTTGTCCCATAACACTGGAACCGTCACTCGACCTGAATAGTCAGGTTTGGCTTGAGTGTAGATTTGGTGCATACGAGTATGACCAAATATAGGCTCTGGTAGCCCCATTTGCCATCCTTCATTCATCATATCAGGGCAGACAACAGTGACATCAATATGGTCGGTTAGTTTTTTTAACTCACGGAAGACCAAGGTTCGATGCGCCCACGGGCACGCCAGTGAAACATATAAATGATAACGTCCAGATTCAGGCTGATACTTCGTTGACAGGGTATTTTCAATCCAATTTCTAAACCCCGAATCTTCTCGTATAAACTTACCACCGCTTTCTTTGGTGTCATACCAAACATCGTGCCAAACACCTTCAACTAACTTTCCCATATCGATCTCCAATCTTTGAACGAACTTCTACACTGAGTTAAATCATTATAAAAAGTGTCTAAAAATAAAAAAACCATAAGAATTAGGCTCAGTTATTCAAAAAATCTGAACAAGAGGTGGCTGAAATGACTATCTACTTAGATAAAAAAAGCGCGACCCTAAAAGAATCGCGCTTAAGCCTGTCACAGGCTGAATCGATATTTGTACGTTAGCTATTAAACTTCAACATGTAGACAAGAAACAGCGTGTACATCATTACCTTGGATATGAGGTTTATTTTGCGCACAAGCTTCTGTTGCTTGTGGGCAACGAGTACGGAAAACACAGCCTGAAGGCGGATTAATCGGAGAAGGTAGATCCCCTTCTAACATCTGAATTTTCTTATTACGTTCAAGATGCGGATCTGGGATCGGCACTGCCGACATAAGCGCTTTAGTATATGGGTGTTTAGGGTCGGCAAAAAGAGCATCAGACTCACCAAGCTCAACTGCATTACCTAAATACATTACCAGAACACGGTCAGAAATATGCTTCACAACAGACAAATCGTGCGCGATGAAAACCAATGAAAGGCCTAGTTCTTTCTGTAGCTCTTTCAACAAGTTAACAACTTGAGCTTGAATAGAAACATCAAGTGCCGATACTGGTTCATCACAGATGATCATGCGTGGTTTCAGAATTAGAGCTCGTGCAATACCAATACGTTGACATTGACCACCTGAAAACTCATGCGGGTAACGGTTAATTACGTTAGGTAACAAACCTACTTTCGCCATCATCTCTTTAACGCGATCTTTAACTTCAGTTTTAGAAAGTTCTGGGTAAAACGTCTCTAGAGGCTCAGCAATAATATCTCCAACGGACATACGCGGATTCAAAGATGCTAGAGGATCTTGGAAAATCATCTGGATATCTTTACGCGTTTCACGACGTTGAACTTCTTGCATTTTCGTCAAGTCTTGACCTAACCAAAGTACTTCACCTTCAGTCGCTTCAACTAAACCAATAATTGCACGAGCAAAAGTTGACTTACCACATCCAGACTCACCAACTACACCTAGCGTCTCACCTTCAAATAAACGAACATTCACGCCATCTACAGCTTTAAGGTTCGATGGCTTAGCCCATGGCCAAGCTGATTTTGATGCAATACTAAAGTGAACTTTTAGGTCACTAATATCTAATAAAAGTTTTTTATCTACACTCATTTTGTCCAAGTCTCCCAGTCAGAAAAACAAGCACGCTGACGACCATCGCCAAATGGTTGAAGAATAGGTGCTTCCTGCTTACAACGATCTACCACGCGGTGACAACGGTCTTGGTAAGGACAACCAGTTGGCAGACGTAATAGGTTTGGTGGGTTTCCTGGAATAGTCGGTAGAATTTCACCTTCAGTATCCAAACGAGGAATAGCTTTAAGAAGCCCTTCTGCGTAAGGGTGGCTTGGCTTATAGAAAATTTCATCCACAGTGCCGTATTCCATTGTACGACCTGCGTACATAACTAACACTTTGTCACAAGAGCCAGCAACAACACCTAGATCGTGAGTAATCATGATGATTGCAGTATTGAACTCATCTTTAAGTTCATTCAACAAATCCATGATCTGAGCTTGAATAGTTACATCAAGAGCCGTAGTAGGTTCATCTGCAATCAATAGCTTTGGACGGCATAAAAGTGCCATAGCAATCATTACACGTTGACGCATGCCACCTGAAAACTCGTGTGGGTACATAGTTATACGCTTACGAGCTTCAGGGATTTTTACCGCTTCAAGCATTCTTACTGATTCTTCAAATGCTTCTGATTTACCCATGCCTTTATGTAGCATAAGTACTTCCATTAACTGATCACATACTTTCATATAAGGGTTCAGTGAAGTCATTGGATCTTGGAAGATCATTGCGATCTGTTCAGCACGAACTTTATTCAGTGCTTTTTCTGGAAGGTTAAGAATTTCTTTACCTTCAAACTGTGCGCTTCCTGAGATAATACCGTTTTTAGCCAGTAGACCCATTAATGCAAATACAGTTTGTGATTTACCTGAACCTGATTCACCTACGATACCAAGGGTTTCACCTTGCTCTAGGGAGAAGTTCAGATCATTAACTGCGGTTACGATACCATCTTGCGTGGTAAATTCGACGCGCAGATCTTTGACATCTAATAAGCTCATCATTGCTTCCTTAATCTTTTATAGCTTTTATTTGCTATTTTATTTATCTGTCTTTTGGATCCAGCGCATCGCGCAGGCCATCACCAACATAGTTGAAGCAGAACAAAGTGATTACCATGAACGCCGCAGGGAAAGACAATTGCCATAAAGCAACTTCCATCGTTTGCGAACCTTCTTGTAACAACGCGCCCCAACTTGTCATAGGCTCTTGAACACCAAGACCAAGGAAAGATAAGAATGATTCAGTAAGAATCATACTTGGGATTAGTAGAGTTGAGTAAACCGCTACAATACCTAATACATTTGGAACGATATGACGTGTAATGATCTTCCATTTACTAACGCCACAAACATGGGCAGCTTCAATGAATTCTTTACTACGTAAACTCAGCGTTTGACCACGTACAATACGAGCCATATCTAGCCAAGCAATAGCACCGATAGCAACAAAGATTAGTACAATATTACGACCAAAGAATGTTACTAGTACGATAACTAGGAACATGAATGGAACAGCGTAAAGGATTTCAAGGATACGCATCATCACACGGTCAGTACGTCCACCGATGAAACCTGATGCAGCACCGTAAAGTGTACCAATAAGTACTGCAACAAACGCACCTAGCACACCTACCATTAGTGATATACGTCCACCAATTAAAGTACGTACATATAAATCACGACCAAGGCTATCAGTACCAAACCAGTGATCTGCATTTGGACCTACGTGCATTGCATACCAGTCAGTATCATCATAAGCATACTGCGCTAACATCGGTAAAAATGTAACCGCAAGCACCATTAGCGTCAGGATAAATAGACTCACCATTGCCGCTTTATTTCGCATAAAACGGATACGGGCGTCTTGCCACAAGCTACGACCTTCAATTTCTAAATTTTCAGAAAATTTTTCAATCGCATCTAAGTTTTCTTTTTTCGTCAACATAACCATACGTCCCTGTTAGTAGCGAATTTTCGGGTCAATTACTGCTAGCAAAATATCAACAATTGCGTTGAATAAGATGAATAGGAAACCAATCAAAATGGTTACACCCATTACTAGCGAGTAATCACGGTTAAATGCTGCGTTTACAAATAGCTTACCAATCCCTGGAAGACCAAAGATAGTTTCAACAACAACAGAACCTGTGATGATACCTACGAAAGCAGGCCCCATGTAAGAAACTACAGGAAGCATTGCAGGCTTAAGTGCATGCTTTAAAACGATATATGGGTAACTTAAACCTTTTGCACGAGCAGTACGGATAAAGTTACTGTTCAGCGTCTCAATCATGCTGCCGCGAGTGATACGAGCAAATGTAGCTACGTATAGCAAAGACATCGCAATAACAGGTAAGACTATGTATATAAAGGTTCCGCCATGCCAACCACCAGCAGGGAAGATATTCCAATATAAGGAGAATAAGTAAATGAGTGCGGGTGCCAATACAAAAGACGGCATGACCACCCCGAGCATGGCGGTAGACATTATGGTGTAGTCCACCCAGGTATTATGCTTCAGTGCCGCAATGGTTCCGACCGATACCCCCATAATAATAGTAAAGAGGAAGGCGATTGAACCTACTTTTGCTGATACAGGAAGTGCTCCATAAATCAATTCATTTACCGAGTAATCTAGGTATTTGAAAGATGGACCAAAGTCGCCCTGAACGACATTAAATAGATACGTAGTGTACTGTTCGAATACTGGCTTATCTAAGCCATATTTTGCTTCAATGTTAGCCATTACTTCTGGTGGCAATGGTTTTTCACTTGAAAACGGGTTTCCTGGCGCAAAGCGCATAAGAAAGAAAGATATAGTAATCAATACCAACATGGTTGGAATCGCTTCAAATATCCTTTTTGCGATGAATTTAAGCATAAACTCACTCTTTCAGTCTGTGACAATAAATTAATGAAACCAATCTAAATATTATAGATTGAATAAGTACTGCATGTGATGAATCACATACAGTACCTAGATTTTTTATAGTTTTATAAGCTTAGAAGTTACTTAGCTTTGATATAAAGATCTTTTGAGTAGATCTTCTCTTCAGCGTTGTTAGCAGGGAAGCCACCAACTTGAGGAGATAGCAGTCGAGCACGAACATACTGGTAGATAGGCGCAATTGGCATATCTTTAGCAATTAGATCTTCTGCTTGCATGTATAGAGCTGTACGCTCTTCTTCAGATGTTGAAGACAATGCTTTATCAATGATTGCATCATACTCTGGGTTAGCCCAGTGCTGACCAGCCGTTGTATTCTTACTAACCATTAGAGTTAGGAAAGAAGACGCTTCATTGTAGTCACCACACCAACCAGCACGTGATACTTCGAAATCACCTTGGTCTTTAGAAGATAGGTATGTTTTCCACTCTTGGTTCTCAAGAGTTACTTTAAGACCTAATGTTTTCTTCCACATAGAACCAAGTGCTACTGCAATTTTCTTGTGGTTTTCGTTTGTATTGTAAAGAAGGCTAAACTCTAGCGGGTTATCCTTACCAAAGCCTGCTTCTTCAAGTAGACGTGCCGCTTCTGCATTACGTTCTTTTTGAGATAGTTGAGCGTAAGCTGGAAGCTCAGGGTTGAAGCCAGCTGTGATTTCAGGAGTTAGGAAGTAAGCTGGTTTTTGTCCTTGAGCAAGAATCGCGTTAGTTACAATTGGACGGTCAATAGCATATGAAATTGCTTTACGAACACGTACATCATCAAAAGGCTTCTTCTTAGTGTTGAATGAGTAGTAGTAAGTACACAAGCTACCTTCAACAGAAACTGATTCAGGGTATTCTTTCTTAAGACGTTTGAAGTGCTCAACAGGAAGAGCCGAAGAAGAGAAATCTAGTTCACCAGAAAGGAAACGGTTCATTTCAGCTACTTGGTTCTCGATTGGTAAGAACGTAACGCTGTTTAGAACTGTTTTGTCGTTATCCCAGTACTGTTCATTACGTTTAAGAACTAAACGCTCATTAAGAACCCACTTATCAACTGCAAATGCACCGTTACCAACGTAATGCTCAGGCTTAGTCCACTGATCACCGTATTTTTCAACAGTTGCTTTGTGTACAGGCTTAGTCGTTGTATGACCAGTCATCATTACGAAGTAAGGTACTGCTGTTTCTAGTTCAACAACAAGAGTCTTAGAATCTAGTGCTTTAACACCTAGTTCGCTCTTGTCTTTTTTACCTGCGATGATGTCTTTCGCGTTAACCATCTTAGTATATTCCATATACCAAGAGTAAGGCGATGCAGTTGCAGGGTCTACAGCACGTTGCCAGCTGTATACAAAGTCTTCTGCAGTAACTGGGTCACCGTTAGACCATTTAGCATCATCACGAAGGTGGAATGTGAAAGTTTTGTTGTCTGTCGTTTCCCAGCTTTTCGCAACGCCAGGGATGGTGTTACCATCTGCGTCTTGGTTCACTAGTCCCTCAAGTAAATCACGAATTACGTGTGATTCTGGTACACCTTGAGATTTGTGCGGGTCAATTGTCGCTACCTCAGTACCGTTACCACGAACGAGATCCTGAGATGTTGCCAATTCTGTACCAGCAGGTACGTCAGCTGCGATTGTTGTAGTAGAAGTGGCAGCCATTGCCAAACCAGCACCTAGAAGAAGGGCTTGAGTGATTTTATTCTTGTACATGCATTAAACTCCAAGTTTTTATTTTGCATCCATGACTTCTTTGTTCGGCGTACTAAACGGATAGTGATTTAGATTTATTTTGCTCAAAATTTAAGCATAAAAATCTAAAACCTTACAAAGATTGCGGAACACACTAGCAATCATTGAAGTAATTTTCCATAAAAAACTGGCATGGAATCGGATAACTCCCCGAAAACATCAATAAGTTAGTGTAATATTCCGCCAAAACAAAGATTAATAGTGATTTAACAAGCATCAAACAATGGTAAAAAACCATTAATGTTAATAAAACTAACTTGATTCTTGTTTATAGCATCTTATGCTAAAACAAGACCAAGAAATTAACATTAATGACACATGAAATCTAATTCTGACTCACATATATCCTAACCAAGTTCCTCTAAGTGTGAGAAATATCACTCTACAAAAAACAGAGTAAAAGCCTATAAATATAAGCGCATAATACTGATTGACTACACACTCACAAGTTATGCATAAAGAACCATAATGACGTATACATACTTCGCTATCTTTAATAGTTACAAAACGTAAAAAAGCCGACAATGATGTCGGCTTTTTTAAATTAACTTTACTGAAACTTGCTAGAGAGCTTATTTTTCCCAACGCTCTGCAGCTTTCGTGTCTGAATCGCGAGAATCGACCCAACGAGTTGCTTCAGTAGTACGTTCCTTTTTCCAAAACGGCGCTTTGGTTTTCAGAAAATCCATAACAAACTCACACGCTTCGAATGCCGCACCGCGGTGCGCACTCGATACACCAACGTAAACAATCTGGTCACCGATATCTAGGTCACCAACACGGTGAATCACTCGTATCTTCTGAATAGGCCAACGCGCTTCAGCTTGATCACAGATCTCGCTCAGCGACTTCTCTGTCATACCCGGATAGTGCTCTAGAGACAAACCAATCACGTTGTCGCCAAGGTTCATGTCGCGAACTTTACCAACAAACGTCACAACCGCTCCCGCAGATGTGCCTTGAGCTAGATAATCGTATTCGCCACCCACAGAAAAATCTTCAGCAGTAACTAATACTCTTGGATCAATAACTCGAGAGTCATTCATGGCTAACCTCCAGTAACCGGTGGGAAGAAAGCCACTTCATCGCCGTCTTTCACTTCAGTCGCCAAAGGTACAATTGACTGGTTAAGTGCAGCCAGAAGTTTTCCTTCTTCCAAAGCGATGTCCCATTTACCTTCTTGAGTAACAAGGTGGCTGCGAATCGCTTCAATCGTCTTGAACTGCGCATCAACTTCAACGCTATCGACACCGACAAGTTCACGAGTTTGAGCAAAGAAAAGTACAGTAATCATGATTCCACCTTAAAGTGTCCTGATTTACCACCCGTCTTCTCTAACAGGCGTACGTTCTCGATAACAATGTCTTTCTGAACAGCTTTACACATATCGTAAATCGTCAGTGCAGCAACAGAAGCAGCCGTTAGCGCTTCCATCTCTACACCTGTCTTACCAGCTAGCTTACATACTGATTCGATGCGTACTTTGTTTTCAGACTCGATCGCTTCAAGCTGCACTTCTACTTTAGTTAGTAGTAGAGGGTGACACAGTGGAATCAAGTCCCACGTTTTCTTCGCCGCTTGGATGCCAGCAATACGTGCCGTCGCAAAAACATCACCCTTATGGTGGCTACCAGAAACAATCAGCTCTAGCGTTTCTGCTGACATTTGAACAAAAGCTTCCGCTCTCGCTTCACGTACCGTTTCTGCTTTAGCCGATACATCGACCATGTTTGCTTCGCCAGACGCGTTAATGTGGGTAAATTGGCTCATGCTCAAACCACCTTATACAGAAAGATGTGGCATGAAGTTACAAGGACGGTGGCTAGCATCCATCTGTTGCTTGATGATCTTAGTCCAACCCGTACGACAAGCACCTGTAGAACCTGGCATCGCAAAGATTACTGTGTGGTTAGCAAAGCCCGCAATCGCACGAGATTGAATTGTAGATGTACCGATCTCTTCGTAAGATACTTGACGGAATAGCTCACCAAAGCCTTCTACTTCTTTGTCGAATAGTGGCTTAAGCGCTTCAGGCGTGCTGTCACGAGAAGTAAAACCCGTACCGCCAGTGATCATGATCGCTTGTACGCTTTCATCAGCGATCCACTTAGATACGATCGCACGGATCTTGTACATGTCGTCAATAACGATTTGCTTATCAACCACGTTGTGACCCGCTTCTTTTGCATGCTCAGCTAAGTAACCACCTGACGTGTCATTTTCTTCTGTACGCGTATCTGAAACGGTTAGTACTGCGATGTTTGCTGCTTGAAATTTGCTTTCTGCGTGACCCATTTGTTCACCTATATAAATTTTTCAATGATTAGACTGATTCGCCCAGCCTAAATAGGCTGAGCGACAAAATGCTTTAGAGTGTGTAGCGGATTAACCGCCGATTGACGCCAAGTTTGGAGTCATGCCGCTGTTGCCATCGTGTAAGAAGTGGCTAACGGACTTGGTTTGAAGCTGAGCCTGAATTCGATCAATGAGCTCTTGCTCTTGTTGATCTTCTTGAATCAGATCTCTCAGTTCAACACCATGGTCGCCAAAGAGACATAGGTGAAGTTTACCGGTCGCAGAAACGCGCAGTCGGTTACAACTCTCACAGAAGTCTTTCTCGTAAGGCATGATCAAACCGATTTCACCCTGGTAGTCTGGGTGGACAAACACTTGTGCAGGGCCGTCATTAACCGCTCTAACTTTTAATAGCCAACCGTTGGCAATGAGCTGGTTACGAATCGCAACGCCAGATACGTGATGTTTATCGAACAACTCGTCCATCTCGCCAGTTTTCATCAGCTCAATAAAACGTAATTGAATGGATTTGTCTTTGATCCAATTAAGGAAAGCTGGTAATTCCTGACTATTGAGGTCTTTCATCAATACAACGTTGACTTTGACTTGTTCAAAGCCAACATCAAACGCTTTATCAATGCCTCGCATAACCTCGGTAAACTTATTCTCACCAGTGATCTGATGGAACATGCGTGAATCTAAGCTATCCACACTGACGTTTATATGGGTTAAACCAGCATCACGCCATTGTCCTACTTGTTTCTCCATGCGATAGCCGTTCGTTGTCGTGGCTACTTTTTTGATACCTGGAGTAGAGGCAACGGTATGTATGATTTCAGGAAAGTCTTTACGCAGACTCGGCTCTCCGCCTGTAATGCGGATCTTTGAGGTACCACAATCTGCAAACGCTTTTACAACACGTTTGATTTCGGGAACACTTAAAAAAGACGAGTTTTTTTGCCCTGACGGTTTATAACCATCCGGCAAGCAGTAAGTACATTTAAAGTTACAGACGTCTGTAACCGACAAGCGCAAATAATAAAATTTGCGATGGAATCTATCTTCGAATTGTTGCGCCACGGAACACCTTTCCAAACACGGGAGGCATAATCATTTCCAATTAAGCCCTTGTGACAACATGTCACTGGCTCTTAACGCGTATCGGTACAGCAAAAACCACTGTGCGACTTAGCATAAAAGAGCTCGGAGTTATGGCAACTACGGCATAAGAAAACACGCGTAGTAGCTGACTAATAAAATACTTAATATTTGTACGTGAATCTAGTTTTGTCTCAAAAAAACGAGTGATATAAGCAAAAAAACACGATAACCCATAAAAATAACTCTTATTGAGTATATTGGTATAAGCATTTACCATTAAATATAGTTGGTAATAATCTAATAAGAAAAATAATGGAACTCTACTCTACAAAAAAAGTTGTCGCTATTGGCGGTGGTCACGGTTTAGGTCGAATTTTAGCGGCTCTAAAAGATTTTGGTAAAAACGCGACTGGCATAGTTGCGACAACAGATAATGGTGGCTCCACAGGTCGAATTCGAGACTGCCAAGGCGGAATTGCTTGGGGGGATACTCGTAACTGTATTAATCAATTGATTACCGACCCTTCGATCAGCTCAATGATGTTTGAATATCGATTTAAAGGTCAAGGTGAACTACACGGGCACAATTTAGGGAACCTTATGCTCACAGCATTAGATAACCTTTCAGTCCGCCCGCTCGATGCTATCGATCTTATTCGCGATATGTTGAAGGTCGATGTAAATATCGTTCCAATGTCTGAACACCCTTCAGACTTGACCGCTCTTTCTGTCGATGGGCGCTGGGTAACTGGAGAAACAAATGTTGATGATATGGAAGAAAATTTGCGTCGCCTTGATCTCTCCCCTGAAGTTCCTGCAACTACAGAAGCCGTCACTGCTATTGAAGAAGCCGATTGCATTGTATTAGGCCCTGGAAGCTTTTTAACCAGCATTATGCCTCCATTGCTTTTACCTGAAATTGGAAAAGCGATAGCAGGCAATACTCAAGCGAAAGTAATCTTCGTTGAAAACCTTTCTCCTGAATTTGGTCCTGCCGGGCGAATGACATTAAAAGAGAAAATTGAATGGTGCGAACGAGCTTGTCAGGCTAGAAAAATAGATGTCATTCTTGGTGAACAGCCCCACCCTGAAATAGCTGATCTATGGAACTGCGTAACGACAGACCTAGCCTCACCAAATAGAGACTGGCGTCATGACAGAGTCAAATTGCAAAAAGCCATTGAGTCACAGCTATAAAACACCATCGAATCACAAATAAAAAAGGAGCTAAATGCTCCATTTTATCACTTCAAACTGCCACTAGTTAATTACGAACACTAATTAACTATGAAGCTATGGCTTAAACAAGTTTTGGTATTCTATAAAGGTTTGGTTCAATAGGTTTTGCATCTCACTCGAATCTATATCCGTAAGTAATACCTTTTGTTTTACTCTTAAATCAAAACTCACTGCAAGTTCACATAATTGATCCGCACCAAAGCTTGCCGCGCTGCTTTTCAATGCATGACTGATTTCAGCAAGATACTGGCTCGTGTCTTCCAATTGACCTGAAGATAACCGTTCATTGTAGCCCGCAAGTTCACCAAGGAAGATGTCCAATAAAACTGGAACATTCTCTTCCCCAATTTCCCCTGCCAGTTCATTAATTTTATTTTGATTTAGTAGGCTCATACTTTCATCTTATTTTTATTGTGTTTGTTCTTTCGCATTCCAAGCTTGTAGCTTTCGATAAATAGTTGAAGGGCTAACATCCAAAAAGCCAGCCGCTCTTGGTATATTGCCATCACACGCTTTAATTGCTTGTTCAATTGCAGTCTTTTCAGTTATCCATAATGGAAAAATATCTTTTACCGTAATGTCTTCATTCTGCTTTTCTTTCAAGCGGATACTGTTTTCAATAGGTTGATTCAGCGGAGGTGGAAGCATATTAATTGCAATCTCTTTACCGTTATTCAACACCACAACATTTCGAAGTACATTTTGAAGTTGGCGAACATTTCCAGGCCACTCATACTGATTAAAGCGGTCTAATACTTCAGGTGAGAAACGTACGAACGCTTTACCCTCTTCATTAGACATATAACCCAATAAAGAATAGGCAATCTCAATAACATCCTCCCCTCTTTCTCTCAAGGGCGGTAGATGCAAAGGAATCACATAAAGTCGGTAATATAAATCTTCTCTAAAGCGCCCTTCTTGAACTTCTTTCCACGGGTCTCTATTCGTTGCACATACAAATCGAACATCAACGCTCTTCATTTTTGAAGAACCTACTTTTTGAAAGGTTCCTGTTTGTATAAACCGTAAAAGCTTAGTTTGAAGCTCAAGATCCATTTCACAGAGTTCATCTAGAAATAGTGTGCCTCCATCAGCTAATTCAGCAGCACCTTGCCTATCGGTTGCTGCCCCAGTAAATGCACCTTTGACGTGACCAAACAGTTCACTTTCAATGAGATCTTTAGGGATTGCCGCACAGTTAATTGCAATAAAAGGCTTATCACCTCGCTTACTGGCTGCATGAATAGCTTCAGCACATACCTCTTTACCTGTACCACTTTCTCCTGTGATAAAGATACTTGCTTTACTAGTGGCTGCTGAGTCTATGGTTCTATACACCTGCTGCATCGTTTGGCTACTGCCAATAAAACCCTGGTAGTTCTGACTTCCTGGGTGTTCTGCACTATTTTTTAATTTTGTCGCTTTACGAATGGCATTATTGACCGTGATACGTAGGCGGTCTGCCTCACAAGGTTTTATTAAAAAGTCTTGCGAGCCATGGCGCATCGCTTCAACCGCAGTATCGATTGACCCGTGAGCAGTCATAAAGATAACCGGCACTTCAGGGTACTTTTGTTTCACAGCAAAAAGTACATCCATACCAGTCATATCTGGCAGGCGAAGGTCCAGTAAAATGAGATCTGGAATCCGATGAGTAAGGCTTTCGATAGCATCTCGACCTGTACCTACAATATTGATATCGATTTCAAGAGGGGTCAGGTAAGAGCGATATAACGCGGCAACAGAAGCCGTATCCTCGACCATTAACAAATACTTCGATTTGTTATCTAAAGAGTTTGATTGCATATCCTAGCCATTTTTGATTGCACTAAGATAATAGTCGCATTCCGATTTGCATTATGCAAATAAGTAATTCTATATATTGAAACTAAATAGTTCTTTCACAATAAATCAGCCCAGTAATACATAAAGCCAGTAATCGTAAATTACTGGCTTATGAAATAGGCACACCTAGGGTTTAGAGAGCTTGAGAAATAGGACTGTAATTCATCACAATCCCGTATATTAGCTATTTACGATAAATTGCTTTCTTAGCTGCTCAATTTCATCACGCTTTTGCGCTGCTAATTCAAACTCTAAATCTTGAGCATGCTTATACATTGCCGCTTCCAACTTACCAATTTCCTTATCCAATTGCTGAGGCGTAAATACTTGATAAGTTTGAGAAGGCTCTGCCACTTTTGATAGTGGTACTTGCTTAGATTCACGTTGCTCTCGTGATTTGGTCATATCGCCCAATTCCATAATATCTTTGATATTACGCTTAAGAGCTTGTGGTTGAATGCCTTGCTCTTCATTATAAGCTTGCTGCTTAATTCGACGTCGATCCGTCTCATCTATCGCTTTTTTCATCGACTTAGTGATTTTATCACCATACAGAATCGCTTTACCTTGCAAGTTACGCGCAGCACGACCTATCGTTTGAATAAGCGATCTTTCCGAACGTAAGAAGCCTTCCTTATCTGCATCTAAAATTGCGACTAGCGACACTTCAGGCATATCCAAGCCTTCGCGAAGTAAGTTAATACCCACTAGCACATCAAACTCACCTAACCTTAAATCTCGTATAATTTCGACTCGTTCTATCGTATCAATATCAGAGTGGAGGTATCTCACTTTAACGCCATGTTCCGTCAGATATTCTGTTAAATCTTCCGACATACGTTTAGTCAAGGTGGTCACTAATACTCTTTCATCTTTAGCTGCACGAATTCGGATTTCAGACAATAGGTCATCGACTTGTGTTGCCACGGGGCGAACTTCAATTTCCGGGTCAAGCAACCCTGTAGGTCGAACTACTTGGTCTGCAATTTCTCCATCAGACTTCTCAATTTCATAATTACCAGGAGTGGCAGAAACGAAAATGGTTTGAGGGGCGATGGATTCAAATTCTTCAAACTTCATAGGGCGGTTATCAAGTGCCGAAGGTAAGCGAAAGCCGAACTCCACTAGCGTTTCTTTTCGAGAGCGATCACCTTTATACATAGCGCCAATTTGAGGTACTGTGACATGTGATTCATCAATAATCAGTAAGCCATCAGCCGGAAGGTAATCGAATAGTGTAGGAGGAGCCTCCCCCTCATTTCTACCACTCAAGTAACGAGAGTAGTTTTCAATTCCTGAACAAAAACCAAGCTCATTCATCATCTCAATATCAAACTGTGTACGTTGGGTAATACGTTGTTCTTCAAGCAGCTTATTGTTGTCTTTTAAATACGTTTGTCTGTCGCGTAAGTCGTCTTTAATTTGTTCTATTGCTTCAAGAATTTTTTCACGTGGTGTCACATAGTGAGTTTTAGGATAGATTGTGTAACGAGGTAAATCTCTCTGCTTGACCGCACCCGTTAACGGGTCAAAAATACTGATGCAATCAATCTCGTCATCAAACATTTCGATACGAACAGCATCTTGCTCAGACTCAGCCGGAAAAACATCAATCACTTCACCGCGAACTCGAAATTGACCACGCTCAAATGCAACATCATTACGCTTGTATTGCAACTCAGCCAACCTTCTGATGATGTCCCTTTGATCAAGCACATCACCACGGCAAACGTGCAGCATCATTTTTAGGTAAGATTCGGGATCACCCAAGCCATAAATAGCAGACACTGACGCAACGATAATGGCATCTTTACGTTCAAGTAAGGCTTTGGTCGCTGATAACCTCATTTGCTCAATATGAGCATTAACAGAGGAATCTTTTTCTATAAAAGTGTCGGTTGTCGGGACATAAGCTTCAGGCTGATAATAGTCATAGTAGGAAACGAAATATTCAACCGCGTTGTTAGGAAAGAAAGACTTCATTTCTCCATACAACTGAGCGGCTAGTGTTTTATTAGGCGCAAGAAAAATGGCTGGTCTTTGCGCTTGAGAAACAACATTCGCTAAAGTGAATGTTTTACCAGACCCGGTTACACCGAGTAATGTCTGATGAGCAAGCCCTGAATCTAATCCATCTAATAACCTTGCAATGGCAGTAGGTTGATCGCCTGAAGGGCTATAATCTGATACTAGGTCAAAAAGTTTACTCATGTTCACCTTTCCATACTGTGTTTATATTCAGGTTATTGTCGCTCTAGCCGATAGTTTGTTGCAACCTTTATCTAACAATAATCACTTTAACTCGTGGTGTTAATCATAGATTTATTTCTAAAAGATTGATATTATTCGTGACCGCATAAAACTCATGTTAGAAATACGCTTACCTTTTCATCCACTAGTTTTCCCCAAAATATCCGTATTATCGTCTATAACGCTCACATCCTAGCTATTCGAAATAAGTTATACCCATTAGCAAAAACCAACAAAGCGTTTAAAATTAACAACTTAAAACCAGAACCCCCAATTCAATTATTCCCTAATAAATATATTCAAGTTTAACTCACACAGTTATCCACAAATTTAGTGGATAAGTAGAGCTAAGCCAAATCAAATAAGGGCTGTCAAAAAGTAAAGAAATTTCACTGCTATTTTTCCTGTTTTTTTTATTGACATGATTTCGGAGAATCTTTAATATGCGCCTCGCTTTAGAGCAATTCCCCTTTAGTTCAGTTGGTAGAACGGCGGACTGTTAATCCGTATGTCGCAAGTTCAAGTCTTGCAAGGGGAGCCAAATTTAGAAAAAGCCCAATCTTAGGATTGGGCTTTTTCGTTTCTAATTATTAGCGACGAGCAAATGGAACCCAACTAAGTATCATTTGCACTGAAAAATCGATTTAAAGAAAACAACTCGCATAACAACTTCCATCACTTTGCCTTTATTCCTTAAATACTCACTTAATTGTTGGTCTTTTTTTCATCTTGCGCATAAAACCTTATCGATCCTTGGTTGTTATTAGTGTGACAAAGCAGGATAATATTAAGATCGGAATCTCAAAAATAAATCCATTATGACCGAATATCTTTTGTTGTTGGTTGGCACAGTGCTGGTCAATAACTTTGTACTAGTTAAATTCTTAGGCCTATGTCCATTTATGGGGGTTTCCAAAAAACTGGAAACTGCTATTGGTATGGGGCTAGCTACAACTTTTGTACTTACACTGGCATCAGTTTCTGCATACCTTGTTGAGACCTATATCCTTGCACCATTAGGCATTGAATATCTGCGCACGATGAGTTTTATTTTAGTGATTGCAGTTGTCGTACAATTCACGGAAATGGTTGTGCACAAAACCAGCCCTACTCTTTACCGTTTACTTGGTATTTTCCTGCCCCTGATCACTACAAACTGTGCCGTTTTAGGTGTTGCACTTCTCAACATCAATGAGAACCATAATTTTATTCAGTCGATTATTTATGGCTTCGGCGCTGCGGCAGGCTTTTCATTAGTTTTAATTCTCTTCGCTTCAATGCGAGAGCGTATAGCTGCTGCTGATGTCCCTATGCCATTCAAAGGCGCCTCCATTGCTATGATCACTGCAGGTCTTATGTCTCTAGCATTTATGGGCTTCACAGGGTTGGTGAAATAAGAATGAGTACCATCCTAATTGCAATTATTGCTCTTGTAGCTTTGGCTACTGTATTTGGCGCGATATTAGGTTTCGCTTCTATTCGTTTCAAAGTCGAAGCTGATCCCGTTGTGGATCAAATTGACTCTATCCTGCCACAAACACAATGTGGGCAATGTGGTTACCCAGGTTGTCGCCCTTATGCCGAAGCCATCGCAAATGGCGATAACATCAACAAATGCCCTCCAGGCGGCCAAGCTACGATAGAAAAATTGGCAGATCTCATGGGGGTTGAAGTCGAGGATTCAGCGCACGACCTCGACAACAAAGTAAAAACGGTTGCCTACATACACGAAGACATGTGCATTGGTTGCACAAAATGCATCCAAGCATGCCCAGTAGACGCAATCGTGGGCGGAACGAAAGCACTGCATACCGTCATTAAAGATGAGTGTACGGGGTGCGACTTATGTGTTGCCCCATGTCCAACCGATTGTATTGAAATGATTCCAGTCGCAACCACGACTGAAAACTGGAAATGGCAGATGAACTCCATCCCTGTTATAGACATCACTCACCAATTCACTGATGCCTCTTCATCAGATAAAAAAGCATAAAAGGATTGGTATGATTTCTCTTATTGAACAAATTCGTACTGGCTCTCTTTGGAGCTTCCCTGGTGGGGTTCACCCTGCAGAAAATAAAACTCAGTCTAATAGCACGGAGTTAGTACACGCACGCATCCCCTCTGAAATAGTGCTACCAGTTAAACAACATATTGGTAAAGCTGGAAATTTATTAGTTGCAGCTGGCGATACTGTCAAAAAAGGTCAGCCGCTTACAAGCCTTGATAGTGGGTTTACTTTACCGGTACACGCACCGACATCCGGCCAAGTTATTGCTATAGAACCAAGAGTCACAGCTCACCCTTCAGGGTTAACTGAACTCAGTGTCATTATTAAGCCTGATGGATTAGATGTTTGGTGTGATAAGAAGCCAGTAGATGATTTCATCTCTAAAACATCTGACCAACTGCTAGACACTATTCGTGAAGCCGGTATCTCAGGGATGGGAGGGGCAGGCTTCCCTACAGCCAAGAAAATTCAATCTGGTCTAGGTCGCACAGAGATACTGATTGTAAATGCTGCAGAATGTGAACCTTACATCACTTCTGATGACAAACTTCTACAAGAACATGCTGAAGAGATATTACAAGGTATCGAAATTGTTGAGCACATTCTTAAGCCAAAGTTAACTGTTATTGGTATTGAAGATAACAAACCCAAAGCTATCCAAGCTTTAGAAGCAGCTGCAATCAATAAAGATATTGTTATCCGAGTAATCCCGACAAAGTACCCCTCGGGCGGCGAAAAACAGCTAATAAAAATACTCACTAATAAAGAAGTTCCTGCTGGCGGCATCCCTGCCGACATTGGCGTATTAGTTCAAAATGTCAGCTCATTATTTTCGATAAAGAAAGCGGTTATCGATGGAGAGCCCGTAATCAACCGTGTCGTAACATTAACGGGGAAAACTTTCAAGCAACCTCGTAACGTTTGGGCTCTGCTAGGCACTCCGGTACATGAGTTGCTCGAAGAGTTCGATTATAAGGCAGATAAAAAGCTTCCAAGGCTAATTCTAGGGGGTCCTATGATGGGCTTCACTCTGCCAAGTTCAAGTGTACCTATCACCAAAACCTCTAACTGTATTCTTGCACCGACTCGCAAAGAAATTTCTCCAAATCAATATGAGATGGAATGTATTCGATGTGGTCAATGTGCTGAAGCTTGTCCTGCTTCTTTACTGCCTCAACAATTACAGTGGCATGCAAAAGCGAATGAGTATGATAAATGTGAAGAGCTTAACCTTAAAGATTGTATTGAGTGTGGTGCTTGTGCCTATGTTTGCCCAAGTGAAATACCACTCGTTCAATATTACAGACAAGCGAAAGCTGAGATAAAAAATCGTAAAGATGAAGCTGCATCTGCTGAGCGAGCCAAAGTTCGTTTTGAAGAAAAAAATGCTCGTATGGAGCGTGATAAAGCAGAGCGCGAGAATCGATTTAAGAAAGCGGCTGATAATCGCCGTAAAGATTTAAAAACCTCTGATGGCGATGATGCAATTGCTGCGGCCATCGCTCGTGTTAAAGCGCAAAAGTCTAATACTGACTCGGATAAACCAGCTGTGAAGCCCGCTGTTGCTGCCGCTATCGCAAGAGCTAAAGCAAAACAAGCAGAAGCTCAGAGTAACAATAGCGATCAACCTGATAATTCAGAGATGGCAAAATTACGTGAGGAAAGGAAAAAACAAGCTAGAGAGCGTAAAGCAAAATTAGACTCAGAATCTAGCGAGCAAAATAGCTCTGAGAAAAATAGTACTGCGCCAGCTAATAACGCCTCAGATAAGCAATCTGCAGTCGCAGAAGCTATTGCTCGGGCTAAAGCGAAAAAAGCGCAACAGGCTGAAGCAAGTAATAAAGATTCGGCTATGGATTCAAAATCACCTGATGAAACTGCTGATACGAAAAAGTCCGCGGTTGCTGCTGCAATTGCTCGTGCCAAAGCTAAAAAAGCCCAGCAAGCTGAAGCGAATGATGAAGAGTCATCGACAAGCTCAATAGCTTCTGAAGCACCTGATCAGGAAACTGAAACCAAAGTTGACCCTAAAAAATCTGCTGTTGCTGCCGCGATAGCTCGCGCCAAAGCTAAAAAAGCACAGCAAGCTGAAGCGAATAATGAAGAATCCGCGACAAGCTCGGCAATTTCGGAAACGCCTGAACAAGAAACTGAAACCAAAGTTGACACGAAAAAAGCTGCGGTTGCCGCTGCGATTGCTCGCGCCAAAGCTAAAAAGGCGCAGCAAGCTGAAGCGAATAATGAAGAGTCAGCGACAAGCTCAATAGCTTCGGAAGCATCTGAGCAGGAAACTGAAACCAAAATTGATCCTAAAAAAGCTGCGGTTGCTGCTGCAATTGCTCGCGCCAAAGCTAAAAAGGCGCAACAAGCTGAAGCGAATAATGAAGAATCCGCGACAAGCTCGGCAATATCGGAAACGCCTGAACAAGAAACTGAAACCAAAGTTGATACGAAAAAAGCTGCGGTTGCCGCTGCGATTGCTCGCGCCAAAGCTAAAAAGGCGCAGCAAGCTGGAGAAAAAAATGAAGAATCAACGACAAGCACAGTAGTTTCAGATGCGCCTGAGCAGGAAACTGAAAGCAAAATTGATCCGAAAAAAGCTGCGATTGCTGCTGCAATCGCTCGCGCAAAAGCTAAAAAGGCTCAGCAAGCTGGAGCGAATAATGAAGAATCAACGACAAGCACAGTAGTTTCGGACGCACCTGAACAAGAAACTGAAACTAAGGTTGATCCTAAAAAAGCAGCAGTTGCTGCCGCGATTGCTCGTGCTAAAGCCAAAAAAGCACAAATAGCAAAAGACAAAAAGAATAACGAGGAAACAGAGTAATGGCTTTTTTTATTGCTAGCTCACCACACGCTCATAGCCGCCGAAGCACTCCTGACCTAATGAAGTGGGTAGCCTTATGTGCAGCGCCGGGCCTGCTCGCTCAAACCTATTTCTTCGGTTGGGGCACTCTCATACAACTTTGTTTTGCTTTAACGCTCGCGGTTACCTTTGAAGCAGTAATCATGCTGCTAAGAAAGCGCCCTCCAATTATGGCTTTAAGAGATTACAGCGCCATAGTCACTGGGTGGTTAATTAGCATAGCAATTCCCCCCCATTCCCCTTGGTGGCTACTTGTTATTGGCGTATTTTTCGCCATAGTGATTGCTAAACATTTGTATGGTGGAATCGGGCAAAACCCATTTAACCCAGCCATGGTCGCTTATGTTGTCCTTTTAATATCTTTCCCAGTTCAAATGACGAGTTGGAATGCACCTATATCTTTAACTGCTGAATCTACTAGCTTTATTGATTCTGCACTTATGATTTTTACCGGGTTTAATAACGAAGGGCTTTCTTTACAGCAAGCACGCTTAGGAATTGATGGCACAACAATGGCAACCCCACTGGATGCTTTCAAAACCTCATTACTTGCCGGAAACACCCCTTCTGAGGCATTAAACCAACCTCAATTTAGTTGGTTAGCTGGGTTAGGTTGGGAGTGGGTTAATGTCGCCTACCTTCTTGGAGGTCTCATTCTTATTAAGCAGCGAGTAATTCAATGGCACATTCCAGTAGCGTTTTTATCCAGCCTTGTTTTGTTTAGCTTAGTTTTTTCCATTTTTACACCTGGTGAAACAGCATCACCAATAATTCACCTCCTTTCCGGCGCTACAATGCTCGGTGCATTCTTTATTGCTACTGATCCGGTGTCTGCTTCAACCACTGTGAAAGGTCGGTTAATCTTTGGTGCTCTGATCGGCGGTTTAGTCTTTATCATTCGTAGTTGGGGTGGCTTCCCTGATGGTGTCGCCTTTGCTGTTTTACTGGCTAACATGTGTGTACCTCTTATTGACTACTACACAAAACCAAGAACTTACGGACACTAAGGGAGCATCACAATGTTAAATGCCATCAGAAAAAATGGGCTAACACTTGCGATTTTTGCCTGTGCTTCTACGGGTTTGGTCGCTGTCACCCATTACTTAACGAAAGACACAATCAAGCAACAAGAACAAGCCCAACTATTATCTGTATTAAACCAAGTTGTTCCACATAACCTACATGACAATGAGCTTTTTTCATCTTGTATATTGTTGAACACACCTGAACTAGGCACTGAGCAATCTATGCCAGCCTATATAGCGACACTAAATGATCAACCAAGTGCCATCGCGATAGAAGCAATTGCGCCAGATGGCTATAACGGTGAAATAAAACTCATTGTTGGTATTGAACAAGATGGAACAATTTTAGGCACGCGTGTACTTTCTCATAAAGAAACTCCCGGCCTAGGTGATAAAATTGATTTACGAGTCACTGACTGGATAACATCTTTTAAAGGTAAACAAGTCACGGAAAGTAATGTATCCCGCTGGGCAGTTCGAAAAGATGGCGGTGATTTTGACCAATTTACGGGCGCAACCATTACGCCTAGAGCGGTTGTAAAAGCAGTCAAAAAGGCTGTAGTTTATGTAAACACGAATAAAGAAACACTTTACTCACAACCTTTCAATTGTGGTGGTAATAATGAGTGATCATAAAACACTAATCAAAAATGGAATGTGGGCAAATAACCCTGCCCTTGTGCAACTTCTTGGGCTTTGTCCATTACTTGCCGTTTCTTCAACAGTGACAAATGCTTTAGGTCTAGGGATTGCGACTCTACTCGTTCTCGTAGGATCAAACGTTGTCGTCTCTCTTGTCCGTAATCACGTTCCCAAAGAAGTTCGAATTCCTGTTTTCGTTATGATTATTGCCTCTTTAGTTACCTGCGTTCAGTTATTAATGAATGCCTACGCTTATGGGCTGTACCTATCACTTGGTATCTTCATTCCTTTGATTGTGACGAACTGTATCATCATTGGTCGAGCTGAAGCCTTTGCTTCCAAAAATGACGTTTTACCTGCAGCGCAGGATGGCTTTTGGATGGGTTTAGGTATGACGGCTGTACTTGTAGTGCTTGGTGCTATGAGAGAAGTGCTAGGTAACGGAACTTTGTTTGATGGCGCAGATTTATTACTCGGTGATTGGGCTGCATCACTAAGAATTGAAATATTTCAGTTCGACAATAGCTTCTTATTGGCACTCCTACCACCAGGCGCTTTTATAGGTGTCGGGTTCTTAATTGCACTAAAAAACATAATCGATCATCAAGCAAAATCTAAACAGCCAAAACAAGAAAAGCCTGCAATTGAACGAGCTAGAGTAACCAATGCGTAACTAGAATAACTAGGACGTTACTATTAAGCCGGCAACGTCCTAGTTAAGATTTAATAATAGATATAAAAAATAAGATTAAATAGACGCTATTAAAGCGCGTAATCTACACAACAACTGAAAGTAATGTCGCCATGAATAATGTAAAACGAGTTGAGATTTTAACGCGTCTTAGAGACGACAATCCAAAGCCACAAACTGAGTTAAATTGGAATTCTCCTTTTGAGCTTTTAATTGCGGTACTTCTATCGGCGCAAGCTACTGATGTGAGCGTTAATAAAGCAACTGATAAGCTATACCCCATCGCGAATACCCCTCAAGGAATTTTCGATTTAGGTGTGGATGGGTTGAAAGAATACATCAAGACAATTGGGTTATTTAACTCCAAAGCTGAGAACACAATCAAAACATGCCGCATGCTGCTCGATCTACATAATGGTGAAGTCCCTGAAGATCGTGCTGCGTTAGAAGCGCTACCCGGTGTTGGTCGAAAAACGGCAAACGTCGTGCTAAATACCGCTTTCGGATGGCCTACGATAGCTGTAGATACCCATATCTATCGTGTATCAAACCGCACTAAGCTAGCAATGGGTAAAACGGTTGATGATGTAGAACAAAAGCTATTAAAAGTGATACCCAAAGAATTCAAACTGGATGTGCACCACTGGCTAATACTTCATGGGCGTTATACATGTGTGGCGCGTAAACCACGCTGTGGTAGTTGCATGATTGAAGACTTATGTGAATTCAAAGAAAAAACCGAAATTTAACGAATTATAAATACTTGAGCTAGGAGCTAGGAGCTAATTATGTCAAATGGTCGAATTCTTCACACTATGCTACGTGTCGGTGATTTAGATAAATCTATCGAGTTCTATACTGACGTGATGGGTATGGACTTATTACGTAAAAATGAAAACGCAGAATATGAATATACGCTGGTTTTTTTAGGCTACGGAGATGAGTCACAAGGGGCTGTGATTGAGTTAACTTATAACTGGGGCACCACTGAATATGAACACGGTTCTGCATTCGGTCATATTGCTATCGGCGTAGACGATATCTATTCAACATGTGACGCAATTAAAGCAGCAGGTGGTAACGTTACTCGCGAACCAGGTCCTGTAAAAGGTGGCAGCACTGAGATTGCATTTGTCAAAGACCCTGATGGTTACATGATCGAATTGATTCAAAGTAAACAAGCAAGCGCTGGCTTAGAAGGCTAGAAAACTGCCAATAACCATTCTAAAAACGAGCTCTTTGCTCGTTTTTTTATATCTTTTTCATAATCTACCTTCCAATAAATAAGAAGAATTGCCGTTCATCATCACTAAACTTTACTTGATAATAATTATCGTTTAGATTGTTAGCCAGATTTATAGAGTGAGAGTTAACAATGATAAGCGAATGGGAAAAACACACGTTACTTGCCGATACCGCGTTGCAACTCGACGACCCTGTACGAAGTATTCTTCACTACCAACAAGCTCTAACGCTGAGTGAAAGAATCACAGAGCGAACTGACATAGAAGCTGATGAACGATTAATAATATCGGTTGTTTCGTGTCACAATCTTGCTCAGTTCTGGCGCTGGGCAGGAGAAGCCGAATATGAACTCAAATATCTACAGCTTGCGTCTGAAAAGGTATTGACCTTAATCCCTCAGTGCCCTCACACTCAATGCTCTAGTTTTATTGATTCGATAGGGTGCTGTAAAAAAGCCTTAATTGATTTCATGAAGCGCCACCCAAACCCGAAGATAGCTTCGATGGTAGAAAAAATAGATACCGCAACGAACTGCGAAATCATTGCTAAATTCCGCTTAAACTAAAAATGCAATTCAAAAAAAGCCAGTCTGATAACTGGCTTTTGGTAAAAACATAAATCTATTAAAATAGCGTTCTTTCAACTCAATCTATTTAGCTAAATCCACTTAATTCGCTAACCTCTAAATTTGAGTCCTTCCAAGTGAAATTACAACACGACGGTTTTTATCTTTACCAATAGGAGAGCTGTTATCAGCAATTGGTCGGCGCTTACCATAACCTTGAACTTTAATTCTATCCTCTGCCAAGCCTAAAGATTTAAAGTAATCTCTTAAAGATTCTGCTCGTCTCTCAGATAAGTTTTGGCTGATACCTTTACTGTCAATTGAGTCTGTATAAGTGGCAACTAGAACAAGATCAATATCTTGATTGTAACGAATGTATTCCGCTATCTGCCCTAAACGCTTACGTGATGACTTATTCAACTGGTCACTATTTCTATCGTAGTGAAGAATGGTAAAAGAAATATCTTCAAAACTATAAGGTAATAAATTCGCAATACAGTCACTAAACACATTGTATTTTGATTGGAATAGGACAGATGACAGAGTGACTTCAATTCGCTGGTCTCGGCTCTGCCATTCTTGATAACTAAATGTAGGGTAGCGACCCTTTTCTAGCTCACTTAGCATCCCCCAAGCTGTTTGACCTCCGACATAGCCATCAAACTGTTGGAAGAATTTAATGGTCGTCATACGATCGGCACTTTCTCCAGGTCTCCACGGCGGAGGCATAGAAATCAAACTTACATTTCGGGTTGCCCCCATTGGTCGACGCATTTTAAGCTCAAAGTCCAAAATAACTTTTTTGCTCGCACGAGAGGAAAACTCCGCATCACCAAAATTTGGAATTGGGTGAACTAAACGACATTCTAGTGGTGTATTCGCCACCATCTCCCACGTTGACTGCTGAGGTGTCGCTCCGTACCGCTTATCTTGCATAGCGACGGCGGACGAAGACATCAGCGACAGTAAGATTGAACCTATGATGAGTCTTGTATTCATAAGATAGAATATCTCTTAAGCAAATCGTTTAACAATGCAGCCAATTGCCGCCTATTTCTAAAGATAATACCATGCAAAAACCTAGCCACCTCAAAGTGTGTCTTTTGTTAATTATTAAATTTCTTTAGTTTTTATCACTGCTATTATCTGCAATAATGCAGCCCCTATCACACTAATTTTGGCTAACATGACTGTAGAAAATGAAGCTCTGACCCTTAAAAAACGCTTCCGTGGCTATTTCCCAGTAGTTATCGACGTAGAAACCGCAGGATTCAATGCGAAAACCGATGCGTTATTGGAGATTTGTGCTATCACATTAAAGATGGATGAGAATGGTGACTTACAACCTGCATCCACTATTCATTTTCATATTGAACCTTTTGAAGGTGCCAACTTAGAACAAGAAGCGCTCGATTTTAACGGTATTAAAGATCCGTTCAGCCCACTCCGCGGAGCGATTCCTGAAGGTGAAGCTTTAAAAGAAATCTACAAGCTTGTGAGAAAAGAACAAAAAGCTTCTGACTGTAGCCGTGCGATCATGGTTGCACACAATGCAACATTCGACCTTAACTTTGTGAATGCTGCAAGTGAACGTTGTAAGCTTAAACGCGTCCCTTTCCACCCTTTTGCTACTTTTGATACTGCTGCTCTTAGTGGACTTGCTTATGGTCAAACCGTTTTGGCTAAAGCATGTAAAACTGCAGGGATGGATTTTGACAATAAAGAAGCGCACTCCGCTTTATATGATACTCAAAAAACCGCTGAACTTTTTTGCGGCATTGTAAATAAATGGAAAGCTCTTGGCGGCTGGCCACTTATTACAGAAGATGAGTAAGTATCAATTAATAAAAATAAATAAACACAACATTCCGAGAATAATATGAACCCAGTTGTAATTTCTGTGTGCATCATGCTTGTTTTAGCATTGATGCGTGTAAATGTAGTGGTGGCGCTTACGTTCAGTGCCATCATTGGCGGTATTGTTTCAGGCATGAGCCTTAACGATGCGGTATCTGCATTCGAAAGTGGACTTGGCGGCGGCGCTACCATTGCTTTAAGTTATGCGATGTTAGGTACCTTTGCTGTCGCTATTTCAAGATCTGGCATTACCGACTTACTTGCTCAAAATGTAATTAAACGCATCCATGGTAAAGAAAATGCTACGGCATCTACTGGTTTAAAATATGGCATCCTAGCGTCTTTAATTCTAGTAACCATGTCGTCTCAAAATATTATCCCTGTACATATCGCCTTTATCCCAATCTTAATTCCACCTCTACTTGGCGTATTTGCAAAGCTTAACCTAGACCGTAGACTTGTCGCTTGTGTGCTTACTTTCGGTTTAATTACACCATATATGGTTCTACCCATTGGTTTCGGTGGTATCTTCCTGAATAACATTCTACTGAAGAACCTACATGACAATGGTCTAGAAAATGTTGTCGCTAGCCAAGTTCCTATGGCAATGTTATTGCCAGCAGTTGGGATGATTTTCGGTTTACTAACTGCGGTTTTCTTTACTTACCGTAAACCACGCCAATACAAAGAAACATCTCACACTGTTGTGTCTACTGAGACTAAAACCATCAATAAAAAACACATCATAGTAGCAGCAATTGGTATTGTCGCTGCATTGACCGTTCAGCTATCAACAGGGTCGATGATTATCGGTGCCTTAGCTGGTTTTATGGTGTTCACATTTGGTGGTGTTATTGCTTGGAAAGAAACTCAAGATGTATTCACCAAAGGTGTTCACATGATGGCAATGATCGGCTTCATCATGATCGCAGCCGCTGGTTTCGCTGCAGTGATGAAACAAACTGGTGGTGTTGAATCCTTAGTAGAAGCTCTTTCAACAAGTATTGGTGACAACAAACCACTTGCAGCACTATTCATGCTAATCGTTGGTCTTTTAGTGACAATGGGGATTGGTTCTTCATTCTCAACAATTCCAATTCTAGCAACTATTTATGTACCACTTGCAGCCGCTTTCGGTTTCTCACCTATGGCAACAATTGCGCTTGTAGGTACCGCGGCAGCTCTTGGTGATGCTGGTTCTCCAGCTTCAGACTCTACATTAGGTCCTACCTCAGGTCTAAATGCAGATGGTCAACACGAACATGTATGGGAAACGGTTGTACCGACTTTCTTACACTACAATTTACCATTGATAGCATTCGGTTGGTTAGCCGCTATGGTTCTTTAGAGTTACCGCTCTTTATATGAGTAGCTGTTGATGCTCTAGATGCTCTAGATGCTCTAGATGCTCTAGATGCTCTGAGACTAGCCTTTATAGCCAATGCTCAATAAATAAAAAACCGCCCAATAAGGCGGTTTTTTTTATTTTTCCAAATCGTAAAGCTAGTGCAGTAAGATTCGTTCGACATTCTTCTCAATCGTAGCTTGTCCGATCCCTTTCACATTTTCTAACTCCTGGATAGAAGCGAAGTCACCATGAGCTTCTCTATATTTTACAATCTCTCCTGCTTTCTTAGCACCTACACCAACAAGCATCACGGCTAATTCTTCCGCTGAGGCTGTATTTACGTTAACCGTTATTTCTATACCTTCGTAAAGCTCATCTTTCGTAGGGCTAGATGCATTGGCAAAGCTCATAAATAGCAGAGCCGGTAGAATCACTGATAGGGACTTAGATAAAGCTGATTTGAAGATAGACATGAGTTACTCCTTCTTAAAACGCTAAGATAAAGAGTAACTAGGATATAAAGAATTTACTTTCTGGAAAATTAAAACGGGTCACCTAAGTGACCCGTTGTGTGTTACATATCATTTTCAGATGAATAGCCTATTGGCTCACAACATAGTATTCAACGTCAGCATTACTGCGTAAAACGCTCAACACATTAGACAAATCTTGTTGATTTCCAACTCGCTCAAGTTGAGCACCAATTTGAGGACTGTAAACAGGATTGATATCAGCTGTCACATTAGAAAGTTCAACAACTACAATATTACCTTCTAGGTCTTTAGATTGGCCAAATACAGCTTGACCATCGATAGGCTTAGCTAAAGCAAACACTGAAGAAGCAAGTGGCGAATTACGGTCAATTGTTTCTAGTTCAGTGAACTCAAGGTTGTTTTCAGCCAGAATAGCTTCATTACCTTGCCCAAGTTCATTGACTAGAGAAACACCCAGCTCGATAGCTTGTTGTTCTGCTTTAACAGTAGAAAGTGCGGCAACGACTTGGTCTTTCACTTCTTCTAATGGCAGTACCATTTCATCACGAGAGTCTTCAACACGAACAACAATAATATGCTCTGGTGCAACTTCGATAACTTCAGAGTTTAGCCCGTCTTCTTTTACTTCAGGGCTTAGAATTGCTTGAATAATCGCAGGTGCTTTTAATAGCTCAGGCGCATCTATATGAGAAATAAAATCTGTAGTTTTAACCTTTGCATTAATCGCTTCAGCTGAATCAATTAAAGAATCAGGGAATTCAAACGCTACTTTTTCAAGCTCAGTTTGCTTCTCATAGAACTGGTCTACCGCCTCTTGGTCAACAATCTCTAACTTAATCTCCGCAGCAACATCTGCCAAAGGTTGAGCTTGTGAAGCTTTAACATCATCAAGTTTAATAATGTGGTAGCCGAATTCAGATTTAACTAAACCCGTTTTATCGCCAACAGTCTGAAGGGCAAAAGCTGCTTCTTCAAATGCAGGATCCATTACTTCGCGCTCAATCCAACCAAGATCACCGCCAACATCTGAACTACCGAAGTCATCAGACTTTTCTTCAGCCAAAGTAGCAAAATCAGCACCAGCATTTAATTCATCAAGAATAGCTTGTGCTTTTGCTTCGTCATCGCCTTGAACTAGGATATGACTCACTTTACGTTGCTCTTCCGTTGAGTACTTATCTAAGTGCTCATCGTAGTATTGTTGTACCTGCTCATCAGAGATTTTGATAGTTTCTTTTAACTGTTCAGCCGAAAGTTCAATATATGCTACCTGAACCTGCTCTGGGCGAGTGTAGTCTGCAGAGTTGTCTTGGTAGTACTGTTGAATCTCTTCATCAGACAGTGTGATTCCAGCTGCGATATCGCTAACATTCAATGTAACGGTGCGTACATCACGAGTCTGAGCAATCAGTTTGCTCTGAACATCAATTTCACCTTGAAGTACAAACTCACTACCTTGTAGCGCTGTCACTAGTTGATTACGCATTAAATCGCGGCGCATGTATTCAGCAAAGCTTTCAGCACTGAAACCTGCACGGCGAAGTGACGATTGGTAGATTTCTTGATCAAATTGACCCGCAGTTTGGAACTGAGGCATCTCAAGGATCAAAGTACGAATTTGTGAATCACTAATACGTAAACCTAGAGCTTCAGCTTGCTGCTCTAATAATACGTCATTGATCATTCGATCAAGGACTGATTTACGGAAAGACTCTACATAAGCAGGGTCTGCCAACATTTGAGAAAAGTAATCGCCAAGCTGTGATTGCATGCGGTTACGTTCGTTTTGGTAAGCTTGCTCAAACTCACCACGGCCAATTTCTGTATTACCTACTTTCGCGGCTGCATTATTGCCACCACCTGTGATGTAACTGCCGACACCAGCAAAAACAAATGAAAGGATAATCAAGACAAGGATAATTTTAACCGCGATGCTGTTCACGCCTTCGCGTAATCGATCCATCATAATTTAACTGCTCTCCGGGAAAGAAGCCGATGCTTCAAAATAAATAATCTATTCACGCGATAGTATCAGAAAAAGAAATGCGCATCAGTAGGATGCGCATAAATTAAATAAGTTCAGTCCGCTTAACACAAACACGACTTGAAAGATGAAACAGCATGTTTCAAGTCGCTCAGATTGTGCCAGTAACGACTACCCAAAGGATAGTTATTGGTTACATGCGTCTTTAAGAGCTTTACCTGCTTTGAAACCAGGTACTTTAGCTTCTGCGATTTGGATTTCTTCACCAGTCTTAGGGTTACGACCTGTGCGAGCGGCACGAGTACGCACGCTGAATGTACCAAAACCAACAAGTGCAACTTGATCACCTGATTGTAGCGTTGTACCAACCGCTTCAATGAATGCATCTAGAGCGCGACCAGCTGAAGCTTTTGAGATATCTGCGTTTTCTGCGATTGATTCTACTAATTGTGTTTTATTCACTGTGTTTCCCCTTTGTGTCATCTTTGAATATTTTTATAGACGACGTTTCGATCCATTTTGGTTTTAAAGTAGCTGCAAGCCTTGTGACAAAAGGGCTTGAAGCTTTAGTCGAATAACTTAGCGTCCAAAAAAAACGCTGACAAGCCTTTTCGGGTCTATCAGCGTAATTCTTTACTTATTTTTGCTACGCATCACTATTTTTTAGCGTCAAACTCAACACCTGAAGGGTCTCGCTCTAACGCAACTTTCAATACTTCATCAATCCACTGAACCGGGATAACCTTAAGATCGGCAATCACGTTATCTGGAATTTCTTCTAGATCACGCTCATTATCTTTTGGAATAAGTACTGTTTTGATACCACCGCGGTGTGCCGCTAACAGCTTTTCTTTCAAGCCACCGATAGGTAAAACTTCACCACGTAAAGTAATTTCACCCGTCATACCCACTTCAGCTTTCACAGGGTTGCCTGTTAGGCTAGAAACTAATGCCGTACACATTGCAATACCAGCACTCGGACCATCTTTTGGTGTCGCACCTTCTGGTACGTGCACGTGGATGTCACGTTTCTCATAGAAGTCAGTGTTAATACCCAATTTCTCGGCACGTGAACGAACAACTGTCATTGCAGCTTGGATTGACTCTTTCATCACATCACCAAGCGAACCTGTTTGTGTTAGCTTACCTTTACCCGGCATTGACTCCGTTTCAATTGTAAGCAGATCACCGCCAACTTGAGTCCAAGCTAAACCAGTTACTTGACCAATGCGGTTACTTTCATCAGCTTTACCGAAATCATGACGTTGAACACCTAAGTACTCTTTTAGGTTATCCATATTAACAGTCACAGACTTGAGGCTGCTATCGAGAAGAATATTCTTAACCGCTTTACGACAAATCTTAGAGATTTCACGCTCTAAACTACGCACACCAGCTTCACGAGTATAGTAACGAATAATGCCAATAATCGCTGAGTCTTCAATAGTGATCTCATTCGGCTTCAAACCATTACGCTGTACTTGTTTATCAAGCAAGTGGCTTTTAGCAATATTCAGCTTTTCATCTTCTGTATAACCAGACAAACGAATAACTTCCATACGATCAAGTAAAGGGCCTGGAATATCCATCGAGTTAGAGGTTGCGACAAACATTACATCAGACAGATCGTAATCGACTTCTAAGTAGTGATCGTTAAACGCATTGTTCTGCTCTGGATCAAGCACTTCTAGAAGGGCTGAAGATGGGTCGCCACGCATATCAGATGACATCTTATCGATTTCATCTAATAGGAATAGTGGATTTTTTACGCCAACTTTAGACATCTTCTGGATTAATTTACCTGGAAGAGAGCCAATGTAAGTACGACGGTGACCACGAATTTCAGCTTCATCACGAACGCCACCCAAAGCCATACGAGTGTACTTACGACCGGTAGCTGCTGCGATAGAGCGACCTAGAGAGGTTTTACCTACACCAGGAGGCCCTACAAGACAAAGAATCGGACCTTTTAACTTGTTAATTCGGTTTTGAACCGCCAAGTACTCAAGAATACGTTCTTTAACTCGCTCTAAACCGTAGTGGTCTTCGTTCAAGACTTCTTCAGCTTTAGCTAAGTTTTTCTTAACTTTTGAGCGTTTTGCCCAAGGCACGCCAACCATCCAATCAATGTAACTACGCACTACTGTTGCTTCAGCAGACATAGGTGACATCATCTTAAGTTTTTGCAGCTCTTGCTCTGTTTTTTCACGAGCTTCCTGAGGCATCTTTGAATCTTCGATTTTCTTTTTCAAAGCTTCGAATTCATCTGGAGCATCATCCATATCGCCAAGTTCTTTCTGAATAGCTTTCATTTGCTCATTCAGATAGTACTCACGTTGGGATTTTTCCATTTGTTTCTTAACGCGACCACGGATACGCTTTTCAACTTGTAGGATGTCAATTTCTGACTCCATCTGCCCCATTAAGAATTCTAAACGTTCAGTAACATCTAAAATTTCTAAGACATGCTGCTTATCGACAAGTTTCAGAGGCATATGAGCCGCAATGGTATCGGCTAAGCGTGCTGCTTCATCGATGCCATTTAAAGATGTCAGTACTTCTGGTGGGATCTTCTTATTCAGCTTGATAAAGCCTTCAAATTGATTGATCGCACTGCGTACAACAACTTCTTGTTCTTTTTCATCAAGTTCAGAGGTGACTACATATTCTGCGTCTGCAAGGAAAAATTCACTCTCTCTAAACTGGTGAATTTTTGCACGCTGCTGACCTTCAACCAGTACTTTAACTGTACCATCTGGTAGCTTGAGTAGCTGAAGAATGGTGGCAACAGTACCTACATCAAATAGGTCGTCAATTGAAGGCTCATCGGTATCAGCCTGTTTCTGCGCAACTAGCAATACTTGTTTGTTGGCTTCCATTGCCGATTCTAGGCAAGAAATCGATTTTTCACGACCAACAAATAGTGGAATAACCATATGTGGGTAAACCACTACATCACGTAGAGGTAGTACGGGGATTTCTATACGCTCGGAACGTTCCAAGTTCATATTTTTCTCTCTTCCGCTTTAACTTATAAAGCAGTATATGGGGCTTAAATGACTGGATTCAATGAAAGAATAAAAAAAAGGAGGTAATTGCTTACCTCCTTTTTTAATTTAAGCGTTCCGTATCAAAATGGTTACTCTGCACCAGCAGCTTGATTGTCAGAATTACTGTAAATCAATAACGGTTCAGATTCACCGTTGATTACAGATTCATCAATCACAACTTTACTCACATCTGTGGAAGATGGCAGCTCATACATAGTTTCCAGCAACACACCTTCAAGAATTGAACGTAGACCACGTGCACCAGTTTTACGATCCATTGCTTTTTTAGCAATAGCGCGTAAAGCATCATCACGGAATTCCAATTCTGTATCTTCTAGATCAAATAATGCCGCATACTGCTTAGTAAGTGCATTCTTCGGCTCGCAAAGAATTTGAACTAAAGCTTCTTCATCAAGCTCAGTCAGTGTGGTTGTTACAGGTAGACGACCAATGAATTCAGGAATTAGACCGTACTTCACCAAATCTTCAGGTTCAACTTGAGTGAATAGTTCACCCACAGTCTTCTCTTCATCTTTTGAGCGTACTTCTGCACCAAAACCAATGCTTGAACCTTTTTCTACACGTTGCTCAATCACCTTATCTAGGCCGGAGAATGCTCCACCACAGATAAATAAGATCTTAGATGTATCAACCTGTAAGAACTCTTGTTGTGGGTGCTTACGACCACCTTGTGGTGGGACTGAAGCAATAGTACCTTCAACAAGCTTAAGTAATGCTTGCTGTACACCTTCACCAGACACATCACGTGTAATCGATGGGTTTTCAGCTTTACGAGAAATTTTGTCGATTTCATCGATGTAAACAATACCGCGCTCTGCTTTTGCTACGTCGTAATCACACTTTTGAAGCAGCTTTTGAATGATGTTTTCTACATCTTCACCTACATAACCCGCTTCGGTTAGTGTAGTTGCATCAGCCATTGTGAATGGTACATCTAGGAAACGAGCAAGCGTTTCTGCAAGTAATGTTTTACCACTACCGGTTGGACCGATAAGCAGAATATTACTCTTACCAAGCTCTACGCCTTCAGCCGTCGTATCGCCATTACGTAAACGCTTGTAGTGATTATATACCGCTACTGCTAGCACTTTTTTCGCGTATTCTTGACCAATTACATAGTCATCAAGGTGCTCACGAATCTGACGTGGCGTTGGTAACGCTTCAGACTCTTTCTTAGGAAGAACATCTTTGATTTCTTCACGAATAATGTCATTACATAAATCGACACATTCGTCACAAATGTAAACAGAAGGACCTGCGATTAACTTACGAACTTCGTGCTGGCTTTTGCCACAGAAAGAGCAGTAAAGCAGTTTACCACTACTACCCTCTTTGCTTTTATCTGTCATTCGCTAACCTCTTAGCCTTTACTCACTATGATTTGAGTGTATATCAATTTTAACTAATTTGCGTTAACAATTGCGCTATGCAATTACTGACCGCGGTGGTTAAGAACTGAATCCACTAAACCGTATTCTACTGCTTGATCAGCAGACATAAAGTTATCACGATCGGTATCTTGCTCAACAACTTCTAGAGGCTGACCAGTATGCTCTGCCAATAGCTTGTTCAACTTTTTCTTGATCGTTAAAATTTCTTGCGCGTGGATTTGAATATCAGACGCTTGACCTTGGAAGCCGCCAAGAGGCTGATGAATCATTACACGTGAATTAGGAAGCACATGACGCTTACCTGGTGTACCACCTGCAAGTAAGAAAGCACCCATAGAACATGCTTGTCCCATACATACTGTACTTACGTTCGGCATAATGAACTGCATTGTGTCGTAAATTGACATACCCGCAGTTACGCTACCGCCCGGAGAGTTGATGTATAGGTAGATGTCTTTATCTGGATTTTCTGATTCCAAGAAAAGCAGTTGAGCCACGACAAGGTTTGCCATGTGGTCTTCCACTTGACCTGTTAAGAAAATGATTCGTTCTTTTAATAGACGAGAATAAATATCGTAAGAACGTTCACCACGGGAAGTTTGTTCAACCACCATTGGAACTAGTGCGTCCATAATAGATGGCATTGTATTTTTTTCTTGGTAGCTCATATTCTTATGTCCCTAAAATAAATGGCCCGAATGATAAATCATACGGACCATTGTTAGCAGAATTATCGACAGTACGTCAACCTTCTACATCAGATATTACTATATTAAGCAGGTTGCTGATTCATTAGCTCGTTGAAGCTAACTTCTTTATCAGAAACTTGAGCTTTAGCGATGATTGCATCAATAGCTTGCTCTTCTAGAGCAACGTTGCGCATGTTGTTCATCATTTGCTCGTTTTGCTCGTAGTAAGCAATAACTTCTGTTGGATCTTCGTATGCTGTAGCCATTTCTTCGATGATAGCTTTAACTTTCTCATCGTCAGCTTTTAGCTCTTCAGACTTGATTACTTCACCAAGAAGAAGACCTACAACTACGCGACGTTTAGCTTGCTCTTCGAACAGCTCACGTGGAAGTTGGTCAGCAGCTTCAGTGTTGCCACCGAAACGTTGTGCAGCTTGCTGACGTAGAACACCAATTTCTTGGTCAACTAGTGCAGAAGGTACATCGATGTTGTTTTCGTTGACTAGACCGTCAAGAGCTTGCTCTTTGATGCGGTTTTTAACTGCTTGCTTAAGCTCACGTTCCATATTCTTACGAACTTCAGCTTTAAGACCTTCAACGCCGTTAGTTGCGCCGAACTTAGCAACGAATTCTTCGTTTAGTTCTGGAAGCTCACGAGACTCAACTTTGTTCAGTTTGATTGTGAACTTAGCTGCTTTACCTTTTAGGTTTTCAGCGTGGTAATCTTCTGGGAAGTTTACTTCGATTTCGAATTCCATACCTGCAGTTTTGCCAACGATACCGTCTTCAAAACCAGGAATCATACGGCCAGCACCCATTTCTAGTGGGAAGTTCTCAGCTTTACCACCTTCGAATTCTTCGCCGTCGATAGAGCCGATGAAATCGATAGTTGCACGAGAACCAGCGTCAGCAGCAGCTTCAACTTCAGTCCAGGTTGCTTGTTGCTTACGTAGAGTTTCGATCATCTCTTCAACGTCAGCTTCGTTAACTTCTACTGCTGGTTTTTCAACAGTGATGTTTTCTAGGCCTTTTAGCTCAACTTCTGGGTAGATTTCAAAAGTTGCGTTGAATACTAGGTCTTCACCTTCGTTGTTTGCAACAGGTGCAAATGTTGGTGCGCCAGCTGGGTTGATCTTTTCTTTAACGATTGCTTCGATGAAGTGACGTTGCATTACTTCGCCCATCACGTCTTGACGTACTGCTTTGCCGTACATTTTAGCAACCATCTTCATTGGCACTTTGCCTTTACGGAAACCATCGAAACGACGGTTTTTCGCGATGTTGCGTAGTTCAGCTGTAACTGCATCTTCGATGTTAGCAGCAGGAACAGTAATATTAAGACGGCGCTCTAGGCCTTCTAGCGTTTCAACAGTAACTTGCATTATATAAACCTCAAAACTGGCTCAGGTTATCTGAGCATATGAGCCGTAACTTAGCTTTCTAAAAAGCGGGCGTTGTTGGCTGCATTCTTGTGTAGTGCTCTATCCGAACACTTAATTTAAAATCGAGCATTGATACTAAGATTGAATATCAATCTCGTACCAGACTAATCAGTGATATCTTTCGAGATTACCACTCAACAAAATTCATTGTCGATAGAGTAATTAAAGGTATCTCCGATTAGCCTCAGGACAGAAATTTAGACGCGACATTCTAGCGATCTGTTATCACGCTGTCGAGCCGAACCCTTCTGCTAGGCAATGAATGCTCTTAATTCTCGTTCTAAGTGGTATAAAAGTAATCAAAACACCACAAAGCACCTTAGAAATGGGGACAATAGCGACTTTTTCAAGGTAATCGAGACCTTTTTTCCTCAAAAATCTTAAAAAGAGATCTTGCTCTTGTTTTACCCCTCAGAGTCGATAACTTTTTCAACAATCCTCGTTACAACCCCTTAACCTATATTTTCCCATCTCTTGCGGTTTTATAAGTTGCCAATGAAAAATACACATAGATTCAACCTTTAAAGTTAATCACGACAAGTAAACGAAGATCACAATATCAACGGTTGGCAAAACGAGAATCATAAATAAACACGGAGTATGTAGTGACCAGGATCCAACGCTTTTCAGGGTTGTTATTAATAGTTTATGGCTTATTTTGTGTGTTAGGTGGTCGCTGGGTTTGGCAGTTCAACCATCAACAATTACTCTCTGAACATCAATCTCAACTTAACCGTTTTTCAGCCCATATCACCAGCCAATTAGATAGATTCGCCCATATTCCAGAGTTATTATCTAAAGACAAAGAGCTGATAGACGCCTTATTAGCCCCTGAAAACTCCGCTCAGATAGAGCTAACTAACCGCTACCTCAAACATGTAAATAGCGTTATACACGCATCAGATACTTACTTAATTGATAAATACGGTACAACTTTAGCTTCAAGTAACTGGCAAAAAGAACGCTCTTTTGTCAGCAGAAATTTTGCTTTTCGTCCTTACTTTAAAGAAGCAATTATTGGTGACGAAAGTCAGTATTTTGCACTTGGTTCTACATCTGGTCAGCGGGGTTATTATTATGCTTACCCTGTATCTTATGCGGCTGAAATTGTAGGTGTGGTTGTGGTAAAGATGGATTTATCCTCCATTGAAGAAAACTGGAAAGGAAAACAAAGCTATTTTGTTGCAAACGACAAAGATCAGGTCATCTTTATGTCTAGCAACTCCAAGTGGCTATTTAAAAGCCTCCAACCACTTGAGCAACCAGTATTACAACGCATAAAAGATAGTAGGCAGTATTTAAATACTGAAATAGAAAGCTTGAACCTGCTAGGCGATCTCGAAAAGACCGCCTCTATCCTTACTTCAAAAAGTACGCTTGCTCAGGGCAAATTCTTTGTTTCATCTCGTCAACTGGAGCAACCAAAACTGACAATAAGAGTACTGACCCCTACCCATTTAGTTTGGTGGGATCTCGTAGGTTACCTTGTCATTCTCAGCCTAGTCTTTGCGGTTTTATTTCTCATTTTTCAACTACTCGAACATCGTCGTCAAAAACTTCTTCAGATTGAAAAAGTACAAGAGATTGCAAGACAAAAATTAGAGTTCCAAGTCTTAGAAAGAACCTCTGAATTGCATGCAGAAGTCAATCAAAGAGCCAAAACAGAGCAGGCTTTGAGGCAAACACAAGACGAGCTGATTCAAGCAGCTAAACTTGCCGTATTAGGGCAAATGTCCGCAAGTATTAGCCACGAACTTAACAACCCTTTGGCAGCTATTCGTAGCTACGCGGATAACGGTCGATTATTTTTAGACAAAGGAAAATTTGAACGAGTCGATGATAACTTATCGCGGATTTCAGGCTTAACAGACCGCATGGCAAAAATCAGCCAGCAGCTCAAATCCTTTGCTCGAAAGTCGTCAACTAATGAATTAAACCTCGTTCAGTTTCAGCCCATTGTAAGCTCAGCAAAAGAGCTCATGAAACCTCAACTGAAAACTGAGCGAGTCACACTTGAAGAAACGCCCCTAGATACTCACGTATCTTTGCTTGCAAACCCAATTCAACTGGAGCAAGTATTAATCAACTTACTAACGAATGCCATTCAGGCAATGGAAAAGCAGAATGATAAACTGATTATAATTTCCCAAGAAATATCGATTGATAAACAGTTACTTATCCATATTGATGACAATGGTCCGGGAGTAGAAGCCAGTAAAATATCAACCTTCTTTGAACCATTTCATACAACAAAAAAAAATGGGCTCGGATTAGGATTATCACTATCTCAGCAAATTGTGGAAACAATGAACGGGCAATTAACAGCATGTAACAGCTCTCTTGGTGGTGCTCGTTTCACTATTTCACTCCCAGCAGTAAAGCCTGATGATGTTGATAGCAGCGAAATGCACAATGAAAAAACCAGTGACTCCCAAAAGAATAATTAAAAGGAAATTGCATGTGCCATGTGTACTTTATTGATGATGAATACGATTTAAGGGCAGCGGTGGAACAAAGCTTCGAACTCGCCGATATTGATGCTCAATTTTTCCCGGATGCGGAAAGCGCTTTATTAGCGATACAAGCAGATGGGCTGCCGCATGTAGTCATCACCGACATTTGCTTACCCGGAATCTCAGGGCATGATTTGCTCAATACAATTATTAATAAAGACCCCGACTTACCCGTTATAATGGTTACTGGTCACGGTGATATTTCTATGGCAGTTGAATCAATACACCGCGGTGCCTATGACTTTATTGAGAAGCCTTTTTCAAATGATCGCCTGCTAGATACTACCAAAAGAGCAATAGAAAAACGCACATTGACTATTGAAAACCAAGCACTCAAACGCTCTTTGAAAGCCAGCCAAACCCTTGGTCCGCGGATCATAGGCGACACTCCAAGCATTCAAGAACTCCGGGCTACCATTTCTCATATCGCCGATACCAATGCGGATATTTTATTGTTTGGTGAAACAGGCACAGGCAAAGAACTTATCGCTCGCTCCCTTCACGAACAAAGTAGTCGAAGAGAACAAAACTTTGTAGCAGTCAATTGCGGTGCAGTTCCAGAAAACCTTCTAGAAAGTGAACTTTATGGTCATGAAAAAGGGGCATTCACAGGGGCGGATAGCAAAAGAGTCGGCAAGTTTGAATTTGCTCAAGGTGGCACATTATTTTTAGATGAAATTGAGTCGATGCCAATGCAAGCTCAAATTAAGTTATTACGTGTATTGCAAGAACGATTAATTGAAAGAGTAGGTTCAAATACACTCATTCCTCTTGATATTCGAGTGATAGCAGCAACTAAGGTCGACCTCAAGCAAGCAGCTGAAGAGGGCTTATTCAGACAAGACCTATATTATCGCTTGAATGTTGTAACGCTCGACCTACCACCACTGAGAAGTCGAAAAGAGGATATTCCAGCTCTATTCCATCACTTCCTCTTAGTAGCAGCGGCTCGTTATGGGAAAACGGCAACTGCGTTACCAAAAACTGAGCTGCACACTTTACTCGCTCACGATTGGCCGGGGAATGTTCGTGAACTTCGCAATACGGCTGAACGCTTTGTACTGTTAGGAAAGATAGCTCAACTAGGCGATCAATGTGCACAAACAAATGCCGATTTATCTCTAACTGAACAAGTTTCTGAATTTGAAAAGCGAGCTTTAGAACACGCCTTGATCGAATGTAACGGCAGTATAAAAGACACCATGGACAAGCTAAATATTGCGCGTAAAACCCTTTACGACAAAATGCAAAAATATGGTTTAGATAAAGATAAGTATAAAACTGAACTTGAATAAAAAATTCACAATTCATTCATCTTATCTGCTCTATGATTAGTACATCATTTAGATGTCACTGCCTTAGACGCATAATGATAACCTTGCTTTATATTTCTCGTGAGTTGCCCCTCCTTGAATTAGAAAGCAAACAATTAAGACCATGTAAAAAGCCCCAACAAGAAACGAATCTTGTCAGGGCTTTTTTATGTCGTTAACCAAATAATAGCTTCCGCTACTTCACCTAGATAATGTCACCTCGAACACCTCACATCAAAGTGCTTATTTCGTTATAATTTCCGGTCCCATTAAGGTTGTTGGTAACCACGTAGAAACCCAAGGTACATACGTTACGATAATCAAGAATAAGAACATGACGCCTACCCAAGGTAAGGCTGCTTTTACTACATTCATCATCGACATCTTCGCGACCCCGGCGGTCACAAACAGGTTAAGTCCCACAGGTGGCGTTATCATCCCTATCTCCATGTTAACTACCATCATGATACCTAGGTGAATTGGGTCTATACCAAGTGCAATCGCAATTGGGAATACAAGCGGAGCCACAATAATCAGAAGACCTGATGGTTCCATGAACTGACCGCCAATTAGCAAAAGAACGTTCACCACAATCAAGAAGGTTATCGGTCCTAAACCTGCAGAGAGCATAGATTCTGTGATCATTTGAGGAATACGTTCTTCCGTCAGTACATGCTTAAGAATCAGAGCATTGGCTATGATAAATAGCAGCATTATGGTCAGCTTACCTGCATCATAAAGCGTATCTTTTGTATCTTTATGTACAAAGGTTTGGAAGATTTTAACCAATGCTGGCTTCTTGTTTGCTTTATCAGCAAATGGACCCATATCTTTATAAATAAAGTTAGCAATAAAGAACGCATAAACTGCAGCTACTGCCGCCGCTTCTGTTGGAGTGAAAATACCGCCGTAAATACCGCCCAAAATAATAACGATTAACAGTAAGCCCCAACTTGCATCTTTTGCTGCAGAAAACATTTCTCCCCAGCCAACAAATGGCTGAGCCGGTATTTTTTTAATGCGCGCCGCAATATAGATTGCAATCATCAACATCACACCAGCCAATAGACCTGGAATCACACCGCCTAAGAACATGCGCCCAACAGATACATCTGTCGCCGCCGCGTACACAACCATTACGATTGAAGGCGGAATCAAAATACCTAACGTACCTGCATTACAAATAACCCCTGCTGCAAACTCTTTTGAGTATCCATTTTTCACCATACCAGCGATAACGATACTACCGATTGCAACAACCGTTGCAGGAGAAGATCCTGAAAGCGCTGCGAACATCATACATGCCACAACCGAAGCCATAGCTAGACCACCTCGGAACCAACCTACCATTGCGATGGCAAAGCGAATAATACGTTTTGCTACACCTCCAGTAGACATAAAGCTCGACGCTAAAATGAAGAATGGAATCGCTAATAATGTGTAATGCCCAGCAAACGCGTTAAACAAAGTTTGAGCGACAGAAGCAAGAGAGGCATCTGAATGCATTAGAAGAAATATGATACTGGATAAACCCAGTGAAATAGCAATTGGTACACCCACCAGCATGAACGCAATTACCATCAAAAATAGAAATAACATTGCCATGATCTAGTCTTCCTTGCTTGTTGGTGTGTTAGCTGGCTTTTCCTTCGCTAGCTTTTCCTTGGCGAGCTCTGATTGATAATTCTGAGTTAGAGGTGCCGTTGCATCATCGTCTGAGCCTTCTAAGACAGACGCTTTTAACGCATCTAAATCTTCTTCAGCTTCATGACCTGCAATCATACGATCCAGTTTTCCAGTAAAGACTTGATAAGCAATTTGAAGAAATCGAAAGGTCAGCAATGCCATACCAATTGGTAAAGCCATATAAGGAATAAACCGCGGCAATTTTTCATATCGCTCACCTTCATTCAACCAATCAGACATAAACTGCAGCATTTCTGGCATAGGAATATCATCCGTTTCATACCACGCTCGTTCAGTCGCAAACGGGTACCAATAATTCCATGACCCAATAAACAGTAAAATTGAGAAGGCTAAACAACTGGTGACTGCAATCACTGCAAATGTTTTACGTAATTGTTCTGGGGCCATATTAATGATGACATCGACACCAATATGAAAATGTTTTTTCACGCCATAAGAAGCGCCCACCAGCACCATCCAGGCAAACATAAATACTGTTAGTTCCAATGCCCATAAAATGTTGTCATTGAATGCGTATCTAAAAACCACATTCGCAAAAGTGAGTAAGGTCATTGCTCCTAAGAAAAACGCAATCAAAGACTCTTCAATTGCATCCGTAAATTTTCCGACTTTAGAAAAAAAAGAGAGTTCTTCTAATTGTTCTGTTTTGGGCTGTTCCACTTGAGGCTGTTCCATAATCTGCTCCGTTTATAATTTCTATTGTCGGAGTGGTAAAATCAGGAGTGACAAAGAAAGCCACTCCTCTACTCGTCCCTACATCAATGGGAAAAAGTGTTCAATTACTTATTAGAAGCGATAGCTGCATCAATAAGGTCAGAACCAATATCTTTCTCAAACTTTTTCCACACTGGCTGTAAAGCAGTCACCCAAGCTTGGCGCTGTTCTGGCGTTAATGTACGAACTTCACCACCGGCTTCAATGATGTTGTTCTTATTCGCTAGGTTCACTTTTGAAGACTCAGCATTACGAGTTGCTGATACTTCTTTGACAATCGTACCAAGCTGATCACGGACATCATCTGGCAGGTTTTTCCAGAAGTCATTCGATGTCACAACTAAGTAATCGAGAATGCCGTGGTTAGTTTCGGTCACGCCGTCCTGAACTTCGAAGAACTTCTTACCGTAGATGTTTGACCAAGTGTTTTCTTGACCATCGATAACCTTTGTTTGCAAGCCGCCATACACTTCTTTAAATGACATCTTTTGAGGGTTCGCGCCAAGCTGTTCAAATTGAGCAACCAATACGTCAGACGCTTGAACACGGAACTTTAGATTTTTTGCATCTCCAGGGTTCAGCAAGGGTTTATTGGCCGACATTTGCTTCATGCCGTTATGCCAGAAATCCAAACCTTTAAGACCACGACGTTTCATCGCATTCTTCAGCTTTTCACCTGATTCTGAGTTTTGGAAACGATCGACAGCCGCAACGTCTTCAAACAAGAAAGGAAGGTCAAAAATGCGGTATTTCTTAGTGAACTTCTCAAATTTTGACAGCGATGGGGCTGCCATTTGAACATCACCATTTAAAAGGGCTTCCAGAACCTTGTTATCATCGTAAAGTGTTGAGTTAGGGAAAACTTGCATACAAGCTTTACCATTCATCTCAGTGTTTACACGCTCTTCTAGCAATGAGGCAGCAATGCCTTTCGGGTGCTTATCTGTATTCGTTACGTGACTGAATTTAATCACGATTTCACCAGGGTCACAGTTCGCAGCAGCATTAAAACTCGTAACAGCCAGAATCGATACAGACAATAGGGTAAGAGGCTTAAACATTATTATTCTCCTTATTAAACAAAACAGTCCCTTCTATGGGTACTGCACGTTTTCTATAGAGCAATTAGCAAGCCAACAGGTAACAAAATATTAACAGCCCTTTAACCATAAGGGATCGCAGTTCTAAATCCCGCGCCATCGAAAATGATGAGTGATGTGAATGGGTGGAAAATGACACATAGATAAATCTTAAATGGGTGGAAGCCCACCAACATATAGTGAATACATGAGGTCAGACCAAGAGGTTTATCAGAGTTGATGTCTTGAAGTACTTTTAATTGTTGCTGTAGAGTGCTGGCTTAGTTGACATTCTTAGCCCTATTTCATTTGAAGAGCCCAAGTTAATGAGTAAGATCTACCATCACCCAGTACAAATTTACTATGAAGATACCGATCACTCAGGTGTGGTTTATCATCCAAATTTTCTAAAATACTTCGAGCGTGCGCGCGAGCATGTATTGGGTAGCGATAAATTGGCAGAATTGTGGAATGAGCACGGATTAGGCTTTGCCGTGTATAAAGCCAACATGACTTTCCAAGATGGAGTTGAGTTTGCAGAGATCTGCGATATCAGAACCTCTTTTGAACTTGATGGAAAATATAAGACTTTATGGCGACAGGAAGTTTGGCGTAAAGGTGCAGCAAAACCAGCAGTGATTGGTGATATTGAAATGGTTTGCCTAGATAAAGACAAACAACTTCAGCCTGTGCCTGCTGAAGTATTAAAAGCGATGCTTGGAGAAACGAGCTAACTCTTTCTCAACTGTCTAGCTTAAAAGAGATGAGACGACGAAAAGGTCCTCATCTCTAATTGAATTGGAAGACTCTCCCCACCAAGTGTAACCGCAAAACGATACTGGTCATCCAATCGCCCTAAGCAACATTGCCAACTTGTAGAAACATCGTCTTGCTCAGAAGAATCCAAATCCAACCTGATTCCGTTATGTAGCCTGATTTCGCGATACAACCCTGGCTTAGCATCCGATGAGCCGAATTCCGCTGATTCCTTGCTCAACAATGTTTGCATAGTCAAAAATGTTTGCTTGGTCAAATTAGAGAAGTCGAACGAAAAGCTTCGCAACGATGTGGCTAACCCTTTTCCTGTCGCTTTGATATATGACTCCTTCAAAGCCCATAAATCAAAGAAACGCTCTCTTTGCTCTTCTGTATTTAGTTCAAGTAAATCCGTGATCTCTTTATCTGAAAAGTAATGCTTCATGATCGCATCAATGTTAGTTGACGTTCTCGCATGTTCGATATCAACACCCAATTGAACTGGCTCCCCTTCCCTTTGGAAAACCGCAACTAACAAATGAGCTTTGCTATGGCTAATATTGAAATTCAGCCCTGTTTTTTTATGTTGTTCGGCAATCAAACTTGGCTTTCCTTTTTCGCCATATTCAAATCGCCACTCTTCAGGTTGATAAAAACCGTAAGTTGATAAAACCGCCCGTAAATAATTACGTACATATAAAGCTTGAAGCTGAGCTGTAGGCATTCGATACCGCTCAACTTTCATCACTTCATCTTCAGGTAGCTGATTTTTTAAACAAGCAATAACATCCGATTCATCATTCATTTCTTCGAGTGGGCACAACCATAAGTCAACAGTTTGAATGCTATTCAAGTCAAATTCTCATTTATAAAAACACGCAAAAGGCGAACAAAACATCACCGCCCACATTTCTCTGTATATCAGCCAGAACAAAACGACAAATACCATTTATATTTCAGACAAAAGTTAAGATTCGGAATCATAACAAATTTAAAATCGATATGTATTTTTCCTTACAGAACAGATCACTATTAAAGGTTGATTACAAAAACCTGACATAGATCTCACACACTTAAAAAATAGAGTATAAACACTAATTTTTCAAACTAAACCATTATTAATCATATATTTAGTAAAATAATAATCACAAAAATATATTTATCGAGTTTTCCAACTGGTCTGAAGAGATCGTCATGAGCTCTGGGGGCATTGTAACCACTAGTTTCCTCGGGTAGCCTGCTCAACCATTAAACAAATTCACACGTTTTCTTTGCGGATACCGACTTATCATTTAGTCAGACTTTGAACAGGATTTTAATGGACATCGCCTCAACATTTGAATGCTACTTTCGCGCATGAAACACCTCCCAAACTCTCGTAAGTCAATGCACTTCGAAAACCCAACTTTTAACTGGTTGCCGTCACTCAGCAACTTGAATTTTCAGCTGTGCTTCCCTAAATCTGTTTCAGATTTTCTTTCTATAGCTTTAAAAGCGCAGCCTCAAAACACGACATCACTTTCTGTGATTTCTAGTGGAGACTCATAATGAGCCAACCCGAGACAAATACCCCAGAATCAGTAGATGATTCTCGACTGAATAAACGCCTTAAAGATATGCCTGTCGCTATCGTTGGTATGGCGAGCATGTTTGCAAACTCTCGTTACCTGAATAAATTTTGGGATCTCATCAGCGAAAAGATCGATGCAATTACCGAAGTGCCAGATACGCACTGGCGTCCAGAAGATTACTACGACTCAGATCGTACTACGCCAGACAAGTCTTACTGTAAGCGCGGTGGTTTTATCCCAGAAGTGGACTTCAACCCTATGGAGTTCGGCCTTCCGCCAAACATCCTAGAACTGACTGATACGTCTCAGCTGCTTTCTCTGATCGTTGCAAAAGAAGTACTTGAAGATGCAAAACTTCCTGAAGGCTACGATCGCGATAAGATCGGTATTACGCTTGGTGTTGGTGGTGGGCAGAAGATCGCTCAAAGCCTGAATGCTCGTCTCCAATACCCTGTATTGAAAAAAGTCTTCAAGAGCAGTGGTATCAACGACGAAGACAGCGAAATGCTGATCAAAAAGTTCCAAGACCAATACATCCACTGGGAAGAAAACTCATTCCCTGGTTCATTGGGTAACGTAATATCAGGTCGTATTGCTAACCGCTTTGACCTTGGTGGCATCAACTGTGTGGTAGATGCTGCGTGTGCAGGCTCTCTAGCCGCAATGCGCATGGCTCTTAGTGAGTTGGTTGAAGGCCGCAGTGAAATGATGATCACAGGTGGTGTGTGTACTGATAACTCACCAACCATGTACATGAGCTTCTCTAAAACGCCAGCATTCACTACTAATGAAACCATTCAACCTTTCGATATCGATTCAAAAGGGATGATGATTGGTGAAGGCATCGGCATGGTTGCTCTTAAGCGTCTTGAAGATGCAGAGCGCGATGGCGACAGAATCTACTCAGTGATTAAAGGTGTCGGTTCTTCTTCGGATGGTAAATTCAAGAGTATTTACGCACCTCGCCCTGAAGGACAAGCGAAAGCACTAAAACGTGCTTACGATGATGCTGGTTTCGCACCGCACACGCTTGGTCTTTTAGAAGCGCACGGTACAGGTACTGCAGCGGGTGATGTAGCTGAATTTGGTGGCTTAAACTCGGTATTCAGTGAGAACAATGAAGAGAAGCAACACATTGCGTTAGGCTCTGTGAAATCTCAAATTGGTCACACCAAATCAACTGCAGGTACTGCAGGTTTAATCAAAGCTGCATTAGCACTGCACCACAAAGTACTGCCGCCAACGATCAACGTATCGGCTCCGAATCCTAAGCTGGATATCGAGAACTCACCGTTCTACCTAAACACACAAACGCGTCCTTGGATGAAACGTGTCGACGGCACACCGCGCCGTGCAGGTATCAGCTCATTCGGTTTTGGTGGCACTAACTTCCACGTTGTATTGGAAGAGTACACGCCAGAACATGCTCGCGGTGACAAATACCGTCAGCGCCAAGTACCGCAAACTCTGTTATTCAGCGCGGAATCTCGTCAAGCACTGATCAATGAGCTCAAGCAGGTTTCAACTCAAGCAACAGACGCTGCGTTCAAGCTAGAAGCGCTTGCTGAGCAGCACGCTCTACGCGAAGTAGACGCTAAGCACGCTCGCCTTGGTTTAGTTGTAACTGACCAAGCAGACCTTCAAGCGCAACTGACTCAAGCAGTTTCTATGCTTGAGAGCCAAACCAAAGCACATTGGCAGATGCCAAACGGTACTAGCTACCGTGAGTCGGCACTGATTGCTGAAAACGGTGCTGGTAAAGTGGCTGCATTATTTGCTGGTCAAGGTTCGCAATACCTAAACATGGGTCGCGAGCTTGCTTGTCATTACCCTGAAATGCGCCAACAGCTTGCTCAAGCGGATCAGGTATTTGGTCAGCACAAGAAAACGGCTCTGTCGCAAATTCTATTCCCAATTCCAACTTTCACACCAGAAGCAACCAAAGCTCAAGAAGCTGTACTAACCAACACCGCCAATGCGCAAAGTGCAATTGGTACTGTGTCTATGGGTCAGTTCGACATCATGACTCAAGCAGGCTTCAGAGCAGACATGGTCGCAGGACACAGCTTTGGTGAGCTAAGCGCACTATGTGCATCGGGTGTTATCTCGCAAGACGATTACTACCAGCTAGCTTTCGCTCGTGGCGATGCAATGGCGGCGACACCAGAACAAGGCGACAGCGGTACGATGTTTGCGGTCATCCTAGACGCAGACAAACTTCCAGCCGTTGAAAGCTGCATCAGCCAATTCGAAGGCGTGAGCATTGCCAACTACAACGCTCCGACTCAACTGGTTATTGCAGGTCCAACTGCGACGGTTCAACAAGCAGCACAAGCGCTGACAGAACAAGGCTTCAAAGCAATCGCTCTGCCTGTATCTGGCGCGTTCCACACTCCACTTGTTGCTCACGCTCAAAAACCATTTGCTGCTGCAATTGACAAAGCTTCATTTAGAGCTCCAACGCTGCCGCTTTACTCAAACGCAACGGGCAAACTACACAGCAAAGACGCGAAAGCGATTAAGAAAGCGTTCAAGCAACACATGCTGCAATCGGTTCGTTTCAGCGAGCAAATTGAAGCGATGTATGAAGCAGGCGCGCGTGTATTCGTTGAGTTCGGTCCGAAGAACATTCTTCAAAAGCTGGTTGAAAAAACATTGGCTGATAAGAACGAAGAACTTTACGCAATCAGCATCAACCCAAGCCCTAAAGGCGACAGTGACCAACAGCTTCGTTTAGCTGCGGTTCAACTGTGCGTGGCAGGTGTTTCATTAGACAACATTGACCCTTACCAAGCTGACATTGCTGAACCTGCAAAGGCATCACCAATGAACATCAAGCTGAATGCAACCAACTACATCAGCCCTGCTACTCGTAAGAAAATGGATCAATCATTGGCTTCGGGCAACGTCACCGAAAAGACCGAGATTGTTGAAGTGAAAGTTGAAGTCGAGAAAATCGTGGAAAAAGAAGTGATTAAAACAGAAATCGTTGAAGTACCTGTGGCTGCTCCTCAAGCTTCAAATGTACAACAGTCAACTGCTCCAGCACCAAGTGCACAAGTAGTAACAGCAGCTCAGCAGCCACAAGTGGCGCAATCTGCACCAGCGACTATTCAGCCAGCAGCTCAAGTAACAGTTGATGAATCTTCACTGCAATCGTTCTTCAATGCTCAACAACAAGCAGCAGAAGTACATCAGCAATTCTTGGCGATTCCTCAGCAATACGGTGACACATTCAACACCCTAATGTCTGAGCAAGCGAAAATGGCAACAGCAGGCGTAGCAATTCCTGAGAACCTACAGCGTTCTATGGAAATGTTCCATCAGCACCAAGCTGAAACGCTAAAAGCTCACGCTCATTACCTAGAAATGCAAGCGCACAGCAACAACTCAGCACTTAATATGCTGACGCAAGGTTCAGTACAAACCGCACAACCAACCTTCGTTGCGCCAGTAAATGCTCAGCCAGTAATTCAAGCTACTCCAACAGCTATCGTTCAAGAGCCTGTAGCTCAGGTACAAGCGACTCCTGTACAGGCTCAGTCTGTTCAAGCAGTACCAGTTAAAAATACAACAGTTCAGCAAGCTCCAGTCCAGAAAGCCGTTCCTGCACCACAAGTAGCCGCTCAAGCAACAGCACCTGTTGCAGCTCAGCCTGTGCCAGTAAAAGCACAACCAGCTCCTGTGGCTGCACCAGTAGCAGTACAAACAGCCGATGCTGAAAAAGTGATGCTAGAAGTGGTCGCTGAGAAAACGGGTTACCCAACGGAAATGCTTGATCTAGAAATGGACATGGAAGCAGACCTTGGTATTGACTCAATAAAGCGCGTAGAGATCCTTGGTACCGTTCAAGACGAAATGCCGAACCTACCTGAGCTGAACCCTGAAGATTTAGCTGAGTGTCGTACTCTTGGTGAAATCGTTACCTACATGAACAGCAAGATGCCTTCTGGAGTTTCAAATAATGAAGCTGCACCAGTTCAAGCAGTTGCTGTAGCTAACGGTCTTGATGCGAAAGTCGTTCAACAAACCATGCTAGAAGTGGTTGCTGAGAAGACAGGTTACCCAACGGAAATGCTTGATCTAGAAATGGATATGGAAGCAGACCTTGGTATCGATTCAATCAAGCGTGTTGAGATTCTTGGTACGGTTCAAGATGAACTGCCTACTCTTCCAGAGCTAAACCCTGAAGACTTAGCTGAGTGTCGCACTCTTGGCGAAATCGTTGCCTACATGAACAGCAAGCTTCCAGCTTCAGCTCCTGTGTCTTCACAAGCAGCAGTAGTTGCTCCAGCAACAGCTAGCAATGGTCTAGATCCGGCAGTCGTTCAAAAAACCATGTTAGAAGTAGTGGCAGAGAAAACGGGCTACCCGACTGAAATGCTAGACCTAGCAATGGATATGGAAGCTGACCTTGGTATCGACTCAATCAAGCGTGTTGAAATCCTAGGTACGGTTCAAGACGAACTACCGACTCTTCCAGAGCTAAACCCTGAAGACCTCGCTGAGTGTCGTACTCTAGGCGAGATAGTCGACTACATGAACAGCAAACTTCCAGCTTCTGCTCCAGTAGCGGCTCAAGTATCTGCACCAACGCAAACAGTATCAAATGGTTTAAACGCGGAGCAAGTTCAAAGCACAATGCTGAGCGTAGTGGCTGATAAAACGGGCTACCCAACTGAAATGCTTGATCTAGCAATGGACATGGAAGCAGACCTTGGCATCGACTCAATCAAACGTGTTGAGATCCTTGGAACGGTTCAAGACCAGCTACCAACATTGCCAGATCTGAACCCTGAAGATCTAGCTGAGTGTCGTACTCTTGGCGAAATCGTTGACTACATGAATAGTAAGCTAGGCGCTACTGCTACTACGAGTACAGAAGTTGCTGCAGCAACTGTAGAAAGCGCGAGCAACGACCTAAACCCTGCTCATGTTCAATCAACAATGATGGAAGTGGTTGCCGACAAAACAGGCTACCCAGCAGAAATGCTCGACCTAGCGATGGACATGGAAGCAGACCTTGGTATCGACTCAATCAAACGTGTTGAGATTTTAGGTACAGTTCAAGACCAGCTACCAACGCTGCCAGAACTAAACCCTGAAGACCTAGCTGAGTGTCGTACGCTTGGTGAAATCGTTACCTACATGCAAAGCAAGCTATCCGCTGCTGCACCCGTAGCGACTCCTAAAGCTGAATCGGTAACGCCTATCGCAGAAACAGCGACAGCGGAACTTCCTCCACACAATGAGGTGGCGCTAAAAAAGCTACCAGCGGCAGATAAACTCGTCGATTGTTTCTCAAAAGACGCTTGTGTCGTGATCACAGATGATGGTCACAACGCCGGTGTTCTAGCAGAAAAGTTGACCGCTAACGGCATTCAAGTTGCTGTAGTGCGTAGTGCTCTTTCTGCCGCGTCACCTTTAAACAGTGAAATCGCAAGCTACACACTCAACAGCGTCGATGATGCTGGTGTGACTGCAGTTATTAACGACATCGAAGCAGACCTTAAAACGTCGAACAAAGTGATTGCGGGCTTCATTCACCTACAAGCTATCGTTGATGCTAAACAAAGCAACGAGCAAGCGATTAACTTGAATGCAGACTCAAGAGCTTCACTGACGACAGCGTTCTTATTCGCAAAGCACCTAAATGGCCAACTGAATGCCGTTTCTGGTCGCAGCGTGTTCTTCACATTAAGCCGTATCGATGGTGGCTTTGGTTACCTAGATACTAAGCAACTAGCGAATGCAGAACTTAACCAAGCAGCTCTGTCTGGTCTAACTAAGACACTGAGCCATGAATGGTCAAACGTGTTCTGCCGTGCATTGGATGCTGATGCTTCTATTGATGCTCGTCACCTAGCTGAAGCTATCACAGGCGAACTGTTCGATATCGACACCAACACGGTGGAAATCGGTCTTAGCCATGCGGAAAACGGTGAATCTGGTCGTGCAACACTGATTGCGACAACACCAGGCGCTGCACAAACTAAAAACACAGGCGCTCAACTCACCAAGAGCGACAAAGTTCTGGTGACAGGTGGCGCTAAAGGCGTGACGTTTGAATGTGCACTGACGCTTGCTAAGCAATGTAAATCTCATTTCATTCTTGCAGGTCGTAGTAAGCATATTACTTCAGCTGAGCTACCTCAGTGGGCACAAGGCAAGCAAGAGAAAGAGCTAAAACCTGCTGCAATTGCGCACCTACAAGCTACGGGTGATAAGCCAACGCCGAAGAAAGTTGATGCCTTGCTAAAACCGGTATTGAGCAGCCTTGAAATCAACGCAGCACTTGCCGCTTTCAACGAGATTGGCGCGAGCGCTGAATACCTAAGCCTAGATGTATCGAACCATGAGTCAGTAGCGAAAACGCTGGCGAATTTCGAAGGCATCACAGGTCTTATCCACGGTGCAGGCGTACTGGCTGACAAGCACATTCAAGATAAAACACTTGATGAACTGAACATGGTTTACGGCACGAAAGTGGGCGGACTAGAAGCGGTTCTTGGTGGTCTTGATAGCAGCAAGCTAAAACTGATTGCGATGTTCTCTTCGGCGGCGGGTTTCTACGGAAACACAGGCCAAAGTGATTACTCGATGTCTAACGAGATCCTGAACAAAGCGGCTCTACAGCTGTCTGCTCGCAACCCTCAAGCGAAAGTGATGAGCTTCAACTGGGGACCGTGGGACGGTGGCATGGTAAACGCAGCACTGAAACGTATGTTCACAGAGCGCGGCGTGTACGTAATTCCTCTTCAGGCAGGTGCAGAGCTATTTAGTTCTCAACTGCTGAACGAAACTGGCATTCAACTGCTGGTTGGTACGAGCATGCAAGGTTCTGACAACAAGGAAGCTGCTGTAAAAAAGCTTAATGCGGAGTCTGTGCATCTTGCAAAGAGTCCGCTAAATACAAGCATCACTGTGACACGTCATCTTGATCCAAAGGCATTGCCTTTCATTCAAGATCACTGCATTGCCGGTAACCCAGTGTTACCGACAGTGTGTGCCATCCAATGGATACGTGAAGTGGCAGAGCAACTGTTAGGGGTGAACGTTAGCGTTCACAACTACAAACTGCTTAAGGGTGTGATTTTTGATACCGATGAAGTACAAGAGCTGAAACTGGTTCTTTCTTCTGATGCTAAATCAAAAGATCAGCTAAAAGCGGTGATCAGTTGCCAAGGGCGACCACAGTATCAAGCTCAGTTGCAAGTTGCCTCTGTGCAAGTGTCTGAAGATGTTCAACAAGCGTCAGTAAAACGCTTTGAAGCCAACACTTCAGCACCTGTAACAACGGCACAAGCTCTATACAGTGACGGCACTCTGTTTCATGGACCAAGACTGCAAGGTATTACCTCAGTTGAACGCTTTGACGACTTAGGCTTACTGGCTCAGTGCCAATTGCCTCAGATTAAAAACAGCGACTGCGGATCATTTATTCCTAAGCAAGGTTTTGGCGATAGCCAGCCATTTGCTGAAGATTATCTGTTGCAAGCCATGTTGGTATGGGCTCGATTGAAATACGGCGCGGCAAGCCTACCGTCTGCAATCGGTGAGTTTATTTGTTACGCACCGATGCACAATGGTGACCAAGGTTGGCTAGAGCTGAGCGTGATAAAAAGCACGGCTCGTTCTCTGCAAGCTGATATCTCGCTTTACCACCAAGATGGTCGTTTAAGTGCGGTAATGAAAGGTGCCAAAGTCACCATCAGCAAGAGCTTAAACGATGCATTTTTGCCGAAGTCTAGCTCAGCAGTATCAAAGAAAGAGGCGACTAAGAACGCAGAAAAGGAGCAATTGTCATAGTGACTGTTCCTACTAATAAAGCGATGCCATTGCGCATCGCTCTTTTAGCTCAGCCAGCAAACGCGGCTGAGCTTTCTGCCGACTTATCACCTTCGCTTCCAGAGATTGTTACTGTCGTGGTTGATGGCAATTTTAATCAAGCACTTGCTCACGCCATCGAGACAGTCAATCAAGGTAATGTTGTTAAGCTTTGTTTGGATTCTCATTCTCCATCATTGTTGATGTTGAACGCGCTGACCGCTGCTCAAAACAAGATTCATCCACACGCTTATCTAGCGGGTTTTGTAGATACAGCTATCGGAGATAGCATTCAGCTAGCTCTGGATATTGCACGTCGCCCTGCGACAGATTTAAGCCATCAACAACAATATTCTGCACTTTCTGCTTCGCAGCAGTTTGATGAGTTGTTGAATATAGTTGAGGCGATATCGAGCCGTTCATTGCCGAGCCATTCATTAGCTAATAATTACTGGTTCACTGAGCCGAACAAAGCTCGTGTTTCTGCGTTAACTTTCAGTGACGATAGCCAAAAATCCACCAGCCTGATATTGACTCAAGCGACCGGTTTGCAAGAACCAAAACCCTTGCTATCAAGCGAGCGTTTGATGTTTGTGGTTTCAGGCAACGAACAAGCCGAGTTGGTTTCTCAGTTAATCTCGTTAAGAGAAGAGCTTAAATGCGTTAACGAAGCGGCAGACAGCAAACTTGCTATCGCCAGCTTGATGCATTCAAACCTAAGCCACTTTCAAAGCGTTCAACACAATGCTGGCCGTGGTGTGAACATCGTGATTCAAGCGGCTTCAATTGAGGCTGCACTACAAGAGATCTCAGCGCTAGAAAATGCGTTGCCAAAAGTAATGACTGACAATAGCCATTACAAAACGCCAGCGGGCAGTTGTTTCTCACCGATGCCTCAAAGCAAAGGTGGTGTTGCATTTGTTTACCCTGGTGTTGGCACGGTTTATCCCGGTATGTTGCGTGAATTTCACCACCATTTCCCACAGTTATTTGCTCGCTTAGAGCGCGAAGGTAACTTGAAAGAGATGCTGCAGGCTGAAAAAACCTACGCTGACGACTCGCAAGAAATGTCGCTCAGTGAGCTGGCAATTGCAGGTGTGGGCAGTAGTTATCTGTTAACACAACTGCTATGTGATGAATTCAAAGTACAGCCAGATTTCGCCTTGGGCTACTCCAAAGGTGAAGCCTCCATGTGGGCTAGCTTAAATATTTGGAAAAATCCACATGCGCTGATTGAGATGACTCAAACCAGTCCTATCTTCACTACGGCTATTTCTGGCGAACTCACCGCAGTGCGTCAAGATTGGCAGCTGAACGGCAACGAAAGCATCCAATGGAATAGCTTTGTGGTTCGCAGTGATGCGCAAGCGATTGAGGCTCTGTTACCAGAGTTTCCACGTGCTTACCTTGCCATTATCCAAGGTGACACTTGCGTACTGGCAGGCTGTGAAAGCACCTGTCGTGCTCTGCTCAAGAAACTGGGTAAACGTGGCATTGCCGCGAATCGTGTTACCGCAATGCACACCACACCAGCATTGAGCCAACATAGCCAAGTGCGTGAGTTTTACACACAACCACTGTTCGACGAGTTGCCAAAGCATATCCGCTTTATCAGCGCAGCAGGTCTACCGACTGGCGAACCAATCAATATAGACAGCGACAGCATAGCCCTTTCGATTGCCGACACTTTCTGTTCGACGCTGGATTTCACCGCGTTGATCCAGAGTGCGCGTCAACAAGGTGCTCGCCTGTTTGTTGAAGTGGGTGCCGATCGTCAAACCAGCACATTGATCGACAAGATCAATCGTAGCGACAACGTAGCCGACCAATACTGCTCAATCGCTTCCAATGCCAAAGGCGGGGACGATATTGTCACGCTCATCAAATGTATTGGTCAGCTCATTACTCATCAAATTCCACTGTCTGTCGAGCCATTTATTCAAGGGTTAGAACAACAGATCACCACGAAGCAATTAAGTGGTGTGTCTCAAGGCAGCACAATGAATCATCAAGGAGAGCTAGTATGAGTTCTCAATCGAATCAGGCTCAGAACAAACAGCAAGTGAAGTGCAATAAGATCGCGATTGTCGGTATTGCTAACCAATACCCAGAAGCTGATACGCCAAAAGATTTTTGGCAAAACTTGCTAGATAAAAAAGATTCTCGAACCACATTAAGCGCTGAAAAGTTAGGTGCTAAACCCGAAAGCTATCAGGGCGTACAAGGCGAATCAGACCGCTTTTACTGTGACAAAGGCGGCTACATCGAAAACTTCAATTTCGATAGCAATGGCTACCGCTTAACAGCAGAATCGTTCAACGGTGTTGACCAGAGTTTTCTATGGGCTTTGGATACCAGTCGTAAGGCGCTAGTCGACGCAGGCATTGATCTGAATGCCGATGTTTTAGAGCGCACAGGCGTGATTATGGGTGCCCTTTCGTTCCCAACCACACGTTCAAACGACCTGTTTCTTCCGATGTATCACTCGGTGGTCGAGAAAGCACTTAAAGATAAATTGGCTAATGACCAATTTTCACTGCTACCAACCAATGAAACCGCGCAAGACCTCAATCCTATCAATGGCGCTGCAGCACACAACGCCTCTAAGTTAGTGGCTGATGCATTGGGTTTAGGTAACGTGCAACTTAGCCTAGATGCGGCATGTGCAAGTTCAGTGTATTCATTGAAGTTAGCGTGTGATTACTTGAACACGGGCAAAGCCGACATGATGTTGGCAGGAGCGGTATCAGGTGCTGACCCATTCTTTATCAACATGGGTTTTTCCATCTTCCACGCTTACCCTGACCACGGTGTGTCGGTTCCGTTTGATAGCAACAGTAAAGGTCTGTTTGCTGGCGAAGGTGCGGGTGTTTTAGTCCTAAAACGCTTAGCTGATGCAGAGCGTGATGGCGACAACATCTACGCAGTCGTCAGCGGTATTGGCTTGTCGAACGATGGCCGTGGCCAGTTCGTATTAAGCCCAAATAGCAAAGGACAAGTCCAAGCCTTTGAACGCGCTTACGAGGCTTCGAACTTAACACCAGACAGCATTGAAGTGATTGAGTGTCACGCAACCGGCACGCCATTAGGTGACAAGGTTGAGTTAACCTCAATGGAGCGTTTCTTTGCTGACAAATTGAATGGTTCTAACCCGCCACTGATTGGCTCTGCGAAGTCCAACCTCGGCCACTTGCTGACTGCGGCAGGTATGCCAGGGATCATGAAGATGATCTTTGCGATGAAAGAAGGTGTGCTTCCGCCAAGTATTAACTTGGATAAGCCACTATCGTCGCCGGAAGGTTTATTTGGCTCACAGACTCTGCCAACACAGGTTCAACCTTGGCCAAGTAAAGCGGGCAACCCAGATCGCTGCGCGGGTGTTTCTGTATTTGGTTTCGGTGGTTGTAACGCACACTTACTGCTTGAAGCGTATTCAGACACGAGTCATGTAAACCAGACTCAAGAGTCGACTTCTCCAAGCCTACAACCGTCTAATTTAAGCATTACAGGCCTCGCGTCTCACTTCGGTTCTCTGCAAAGTATCAATGAGCTGAACACTGCGATTGAAACCAACAACGATGCTTTCATTGCTTTGCCTAAGAAGCGCTGGAAAGGCTTAGACCAACATCCAGAATTACTGAATCAGTTTGGTTTACGCGGCATTCCAAACGGCGCGTACATCGATCAGTTCGATCTCGACTTCCTGCGCTTTAAAGTGCCACCTAATGAAGATGACCGTTTGATCTCTCAGCAGTTGCTACTGATGAAAGTCGCAGACGAAGCGATCAAAGACGCCAAGCTTGTTGCAGGCCAAAAGGTTGCGGTTTTAGTCGCGATGGAAACTGAGCTTGAGATGCACCAATTCCGTGGACGCGTAAACCTGCATAGCCAATTGGCTGACAGCTTTACCAACATGGGTATTGAGCTAACACAAGACGAATACCAATCGCTAGAAACCATCGCGATGGACAGTGTGATGGACGCAGCTAAGCTGAACCAATACACCAGTTTCATCGGCAATATCATGGCTTCACGTATCTCTTCATTGTGGGACTTTAACGGCCCTGCCTTTACGATTTCAGCCGCTGAACAGTCAGTTGCTCGTTGTATTGATGTTGCGCAAAACTTGATGTCGCAAGAATCGATGGATGCAGTCGTGATTGCAGCCGTTGACCTTAGTGGCAGTGCAGAACATGTGATTCTGAAGAACAGCGTGAGCCCAGTGTCACTTTCTCCAAAATTCGGGCAACCGCAAGACGGCAGTTGGAATGCAGGTGAAGGCGCAGGTGCAATTGTTCTTGTTGAAGAAAACCAAGTAGCGAGCAACCAATATGTGGCTTACGGCAGCATCAACGCATTAGCCTTTGGTTCAAGCGAGCGTAACAACGCCGTTGTTGATGAGTTACTGACTCAAGTCGGTATGAGCTCGAACGATGTTTCTCTGCTTGAGCTTAACCATGCACCAGAGTCTTCGTCTCATCAGTTTTCGTCTCTAAGTTTAGCGAGCACAAAGACGACTCAAGCGTGTCAGCGTGTTGGTCATTGCTCTGCAGCTTCTGGCATGGCAAGCCTGCTACACGGTCTGCTGAACCTGAATCTTGCACCTCTGAATCCGAATGTCAGCTCTAAAAACGCGATTGTTGCCAACATCAGCGAAGGACAATGTTCACAGCTGCTACTAAGCCAATCGAGTGTTGAATCTCAATCACTTTCCGTTCGTTTAAGCAATGAACAGGCGAGCGATGCTAAACGTCAATTAGTTAAGCAAGTGACTCTTGGTGGTCGTGATATCTATCAACATATTGCCCAAACCCCAGTGACCAACTTGGCAACGATTCAACAGAAAGCTTCTGGTAAACAAGCAGCAAGAGTGGCGTCGATTCCAACGACAGCAAGCATTCAAGCAGCCCTTGCGCAAAAAGAGTTAGAGAAGAAAGCATTAGCGCAGAACGCGGTAGAGCCAGTCATCGAAACTCCTACATCAGTATCCCCTACTCTGGCGCCAACTCGCCACAGTCAGCTAACAGGTAACCACAGCAATATGACTCATGTCCTATCCGCTAAAAATGGCACGTCTCAAATCGACGCTAATACGGATGCAGCATTACAGCCGTCTGTAACACCACACAACCAAGCTTTTGCTCAAAACCAGCAAGCAACGCAGCAAGTACACAAAGCATTCCTGCACACTCGTGCCCAAGGCATGCAGATGGCTGATGCACTATTGAAAGCACAGTTAAACGCAATTACGTCTGGTTTAGATAGCTCAAGTTTAGAGAACAATGCCCTTTCTCAACAAACGAGTGGTCAACAAACGCTAGCTCAGCCTGTTCAAGCTCAACCAACTCAGGTTCAGTCAACGCCAGTCAACGTACTTGCGACGCCAGCACCAGTAAAACCTATCCGTAAACCATGTATCTGGGATTACGATGATCTGGTTGAATACGCTGAAGGCGATATTGCGAATGTATTTGGTCCTGACTACGCGATCATCGATAGCTACTCGCGTCGCGTTCGCTTGCCAACCACCGACTACCTACTGGTATCTCGTGTAACCAAGCTCAACGCGACAGTCAACGAGTACAAGCCAAGCACCATGACCACCGAATACGACATCCCAGTTGATGCGCCGTATCTTGTCGATGGTCAGATCCCTTGGGCAGTGGCGGTAGAATCTGGTCAATGCGATCTAATGCTGATCAGCTACCTAGGCATTGATTTCGAAAACAAAGGCGAGCGTGTTTATCGCCTGCTTGATTGTACGCTGACTTTCCTTGGTGACTTGCCTCGTGGTGGCGATACGCTGCGTTACGATATCTCAATCAACAACTTTGCTCGCAATGGCGACACGCTGCTGTTCTTCTTCTCGTACGAATGTTTCGTTGGCGACAAGATGATCCTGAAAATGGATAACGGCTGTGCGGGCTTCTTCACTGATGAAGAGCTAGCAGACGGCAAAGGTGTGATTCACACTGAAGATGAAATCAAGGCTCGTAAGCTTGCAACTAAGCAACGCTTCGACCCTATGCTGCACTGCCCTAAAACGCAGTTTAACCACCAAGAACTGCGCCACCTGCTGACTGCCAACATTGCAGAGTGTTTTGGCCCAACTCACCAATCTGATCGCCACCAGCCTTCTCTATGCTTCAGCTCAGAGAAGTTCATGATGATCGAAAAGGTCAGCCGTGTTGAACCGCAAGGCGGCACATGGGGACTTGGTCTGATTGAAGGTCACAAGCAGCTAGAGCCTGAGCACTGGTACTTCCCTTGTCACTTCAAAGATGACTCAGTAATGGCTGGTTCTTTGATGGCAGAAGGTTGTGGTCAACTGCTTCAGTTCTTCATGATGCACCTTGGCATGCACACGCTTGTTCAAAATGGTCGTTTCCAACCGCTTGAAAATGCGCCTCAACAAGTACGCTGTCGTGGTCAAGTTCTGCCACAATCGGCAGAACTGACGTACCGCATGGAAGTGACTGAGATTGGTCTAAGCCCTCGCCCATACGCGAAAGCTAACATCGATATTTTACTGAACGGCAAAGTGATTGTTGATTTCCAAAACTTGGGTGTGATGATCAAAGAAGACGACGAATGTACTCGTTATCTGCCTTCTTTAGAAACAGCTGTCGTGACCCCTGTTATCGAAAACTTGAGCCATACACCAGCAGTGAACCAACAAGCTTCAGCAAATGCGCCACTTATGGCTCAAATTGAAGACCTAGAAACTGCGCCAAACAAAGGTGTGGTTCCTCTTCAACACGTTGAAGCGCCGGTGACTCCTGATTACCCAAATCGCACACCCGATACGGTTCCATTCACTCCATATCACATGTTCGAATTCGCAACCGGCGATATCGAGAAATGTTTCGGTCCTGATTTCTCTATCTACCGTGGAATGATTCCACCACGTACTCCGTGTGGCGACCTACAGCTAACTACTCGCGTTGTTGAGATCGACGGTAAGCGTGGCGACTTCAAGAAGCCTTCATCGTGTATCGCAGAGTACGAAGTGCCAGAAAATGCATGGTACTTTGATGAAAACAGCCACCAGACCCTAATGCCTTACTCGGTATTGATGGAGATTTCACTACAACCAAACGGCTTTATCTCTGGCTACATGGGCACAACACTGGGTTTCCCAGGTGAAGAACTGTTTTTCCGCAACCTAGATGGCAGCGGCAAAATGCTGCGTAACGTCGACTTGCGTGGCAAAACAATTACCAACGATTCTCGTCTGCTTTCAACAGTAATGATGGGCACCAACATCGTACAGAGCTTCAGCTTTGAACTGAGCACTGACGGCGTGCCTTTCTACCAAGGTACCGCGGTATTTGGTTACTTCAAAGGCGCAGCATTGAAAGATCAGCTTGGTTTGGACAACGGTAAAGTGACTCACCCTTGGCACGTTGATAACAACCGCACGCCGGATGTAAACATCAACCTGCTAGACAAAACGACGCGTTACTTCAATGCACCTGTTTCTGCTACTGGTGAAGTACAAGAGCACTACCAACTGGCTGGCGGTCGTTTGAACTTTATCGATACGGTGCAGATCACCAGCGATGGTGGTAAAGACGGTCTGGGTTACCTATACGCTGAGCGTACGATTGACCCAAGTGATTGGTTCTTCCAGTTCCACTTCCATCAAGACCCAGTAATGCCAGGTTCTCTAGGTGTCGAAGCGATCATCGAACTGATGCAAACCTACGCTCTAAACAAAGACCTTGGTGCAGGCTTCCGCAATCCGAAGTTTGGTCAAATCCAATCTGAAGTGAAATGGAAATACCGTGGTCAGATTAACCCTCTGAACAAACAGATGTCTCTGGATGTACATATCACTGCGATTAAAGACGAAGACGGTAAACGTATCATCGTTGGCGACGCAAACCTGAGCAAAGATGGTCTGCGTATTTACGAAGTGAAAGACATCGCAATTTGTATCGAAGAAGCATAAACCTGACACGGGACTAGGAAAGAAAGAAATAATTATGACAACTCAAACTACAATCAATAACGAAAAGCTATCTCCGTGGCCTTGGCAGATTAAAGAGAGCACAACTCACTTTGATAACGCGGCAATGTCGACAATTTTGAAAGATTTGAGCCTTGCTTGTTACGTAGTGAACCACCCAGAAAAAGGGTTAGGTGTTAGCCAACAAGCAGAGATTGCATCGGGCGATTCAGCAAGTTCAGCGAACAGCCAACCTGTTAGCGCTTTTGCTCCAGCTCTTGGTACACAAAGCCTAGGCGACGAAGATTTTCGTCGCTGCCACGGCGTGAAATACGCTTACTATGCGGGCGCAATGGCAAACGGCATTTCATCTGAAGAGTTGGTGATTGCCCTTGGTCAAGCTGGCATTCTTTGTTCCTTTGGCGCGGCGGGTTTAATCCCGTCTCGTGTTGAGCAAGCGATTAACCGTATTCAAGCAGCACTACCAAACGGCCCTTACGCGTTTAACCTGATTCACAGCCCAAGCGAACCCGCGCTAGAGCGCGGCAGTGTTGAGCTGTTTTTGAAGCATAAAGTAAAAACTGTTGAAGCTTCTGCCTTCTTGGGGCTAACACCGCAAATCGTTCACTACCGTGCAGCTGGTCTTAGCCGTGATGCACAAGGTGAGATTCAGATCGGCAACAAGGTAATTGCCAAAGTAAGCCGTACTGAAGTTGCGAGCAAGTTTATGCAGCCTGCTCCTGCGAAAATGCTGCAAGCTCTAGTTGATGAAGGTCGAATTACAGCAGAGCAGATGGAACTGGCACAGCTAGTTCCTATGGCTGATGACATTACTGCAGAAGCTGACTCTGGTGGTCACACCGATAACCGTCCGCTAGTAACACTGCTACCAACGATTCTAGCGCTGAAAGAGCAAATCCAAGCACAGTACCAGTTCAAAACACCACTGCGTGTTGGCTGTGGTGGTGGAGTAGGCACACCTGACGCTGCGCTCGCGACGTTTAACATGGGCGCTGCTTACATTGTTACTGGTTCAATCAACCAAGCGTGTGTTGAGGCTGGCGCGAGCGAACACACACGTAAGCTGCTTTCGACAACTGAAATGGCTGACGTGACGATGGCTCCAGCGGCAGACATGTTCGAAATGGGTGTGAAACTGCAAGTGGTTAAGCGTGGCACCTTGTTCCCAATGCGTGCCAACAAACTGTACGAACTTTACACTCGCTACGATTCAATTGAAGCGATTCCAGTAGAAGAGCGCCTGAAGCTTGAGAAACAAGTCTTCCGTTCAACACTGGATAATATTTGGGCAGGGACTGTGGCTCACTTTAACGAGCGTGACCCTAAACAGATCGAACGCGCTGAAGGCAATCCAAAGCGTAAGATGGCGTTGATTTTCCGTTGGTACTTGGGTCTTTCTAGCCGTTGGTCAAACACCGGCGAACAAGGTCGTGAAATGGATTACCAAGTATGGGCAGGCCCTGCACTTGGCGCATTCAACGCATGGGCGAAAGACAGCTACCTAGACGATTACCAACAGCGTAATGCCGTTGATCTTGCTAAGCATCTGATGCACGGGGCTGCGTACTTAGCTCGTGTTAACCTGCTGACTTCGCAAGGTATCAAGCTTGATCCAGAGCTAGCACGTTGGAAGCCGACGCAAAGAATGGCGTAAGTCACTCATTACTTAGCAAACTTAAATTAGCTAGGCTCAACGAATAAAAAAAGCGACCACTTAGGTCGTTTTTTTTTGGACGTTCTTATCTAAATTAGACAGACGATTAAGAGTTTTGCATACGCTTTTTCAGTCGAGCTAAGTCAATTTCACTAGAGCGAACAGTCAACTTAATACACTCGTAATCGTACTCTTCTTTAACCACACTCATGTTTGAGCGAATCTCACCGATGATGCCTTGGCCAGAATAAGGGATGGTGATCTCTTCTTCGATCATGCCTTCTTCAGCAACACCAACGATGTACTTGTGTAGCTTCGTGATATCTAGAGGATCACGAGTCGACGTCAGCATCGCATCTGGGAATTCTTCGATCAGCTCTAATTGCTGTTCTTCAGTCAATCTATCGCACTTATTCAGCACTAATAGTTTTTCGCTGCCTTCTACACCCACTTGAGCTAATACGTCGTGTACCACATCAAGTTGTGCGCGGAATGAAACGTCAGAAGCATCAACGACATAAAGCAGCAATGAAGCATCATGCGCTTCTGCTAGCGTTGAGTGGAATGATGCAACCAGATCGTGTGGCAATTTCTTGATGAAACCCACCGTATCTGAAACAAGAATACGCGGTTGAGTGATTGGCTGAAGCGCACGAACCGTAGTGTCTAGCGTTGCGAACAGTTTATCTTCACCCACCACTTCGGTTGCGGTCATTGCACGCATCATCGAAGATTTACCGGCATTGGTGTAGCCAACTAAAGCAACAGTGAAAAGCTCCGCACGCCTTGTGCGTCGGGTCTTCATTTCATCTTGTACGCTTACTAGCTCACGCTTAAGCGCAGCAATTTGGTCACGTACGTTACGACGGTCTAGCTCTAGTGAAGTTTCACCGGCGCCCTGACCCATTTGACGCTCTTTATCGCCCTCAGCCGTTTCACGAAGACGTGGCACTAAGTAGTTTAAACGAGCGATATCAACTTGCAGACGAGCAGTACGAGTACGAGCGTGGCGGCTAAAGATTTCGATGATGATGCCAGTACGGTCAAATACTTCCACACCCAAACTCGCCTCAACAGTACGCATTTGAGATGGACTTAAATCACAGTCAAATACCACAACATCAGCGGCACCGTATTGGAAATTGCCCGTTGGAAGATCATCAAAATCTAGCTCATCGATTTCAGAATCAAACAAACCCGACTCATCAAGAAAGTCTTCATCTTCAGCTTCTTCAATAGAGCCTTGGTAACCAGTTAGATGTGCAATTTCGGCGAGTTTACCTGCACCCAACACATTCTGTCTTTGAGATGAACTGTGGTGTTGCGATTGCGTACCGACGACTTTAAACCCTAGGGTTGTCACTAAGCGAGCAAGTTCGGCAAGAGACTCTTTTGCTTCGTCACCTTTAAAATCCGGTGTCGTAATAGAAATAAGTAAAGCGTTATTCGCCGCTGGTTTTGCTGTTAGTTTCATGTATTCTTCTGTTTATGCACCAAGGTGCAGCCTAGTTTCTGGTCTAAAGTAGTGTGATCCTACGCGTTTCTACGTCAGCTTTATAGAGCTAAGGGATACTAAATCACGATATTATTGCAGTAGAAGCATATATATCGTTTATCCCTCTGTTTTTATAAGGAATAAAAAGCAAGTATAGACAACGAAAAAGGCAGCATCACATTACTTATAACTAATTGGTGATACTACCTTTGATTTAGACATGAACTTTGATTGTTAAACTAACTCAGCAACTAGAATTCGATTCTCGCTTCGGTTTGAGCATCGAAAAATACCGCCTTTGATAAGTCAAAATGAAGCGGTGCCATTTGCCCAACCGACACTTCAAACTCTGGTGACAAACGACACGCGACTTCTTGGTCGTTCACTTTAACCATTGCGATGGTATCTGGCCCTGTTGGCTCCAACACTTCCAATTGCAGATCTAGTTTTGTGGTTGCCGACACATCATCACCTTCTTGCTCAGTAATGTGTTCTGGACGTAACCCAATGACCAACTCCTTGCCATCTTGGTCACGCATACTCTGAGGCAATCGAATGTGGTGTTCTTGCTCCGCCGTGCCAGTTACTTTGATGATCGGATTCTGTTCCTCATCCAAGTCCACCATGGTTTTAATGAAGTTCATTGATGGTGAGCCCATAAAGCCCGCCACGAACATATTATTTGGCTTGGTATAGATCTCTTGTGGTGTGCCTAACTGCTGCAGTTCACCGTCTTTCATTACTGCGATGCGATCAGCCAGTGTCATTGCCTCGATTTGATCATGGGTTACATAAACAATCGTGGTATTCAGCTTCTGATGCAGACGTTTAATCTGATGGCGCATTTCAACACGCAGCTTGGCATCCAAGTTAGAAAGCGGCTCATCAAATAGATAAAGCTTAGGACGACGAGCTAGAGCACGTCCCATCGCGACACGTTGACGCTGACCACCAGAAAGCTGCGACGGTTTACGATCCAACAACTGTTCGATTTGCAGCATTTCCGCCACTCGGTTGACCTCTGCATCAATCTCTTGCTGCGGCATCTTGCGAATCTTCAGACCGAAAGCGATATTGCCACGTACCGTCATGTTTGGATAAAGCGCGTACGACTGGAATACCATCGCAATATCACGATCTTTAGGTTCTACCTGCGCCACGTCTACACCATCAATCACGATTTCACCCGAGCTAATATTTTCGAGCCCAGCGATGGTGTTCATTAGGGTGGATTTTCCACACCCCGAAGGGCCGACAAGTATCAAAAATTCCCCCGAATCGATACTAATGTCGATGCCCTTTAACGTTTCGTTGTCCGCGTTGCGATAGGTTTTACGGATCTGTTTTAAATCTAATGTTGCCATGAGTAATTATCCCTTTACTGATCCTGCCGTTAGGCCACGAACAAAATATTTTCCTGCGAAGACATACACCAACAACGTTGGCAGTGCAGCGATGATCGCGGCGGCCATGTCGACGTTATATTCTTTAACGCCAGTACTGGTGTTGACTAGGTTGTTTAATGCCACGGTAATCGGCTGAGTATCTGAGCCGGAATAAACCACTCCGAACAAGAAGTCATTCCAGATAGCGGTGAACTGCCAGATCACCGTGACCATGATGATTGGCGTTGAGATCGGTAATAAAATCTTAAAGAAAATGGTAAAGAAGCCAGCACCATCAAGCTTTGCCGCCTTGATCAATTCATCAGGAATCGAGATATAAAAGTTACGGAAAAACAGAGTCGTAAACGCCATGCCGTAGATAACGTGCACAATCACCAAGCCGATAGTTGTGTTTGCCAAACCCATTTTTCCTAACATGGTTGCCATTGGCAGCAACACCACTTGGAAAGGAATAAAGCAGCCAAACAACAACAAGCTAAAGAACAGATTTGAACCTCTGAATTGCCATTTCGTCACCACATAACCATTAAATGCACCGAGCAATGTTGAAATCGCAACCGCAGGAATCACCATTTGGAACGAGTTCCAGAAGTAGCCTTTGATGCCTTCACATTTCACGCCAGTACAAGCGGTGTCCCACGCTTTATACCAGGCATCAAACACCCACTCTTTTGGCAAGCTCATCAGGTTACCCGCCTTGATATCAGGCAGAGTTTTGAATGACGTCAGCGCCATCACGAACAATGGCATTAGATACACTAAGCAGAAGAAAAGCAGTGCTGAATAAATAAAGATTCGAGCAAAATTGATGTTATTCATCATGACTTTTTCTCCCTAAGTTCAGAGTAAAGATAAGGCACGAGAATCGCTAAGATACCGGCAAGCATCATCATGGCACTGGCAGCACCAAGGCCAATTTGTCCGCGAGTAAAGGAGTGTGCATACATAAATAGCGCAGGAAGATCCGATGAATAACCGGGGCCACCAGCCGTCATTGCCGTCACAAGGTCGAAGCTCTTAATCGCAATGTGCGACGTAATGATCACCGCACTGAAAACTACAGGGCGCAAGCAAGGTAAAATGATTTTGAGATAGATGGTAGGTAAGCTTGCCCCATCAATTTGCGCCGCTTTTATGATTGATGAATCAATACCGCGTAGCCCTGCTAAGAACATTGCCATCACAAACCCTGAAGACTGCCAAAGTGCCGCGATAACCAAGGTATACACCGACATTTCGGAGTCGACTAACCAATCAAATTTGAAGTCAGTAAATCCCCAGTCTTGCATTAGCTTTTCAATGCCAAGACCCGGATTAAGAATCCATTTCCACGCCGTACCCGTCACAATGAATGACAGCGCCATTGGGTAGAGATAGATGGTACGAATCGCCCCTTCTTGACGGATATTCTGGTCAAGCAATACCGCTAAACCAACACCAAGCAAGATGGCAATCGCCATAAATAGAAAACCAAACACACCGAGGTTGGTGATTGAGGTGATCCAGCGATCGTTATCCATCAGCTTTTCATATTGGGTTAAACCAACGAAGTTAAAACTTGGCAGAAATCGAGAGTTAGTGAACGACAGCGCTGCCGTCCAAAATATATAGCCGTAGATACACACCACTGTCACTAACGCGGTGGGCGCCAATACTATTTTAGGTAACCAATGTTGCAACCTGTCAGCAAAACTCGGTTTCGGTGCAGGCTGGCTCCTTGTGGGTTTTGGAGTCGACTCAGTCAAAACATGCTCCATAACTTATCCTTGTTGCACAATCGAGCCGATGGCTTACCTTTCGGCACCACATCAGCATCACGCATATCAGAATTGGGAGTAAAGAGTAGATAGGCTCCCTACGAGCCTACCCACCCTGGGGGTTTGGTAAAGCAACACAACCCGTCACTCACGTGCGTTGTATGTTGCTTATCAAGTTAGATTAGATAGCCGCTTTCACTGCTTTAGCTAACTTGGCAGCTGCTTGTTTAGGATCGGCATCTTTCTCGTTGAAGAAGTTGGTCACCACGTCATAGATAGCGCCTTGAGCGTAGCTTGTTGTCGCTAGGCCGTGAGCCATACTCGGAACAAGATCCCCAGACTCAGCACTTGCTTTGAAGGTTGCCATTGAGTCCAACGCACATTGGTCAAACTTAGACATGTCCATATCTAGGCGTACAGGGATAGAACCTTTGTTAAGGTTGAAGACTTCTTGGAAATCTTTGGTAAGAATGGTTTTCGCTAGGTCTTGCTGCGCTTTTTGGTTCTCTTTGTCACTTAACTCAAAGAACGCAAAGCTATCGATATTGAAAGTGAATTGGCCATCAGTACCTGGAGCTGGCGCACAGATGTAATCTTTACCCGGCACTTTGCCTGCTGCAGTAAACTCGCCTTTCGCCCAGTCACCCATGATTTGCATCGCGGCTTCACCATTGATAACCATTGAGGTTGCTACGTTCCAATCACGACCTGGAGAGTTGCTGTCGATGTAATCACGCATCTTTTTGAACTTGGTGAACACTTCCACCATTTTGTCGCCAGATAACACGTCCATATCAAGATCAACAAACGCTTTGTTGTAGTCTTCACTGCCTAGTACATCAAGTGCCACGGCTTCGAATACCGTTGCGTCTTGCCAAGGCTGACCACCATGGGCCAGTGGAATGAAACCAGCCGCTTTAATCTTGTCTGCAGCAACAAAGAATTCATCTAATGTTGTAGGAACCGTAACGCCGGATTTTTCTAAAACAACAGGGTTAGCCCAAAGCCAGTTAACACGGTGAACATTGACAGGGACCGCCACATATTCGCCATCCCACTTCATTACTTTAGTCACTACTTCTGGTAGTAGTTCATCCCACTGTTCTTGTTTCGCCGTTGCATCGAGAGACGTTAGAAAACCTAAACCACCCCACTCTTGAATATCATGACCTTTGATCTGCGCAGCAGATGGAGGATTGCCCGACACTGCTCGAGTTTTCAAAACAGTCATCGCACTTTCACCGCCGCCACCAGCAACAGCGAAATCTTTCCAAGTATGACCTTGTTCTTCAATCATCTCTTTCAGTACCGCAGCAGATTTCGCTTCACCACCGGCAGTCCACCAGTGGAGTACTTCCACTTCACCAGCTTGAGAAAATGTTGAGGCAGCAAGAAGAGATAGAGTAAGTAGGGTTTTATTGATTTTCATTATTATCTTCCATGTTTTAGCGGACTCGACGTCCGGTTCAATAAAGAGTCTACTTATTCTGATTTATAAGATTGAAACAAAAGGTAAGCCCAATGTAACGCAATTGTTACATTACACTTCTAGACCTGTGGGGATATAGACTTTGGCTTCTAAGCCACCTTGAGAAGAGTTGCGAATAATGAGATCTCCGCCATGTCCATGCAGGATATTTCGGCATATACCTAAGCCAAGACCGTGCCCTTGGTCATCCGTCGCCAGCCTAAAATAAGGCTCAAAGACCATCTCTAACTTGTCTTCTGGGATACCATCACCACTGTCTTGAATAGTGACAATAACCCAAAACTCATCACCACAGATTTCCACCATAGCTGATGAGCCATACTTAACCGCGTTGTCAATTAAGTTGGTGAGTACTCGCTTAATCGCCAGTGGTTTCGCGACCAATGGCTCTATGACAGCAGGCTCAAACTCAACCTTTGTCTGATACTGGTTATGCGACTCAATCACAGAAAGCACCATCTCGTTGAGGTCAATAACGGCATTATTTTCGTGCAAGTCGGTGTCTCTTACCGCCTGCAAAGCACCCTTCACCATCATTTCGAGCTCATCCAGATCTTTGTTGAACTTATCTTTCTTTACTTCACTCTCCAATAACTCAGCACGTAATCTAAGGCGGGTTATCGGAGTCTTTAAGTCATGGGAGATAGCAGAAAAAAGGTGCTCACGGTCCGCAACATAGCGACGAATACGTTGCTGCATACGATTAAAAGCTCGGGTCGCCGTCACCAGTTCCGTTGCCCCTTCTTCTTTTAGTTGGGGCTGCTGAATATCCATGCTCATTTCATTGGCTGCTCTTGCCAATTTTTTAAGAGGACGCACTTGGCGACGAATCATCAAGTAAGTCAGAACCAATAAAATGAGTGTCGAGGAGACCAAGAAAATCACTTGCTCACGACCGAGAATCGTATCGTCTAGTTTGACGTATGGAGCAGGTAACAATGCCGCAATGTATACCCATTCGTGACTGGTCAATTCGATTTGTACAACCAGAATGGGCGGATTCAACGGCTCTAACGTTAAAGTATGATGTGCCCACGATCGCGGGAGATCGCTTAAGTAGATATCATTTTTAAGTAAGCGAAGGTGTTCCGGTCGTGAAAAGTCTACGCGTACCGATTCCACTTTATTAAGCTTGCTACTCAAGACACTTTCTATCGCATCAATCGAGGCAGTTTTTAAGCGGGTGTCAGGGATGGGGTCGACAATCAAAGCCTCTTTATTGAAAGAAACAAAGAAACGTGTTCCTCCCATATTGCGAATTTGATCCAAAACGATATGACGATATTTGACGGGAAGAGACTGAAAGAAGGTTACCGTTGAGGCAAACATGTTCGCCATACTAGATGATGCAGAGCGAATACCTTCCAGTTCTTTGTGTTTTGATTCGCTATACCATATAGACGTAGCAATTCCTTGGGCAATAACCACAGCTAACAAAGTTAACAACAAGGTTCTTGCGACCAAAGAGTTTGGCTTGAATCGGCTTAACCAGTTCATACGAGATACTTCATACGGAGTACTGTTTTAGGAGTTAGGAGCTTCATGCTTAGTGTTGATACTGAACCGGCACGGCAAGAATATAGCCATTTCCGCGCATGGTTTTGATGTAGTGAGGATATTTACCACTGTCGCCCAGTCGGCTTCTGAGGCGGCTAAGCTGTACATCAATACCACGTTCAAAAGGCAACGCTTCGCGACCTCTGGTGGCGAAAGAGATAGTGTCACGGTCAAGAACTTCGTTAGGACGAGTTAAGAACAACATCAACAAAGAAAAGTCACTGCCTGACAAATCCATCTCTTCTGAGCTGTCATTGTGGGAAATTCGATGCGCCAGCGTATCAAGCGTCCAGTCACCAAAAATAATTTGCTTTGGCAGTGCATCACTTGGCTTGTCATCCACCACTTGGACGCGGCGCAATAACGCTTTAATACGCGCAATTAATTGGCGAGGGCTGAATGGCTTTGCAATGTAATCATCTGCGCCAATTTCCAATCCAATAATCTGGTCTGTTTCATCTGAAACCGCAGTTAACATGATAATTGGCACATTGGATTGCTTTCGTACTCGCTGACACAAAGTAAAACCATCGTCACCAGGTAGCATCACATCAAGCAGAATTAGATCTGGATAACCTTGGTTTTGTAGATGAGCTTCTAGTTCAACACCGTCTCCAACTGAAGAGACATTGAAACCAGATTTTGTGAGGTACTCTTCCAGCAGTTCGCGGATTTCTTGATCATCATCCACCACGAGAATTCGAGTATTTGTTGGCATCGCCCAAACCTATTAAATTTACAACTTATTTACATAGTGTATAGGCTGACCGATTGTTTGATTATTAGCATGGTTGTAAAGTTAGAAGAGTAGACAGATAGAGATCACATCTTGGTGACCTCTATCTACATCTTACTGACTTAGAGCGCTATTTGTTGACTATCGCAAAAGATTGATTATCACGAACAGTTGATTATCAAAAGCATTCGATTACCACGAGTAGGTAACTAAGACGAACAGCTGATCTCCATCCCTTTACCCCACTCTGGTGGCAGCGCAGCTAAGTATTCATATTCAGGGTGTTCACTGCATGGATCGGCTAGTACCACCATCAGCGCTTCAATATCACTAGTATCACCTTGCTCAGCTTTATCTATCGCAAGCTGCGCCAAATAATTACGTAATATGTACTTAGGGTTTATTCCCCTCATGCTTTCACAACGCTCTTGTGGTGAATTGTCTTCTAATTCGCAACGCTGCAAATAATTAGCCAGCCACATTTTGGCGGCTTCTCGGTCTAAGACAAGATCTATGACTTCCTGAGAATCCACCGTATCTAAATTAGACAGAGTTCTAAAGAACCTTGGGTAATCGACTCTGTTCTGCGACATCAATTCGAACATCGATTCAAACAAACGACCATCACCTTCTTGTTTTGAAAGCAGCCCTAGTTTACGACGCATCAATTGGCTGAAATAACCATTCATTTGTGGCTCGTACTGCTCTAATGCCGCTTCAAGGTCAGCTTTATCTATTAATGGTGACAGTGAATGTGCCAGTGCAGACAAGTTCCACAACCCAATTCTTGGCTGCTGATTAAAGGCATAGCGCCCTTGGTAGTCTGAGTGGTTACAAATTAAACGAGGGTCATATTCATCAAGAAACGCGAACGGCCCATAGTCAAAAGTTTGCCCTAATATAGACATGTTATCAGTGTTCATTACGCCATGAGCAAAACCATTAGCTTGCCACAGTGCGACCATTTCAGCAGTGCGATCGACAATGAGGTTGAACATGCTGGCATAAGGTTTATCATCTTCAAGGCACTCAGGGAAGTGCCATTCCAATACTTTATCGGCTAACAATTTGTGTTCAGCAATTTGATTAGTATAGAAAAGGTGCTCGAAATGCCCAAAACGTATATGAGACTCACTCACTCGGACCAATAGCGCTCCTTTCTCCTGCTTTTCACGATAAACAGGTGTATCACTGCTCATCATTGCTAGCGCACGAGTAGTAGGGATTTTCAACCCAGCCATTGCTTCACTGCATAAATATTCTCTTACTGTTGAACGAATCACCGCTCGCCCATCCCCCATTCGAGAATAAGGCGTTTTACCGGCACCTTTGAGGTGTAAATCAAAGGTTTCACCACTTTTCGCAACCACTTGCGTCAATAACAAGCCTCTTCCATCACCTAAATCTGGGTTATAAGAACCAAACTGGTGACCTGCATACTTCATTGCTAATGGGAAAAACGGTGCAGGTTCACTTGTGCCAGAAAGAGTTGAAAGCAGTTCCTCTGAACATTGTTCAAATTCCGGAAAGCCTAGCTCTAATGCTAATTTTTTATTCCAAGCAAGCCATTGAACATTGCTAAGTGAAGTGGGTTGAGCTGGAGTATAAAAGGAACGTGGAAGTTCACTGAACCGGTTATTAACAGAGATAGAATCCCAGATAGACATGAGTAACACTCTTGATGAAACAATTCGTGCCAGACTATCACATTTTAATAACAATTATTGAAGCCGTAATGATTGAAACAGTTAAAGAAATAAATTGGGAATGGATAGAGATTAATAGCTCTTGAGATTAATAGCTCTTGAAATTGATAGTGCTTGAATTCATTAAGCTTATAATGACTGAAGATGGGTTGTGGGATTTAGGACGGGTAAAAATAGAGTAGAAAAGAAGATTGAAAAGATAAAATTGAAGTGGCTAACCTAGTGAGAAAAGCCACATCGATGAGAAAGGTTGGAAAGTGTATAAAAACTAAATTGAGATGGTAATACGCGTATAAATCGAAGAATCATCATAATTACATTGTCGTTGTTACATTATGTCTGGTTACATTAACGCCAAAATGCCTACAAGAGACAAAGTTGCGAAAATCCAAGTGCGGCTAATAACGCCAAAATTACTATGTTGAATCATTTCTTGATGCTGCATATATCTCTCCTAGAGATTTGAATAAGTAACTATAATATATCGGTATAACGCTCAAATCAGCAAGCATATATATATTAACCTTTTATTACAGCATCAAGAATTTTCTGTCACATTAGCAATAATTTCTCACTTTCATAGCTAAGTGCGACTCGTCGTTGATAACAAAGCACCAGCACTGATGAACACCCCACCTGTCACTCGATTGAAGATTTTGGCTCTGCCTTGTGCAAATAACCAATTGGAAGACTTCGCTCCTAGATAAGCATAAAGCAACAGCCATGAAAGTTCCATTACAGCAAACGTTGTAGCAAACACAATAAACTGAGGCATAAGTGCTAAAGTCGGGTCGATGAACTGAGGAAACAACGCGGTAAAAAATAGAATCGCTTTTGGGTTGCTTGCACCAACAATAAAACCACTAAGAAAATGCTGCTTGTTAGTGCCTTTCGAGGGGGTATCTTCAGAAGAAAGTTGATCATAGCTTTGCTGAGAAGAACGCAAAGACTGCCAGCCAAGATAAATAAGGTATGCCGCGCCCGTCCATTTAATGATATTAAATACCACTTCGGATGAAGCGATAATCACGCCTAAACCAGTAAAAGAAAGGGTTAGAATAGTTGAAATAGCCGTTAAGCTACCTAATGCAGTAAAGACTGAAAGCTTAAAGCCGGATTGTACAGCCTTAGTCATACACAATAACGAGCTTGGACCCGGTGATGCTGTTAATACCAACACAGCAAGGAAGTAGTAAACCCACGTTTCTATAGCCATTATGAATCCTCCATGATTCACTTAATGTTCAAAAATCGAACACCAATATGTGTTAAGTATGCATATTGATCAACTAAATATTAACCACTTAATTTGTAGGCTTTAATGAATTTAGCTTATTTCTCCCATAAAAAACGCCATGCGTTGGCGGCATGGCGTTTTAATAATTCACTTGCGTTTCTACGGCTCAATCTCTGAGACTTTATGTCTGAAACTAGCGCTCTAAACGCTTAATCTCTGAACTCTATAACCACAGAAATTTATAACAACACAAACCTATAGCGACAGAAGTTTAATCTTTGTAGATTGAAAACTCATCCGCACAAGCAACTAACTGCTCGCGAGTGATCATGAACACACCATGACCGCCATTAGAGAATTCAATCCATGTGAACGGAAGTTCTGGGTATTGTTCCATCATGTGGATCATAGAGTTGCCCACTTCACAGATCAAAATACCATCTTCAGTCAGGTAATCTGGTGCATTAGCTAAAATGCGACGAACCAATTTCAAGCCATCAGTGCCAGCAGCTAAGCCTAATTCAGGCTCATGCGTAAACTCATCAGGTAAGCTGTTCATATCTTCTTCGTCTACGTAAGGCGGGTTAGATACAATCAAGTTGTACTTTTCTTTTGGTAAGTCACGGAACAAATCCGAACGAATTGGGAACACTTGCTGTTCCATACCGTGGTCTTGTACGTTTTGCTCAGCAACTTGCAGCGCGTCAGTTGAAATGTCAATCGCATCGACTTCAGCGTCTGGGAATGCGTGCGCACATGCGATTGCGATGCAACCACTGCCTGTACACATATCCATGATACGTGTCGGCTCTTCTGTTAACCAAGGTTGGAATTGCGCTTCAATCAATTCGCCAATTGGAGAGCGAGGCACAAGTACACGCTCATCAACGAAGAATTCAAGACCACAGAACCACGCTTTGTTGGTTAAGTAAGCCGTTGGAGTACGCTCATTGATACGCTTAATAACACGCTCAACAATACGTAAACGCTCGCTGCTTGTTAGGCGAGAGTTCATAACATGCGAAGGAACATCAATCGGCAGATAAAGAGTAGGTAAAATAAGTTGTACCGCCTCATCCCACGCATTATCAGTACCATGACCATAAAATAGGCCAGCAGCGTTAAAGCGACTAACAGTCCAACGAATTACATCTTGAAGCGTGTGTAGTTCTGATACCGCTTCTTCTACAAAAATCTTATCCAAAATTGTCTCCGAAAAGCGCTACAATACTGCTAATTACGTTTCAAATTAGAATTCATAACCTGATGAGCAAAAAAGACACCGACTTCGATGACGATTTCGCCTTATTCAACGATGCAGTAAAGGGCGTTAAAAAGTTGCAACAGGATACCATAATCCAGCAGCCAAAAAGAAATACCAAACAAAAAGAAATTACTCGAACTGCAAGACAAGCCAGTGACAGTGAATTCTATTTCTCGGATGAGTTCATTCCTCACTTAAGTGATGATGGACCAACTCGTTATGCTCGAGATGATGTGTCTAAATATGAAGTCAAAAGGTTGCGTCGCGGTGTGTATGTTCCCGATGTTTATTTAGATATGCATGGAATGACTCAACAAGAAGCGAAACGTGAATTAGGTGCAATGATTGCCCACTGCATAAAAGAAAGTGTGGCGTGTGCGTGTGTTCAACATGGAATTGGCAAGCACATATTGAAACAGAAAGTGCCGTTATGGTTGGCGCAACACCCCGACGTAATGGCGTTCCACCAAGCTCCTCTCGAATTTGGCGGTCATGGTGCATTATTGGTTTTATTATCGATACCAGACAAGTAACCATACAAAAGGTCTGACACCCATTAACCGATACTAAATCTATGACTCGAAGAATAAAGAAAGGGCGCATCAATCACTGATGCGCCCTTTCTATTTAATCGCCATTAAAGCAAACCAAATTCAGTTCACCTCGATATTCAAACCAACACTTCAATATCCAAACCAAAAAGACACTATGGCTGAAGCTTATGGATTAATATTCCAAAGCAATTCACCTTTACGTGTCTCTAAATCGAATTCAATACAAGCCATGCCAGAAGGTGGAAACATAGGTGGAGTCATGCCCGTAGCGAACTCTGCAGTTAAATACCCAACCAAAGGTAAATGAGAAACAAATAAAAGGCTATCTAGCTTCTCAACTTCAGCTAAAGCCAAAGTGAAATCAAACACTTCGTCAGACACACCGTATGGAGTAATGTCTTCACTGGTTTCTACCTTATCGGCATTAAATACCTGAGAAATCTCTAACCATGTTTCTTGCGCCCTTAAATAAGGGCTAACCAGCACTTTATCAAATTGACTATAGCCTTGCTCAACAGCTGCTTGTGCCACTGCCAAAGACAGTTTTTTGCCACGTTTAGTTAGGGCTCTTTCTGCATCCGAGTTCGCAAAATGTTCCGCTTCACCGTGGCGCATAATGAATATTTTCATGTTTTATCCTATCTATGTAGCATTCTCATATATCGTCATAACAGGCGAAATCGCTACTTCGTTTTTGACTCTCAATATTGAGAAACTTCAATCAATATAAATAATTATATCAAGTCGCTTGCCAAAGAGTTCGACTTTCTTAACAATCTATTAAAAAGAAACTTAATAACAAGAAAATAAATACCTGATCAAAGATATTGAAAGCACTACTAGTGATGCTTCCACACTTTCAAAACGCACTTATATCTCAAAATATGACTGCAAGATTTGCACCCACTTGTATCAGGTACATAATTTAATAATAAAAATCTCTGGAGAGACCTTGTGCATTTAAGCCCTAACGATGAACATCAATATCGCTATCTCACCTTATCAAATGGATTACGCACCTTGCTGGTAAGAGATCCCGACGCGCAAAAAGCAGCGGCGGCATTGGCTGTAAATGTCGGTCACTTTGATGATCCAGCAGACAGAGAAGGCTTAGCACACTACCTAGAGCATATGCTATTTTTAGGCACTGAAAAGTATCCAAAAGTTGGAGAGTTCCAAAGTTACATTAGCCAACATGGTGGCAGTAACAATGCGTGGACTGGAACAGAACATACCTGCTTTTTCTTTGATGTCGATTTAAATGCTTTTGAATCTGCACTTGACCGTTTCTCTCAGTTTTTCACCGCCCCTTTATTTAATGAAGAAGCTTTAGACAAAGAACGCCAAGCCGTTGAATCTGAGTACAAGATGAAGCTCAATGACGACTCTCGCCGACTTTATCAAGTACACAAAGAAATTGTTAACCCAGCCCACCCATTTGCCAAATTCTCGGTAGGTAACCTCGAAACCTTAGGCGACCGTGATGGTCAATCTATTCGACAAGAAATCTTAGCGTTCCACCAGCAAAATTATTCCGCCGATTTAATGACACTCACCCTCTCAGGGAATCAAGAGTTAGATGAGATGCAAGCTTGGGTTGAGTCGCGCTTCTCCGAGATCAGTAATCATCAACTGAGCAACAAATCTATTTCAGAACCTATCACAACCGAAGGCAGTACGGGTATTCAAGTCTTTGTTGAGCCAGTCAAAGAAATACGAAAGCTCATTTTAAACTTTCCTATGCCTTGCATGGACGAGCATTACAGCACAAAACCACTTTCCTTTTTTGCACATTTACTTGGCTACGAAGGTGAAGGCAGCTTAATGATGCAACTGAAAGAGAAAGGCTGGGTGACCTCCCTTTCTGCGGGTGGTGGCGCAAGCGGCAGTAACTATCGAGATTTTAATATCAGCGCAACTCTAACACCTGAAGGTTTATCAAAAGTCGATGATATTACTCAAGCCGTATTCCAATATATAAAGTTAATTGAACAACAAGGTATGGAAGAGTGGAGGTACCTTGAAAAGCGCGCGGTATTAGAATCAGCTTTTCGCTTTCAAGAACCGTCTCGCCCACTCGATGTTGCCAGTCATTTAGTGATGAATATGCAGCATTACCCTGAAGACGATGTAGTGTATGGCGACTATAAAATGTCTCATTATGATGATGATCTACAACGTTCTATTTTCCAATACTTTACCGTAAAGAACCTGAGATCAACTCTGGTTGCCCATGATTCTAATCCCAACAAAGAAGCAGGGTATGACTACGAAGCCAAATGGTATTTCACACTTTATTCCACTCAAGATTTCACATCGGAGCAGCAGCTAAAGTTTGCTCAAATTAACCCGAGTTGGAAATTTGAACTGCCTAGTAAAAACCCTTTCATTTGTTATGACCTTGAGCCTGCTGCCATTGAAAGTGGTCAATCTCAACCTGAGTTAATCGAAAAATTGGATGGGTTTTCTCTTTGGCATCTGCAAGACACTGAATTTAGAGTACCTAAAGGCGTTGTTTATGTCGCGATAGATAGCCCACACTCCGTGGCTAGCCCTAGAAATATCGTAAAAACTCGCTTATGTGTTGAGATGTTCCTCGATTCTCTGGAAAAAGAAACCTATCAGGCTGAAATTGCAGGTATGGGGTACAACATGTACACCCATCAAGGCGGTGTGACACTAACCCTTTCAGGCTTCAGTCAGAAACAGCCTCAACTTTTAGAAATGATATTAAAACGTTTTGCGGCGCGTGATTTTAGCGCAATTCGATTCGATACAATTAAGCAGCAACTTCTGCGCAATTGGCGCAATTCAGCTCAAGATCGTCCTATATCTCAACTATTTAACGCTATGACAGGAATGTTACAACCAAACAACCCTCCTTACTCCGTTCTAATTGAGGCATTAGAAACCATAGAAGTCGATGAACTATCTTCATTTGTTCAGGCAATCTTGGCTGAGTTACATGTCGAAATGTTTGTCTATGGTGATTGGCAGCGAGCTGATGCACATAACATGGCAACGACCCTAAAAGACGCCCTACGCGTTCAAAACCAAGCCTATGAAGAATCTTTACGACCTTTAGTCATGCTCGGTGAAAATGGTAGTTTCCAACGCGAAGTCATATGCAACCAAGATGACTCTGCAATTGTGGTCTACTATCAATGCCCTGATATTTCATCAAAAAACGTTGCGCTTTATTCCTTAGCAAACCATTTAATGTCTGCCACTTTTTTCCACGAAATTAGGACCAAGCAGCAACTCGGTTACATGGTGGGTACAGGGAACTTACCGCTTAATCGTCATCCTGGTATTGTTCTGTATGTCCAATCACCAAATGCAGCTCCAGCAGATTTAATCAGCTCGATTGATGAATTTTTGAATGCATTTTACATGGTGTTACTGGAATTAAATGAATACCAATGGCACAGCAGTAAACGTGGGTTATGGAACCAGATATCGACACCAGACACCACTCTTCGTGGAAGAGCTCAACGTTTATGGGTTGCGATAGGCAATAAAGACACCGACTTTGACCAGCGTGAGCGAGTGTTAGAAAACTTAAAAACGCTTTCACGCTCAGATATGATCCGCTTTGTCGTAAACCAACTTAAGCCTAGAACCGCTAACCGTTTGATTATGCACACACAAGGTAATGCCCATAATGAAGATGAAGCTCTGTCAGTTGGGATGGAAATTGGGTCAATTGATGAATTTCAACTTCGCCCTAAAGACTGTGAATTAGGGTAGTTCTGATTTTTAAGTAATTTTAAAACACATGATTTAAGCAACATAAACTGAACGCTTACTGAAATCGCCACGTATATAACGTACATCGAAAACCAGTAATATCAGTTTACGTCAGTGAGCTGGTTACATAAGTAGCCAATCACTCGCGAATATGGAGCTTAAATGAATCAAATCAACCCAAAGAAACTATTAAACAGCAAGTGGACGGCGGTCAATCCAGTTAAAAAAGAGAAGCACTTTTTAGTGACTGACGTAAAATTTGAAGAAGATGAAATCGTACATTGCTTAATTGAAGCTGTGATGTCTAAAAGAACAGAGTCCATTGACTGGACGGTTCTAAAAGCTCAAGAAAACTGGCTTGCTGGATGGAAATAAAAAGTAAAGTTTGACCATTCGGCTCACCAAATATAGCAATTCCATCTTAAATTTTATCTAATAAAAAACGCTTACTTTTCAGTAAGCGTTTTATTTATTGAATATTCCAAACAGGTTTGGGATTAACAAATAGCTGTGTAATCAGTTATTTGTTACTCAGGCTGACTACTTATAAAAAGTTTCGCCAAGCCCTGCTCTTGTGAGTAACCCATCACATGGCGCAAATCGGTCCCCGTATTTTTTGGCAAAATCATTCATCATTTCAACCAAAGACTCGATTCCAACTTGATCCATATAACGGAATGGACCACCTAGGAATGGAGGAAAACCAATACCAAAGATTGCACCAATATCCCCATCACGAGGGCTACGAATGATACCTTCATCTAAACAACGCACCGCTTCATTAAGCATTGGAAGTACGCAGCGCAATGAAATGTCGTTATCACTCAGTTTTGGTTCAGGCTGTAACTTCAGAAGCTTATAAACGGATTTATCCACTTCTTTGTCTTTACCTTTATAGGTATAAAAGCCCTTTCCACTCTTTCTGCCTTTACGACCATCATTTAACAGGACGTCAAACACATCAGGTCCTTGGAACCTTTCACCTAACTCATTCACTAGAATCGGGATGATTTTCGCGCCAATATCCACGCCAACTTCGTCAAGTAAAGTAATCGGTCCGACAGGGAAACCAAAATCAAGCAATGCGCTGTCTAGCTTCTCGATAGGTTCATTAGCCAGAAGCAAATGCGCAGCTTCATTCATGTATGGCGCTAGAATACGGTTAACGTAAAAACCTGCCGTATCTTTAACGACAATTGGCGTTTTACCCTGTTTCTTCGCTAACGCTACAACGGTTGAAATGGTTTCATCAGAGGTAGTTTCATGCGGAATAACTTCAACTAAAGGCATTTTTTCTGCTGGGCTGAAGTAATGTAGACCTACTACGTTTTCTGGGCGTTCCGCTTTTTCTGCAATTTTATGGATCGGCAATGAAGAAGTGTTTGTCGCAAAGATAGTATTCGCTTTTGCGTTCGCTTCAATATCCGCCACCATCGACTGCTTTAAATCCAAATCTTCAAAAACAGCTTCGATAACAACATCAATATGATTAAAGCTTGTAAAATCAATACCGCCAGAAAGTTGGAGCATGTTCGCTTCTAACCCTGACTTACTGATAATTCGACGCTTACGTTGTTTATCAAATAACTTAAAGTTGTAATTTAAAGCATTCAAAACGCCATCATTTGAAACATCTTTAATTCGGACTGGTACTTTCGCTTTAGCAACGCTCACATGGCTAATGCCCGCCCCCATCAAGCCGCCGCCTAAAACACCGACTTTTTGAACTGGCGCTGGTTTTGCATCTGCACCATTTTCTTTTTTCATTTCGGTCGTCGCAAAGAATATAGAGCGCAGAGCTTTAGATTCGGTGGTCATTACCAATTCAGAGAATCGCTTCGCTTCGTATTGTAAGCCTTTTTCAAAACCGTTTTCTAAGCCGTAACGAATCACATCCAAGATGGCATCTGTCGCAGGGTAATTACCGCGCGTCTTTTTATTCGTTTTCTTCGCAGCTTGCTCAAAAATCACTTTTCTTCCAAGACCGTTACGAGAAATCATCTTCTCTTTCGTGGAAGCTTTGCTCTTAGAAGCAATACGTTTTCCGCCTTTCTTACCTGAACCTTTAGAAGCATGCTTCTCGACGAAATCTTTAGCGACATTCAGCAAAATAGTTTGTGGGACACACGCATCGACCACACCCAATTTTTTAGCTTTCTTCGCACGTAACTGCTTACCCGTAAGAATTAAATCTAGCGATGGCAATAATCCAATTAAGCGAGGTAAACGTTGAGTACCGCCAGAACCTGGAAGTAAACCTAATTGAACTTCAGGTAAACCAAGGCGAGTTTTATCTGAATCACTGCATACTCGGTAATCACACGCTAGTGCTAACTCTAAACCACCACCTAAACATGGGCCATGGATAGCAGCAACAACCGGGTAAGGTAAGTCAGATAAGGTTTGGAACATGTCCTGACCTTGACGAGCCAGTGATTCAGCCTCGTCGACTGTTTGGCAAGCATCGAGCATGCGAACATCAGCACCTGCAATGAAGTTATCCGGTTTTAGGGAGTGAACAATCAAGCCCTTAATGCTGCTTTGTTTATCTTTTAGCTGTTCAAAAACCGCTTTCATTTCTTCTGCAAAAGCCGCTTGAAGCGTATTCATTTTTTCATTGGGAACGTCAATCGCAAGCCATGCTAGGTTCTGTTCATCAATGGTTAGGCTAAAAGCTTTTTCTGCTTGAGCCGCTGTTGTTGAGTTACTTTCTGTTGATGAGTCGATAACCGTAGACATTATTCTACCTCCAAGATCATAGCTGCACCTAAGCCACCAGCCGCACATGCAGTATTAAGTGCAAGCCCGCCGCCACGACGTTTTAATTCACGTAATGTTTGAGTCATCATTCGCGCACCAGTTGCAGCGAATGGGTGACCATAGGCAATAGAACCACCCAACACGTTGAATTTATCCATATCAATAACACCCATCGCTTTAGAGCGACCTAAGTGTTCCTGCGCAAATTTATCACAAGCGAACATCTTCACGTTTGCGAGTGCTTGAGCTGCGAATGCCTCATGCATTTCAATCAAATCTAAATCTTCAAGCTCTAAACCGGTATTCTTAAGTACTTTAGATGTTGCGTAAGATGGCCCCATTAACATGTCGCTTTCTACGCCAATCGCCGAAAATGCGTAACCTCGGATATAACCCATAATTTCAAGACCCAGCTCTTTCGCTTTGCCTTCTCTCATGAGCATTACGGCTGCGCCGCCATCAGTTAAAGGAGTCGCATTTGCCGCCGTCACACTGCCGTACTGACGGTCAAACGCCGGACGCAATTTCGCATACCCTTCGACCGTGGAGTCATGGCGAATATTATTATCTTCAGATATCGACTTTTTATAAGGAGCAGGGAAAGCCGTCATGACTTCACCTTGTATCTTTCCTTCCTTCCAAGCTTGAGAAGCTAAAGTATGGGAACGGTGCGCTAAAGCATCTTGTTGCTCACGAGTAATACCATGTGTTTTAGCCATTTGCTCAGCGGTTTGCCCCATAGACAATCCAGTCGAATATTCAGCAACCGCAGGTGGAACAGGCATGAGATCTTTAAAGGATAAAGCTTTTAGTATTTTTAGTTTTTGACCAATAGTTTTCGTTTTGCTCAAAGCCAATAAATTAGCCGCAAGTTTCTTCGAAACACCAATAGGCAATACAGAAGAGGAATCTGCCCCGCCGGCAATACCAACATCAATACTTCCCGCCATAATACTTTCCGTTACATTAACGGCAGCCTGAAAACTGGTAGCACATGCGCGAGTCACGCTGTAAGCATCAGTATGAATGTTCATTCCCGTGCCTAGTACAATTTCACGGGCAATATTGGGCGCTTCAGGCATTTGTACAACTTGCCCAAAAACCACTTGCTCAATTAACGCAGGATCAATATCAGTACGTGCAAGCATTTCACTTACGACCATTTTACCTAGGTCTACCGCAGGCACTTGGCTAAATTCGGTGCTCTGACGAGCGAAAGGGGTTCTTAGTCCGGCTACTACGGCAACGCGCTCTCCAGAGCGAGTTTTGAGTTCCTGTATGCCCATGGTTTCTCCTTGAGGGTAAGAGGTCTGACCTGAAGCATTGTAAAGAAGTTGTTAATAAAATCAAACGGACGTTTAAATAAACGTGATGCGAGTACATGAAGCTGAAAAGTAGTAGCTCAGAGGATATTGCCTAAACTTATAGTACTGAATCAGTCATAGTGCTTAATTAGCCATAGCGCTTAACTAGCCATAGCGTTTAATCAGTAAGAGTACTGAGTTGTATTTTATTCAGGCAAAAAAAAACCACACAAAGCTGTGTGGTCGGAATGTATATAAAGCAATTAACTTAGCGCCAATTGAAATAATCAGTTTCCTGATTAGGAGAAAGTAAAGTCAGCCTTCAAAAGGAAGTGTTGTCTTGCTCAACACGCTAGCCATAAATGACTAACTAGACAACAAGGTGTACTATAGCCTGTTCGAAAGCTCAGATTTTGAAGTAGATCAATTTTAATTACGATTTTACGATTTCCAATGCATGAATACGTAAAAAATAATCTATCCGCAGAGCGATAATGGAGGCTCCTGTGTCGATAATGAAAATATTCGGAAAGAAACCGGCGAATACCCCGGTCAACTCTGATATGGACAAACAAAGAAAATACGAAGCACTTGTACGTGCCTATCACGGAGACCTATTCCGCTATGCATATTGGCTGTGTAAAGACAAAAGCATTGCAGAAGATTTGGTGCAAGAGACCTGCTTAAGAGCGTGGAAATCTCTCGATAGCTTACAAGATGAAAAAGCCGCAAAATCTTGGCTCATTACTATTTTGAGAAGAGAAAATGCGCGCCGCTTTGAACGAAAACAATTTGATCTAGTTGATATAGATGACCACAGCAATGATGCTAAAGTGAGTGACGACCCACATCATCAACATGAATGGTTACAAGCTCAGATCATGAAATTAGAAGTCGATTACCGTGAACCTCTATTTCTGCAAGTGATTGGTGGATTTAGCGGAGATGAAATAGCAGACATACTCACTCTTAATAAAAACACAGTAATGACACGTTTATTCCGAGCTCGTAATCAGCTGAAAGACATGCTTGATTCCGAAGAAACCGTAAGGGGGCAACATAATGGATGATTTAGAATTTCGTCGTCGCGTTTTGTCAGATCCTAAGCATCGTGATCAAGACATTATTGGCGCACTGACCGAGAACGAAGCAAACAGTAAATTTTTAGATGATGTTTTGTCCCTTGATAAGCAAATACATCATGCAATGAAAGTGGATGTGCCGGACGATTTAGCCGACCGCATTCTTTTCAATCAAACATCAAGTGAAGAAAGCAATGTAATACGTCCTAACTTTGCCAAAAGAGCCATGGGCTTAGCTGCTTCTGTCGCATTTGTTTGTGGTTTACTCGTAGGGCAAGTGAATTGGGGGAATGTTTTGGTTCCACCAGCGCAAGCTAGCCTAGCTGATACTGCAATGAAGCATGTGGTTAATGAAAAGAGCTTTGTTAGTGTCATAGACGAACAGGTCACTTCGCAGCAGATCAATGCAAAGATGAATCCATTTGCTTTTCAATTTGATGAAGCTTTCCCGTATCACGTTTATTACCTAAATCATTGTGGTTTTGGTAAATCAAACGCTATGCACATGGTCTTTCAAGGTGAAAAAGGCAAAGTTACACTCTTTTTAACAGGCATCCCGACAGAGAAAGCTCTCGGCTTTGATGAAGAAGGTATGACAGGCTCAGTCACCCCTATTGACGACTCTAGCCTTATCTTAGTTGGAGAGAATGGAGAAGATGTGTCTAAAATTGCAGAGCAACTTTCTAAGATAATAAAACCAATGAGTTAAGTGCTCTTCACTGCAAATAGAACCATAAACCCGACTTATGCAAGATGAAGTCGGGTTTTTTATTATACATCCCACCCAAACCATTCCCCATACTAATTAAAAATAGAGTACTAGCTCTAAAAAACGATATTTATCACCAATTTCATGTCAGATAGACGCCACTTCCATAATTTTCCCCTCAAAATATCGAATGGTCGGATTTGTATATCGTATACTTCGGTCTAGGATCAGCCCCATATTGAGCAAAAGCTCAAATAAATCGCCCTTTAGAGGCGGAATAAAAAGGAAATAATAATGACTAAGCAAACGCGTCTGTTTAAAAAGTCTCTTTTAGCAGTAACAATTACACTAGCCTCTTCGCAAGCAATGGCTGCAGGCTTCCAACTTAACGCACAATCAGCAACCGGTATTGGCCGTGCTTTCGCTGGTGATGCAGTAATCGCCGATAACGCTTCTGTTATGGCTCGTAACCCAGCGGCAATGGCACTATTTGATAGTGTTGAATTGTCACTGGGTTTCGAAAGCATTACTTCAATGATTGAAGTGAAAGATGCGACATATACAGACTTCCAAGGTGGTACTCACGACGCTAGCTATGACGATGCTGGTGGTACATCAATCGCACCAAATATTCACTTAATTGTTCCTATCAATGAAAAATTTGCGGTTGGTTTTAACGCTTACTCAAACTTCGGAACAAAAACTGAATTTAGCGATAGCTATGTTGGTGGCGAGTACGGCGGCTTGACTGATGTTAAAAGCGTAAACTTAGGCCTAGCTGGTTCTTACCGCTTAAATGACCAATGGAGCTTTGGTGCCGGTCTAGATTTCATTTACGGTAAAGGTGAACTTAAACGCTCGATGAGCTCTGAAGCTAATACTCCTGGAATGGCTCCATTTCCTCAACCAGGTAGCACAGCCTTAGATGCTGAAGCTGATGGCTGGGCGGTTGGTTTTAACCTAGGTACTGTATATGAGTACGATGAGAACAACAGATTTGGTCTAGCTTATCATTACTCTCCAGAGCTAGAAGCTGAAGGTGACATTACTTATATTTCAGGTAATCCACAGGAAGCTAAGAACGATACTTTATACATGCCTCTTCCTGATCTTCTAGAGTTTTCAGGCTACCACCGATTGGAAGACACTAAATGGGCTGTTCACTACAGCGTTCAGTGGATTGGTTGGAGTTCATTTAAATCTCTTGATTCAAAAGCACACGGAACACTTAATAACTACGAATGGCAAGATGGCATGCACTACTCTATTGGTGGTACATACTTCTTAAATCGTGATTGGACTCTACGCGCAGGTTACATGTATGACACCAGCGCTCAGGATGACGTAACTTCAGTTTCTGTTCCAGATTCAGATCGTCAATGGTTCTCAACAGGTTTCACTTACCACATCAACGAAAAATCTAACATTGATTTTGGCTTCACTTACCTAGTGGGTAAAGATGTGAAAGTAAATGAAAATACTGAAAACCCAGCGTCAGGTATTATTGGTGGAGATAATATTTCTTCAATCAGTGCTACAACTCGCGCAGATGCAATCTTGATGGGTATTCAATACAGCCGCAGCTTCTAAATTTAAGCTTAAGCTAATAAACTTTAAGGGTCGCATTGCGGCCCTTTTCTTTGCCTAAAAATCCCCTTCCAACAGCTATTTAAGCTTACAAGTGTAGCCTGCAAAGGTCATTTCTAGCTACATGTGTACGCTGAAAACCCGCAACACTCACGAAACATTCAGTCAAATAATCTACCAAACACTCTTATTTAACAATTTAATCGCTAAAACACTGTTTTATTCGAATTTCATTTTTAAAGTAAAGACTCTAAACGTAAAATCACGCTACTTAAAATTAATAGTTCAGCGAACATCATAATGAAAACAAATAAGACTCTCCTATCTGCCGCAGTGGCATTCGGTTTACTTTCTACTTCGACAGTGACGCAAGCTGCTGGTTTTCAACTTGCAGAATATTCTGCAACCGGCTTAGGTCGAGCTTATGCGGGTGAAGCTGCAATGGCAGACAATGCAGGCGCACAATGGCGTAACCCTGCAATGCTGACTTACCTTGAAGGCACTCAAGTTTCTATTGGTGCTATCTATGTTGACCCGAATATTGACCTTAATGGTACATCGACCTCAATGCTAGGCACCAAAACTTCATCTAGTTCAAGTGATTTTGCACATAGCGCTGTTATTCCAAATTTTTACATCTCTCATAAGTACAACGATAAGTTTGCGTTAGGCTTTGCTGCTGGCACAAACTACGGGATGGAAACTGACCTAGGGACTGATTTCGGTGGTGCAAACCACGGTAATGAAGCGAGCGTTATCAGCATGGAGCTAAACCTTAATGCTGCATACCAAGTGTTGGACAATGTGTCTGTTGGTGGTGGTATTCGTTATGTAATGGCTGAAGGTAGCTTTGGTGCAGTTTCAACAGAAAACTCATTAGTACAAGTACCAGCTGGAACCGCTTTAAAATATATGGAAGGTGATGATACTGCTTGGGGCTGGCAAGTAGGTACAGCATGGCAAATTAATGATGATCATCGTGTTGGTTTTACTTACAAATCTGAAGTGGACTTAACACTTGAAGGCTACGCTAAAGGTCTTGGCTTCAATCAAGCAGATCCAAATGCACACAAAAGTGGTTCTATGGATCTAGCGTTACCAGCAACAGCTGAAATAGCAAGCTTCCACCAGATCACAGAGAAAGTTGCTATCCACGCGAGCATCAACTGGACTGATTGGAGCAGCTTTGAAAAACTTGTTGCTGATTTCCCAGGGGAAAGCAGCGTTGAGATCAAGCAAGAAAACTGGGAAGACAACTACCGCTTTGCGATTGGTACAACTTACCAAATGACACAGAAGCTAGCGTTACGCTCTGGTATCGCATACGACACTTCTGCAGTAAGTGACGAACACCGCACTGCAACTATTCCAGAGACAGATCGTACCTGGTTAAGTGTTGGTGCAGGTTACCAATGGTCTGAGCAACTTTCATTAGATGCAGGTTTCACATACATCCTTGCGAAAGATGCAAGCATGGTTGAAAACGATGCAACTTCAGCACCATTTGGTGGTAAATTTGAAGGTGAAGTAACTGGTAGCATTTGGCTTATCGGTGTGCAAGCAAACTACCGTTTCTAATAAGAACTTTAAACTATCTGAGTTTAAGATGATCAAAAAAGGGGCAGATGAAATCATCTGCCCCTTTTTATTTTAAGTACTACTTTTAAGAGAAAGCCAGCAGCTTAATATTCTTCATCAAGGTAGTCATCAATGAAGTCTTCCTCTTCTTGATCAAACTCTTCAATGTCTATTTCAGCTTTAAAGTCTCTGCGCTGAATATAGATTTCACGAGTCAATGCATAAGGATCTGGTGAGTCATAAAGAATAGATTCTTGAGGCACAACCATCGCTCTCTTCTCCATGCCTTCAAATGCCCATTTACCTAGACTTCCCCAAAAAGATATTAAAGACAATGGTGCGTACAAACCATCAACTTGCTCTGTTACTTCACGAGTCGTTATAGGTCCGTAGCCCGGAACCATAAAGTAAGGTCCATTTCCGACCCCATAGTGACCGACTGCATCAGAAAATGACTTATCATCGTACTTGGTTATGCCGGCGGCACTGGCAACATCAATCAAACCTAATAAACCAAATGAGCTGTTGATCCAAAAACGGTTAAAGTGATCGACGGCTTTTTCTCCATTGCCCATGATCAAGTTATTAATCATGCTTGCAGGCTCATCAAGGTTTGCAAGGAAATTAGAAATACCGCTGCGAATAGGCACCGGCGTATAATCTACATAGGCAAGAGACACAGGACGAACCAAGTATGGGTCCAAATACTCATAGTTAATCTCCCACATAGCTCTGTTAAACCCTTCAAAAGGATCATTAGGATGCGAAGGTTCAACTTGAGCCGCTGCTGTTTCTATTTCAGTATTTTCAGACTCTTGCTCTGGAACACTAGAACAACCTACAGCAAAACTCGCGGTAACAGCAATGCAGGTTAATCTCAAAAAACGTGTCGTCATGTGACCTTTTCCATAAGGGGGCTGAATAATAAAAAAGGCCAGCAATCGCTGGCCTCAATTGGTGTCGTAAGTTTATACCGTTTCGATAAGAATCGGAATGCTTACTACTGAATACTATTGATATTGTTTCTCAATATTAACTGTTACTGGCGCGCCAAGTTCTACAACTTCGCTTTCACCATACCAATCAGCATCACGTGTAGCGACATTACCATCACTGTCTAACCTTGCTCTAACCATTAAAGTATCTAAGCTGGAAAGGTTACGGCCTTGCATCATGCTGTTACCATCATCCAACACAACCGTGCGAGGAAAACTGCCAAGTGGGTAACGAGCAGCAGCAATAGGCATTGGCGAGCCATCAGCACTATGAACAGACACTATTAATACTGAGTCAGGCGAAGTATTCACTTGATCAGAGAGCGTTAAAGTCACCGCAACACTTTTACCTGCTACCGCACTCTCTGATGGGCTCATTTTCTTCTTAGCACTTTCAATGCTTCGAGCCAGCATTTCATAACGACTATCTTCAGGGCCAATCATCTGCTGCATGATGCTCCAATATTTAGCAGCACCAGCATAGTCTTGTTGCTCAAAAGCATCAAAAGCTAACAAAGAGAACACTCGAATATCCACATAATCATTTTTAATCAAGCGGCTAAGTAATAAACGAGCTTCATTTTGTTCAGCTTCATCTTGAGACAGCATTAACGCTTGCGCATAACCAAGTTGGACGTCTTCATTTTTAGGCTCAAGTTTGTATGCTCGCGCCATTGCATCGATTGCAGTTCCTGCATCACGATTAGCTAAGGCGATACGACCTAGCAGTAACCAACCTGTTGAATCTTTTGGCTGATAATGGAGGCGAGTACGAAGTGCAAGAGTAAGGTCTTCCAATTCATCATCACTAAGAACCTCTCCACTACCCGACATTAATTTTTTAGATAATGCAGGTAAGTTAGAGCTCACTTCTTGCCAGTGAAGAACTTTATCTGAAGCACCGAACTTGTAGTACATACCATAAGAAATTAACACCACTAAAAGTACAGAAGGAACAAGTACTCCAGCGATAGAAGTCTTTGTTTTCTGCTGTTTCTGTTGTGTTGGAATATCATCAAGCAGTGATTGTTTTAGATCGGCAATCAGGTCTTGTTGGTTCTCCACCAAACCTTCAGCAGCTTCTACTTCAAGTTCAGACAAGCGATCTTTATAGAAAGCTTTGTTCAATTCATCACGCAGTGCTTCATCGTTGTTCGCTTTTCTTTTCAAGAAAGGCACAGCAATCAAGGCAATTGCAGCTAGAGTTAGAACAACCGTAGAAATCCAAAAAAGCGTCATTATTCTTTATCTCCGTCGTTCTTCTCGTTTAGCAGCGCTTTTAAGCGTGCTTCTTTATCTTCATCCCAACTCTTTTTAGAGTCAGCAGTTTTTGCTTTGGTCTTACGACTTCTCAATATGATCAAACCAAAACCTAAGATGATGACAGAAAAAGGACCGACCCAAAGAATCGATGTCGCTAGTGTTAGCGGCGGATTATAGGTAACAAAATTACCGTAGCGAGCAATCATGTAATCAATAATTTCTTGCTCAGACTGCCCTTTCTTGGTCATTTCATATACTTTTTGGCGAAGATCTTGTGCAAGTTCTGCATTAGAATCACCAATAGTATTGTTCTGACATTTAGGGCAACGCAAAGTATTACTTAAATCTTTAAATTGCTGCTCTTGATCCAGTGTATCGAACTCATACACTTCAATTGCTGCCGTTGCAGTTAAAGAAATAGCGAAAGTGGCAAGTAATGCGAGTAAAACACGTTTCATCATTTCGCTTCCTCCAATAACGCTTGGTACATTGGCTTCAATGTTTCTGCCCAGTTTGTAGGATTAACGTCCCCTACATGGCGGTAACGAACAATGCCATTTGCATCAATGAGAAAAGTTTCTGGTGCGCCATAGACACCAAGGTCTAAACCAAGCATGCCATCGCCATCAAATAAACTGATCAAATATGGGTTACCCAACTCATTTAACCAACCAACAGCCTTAGTACGATCATCTTTATAGTTCATACCGATGATTTTCACGCCTTCCACAGACAACTGATTTAAATATGAGTGCTCTGCGTAACAAGTTGGACACCAAGTCGCCCAAACATTCAGTAGTAAAGGCTCACCTTTAAAGACGGCTTGGTCATACAATTTGCCAGGTTCCGCTAAGTCTTCTAATCGAAACTCAGGCACTTCTTTACCAATCAGGACAGATTCCAGTTTTGTTGGATCATCCCCTGTTTGGTTACGAACCAGTTGCGTAGCAAATATGGCGGCTAGCACCATAAATGCAACCAGTGGGATAAATAGAATCTTCTTGTTCATTTATGCCTCCTGCTCTACTGCTTCTTGCTTTTTCGATGGTTTACGAAAACGGTAACGACGGTCAGTGATTGCAATAATGCCACCTAGAGACATAATGATTGAACCAGCCCAGATCCAGCGTACAAATGGTTTGTAGTAAATACGCACAGCCCAAGATTTGTTGTCATCTAAACGTTCGCCCATTGCAATATAAAGATCGCGTGTAACGCCTCTATCGATTGCAGCTTCAGTCATCATCGACTTAGCAGTTGTGTAAAAACGTTTTTCAGCGTGCAATGTATTGATGTATTTACCTTCTTTGGTGATTTCAAAGTCAGCAATATAACCATCATAGTTAGGGCCATCTTTATCTCGTACACCAGAGAAGTAGAAGTTATATTCGTTCAGTTGGAAGTTTTCACCAGGAGCTAAACGTACATCTCTTTCGATACTGTAGTTTTGAACCATAGCAATACCAATAACAGCCACTGCTAAACCAAGGTGACCACACACCATAGCCCAATGACTACGTTGCAACTTAGTAACACCTTTCCAGAAAGTATGACGATGGGTTGCGCGCTCATGCAACTCAAAACCGTGCATGGAAATGATCCAAATAGCCATCACCCAACCAGTGAAAGCAGTACCATTGAAGCGCTCAGCTAGCACTGTGATCAGTAGACCACCGAGTGTCAGCGAAACAACACCTGAAATAAGCATAGGTTTAACAAGCTTAGATAAGTTGTCACGCTTCCAACGGATCAGAGGACCAATACCCAATAAGAACGAGAATGGAATCATCAGCCAAAAGAACAACATATCAAAGAATGGTGCGCCAATTGAAACTGAACCCAAACCAATTTGTTTATGGACCAATGGTAATAATGTACCCACTAAGACAACGACCAGCGCTGCGATAAGTATGATGTTGTTACCTAATAAAGCGTTTTCTCTTGATACAAGATCAAAGTTACCACGCACTCGTACTGCCGCGCCTTTTACAGCAAACAATAATAGTGAACCGCCAATAACAAATACTAGGAAGCCTAAGATAAACATACCGCGAGCTGGATCCGACGCAAAAGCGTGAACAGAAACCAAAATGCCCGAACGAACTAAGAACGTACCTAATAAACTTAATGAGAATGCAGAAAGAGCCAGTAACACTGTCCACGCTTTGAATGTACCGCGTTTTTCAGTCACCGCTAGTGAGTGCATTAGCGCAGTACCCGCTAACCAAGGCATAAATGATGCGTTTTCAACTGGATCCCAGAACCACCAACCACCCCAGCCAAGTTCATAGTAAGCCCACCATGAACCAAGAGAAATACCTAGCGTTAGGAACAACCATGCTGCGATTGTCCAAGGACGAGACCAACGTGCCCATGCTGTATCTAAACGACCGCTCATTAAAGAGGCAATAGCAAAAGAGAAAGCTACCGAGAAACCAACATAACCCATGTAAAGCATTGGTGGGTGAATGATTAGACCCGGATCTTGTAGAAGTGGGTTTAAATCACGACCATCAACAGGGAAGAATGGAAGAGTACGTAAGAATGGGTTAGAGGTAATAATGATGAACAGTAAAAACCCTACTGTTATCAGACCCATAATTGCCAATACGCGCGCCACTGATTCTTGTGGCATTCCACGGCTAAATGTGGCAACGGCAACAGTCCAGCCCGCTTGGATTAGAACCCAAAGCAGCAATGAACCTTCATGAGCTCCCCAAACCGCAGTAATCCGATAGTACCAAGGTAGTTGGCTATTAGAGTTACTTGCTACGTATTGAACAGTAAAGTCGTTGGTATAAAAGGCATAACATAAAATGACAAACGACACGGCTAGAAATAGGAACATCCCCCAAGACAGTGGTCTCGCGGTGTTCATTAGCATTGTGTTGTTTTTGGCTGCGCCATACAAAGGTAAAACGCTTAATAATAATGCCAAACCCAATGATAGGATCATGGCAAAATGGCCGACCTCAACGATCATTCATATGCTCCTTTTTTTTGGTCTTCCGAATATTGCAAAGGCTCATGGGTTTTCTTCATGGCTTCAGCAACTTCAGATGGCATATATTCTTCATCATGCTTTGCAAGTACTTCGAAAGCTTCGATGGTTGTTGCATCTTTTAATACACCTTGAGCGACAATACCTTGCCCTTCACGAAAAAGATCAGGAAGAATACCATCGTAAGTGATGGTAACTTTTGGACCAATATCTGCTAAATCAAAACTTACGCGTAAAGATTCTTGGTCACGTTTCACTGATCCGACAACAACCATCCCGCCAATACGTAGACGCTGCCCTACTTCAGGTTTCTTACCATCTTTACCATTTACAAGCTCAGTCGGTGTGTAGAACAAATCCATGTTCTGGTTAAGTGCATAGACCATTAAACCAATTGTCGCACTGATACCAAAAAAGATTGCTAGTACTATGCCTAACCTCTTTTTACGTCTCGGATTCATAGAGTGTTCTCCATATTTTTTGCTGCATCAATTCGCTCTTGGCGATCAATTTTTGCTTGTACTTCAGTGAGTAGCTGTTTTCCACGACGAATACTTACAATCATAAGAATAAACATCGATAAAAAGGTAATTCCAAACGCGCTCCAGACATACGAGGCATAGCCTCCCATTGCAAAGAAATCACTCAGAGATTCAAAATACATAATAATCTACCTTACTGTGCTTTTTCAGCGGCGAGTTTACGGACCCAAGGTCTATGGCTTTCTTTACTTATAATCTCGTTGCGGAAACGAATCATAGTCAGTGCACCAAAGAAGAAGGCAAAACCAAAGATATTAAGTAGTAATGGCCATAACATATCAGATGAAATTGAAGGCTGATCAAACTTGGTAATAGTTGCGCCTTGGTGAAGCGTATTCCACCATTCAACTGAGAAATGAATAATTGGTAGGTTAATCACACCAACGATCGCAAGGATGCCTGCCGCTTTGGCAGCTGTTTTTTGATCATCAAATGCGTGGTGTAAAGCAATCACACCAAGATATAAGAATAAAAGAATAAGTTCAGAAGTTAGCCGTGCATCCCATACCCACCATGCGCCCCACATTGGTTTACCCCAAACAGCACCTGTTAGTAATGCAATAAAGGTAAACACTGCACCGATAGGTGCCATCGCAAGAGCGGCCATATCAGAGAGGCGAACTTGCCAAACAAGTCCTATAAATGCTGCAATTGCCATAGACATATACACGCCCATAGACCAAATGGCAGAAGGAACATGGATATAAATGATTCTAAAGCTATCGCCTTGTTGATAGTCCGAAGGAGCAAATGCTAAGCCCCAAACAGTACCTACAGACAGGCACAATAACGCTAGAATTGAAAACCACGGCAAAAGTTTACCAGCGAGCTGGTATGAAGCCTCTGCTTTGGCGTAGGGATGTAGCCATTTCCACATTATATGTTCTCACTCTTACTTCATATTGCTCACAACAACTATTAGCTGTGATTATTATTATTTTGTATTTGCTTGTTTACCGGACTCTATGAGTCAAATAATTGTAATAAGTTCACTATCCAGAAATTAATTCACACTGACTCTCAGAGCTGCGCTGATCGCAAATGGAGTTAGAGTCATCGCCCCCATAAACATTGCCCCTAAAATGGCAAGCTGCCCATCATAAGCTACACCTAAAGCTGCAGCATCTATCGCTGATGTAGCAAAAATAAGTATAGGTATATAAAGAGGAAGAATTAACAGGCTTAATAACACCCCCCCTTTTTGTAAACCTACAGTTAAGGCAACGCCAATTGCACCAATAAAGCTTAATGCAGGTGTACCAACCAATAAAGTTAAGACAACGGCTAACCAGGTATCGAAGTCTAACGATAGGAGAACAGCCAGTAATGGACTAATTAAAATCAAGGGTAACCCAGTCAATAACCAGTGCGCTATGACTTTGGACAAGACGACCAACTGCAACGGGATGGGCATGAGCATCATTTGCTCAAGCGCTCCATCTTGGAAATCATCGCGAAATAGCCTCTCTAAAGACAATAAAGCTGACAATAAAGCTGCCACCCATACAATACCGGCCGCGATACGCGCCAGTAAGTTTGGCTCAGGACCAATACTTAAAGGGAATAAGGTAATAACAATAATAAAAAACCACAGAGGGTTAAAAATATCAGCTTGACGACGAAATGCGATAAGTAGCTCGCGTCGAATAATTGTAGTCATTGAAGAAACCATATTACTCACCCAGCTTAATTTTTCGAAGTTTAGGGCTATCTGCAAACATATCTTGGTGGGTTGTTAATAAAACAATACCACCGTTATCGGCATGTTTAGAAAAAAGTGATTCCAAAACTTTTACACCCTGTTTGTCGATTGCTGTAAGTGGCTCATCCAAAATCCAAAGCATTTGATTGCTTAACCACAAACGTGCGAGAGCAACGCGTCGTTGCTGTCCTGCGGATAACTGTCCTGCTGGTACATCTTCTCTTCCAGCTAAACCCACTTGAGCCAATGCTCCATAGATATCATCTTTTGTTGCATTGACATTATGGATAGATTGGTAAAAACGTAAGTTTTCAAATGCACTTAGCTCACGCTTTACTCCAGTTTGATGCCCTAAAAACAATAGATTTTGATGATAAGAATCACGATTAGACTGAATTGATTCACCTTCCCAATAAATTGAACCTTCATCTCGGTCACCTAAGCCCGCAATTATCCTGAGAAGTGTTGTTTTTCCCGTGCCATTCCTTCCTTCAACTTGAACAAGTTCACCCGATTTCAGTTGAAAAGAAAGTGATTCAAAAAGAACCCTTTCATCACGAATTGCAGTTAAGTTGGTGACTTCTAACATAGGTATTTTGGTCTAATCTGTAGGTAAATTGGATCTCATAATAAGTGGGCTATAGTAACACAGCACTCAAGGGACAAAATAGGACTAGGTCTTTACGAAACAACAATCTCGGTAAGAAACTGTAACTACACCATCACAATTTACATATTTTCTCTTATTTAAAGTAATTACTACTGATACATAGACTTATAAACATCGTTCTATAAATAGAGTGTAAAAAAAACAAAAAAAGAAGCCGAAGCTTCTTAATTTTAGAGTTGTTATAGGTTCGAGAACACTAGCGTCGTTGCGGTTTTCTTCTATCTTGGTGATGAGACCTTTCATGATTCGATGAAGGATCGCTGCGTAACGGTGGAACCTTTTCTTTTCCAGCTAGCTTGTTCTGTAATGACATCATCAATTCAGCTTCAGCTTTTGGTAATTCACATTCCTCAATAAGCTCATTGATACCAGCGCCAAGTTGTACCATCTTAGTCGCTCTTGTATAAAGCCGACCGTCAGTGTCTACATGTTCAAGCTCTACAATTCGTTCGCTAAGATGTTTAATAACATCTTCTTGCTCTGTCACTTTTTGACCTAAACCAATAACAACAGAACGAACTTCTAAAAGTTGTTTACTTGATTTTTGAAGTTCTTTCTCAAGATTACGAACGTGCAGTCGAGATTGATCTACTTGTTTCTGAATAACATTTTTCACACGGGTCAATAACCCGATAAGAAGTAAGCTAATCAACCCTGCTCCAATCAGTAATAAAGCAGGGCTTATTTGAAATGCATCAAACATTATAGGTGAGCCATCTCATCCCACTCGTCTTCGCTTAATAATTTGTTAAGGTCGACTAGAATAAGTAGTTTGCCGTCTCGGTTGCTCACACCTTGGATGAACTTAGCACTTTCATCAGTACCCACACTTGGCGTTGTATCGATTTCAGAAGAACGCAAGTACACCACTTCAGCTACGCTATCCACCAGAATACCAATAACTTGACGCTCAGATTCAATCACAATAATACGAGTATTATCAGTGATCTCACCTTGCATTAGACCAAATCGAGAGCGAGTATCAATAACTGTGACAACATTACCACGCAGGTTGATAATCCCTAGTACATAGTCAGGAGCGCCAGGTACAGGAGCAATTTCGCTATAACGTAATACTTCACGAACTTGCATTACATTGATGCCGTAAGTTTCCTCTTCTAGTTGAAAAGTTACCCACTGAAGCACTTCATCATTACCTTGATCTTTTCTTACTTCAACTTCGTTCATCTTTAATCCTCTTAATGTCGTGCCCGACTTATTTTTTTAATCTAATGCTTTTACATCAAGCCCTGCATTAAGCATAGCTATTAATGCTTCAACGTGAATCAAAGCACACATTTTTTCCTTCACCATACCAGCGAGCCATGGTCGTTTACCTGCCATTTCTCGCCAGCGTACTTTGTCTGCATTCAGTAATTCGGTACCTTTGAGCTCAGTACTTGCTAAGCCCCATAAGCTTTCACCAAGCATAACGATGTATTGGTACTTTTCTTTGTACTCATCATCCGTTAATTTTTCTGGCATTACCCATTTTGCAGTATCAACTACATCAAGCTGATTATCTTTATTGGTCTGAAGACCAAGATACCACTTAGGTCTACCAATCAAATGACTCACATCACCAAGTTGATGAATACCACCTAATTCATCTAGTGGGACCGCAAAAGTGACACCATTTACATCAAAATAGAGCACTTGAAAATCTTCACTTCGTATTGTGCTTTTCCAAGTATCTAAATCACTACCACCACTTTCAGTCTGTAATTCAGTTTCAGGTAGGCTTGGTGCTTCAATTTCTTTTTCTTCAATAACCGAAGTATCTTCAGCTATTGATGCTGCCGCGGATAGAGCTTGTTTAGCCCATAACGCTTCATCCGATATTCTTTCTTCAATTTCTGGTTCTGGTATATCCCAGCCTTGAATTTCTTCTTCAACAATCGCAGTATCATTAACAGGAATAGTTTCTGGAACTGCTTCTTCCGCCTGCAAAGCTATCTGCTGAGTATTTCTATCCATGACTTCATCGAGGTTTAATTCTTCCACGATGTTAGTCGATTCCAATTGACTTAGAAGCTTTTGGACATCTTCTAAGTTTGGAACTTCAAATTCTTGAGCCCTAAGTTCAGCATACGTTGAAAACGTTTTAGGCTGAGGTTGTGGCTCTGGCTCTGGCTCTGGCTCTGGCTCTGGCTCTGGCTCTGGCTCTGGCTCTGGCTCTGCAGATGATAAATCAGCCACCTGGTTAATAAGAGGACTTTCTTCATCAAATTCAGGCGTTTCATCTAATAGCGCAGTAAAGTAATCATCTAGAGCTTGTTCGCCAGATAAACTGTTAGTGATGCTCATTTATCGCCAACCTCTCAAGGTAAATAAGCAATTGTTTATACGCAAAAACACCACGGCTACCGGATGCAAAATGAGAAGCGGGGAGCCTTTTCAAACTTGCATCTCTAAATTTCGTATCTATTGGTACAGCTGATGTCCAAACTTGGTCTGGATATTCTTGCTTTAACTGAGTCAGTGTTTGTAAAGAAGCCTTCGTTCGCTTGTCATACATAGTCGGCACAATAGTTACCTGAAAAGGTGACTTTCGAGATTTCTGCATAATAGTAAGCGTTCTGATCATTCGCTCTAAGCCTTTTAATGCTAAGAATTCGGTTTGAACAGGGATCAAAATTCTGTCACTAGCAGCCAAAGCATTAACCATCATCACACCCAAAACCGGCGGACAGTCAATCAACACATAATCATATTTACCGTGCAGTGCTGTGATTGCTCTTTTTAGAATCAACCCCATACCGCTACGATTCCCCATGACACGATCAAGTGTGGCAAGTGACATATGCGCAGGAATAATATCGATCCCTTCAACTTCTGTTTTTAAAGTAAGTGGTTTAACACTTTGCTTCGAAAATTCACGAAGTTGAAAAAGATCAAATAAACTGGCTTCTACCGTATCTGAATCATAACCCAGATACGTGGTTAGTGATGCATGAGGGTCGGTATCCACAAGTAACACTCGGTGCCCTTTTTGACTAAGTAAGCCAGCTAAAGTAACCGTTGTTGTGGTTTTTCCAACACCACCTTTTTGGTTTGCAACACTCCAAACTATCATGTGCTATACCTACGATAATCCAACTTCGACAAGCATTCTTTCAGCAATTCGCTCTAATGGAAGATCTTCTGTTGAGATCCCCGCTTTCGCGACAGCTTGAGGCATACCGTAAACAACACAGCTTTCTTCATCTTGTGCCCAGATTGTTGCACCTGCCGATTTAAGCATGCGAGCACCTTCTCTGCCGTCTGCACCCATGCCTGTAAGCACCATAGATAAGACCTTATCACCGTATATTTTCGCTGCAGAACCAAATGTCACATCAACACAAGGTTTATAGTTCATTCGTTCCCCGCCATCTAGAATGCGAAGACGTGAAGAACCAGCTCTGCCATCAATCATCATTTGTTTGCCACCTGGAGCTAAATAGGCAACACCTGGCTTTAACACATCACCATCTTGCGCTTCTTTCACTTCGATTTTGCATAAAGTGTTCAAACGGCTAGCAAAAGCGGCAGTAAAGGTAGCCGGCATATGCTGAATTAGCACAATGGGATGAGGGTAATTAGCAGGTAAACGAGTCAGAATTTTTTGTAACGCAACAGGACCGCCAGTTGATGTCCCAATTGCAGTTAATTGATACTTTTTACCTGATGCTCGATATTTAGCTTTAACCACTGATGCTGGTTTTGCCGTTGTCGCTGTTTGGCGAACAGGCGCTGATGCAGTAGGAGCTGGACGAATTGGAGCTCGGCGCATCAATCCACGTTTAGAAGCGATTTCTAGAACTCGCTGCTGGAGTAAAACAACCGCATCGTCCCTATTTCGGGCAATATCTTCAAACTTCTTAGGTAAGAAATCTAGAGCACCCGCGTCTAATGCATCTAACGTTGCTTTAGCACCGTCGTGAGTCAGTGAAGAAAACATCAAAATCGGAGTTGGGCAAGCAGCCATAATTTCACGGACAGCAGTTATGCCATCCATAACAGGCATCTCAATATCCATAGTAATAACATCAGGTTTGAGCTGCTTTGCTTTTTCTACTGCTTCTTTACCATTTACTGCAACATCTAGAACTTCTAGGCGAGCCTCTGAATTAATGATCTCACTTACGCGACGGCGAAAAAAGCTCGAATCATCAACGACTAATACTTTAATCGCCATATCTATCCTTAATTAAATTCTTGAAGCAGCTGCATACTGCTTTAGTAGATCAGGCACGTCTAAAATCAATGCAATGTGCCCATCACTTGTAATTGTCGCACCTGCCATACCTGGCGTTCCTTGCAACAAGTTATCTAAAGGTTTGATAACCACTTCTTCTTGTCCAATCAAGGTATCAACCACAAAACCTACACGTTGACTGCCAAGTTGCACAATAACAACATGCCCATGTCCCTTACGCAGTTCAATAGTGCCAGCTTGCGGCGCTAACCAATTCTGTAGATAAAATAGTGGGATTGACTTGTCTCTAACAATGATAGTCAATTGCCCATCAACCACATTGGTGCGGCTTAAATCTAGATGGAAGATTTCATTTACAGATGCAAGTGGTAGTGCAAATGGGTGACCCGCAACACCAACCATTAACGTAGGTAAAATTGCTAACGTTAGAGGTACTTTGATTGTAATCTTGGTTCCTTTACCCAGCTCTGAATCGATATCAATAGAACCATTTAGAGTATTGATTGCTGTTTTAACAACATCCATACCAACACCACGACCTGAGATATCGGAAATCTTTTCTTTACTAGAGAAGCCTGGAGCAAAAATTAAGTTGAAGCACTCTTTGTTTGATAAACGCGAAGCCGCGTCTTCATCCATAATCCCTCGTTTGACCGCAATCCCACGTAATACATCTGGGTCCATACCACCACCATCGTCAACGATAGCCAGTTCAATATGGTCACCCTCTTGAGAGGCTGAAAGGATTACTTTACCAGTACGAGACTTACCAACAGACAAACGGTCTTCTGGCATTTCAATTCCGTGGTCAACCGAGTTACGAACCAAGTGAATAAGTGGATCGGCAAGAGCTTCTACTAAGTTCTTATCTAAATCAGTTTCCTCTCCACGCATTTCAAGAACGATGTCTTTTTTCAAGCTACGTGCTAGATCACGTACAACGCGAGGGAATCGACCAAATACTTTCTTGATTGGTTGCATACGCGTTTTCATTACCGCGCCTTGCAAATCAGCTGTTACTACATCTAGGTTAGAAACGGCTTTCGCCATTTCTTCATCATTACTATTTAGCCCTAAGCTCACTAGACGATTTCGTACTAGAACAAGCTCACCGACCATATTCATAATGGTATCAAGTGTTGAGGTGTCAACACGAACGGTAGCATCCGCTTGAGGCTTCTTAGTTGCCGGAGCCTTAGCTTCTTGTTTTGCTGGGGCTTTCGTTACTGGTTCAGCTTTAGCTGCCGGTTTAGGGGCAGGTGCTGGCGCAGGAGGCGGTGTTGGTATAGAAGCTGCTGGTGCAGAAGGAGCAGGTGCGGCTGCCGGTTTGGTTGCAGCATCCAATTCTTCAACAGATGGGCCATTACCCGAACCGTGCAATTGGTCAAGTAAACTTTCGAATTCAGCATCCGTCATTAGATCGTCACCAGCAAATGCAGAAGTAGCTGGCGGCGGTGTAACTGGCGGAGGTGGCGGTGTGACATCATTAGACGTAGGGCTATTGCCGGTACCATGCAACTCATCAAGCAACTTTTCAAACTCATCGTCTGTAATATCACCTGAATCAGACATCGCTGATACTGGAGCAGGTGCAACAGGGGCTGAATCAGCTACTGCGGCATTTGGAGCGCCACCTTTACCATGAAGTTCGTCTAGTAATTTCTCAAACTCATCTTCAGAGATTTCATCAACTGAAGATGCGCTAATATCTGTTGCTTGTACAACAGGCTGAACTGGCTCAGGAGCTGAAACTGGGATTTCAGGAATTTCAACAGGCGCGTCAGCAGATTCTGGTTTGCATAAGCGATGAAGCTCATCAAGTAACTCTTGAGTAGCAGGAACCAAAGGCTCTCTATCTTGCACAGCTTGAAATTGAACGTTAATAGTATCAAGTGCCTGAAGCATCGTATCCATTAAACCAGCGGTTACACTGCGTTGACCATTTCGCAAAATGTCGAAGATGTTCTCAGCACCGTGACAAGTATCAACCAGCTCCGTCAATGCTAAGAACCCAGCGCCACCTTTCACCGTGTGGAAACCACGGAAAATTGCGTTTAACAAATCTTTATCATCAGGGTTATTTTCTAATTCTACTAACTGTTCTGATAGTAATTCTAGAATCTCTCCAGCTTCGACTAAAAAGTCCTGAAGAATGTCTTCATCTAATTCGTAGCTCATACGTTACCTTTAAAATCCGAGACTGGATAACAAATCATCGACTTCATCTTGCGATGCAACCGCATCTTCACGTTCTTCAGGGTTTAGAATTGGCCCCTCAGCTTCGATGGATGCTTTTTTCTCTGCATCGGTATTCTGTTCTGATTGATTTGCCCCAAAGACAGTAAGGATCTCAACTAAGCGACCTTCGACTTCATTCACTAAGGTAATCACTTTAGTAATGATCTGCCCTGTTAAATCTTGGAAGTCTTGTGCCATTAAGATTTCGGTTAATTGCCCACGTAGTTCGGTACTATCACCTTCTACTTGAACCAACAACCCATCAATGCGGTGACATAGAGCTTTGAATTTCGCAAGCTCAATTCGACCGTGCATCAGTTCATTCCATTGCGGCCTAACTTGGAGTAAGCACTCATGAAGGTTGTCTGCAATTGGCATACAACGATCGACAGCATCCATCGTTTTGTTGGCAGCAATCTCTGTCTTATCTATGACGTATTGAAGGCGATCCCTTGCGTCAGGGATTTCGTCATTCGCGATAACACTCATGCGATCGTCAAAGTTAAATTGAGTTAATGAGTCATGTAGATCACGAGTAAGCGTACCAATCTCTTGAAGCATTGGATTATCTTGAAGGGTCGTATTATCACTATCTTCATAAATGCTTTTAACAAGAGAGTCAGCTTCTTGCTGCTCGTGATTTTCAAGCAACTGCACCAGTTTTTTTGCTTGTTCTAATGAAATCATCCTGATCAGGCCTTTCTCCGCATGTTTCTTACGCTTCTTAAATAAGCCTACATAAATGGCTGTTTGCAATTAATTAGGAAGCGCCTTGAAAACAAGTATTCCGTGCTTATAAACGCTCGAAAATCTTGTCTAGTTTTTCTTTTAGAGTTGCAGCTGTAAATGGTTTAACAATGTAACCATTTACGCCAGCTTGTGCTGCTTCAATAATTTGCTCACGTTTTGCTTCAGCAGTGATCATCAGAACAGGCAAGTGCTTAAGTTCAGCATCAGCACGAACGTGCTTCAATAGGTCGATTCCTTGCATTCCTGGCATATTCCAGTCAGTTACTACGAAATCGAACTCACCTTTTTTAAGCATTGGTAGCGCAGTTAAACCATCATCCGCTTCTTGAGTGTTATTAAAGCCCAAGTCACGTAATAAGTTTTTAACAATACGGCGCATCGTTGAAAAGTCATCAACAATGAGAATTTTCATGTTTTTGTTCAAAATTGCCTCCACTGAGTAGAACCAGTGTTGTTAGTCGTTCTGAGTCCATGCACTTAGTTTAGTGCGTAGACGCTGCATAGATTGGCTTAATATTTGGCTGACACGAGATTCGCTGACACCTAATACTTCCCCAATCTCCTTCAAGTTTAATTCTTCATCATAGTAGAGCGAAAGTACTAAACCTTCACGCTCTGGAAGTTGTTTTATCGAATCAATTAATGCTTGGCGGAATGACTCATCGGCAACACCTTGAAAAGGAGTATTATCATGTGAGTCATCATTAGGAGATATCGCGTCGTCCGACACCCCTAAATCTTCTATTCCAACCAATCTTGAACAATTGATGTCAGTAAGTGCACTGTGGTATTGCTCAAGTGAAAGTCCCATATGCTTAGCCACTTCGGCGTCACTAGGATCACGGTTGAGTACACTTTCAAGCTCTGAGATCGCGCTGCTAATTTCGCGATTATTTTTATGTACGGATCTCGGAACCCAATCTCCACGGCGGATGTCATCAAGCATCGCACCACGAATTCTTATACCGGCGTAAGTTTCAAAACTTGCACCCTTTGAGCCATCATAATTTTGTTGAGCTTCAATCAAGCCTATCATTCCTGCTTGAATTAAATCATCAACTAATACGTTAGGCGGTAATCGCCCTAATAAATGATGAGCGATACGTTTAACCAACACAGAGTACTTCTCAAAAAAAGCCTGCTGGCTATTGAGGTTTGCATGCTGATCATAAGTAAGCGCTTTATTCACCAAACGGTTCCTCTAAGAATTCATTACGATTTAGCAATCTTTCTACAAAAAACTCCAAATGACCACTAGGTGTTTTTGGAATTGGCCAAGTTAAGGCTTTATTGGCTAAAGAGCTAATTGCCAAAGCAGCTGGCGAACGAGGGAACGCATCCACTACGATCTTTTGTCTCTTAACTGCTTGTCGTACTTTATCATCTAAAGGAATACATGCTACGAGTTCGAGGCTCACATTCAAGAAGCGCTCTGTGACCAAGGTCAACTTTGCAAATAATTCTCTGCCCTCGCGGTAGCTTCTGACCATATTTGCAACAACTTTGAAGCGCTGCACCTGATGTTCTCGGCTTAATAGTTTAATTAAAGCATAGGCATCAGTAATAGATGTAGGTTCATCACAAACAACAATAACAACATCTTGAGCGGCTCTTGAAAAGCTCACTACCATATCAGATATACCAGCAGCCGTATCAATTAATAAGATGTCCATTTCATCTTCTAATGAACCAAATGCACGAATAAGACCAACGTGTTGAGCGTGAGAAAGTTCAGTCATACTCTGTGCGCCAGAAGTCGCAGGTATGATTCGAATACCATGAGGACCTTCAACAATTGCGTCTTTTAGCTCACATTCACCAGCCAGTACATGCCCTAAGTTACGTTTAGAACGAATACCTAGCATGACATCTACATTTGCTAATCCTAAATCAGCATCCAAAACCATAACCTTTTTACCTTGACGAGCCATACAAATGGCAAGCCCTAAGGTTACATTCGATTTACCGACACCGCCTTTACCACCTGTAACCGCAATTACTTTAGTAAGTGAAGGCTTTGTTAAGCGACGGAGGCCGCTAGCTTGATCATGTATCATATTTTGAGTCATATTTGTCCGCCGCCTAGAGTCCTTCGGAATCACTGTTCCAGTAATGAGGTTCATTCTCTGTTGATTTTTCAAGCAAGTCGTTAGCCTTAGCAATCATGTACTTTGGCTGTGCTATCACAATATCTTCAGGAACTCGTTGGCCATTTGCTATGTAAGCAACTGGTAATGCATTTTGAATTACTACACTGATGAATTCACCCAAACTCAATGATTCATCAAGTTTAGTCATAATGCATCCCGAAAGAGGAATGCGTCTAAAATGTTCAATTGTCTCTTGCAATACTTTGCGTTGGGCTGTAGCAGGGAGAACTAGGTAACTATGAATCACAGATCCACTCTCTTGCATTAGCGTATCTAACTGTTCCGATAAACGAACATCTCGCTGCCCCATACCTGCTGTATCGACTAAAATCAGTCGTCGATTACGTAGCTGATATATTACATCGGCTAACTCACTGGAATCTTTAGCAACTCTTACAGGACAACCCATAATTCTGCCATAAATTGATAATTGTTCATGAGCACCGATACGGTAAGTATCTGTTGTAACCAACGCGACGTTGTCTGAGCCATACTCCATAGCTGCACGCGCAGCTAATTTTGCAACTGTCGTCGTTTTACCTACACCAGTAGGTCCAAGCAAGGCAACAATGCCACCTCGCTTCAAAATATCTTTTTGAGTAACCGTTATTTGGTCTGCAACTAGTGAAAGCAAAGCCTTCCACGCTCGGGCCGGTTTTGTATCTTCGGGAATATAGCAGGCCATTTGGTCTGCAAGCTCAGAAGACACACCCATGCGTTCTAATCGTTTGATCAACATTGCTCTTAAAGGTTCACGGCGTTCGACTTCTTGCCACATCAGTCCGGAAACTTGATGCTCTAATAAACGGCGAATAGACGTCATTTCTTCTCGCATCGTTTCCATCTCGGTATCAGAGCTTTTTTGTGGGCTTGATTCACGACCTCGGTCGTAACGAGTTGGATCTAGTCGTGGAGCGGGACGCTCAACACGACGATCTTCAGAGATAAGCTTTGCCAACCCTGATTCATGACCGAAAGCGCCGTCAACATTGTGCGAACTCTTAGCCTGTCGATTTAGAAGAGCTGAAAGTGAATCTTCATTCTCCGCTTTATGCTCTTGTGTTTCATCCGCCCCGTTACTGTATTGCTTTAGCATATTGGCAAATCGTTTTGTCATCGAACGACCTGCTTCTGAGTTCGCATTCAAGCTCACTCTGTCATCTTCTAATGAACGACGTGCAGCAGTAGCTGCGGATGAAGACATTTGTGTGTATTGAGCTTGCTGCTTCTGAGGCTGAGTTAAACGTGGGTTTGAGGAGGAATTACCCGCTTCACCATCAATAGCCGCTACTATTTCAACCCCACCAGCGACTTTTTTGTTTGACATGATCACAGCTTCCGAGCCAAGTTCTTCTTTAACTTGGAGGAGCGCCGTTCTCATATCTTTGGCAAAAAACCGTTTAATTTTCAATTCAATAATCCGTATTGTTTAGGGGATCTAATTACCGACAGCTTGCACTATTCGTATCTGTTTTTCGTCTGGTATTTCTTGATAAGAAAGTACCCTTAAGCTAGGGATCGTATTCTTAACAAATTTGGCGAGTGTAGAGCGTAATACGCCAGAAGTAAGTAGCACCGCTGGTTCGCCTTTCAATTCTTGTTCTTGTGTTGCTTGGCTAAGTGATGTTTGCAACCTTTCAGCAAGACCCGGCTCTATACCAGCCGACTCACCACCCGACGCCTGCATGGTTTGATGCAAGATTTGTTCCAATTCAGGTATTAGAGTAATTACTGGCAATTCCGGCTCTATACCATTGATTTCTTGAACAATTAATCGTTTCAAAGAAATTCTCACAGCAGCTGTAAGTATGTCAGGTTCTTGACTCTTGCTTGAATACTCTGACAACGTCTGCACAATCGTTCTTATATCTCTTATAGGTATAGCTTCATTTAACAAGTTTTGTAGGACCTTAACCACAACTCCTAACTGCAATTGGTCAGGAACAAAGCCTTCTACAAGCTTAGGTGTCGAGCGACTCAGCATTTCAAGTAAGTTCTGAACTTCTTCATGTCCAATCAACTGAGAAGCATTATTCGTCAATAATTGACTTAGATGTGTAGCTAGAACTGTTGATGAATCTACAACCGTATAACCAAGAGCTTGTGCATGCTCTCGTTGCTCTTCACGAATCCAAACAGCTTCTAGGCCAAAAGCAGGGTCAATCGTCGGTTCACCGTCAATCATGCCATAGACTTGACCTGGGTTAATTGCGAGTTCTTGATCCGGTCTGATCTCTGCTTCCCCAACTGCTACACCCATCAAAGTAATTCGGTAACTGTTTGGCGTTAATTCCAGATTGTCTCGTATATGTACGGCAGGGATTAGGAAGCCAAAATCTTGCGAGAGTTTTTTTCTAACCCCTTTAACTCGTTCCAACAATTCACCACCTTGGTCTCGATCAACAAGTGGAATCAGTCTATAACCGACCTCAAGCCCTATGATATCGACAGGTTGAACGTCGTCCCAAGAGAGTTCTTTCTGGGAGGCTGCTTCCCCACCTCCTTCAACCGCAGCGGGTAAACTCGGCTCTTTTTCTGCTTTTTTCTGTTTTCTATCTATCATGTAAGCACAACCACCCGCGATAGCAGCAAGGCTTAAGAATGAAAAATGTGGCATTCCCGGTACAATACCCATCACACCTAAGATAGCAGCGGTGATCATTAAAGCTTTAGGGTTATCAAACAGTTGGAAAACTAACTGCTGCCCCATATCTTCATCAGTATTCTGACGAGTTACCATCATTGCAGCTGCGATAGAAAGAAGTAGCGATGGAATTTGAGCAACAAGACCGTCACCAATAGTCAGCAAAGTATAGATTTCGATTGCTTCTCTAAAACCTAAATCAAACTGAACCATACCGATACTCAACCCACCAATGATGTTGATGAATAGAATCAAGATACCGGCAATCGCATCACCTTTTACAAATTTTGATGCACCATCCATTGAGCCGTAGAAGTCAGCCTCTTTGGTTACTTCAAAACGACGAGTACGCGCTTGTTCTTGGTCGATAAGCCCAGCATTTAAATCGGCATCAATCGCCATTTGTTTACCAGGTAACGCATCTAGCGTGAAACGAGCACTTACTTCTGAGATACGACCAGCACCTTTGGTTACAACCATAAAGTTAATAATCATTAAGATTAAAAACACGACTAAACCAACTGCGTAGTTACCACCGATAACCACATTACCGAAGGCTTCGATAACGTTACCTGCAGCGTCGCCCCCTTCATGACCATGGAGCAATACCACACGTGTAGAAGCAACGTTTAGCGCTAGCCTTAACAGAGTTGCAATTAAAAGTACGGTAGGGAAAGCGGCAAAATCTAATGGTCTACGGGTATAAACCGTCACTAAAAGCACAACCATTGAAAGAGCAATATTGAAGGTAAAAAACATATCCAACAGAAAAGCTGGGATAGGTAATACAACCATCGCGAGTGTTGAAAGCACCATAACAGGCGCGCCAATTGCTGGCATCGCTCGGTTAGGGATGTTGGGAAGCTTATTCGCAAACGGTAAAGAAAACTTCATAAGTTATAGCTACGTCTCGGTTAATTCGGTTAAGAGCACATTTGAGATGTCTTGCTCATGTGTGAGGCTGAAAAGAAGTGCTCATAGGTATAGCAATCTCTATACCACTGTTTTCGTCAATTTAACGGCGCTGAGTTTATATTAAAAAACGAAACGAATGTATTAAGTATTTCATTCCTATCCAATATAGCTATTAATGACAAAGCAATTAGTGACGTAAATCAGGAGGTATAGGCAAGTTAGTATCTTGTAATTTAGGGCGCTGACCACCTTTCTTTCTGTATTGTTTTAGTTGGAAAACATAGGCCAGTATTTGTGCCACTGCCGTGAACAATCCATCTGGAATTTCTTGTTCCAGCTCTGTCGTATGATACAGAGCTCGGGCTAAAGGGGGTGCCGGAACAATATATATATCATGCTCTCTAGCGACTTCTCTAATCTTCATCGCCATATGGTCAACACCTTTGGCAACCACAACTGGTGCTCGGTCTTTATCTTGCTTATAACGAAGCGCGACAGAAAAGTGCTCTGGGTTAGTGACGATCACATCAGCTTCAGGCACATCTGCCATCATTCGTCTTTGAGCCGCTTCACGCTGGAGCATACGAATACGCCCTTTTACTTCTGGCTTACCTTCCGTATCTTTGAATTCATCTTTCACTTCTTGCTTTGTCATTTTCAATTGATCGGCATGCTGCCAAATTTGAAATGGAATATCGATAGCGACCACTATCAATAAAGAGCAACTAATCAATAAAATAAAATTAAGTAAGATATCCAGAGCGTGGATAATATTCTGCGGATAAACATCCAAACTCAATTGCATCAGATCAGCCTGAGAGGCTTGAATAAGATAAATCGCAACGCCAGATACAAGCGCCACTTTTAATATGGATTTTAAGAGCTCAACCCAACTTTGCAGACCAAACATACGTTTAATGCCACTGAGTGGATTCAACTTAGATGCTTTCGGCATAGCGGCTTGCATTGAAAAGTTAATACCACCTACGCCAGCTGCACCAATGACAGCAGCAACAAAGAGTGTCATTAGAATAAGGAAAAGTGGGAAAAGTAGATTAACCATCGCCCCACCTGCAATTTCTAGCAATTTTGTGACATCAAAAATCTCTTCTCGACTCAGCGAAAACAAACGCCCCATCATTTCTAATAGCGCTTTTGCCATGGATTCGCCAAACCACATCAATGCAATTGCACCAACGATAAGTACTGAAGCTGACGCTAATTCTTTTGACCTTGCAACCTGCCCTTTCTCTTTTGCCTGTTGCAAGCGTTTGGGCGTGGCGTCTTCTGTGCGTTCTTGACCGTCTGACTCTGCCAATTCAGCCTCCTAACAATTCAACCGGATCAAGCGACAAATTTGTTGCTCACCCTGCATCCAGAATAGCTCATAGTGGCTATATAAGCCGCCTAAAATATACCAGCACAGTAATAAACCAACTAGCAATGCAAATGAAAAGCCTAACGCAAAAATATTTAGCTGAGGCGCGGCACGAGTCATAACACCAAACGATAAGTTAATGGTTAGTAGAGCAATAATGCCTGAAAGAGACATAGCCAAAGCCGTTTTGAACATAATGCCCAGCCAGCCCGCCAGCTCACGAAAATCAACTGCAGTCAAAGAACCACTACCTATTGGTAGAGTTGTAAAGCTGAAAATAACCAGCTGCAGCATTTTCAAATGACCATCAGTAGCCAAGAAAAACATCGTCGCGAGGAACATGAATAATTGGCCTAAAACGGGCGTATTTTGCCCGTTTGCGGGGTCAACCATAGAGGCAAAACCCAAACTTGATTGCATACCAAGAATTTGACCAAGCATAACAAAAGTTTGAATCATGAACTGGGTAACAAAACCCATAGCCACGCCAATGACGACTTGCTCAAAGAGCGTTAAAAAGCCTTTAAACGAAAGTAATTCAATATCTTGAGGTACAGCAGGAATCGCAGGCATCACAGCAAAGGTTATGGCTAAACCTAAATAAAGTCGGATTCTTGGGGAAACAAAACGAGCTCCTGTCACCGTCATAACCATCAGCATTGCTGAGATGCGAGTATAAGGCCAAAAGTAATTTGCCAGCCAGTCGAGAACAACCGTAGTTGGGTATTCCATTCGCTAGTACAGAACCTGGGGTAAGCGTTCGATAAGCTCAAAGAAAAACTCCATCATCATTTGCGTCATCCAATGGGCAAACATCATGAGGGCAAGCAAAGTCACGATTAAACGAGGTAAGAAGCTTAATGTTTGTTCATTAATTGATGTTGCAGCTTGGAAGATTGCAACGATCAAACCAATCAACAAGCTTGGAATAATGATTGCGCACACCATGACAAGAACCATCCATAGTGCGTCTTGAAAGAGGTCGACAAATATCTCTGGATTCATAAATACTCCAGCTACAAGGCGAAGCTACCGGCGAGCGTGGATAATATGAGGTTCCAACCGTCCACCAGCACGAATAGCATTAATTTAAATGGCAAGGATACAATCATAGGGGAAAGCATCATCATACCCATAGCCATCAACACTGAGGCCACCACCAAGTCGATAATCAAAAACGGCAAGAACAGCATAAAGCCTATTTGGAATGCGGTTTTAAGTTCGGAAGTAATGAATGCCGGAATGAGCACCGCCATTGATACATCTTCTGGGTTCGTAACTTCAGCACCAGATATTTGCACAAAGGTTTCCAAGTCTTTTATTCGGGTTTGCTTCAACATGAAGGCTTTGATCGGCTCTTGAGCCACGTCAAATGCTTGCCTTGCTGAGATTTGTTCATTCAAATAGGGCTGAACGGCTTGCTCATTTACCTGATTAATCACAGGTGACATGATGAAAAAGGTTAAGAATATGGCGATGCCAATAATAACTTGGTTTGAAGGTGTTTGTTGTAAACCCATTGCCTGACGCAAAATCGACATCACAACAACAATACGAGTGAAAGATGTCATCAAAATAACCATGGCAGGCAAAAAGCCGAGCATCGTCATTAACGCCAGTATTTGCAGGTTTATGGAGTAATCTTCGCCACCTTGCGCATTCGTCGTCATTGTGAATGCAGGAATACCCGCGCCATTACCACTAATACTGGATGTTGATAAGGTTTGAGAGTTAGCTTGAGTCTGGTTAAGAGCATTGACGGTTATCGAACTTGCTCCCGCTGCATTCGCTGGGATTGAAGTCTCTAACTCAGATTGAGCAAAAGCCGATGCCGAAAATAAAATCGACATCCACAATGAAAATTGCAGAATCAGTGTTTTGGCACGGTTACTTTTTAGCATCTTTCTTTAATAGCTGGGAAAGCTGGCTTGAAAACGCGCTTTTTTCCAGCATCTCCTGTGTGAGAGGTTTATCAAGCTTAGAAATCAATTGAATTGAATGAGCTGTAATGCCGACAAGAAATTGCTCTTCTCCTGCCTGAACAATCGCAATGCGCTCTTTAGTGCCAACAGCAATTTGTCTAACAATAGACAAACCTTGCTGATTCGTCATTGTCGGGACTTGCATACGTTTGAGTAACCAAGCAAGAAACAATATGAAGACAATAACGAAAAGTAGCGACCCAAATGTGGTCGCTAAGTCTAAAGAGTCAGCACTGGCAGCAAAAGTAGCTGGAGAGATTGATACCATCAAACTGCCAATAAGCACACGAAGATTCATGTACTTAAAACGAGGCTGAATGCTCATTAACGCAGTTTCTTAATGCGTTCAGTCTGGCTAATTACATCCGTTAAACGGATACCAAACTTATCATTGACGACAACGACTTCGCCATGGGCAATCAAAGTACCATTAACCATTACATCCAATGACTCACCTGCAATTCGGTCCAATTCAACAACAGAACCTTGGTTCAATTGAAGAAGGTTACGAATGCTGATCTGAGAGCGCCCAACTTCCATCGAGATGGTGACTGGAATATCCATAATGGTATCCAGTTTACGACGTTCATCTTCAGAAATTGGGGTCGAAGAATCTGTTAGTTCATCAAGGGGCGCTGCTAGTACATCATCCACATCAATTGAAGGTGCTGCTGGGTCTTCACCAAGTGCGGCTGCCCATTCGTCTGCTAGCTTTTGGTCTTCACTAGGTTCCATTACAAATTCCTATTTAATCTTGCTTTATTCTTCAGTTTCTTCATCGCCATCAAGGTCAGACATTATATCTTTGCCTAGGAATGCGAGATCTGTTTTTACTACATGCGGTCTTTGAATTTTTTCAGAAACTTGAACCGCTAATTTTTCACCAGAACGCCCCATTTTCACACGGTAAGTCGGCAGTTCTTCTACAAACATGGTGGCATGTTCCGGCATGTCAATTGGAATAACATCCCCAGGGATCAACTCCATTAAATCTCTTAATGAAATATCACGTTCAAGTAAATTCACTCGAAAATTAACCGGAACATCCATGATTTCATCGCGCAGTGCACTGCTCCAACGCACATCAGTTTCCATTTTGTCCGACTGGACACCAGCATCCAGAAGTTCACGAATAGGTTCAACCATGGAGTAAGGCATCACGACGTGAAAATCGCCTCCACCACCGTCAACTTCGATATGGAATGAGCTAACTACAATCACTTCCGTAGGGCTAACAATGTTCGCCATGCTTGGGTTAACTTCTGAATCTAAGTATTCAAATTCAACCCCCATTACTGGAGACCATGCTTCTTTGTAATCTTCAAATACGATTTTCAGTAAAAGCTGGATAATACGTCTTTCTGTCGGCGTGAATTCACGCCCTTCGATTTTTGCGTGAAATCGCCCATCACCACCGAAGAAATTCTCAACCAGGATGAAAACTAAACGAGCCTCCATGGTAATCAAAGCGGTACCTTTCAAAGGTCTAAAGCGCACCATATTTAAACTAGTTGGTACATATAATGTATTTTGATATTCACCAAACTTCATCATTTGTACGCCGTTGATCGAAACCTCGGCTGTTTTACGCAACATATTAAATAAGCTGATTCGCATATGTCGTGCAAAACGTTCATTAATAAGTTCAAGCGTAGGCATTCGACCACGAACAATGCGGTCTTGAGAAGAGAAGTCGAAGTTAACGGCATTTTCGTCTTCGGGTTCTAATATATCATCAACTTCATCAACGTCATCGACACCATGTAAGAGTGCATCAATTTCGTCTTGGCTTAATAAATCGGTCACGAGTTACCTATTGAATAACAAAATCAGTGAATAACACTTTTTCTATAACAGGCTTGCCTACCGCTTGGGTTAAGCTTGCTTTAATATCTTCAGTTGCTTTATCACGCAGCTCTATGCGACCTGTTGGCGAACGAAGTTGGTCAACCGTGGCAGAGGCAAATGTAGCAAGCAACGTACTTTCTACTAGTGGAGAGTGGTATTTAGCCATTTCTTCATTTTCACTACCGCGCACCATAAGCTGAGCTTTGATCTGAACTAAGCGATCTTTAGAATCTCCAGATACATTAAATAAAAATGGCTGAGGAATATTTACGTAAGCGACAGGTTCTGTTGCAGCAACGACAACTTCTTCTGTTGCACTTTCTTCACTTGAAGAATCATCAGAGCCCATTAAGAAAAATGCTGCGCCACCGCCACCAACAAGTAGTACGACAACAGCTATTATGATAATGAGTAGTTTACTCTTCCCTTTTGGTGCATCTGCTTGTTGTTCATCTGCCATGATATTCTCTAAAGTAGTAATCGTTGATCTGTATGCGCTTCTTAACAAAGACATTTGTTAGTTTAAGCATAATAGCTAATTCCATCACGCTTTGATGCGACATTCAATTCAAGATTGACATCAGACTCAAGGTTTTCTCCACCTTGACCATCATTTGTGCGGTTACCGCCTGATTGTTGATCGTTTCCACCGCTGTTATATCTGTCTTGACCTTGCCCGGAACTTTGCTGCTGTACTGATGATTCAGCCAACTGTAAACCTTGCTGGGCAAGCATTTCTCTTAAACGAGGTAATGTTTGCTCGATGATATCTCTCGCTTGCTGATTCGCAACAGTGAAATGAACGTTAGCAATATCATTGTTCATCGTCATTCGGATTTGCATACGACCCAATTCAGGTGGATCAAGTCGAATATCTAAGTTCTTCAAATTCTTCGACATCATCATTTGAACCTTTTCAGCAACCTGTTCATTAGCCAGTTCTTTCGTTAGCTGAAGTGGCGCTTGTTGAGCAGCTTGAATTTCAGCTCTTGTAGGTGCGGTACTTGGCATACCTTGCTGACCAGAAGCCGCTGCAATTTGCTGCGCTAGTGTTCCTTCTTTACCATCATCTTTCTGAGTGGTTTTAGATAAACCGGCCAGTGCGGCACCACTAATGCCCGCTTTTAAAACTGCCTCTGAAGGTGATGATTTTGCTGCACTTAATGCCGCATCAGGAACTGCACTGAACGGAGTTGTTTGAGCAAATGCTGCTGTATTATCTAGGCTTGTAGACGCAACTGATGCTGAAGATGCTGCCATCGTTTTATCCGCGGCTGAGGCATTTTGTGCTAGCGCTTGCTGAACGGAAGCTGCAACACCGGTTTGAGCCGTTTTTGTCGCAATTGAATTTTCCGAACTCGCTTTATTTTCAGCCGTAACTTTTACGTCAGTTGCCGAGCTTCCCCAAGCGATAGCGTTGGTCGGGAGTTCACTTTCAGCAGCTGCCGCAGCACTATCATTATTTGGGCTCCCCACTACTTGATAATATGATTCTTGGCTAAGAATACCTTTTTGATAAGCTTCAGTATAAAGCTGTTTTGCTTGCGCTGTTACAGTTACAAGTTGCTCATTCAACGCTTGAAGGTCTTGTGTTGCTTTCTCTAACAATACTTGCTCTTCAGCTACTAATTCAGTTCCACTCGCTTGTTTAACTTGTAATTCATTAACCACAGCTTCTGCCATACTAATTTGGGCATTCAGTTGATTAATTGCCTGAGTATGCTGCTCAACTTCTATAACTAACTGCGCATCACTTTCAGATAATTCAGGAGTTCTTCCTGACTGCATCATATTCGCGGTCAGTGCTGCTGAGCTGCTTAAATTTGAAGTTTGGTTAAGTTCCGCATTCACTTTTTCATTCTGTAAGCTGGCTTCAAGCTGTTGTATTGTCACGCCCTGATTAAGTAATTGCTGTACCTGTTGATCACTTAATGAAGAGACAGGCGCTCCTTGTGTCAGCTTCATGATTGCTTTTTCATTCGCTTCTACCGCTAACTGCTCCTCGGATTTAACAAGTATCTGGTCTAAGTTTGTTGAAGGAATAGTACTAAGGGGTACACCTGCCGTTCCAGCAACAGATGCAGCCTCGCCAGCACTAGAAGAACTAATAACTTGTGAGTTAGTCATAGCTTGTGGGTTCAACATAGCTTGCGCATCTAACTTACCTAATGCCGTTATAGGTACTGATACTCCCCCACCTTCAGAGCTGACTTGAGGCAAAGCCTTGCCGTTCGCTTGCGGCTGAAGTGTCTTATTCGCTTCATCGAGCTGACCAAGTAATTTATTACCTTCATTCATCGCAGCAGAGGCTTTCACCGCAGTTTCCGCTTTGATGCTTTCGCCTTGCCCTTGAGTTGTATATTTACTTAAAGGAGAAACTGAACCTTGATCTGATTTGGTCTTAGAGTCTGATTCCCCTTTAGAGTCAGATACAACTTTAGAATCTTTGCCAACAAGGCTTTCATCTACTTCGCCTTTAGTTATTTCAGAGGTCTTCAGTGCTTTATTATCAGAGGTAACCTGCTGGTTAGATGAATCTAATGCTGCTTGAGATTTAACATCACCCTTACCCAGTTCAGATTCATCATTATTTTTAGCCTGTTTAAGCAATGTTTCTTCAGATTCATCCGAAGTAAGCTGTTGTTCGCCTTTATTTTTACTACTTCCAACACCTTCAGTTTCACTTGAAGTTTGTTCGCTTTGTTTTCCTTTGGAAGCATCTGAAGCCACTTTTTCAGAGCTATCGTCTGATCCCTCTGATACTTTGTTTTCTGATTGGTTTTTTACAGATTCTACATCTGATTTAGAACTTGTTTCCTTCGATGAAAAAGCCTCTTTGAGTGTTTCAAAGAAACCTTTAGAACTGCCACTTTCTTCTGTTTTTATATCAGCAGCATTCGACTCTAATAATGAAGAGGTTTTATGACTCGTCGAACTTGAAGGAAGGCTTATATTCATATATCTGGCTCTATCTATTCGCGTCACTGCTAACGATTAAGTAAAGCAATGAAAAGAAAGTCGGACGCATTTAAAGTAAGAGGTAAATGCGTGTATCAAAGATAGTTAAAGCAAGAAATACGCCAGAAGTTAAACAAAATGAATGTGTAGGGAGGAAGTTGGACAGAACGTCATAAAAAATGAATTCTAAAAATTGTTACGGCGACGGCTATAAAGCAATGTAGAAAACTCATCCATCTGCTTCCGTTCACGTTGGTCTTGCTGTTTCGCTTTTTCTTTCTGTTTTTTTTCAAGTAACCACTCATAAGATTTACGCTGCTTACGCAACTCCATCCAATACTCTTGGCAGTTATCAACTTGGCTTTTAAAGTGACCTTCAGCCTGTCTTTGCTTAGATAAGGTTTCATCTAACTGCGTTAGAAACCGATTCAAGTGACCATATTGACTTGCTGTTAACCCTGATTTACCACGATCAACAAGTTGCTGACAATAATCGAGACGGTATTGCTCGATTTGAGAAACTTGTTTGTAATAATCTTGGAGCTCAGAATTCGCTTTATTCAAAGCAAGCACGGCTTGATTTTCTTTGTCTTTCGCTTGTTCTAATAAAAACTCTAAAGCATTATCCATTGTCTACTACCCTCCTAATACATGCTTTAACATATTGACGCACATATCGTAAGGTACGGTTTCTTTCATTTTTTGCTGTAAGTAATCATCAAGACGTGGCTTTAGTGTAAATGCACTGTCTATCGCTTGATCGGTTCCAGGCTTATAAGCGCCGATTGAAACAAGATCTTGGTTTTTACGGCATATTGAGAGAACTTGCCTCACAGCTTTTGACATCATGACGTGTTCTTCTGTTGTTATCTGAGGCATAACACGACTCACCGACTTCTCAACATCAATAGCAGGGTAATGACCTGCATCAGCCATTTCACGCGAAAGAACAATGTGACCATCCAAGATTGCTCGTGATGCATCAGCGATTGGATCTTGTAAATCATCACCTTCAGTTAACACCGTAAAGAAAGCCGTTATTGAACCTTGTTCATCACTACCATTACCCGCTCTTTCAACCAGAGCCGGCAACTTTGCAAATACAGAAGGCGGATAACCTTTCGTTGCCGGTGGCTCGCCAACGGATAATGCAATCTCACGCTGCGCTTGTGCAAAACGAGTGAGTGAATCCATCAGCAGTAAAACATCTAAACCTTGGTCTCTAAAATATTCTGCAACTGTTAAAGCGGTTTGACAGCCTTTCAATCGCATTAAAGGTGATGAGTCAGCAGGGGCTGCAACCACCACAGAACGTTTACGTCCATCTTCACCTAAGATTTCTTCAATAAATTCTTTTACTTCTCGGCCACGCTCACCAATTAAGCCTACAACAACAACTTGCGCGGTAGTGCCTCGTGTCATCATTCCTAGAGTCACAGACTTACCAACACCGGACCCAGCAAACAAACCAATCCGTTGCCCTTTACCAACAGTGAGCAATCCATTAATTGCCTTCAGCCCAACGTCAAGAGGTTCTGAAATAGGCTTTCTAGACAATGGATTAATAGGGTCTGAGTTAAATGACGCTCTGTGCTCCGTATAAATAGCACCTAAACCGTCTAGCGGATTACCAACACCATCTATCACTCGTCCAAGTAGTTCCATACCAACAGGAATACCACTTTCAGCGGTTACAGGCGTCACACGTGCTCCGGGCAAAATACCGGTAATTTGCTCACTCGGCATCAGGTAAAGGTTATCACCAGAGAAACCAACCACTTCAGCTTCCATTTCTCCTGACATGGTTTCCACCAGACACAAGCTACCTATAGGTGCTTTACACCCAGTAGCTTCTAGCGTTAAGCCAACAACTCTCACTAAACGACCTGATGCGATAGGACGTGATTTAAGACCTTGAACTTTGTATTGGCTTAAGCGTTCGGCTAATTCAAGCATTACTCATGACCTTGATGACGGTTAGAGCCGCAGAAACTTTGGATAACGCTACGTACACGCTCTTCCATCCGGTAATTTACACTGGATTCTCCCGCTTCGATTTGTACATCTCCACGGTTTAATGCTGGCTCTGAAACCAGAGTCCAATTACGAGTATCAAGCTCACTTTCACCATAAGCCGAACGTATGATTTGTACATCTTCAGGGTTTAGTTTCAAGGTAATAGCATGCCCAGAAACAGGCAATGACTCGACAGATTCTTTCACGGTATCAAGAATAATTTGGGGGTTAGTCTGCACTTCAATATGCACAACTTCTTTAACCAAAGTTAATACCATATCCACCAACTGCTTTTCTACTTGAGCATTCATCAGCTCTAATGGCTGAGCAAACTGATTGGCTAACCCCATAAAAATAGCAACTTGCTGTTGTATGTATTCTTGACCAGCGGTCACACCTTCAAGTTTTCCTGCTTCATTACCTTCAGCGTGACCTGCAGTAAAACCTTCTTCTTTACCTTTTTCAAAACCTTGCTTAAAGCCAGCTTCTTGCCCTTGCTGCATGCCTTCTTGATAAGCACCTTGCTTAATCAATTCAATCTGCTCTTCCGTTAATATCAGCTCTTCATCTTCAATAGCTTCATCAACAGTCGGCATCCAGCTTGGGTCATAGTTAAAAGCTGTCTCTTTGGCATTTTTATTGGCATCAGAGGTGTAGTCAGGTAGCCCCCACTTTTGAGGCTGTGCCACTGTGTTATCTTCATCTGGACGAAGGAAGCCGCGTTTTCGCTCACCTGACATATGAATACCTATATAGAAATGAAATGTGCTTAAACTAATATCAAGCAATTGTGTGAAAAAATTCGTGTCGTTCAATACTCATTAAGTGAATTGGAATTACTTCATTCAATACAACAAGTATGGTTGTTCTGTATCTTCATAAAAAGAAAAGCCCCAACATGTGGGGCTTTGAGGTTTCTAAACTTATAGGAACTCGTCGGCACCACCAGACAGCATAATTTCCCCGCTGTCTGCCATTTTCCTCGCGATTCCAAGAATCTCTTTCTGCGCCGCCTCTACATCAGAGACTTTAACTGGAGGCATTGCCTCAATATCATCACGCATCATATCGGCTGCACGTTTAGACATGTTCTTGAAGATCTTCTCACGCAACCCATCATCTGCACCTTTAAGTGCTTTTTGAAGGACATCTTGAGGCACATCACGCAGCAATTTCTGAACACCCTGATCGTCCACTTCAATAAGGTTTTCAAAGACAAACATAAGGTCTTGAATTTGAGTCGCCATATCTTCGTCTTGATCGCGGATTTGATCCATCAACACCCCTTCAACGTTGTTGTCCATGTAGTTCATGATTTCAGCAGCCGCTTTCAGGCCACCAATTTTCGCGGCTTGAGCACCAGCTTGACCAGCAAACTGTTTCTCCATGATTTCGTTCAGTTCAGCAAGAGCTGATGGCTGAACTTCTTCTAAGTTCGCAATACGCATCATCAAATCTAAACGAACACGTTCAGGGAATTGAGATAATATTTCAGCCGACTGATCAGACTCTAAGTAAGATAAAACAATGGTTTGGATCTGCGGGTGCTCATTAATGATAATGCTTGCCACCTGACGCGGGTCCATCCATTTCAATGAATCAAGACCTTTCGACCCTGTTCCAAGTAAGATCTGATCAACAAGGTTATTTGCTTTATCTTCACCTAATGCAGCCACCAATGCATTACGCATAAAGTCTTCGCTGCCCATACCAATATTTGTGTATTTTTGAATATCGTCTAGAAAAGCTCGGTGAACAGCACCCACTTTTTCTTGCGATAAGTCAGCAGCACGAGCCATCGCACTACCTACACGCTGAACTTGTTTCGGTTCAAGGTGACGAATAATGCCAGCTGCATCTTCTTCATTAAGACTCAGTAATAAAATCGCTGCGCGCTCATCGCCCAATATTGAGGCGATATCGACACTTCCCGCTTCAACGACTTCACCGCCTTCCGCTTGTTCAACAATTTCGTTAGCCATCTGCCATCCAATTCTTAACTACTTGAGCCGCTAGCTCTGGTTCATTTGCTACAAGTGCTCTAACTGCTTTCAGAACATCTTCATCTTTATGCAAGTTTGGTAAATCGATGCTTGAGCCAAATTCAAATAGCTCACCACCTTCAATATCACCGCCAATTAAGCTCGTTTCTCCATCAGCACCAATTGGCATGCCATCAGGACCGTACATTTCATCGTCTTCATCGTCTGCTGGGTTAAGCAGTTTCTTCATAGCAGGACGAACCAGAACTAGAATCACAACGATGATGACTAAGGCACTCGCAAACCAACGAACCCAGTCATTAAAGTTTGGATGCTCCCAAATTGGAACATCATCAATAATTTCAGATTCCATTGGTGCAAATTGCACGCTTAGTACGTTAAGTAAGTCACCTCGCCCTTCGCTGAAACCAACCGTTCCAATTAACACCTGTTTAATTGCATTAATTTCGCTGTCACTTAGTGGTGTATGTACTACCGCACCAGTATCTGGGTTTATGGATTGACGATCTTTAATGGCAACCGAAACTGTTTGGCGGTTTACCGTGCCACTTTGTTTACGTTCATGGCTAATTGTAGTATCCAGCTCGAAGTTTCGTGTAGCTTCTTTATGTACTGAACCTTGTCCCATTGCCGAGCCATCTTTCATTTGCGCGACATCTTGCGGGATAGAAGCATCAGCCGGAGGCTGGTTACTTAACGCACCAGGTACACCACCTACAGTGCTTCCATTGTTGTAATCTTCTAGCGTGTATTCACTTCGTGTTGCAGGGGTTGTTGGATCAAAACGTTTTCTCGTTTGTTCCACCGCACTGAAATCGAGTTCAATATCTACTTGGGCGGTATAGTTTCCAAAACCAAGAATAGGGATAAGCACGGAATCAATTTTCTCGCGCAGCGCCTGCTCTTGATTTCGTTCCAGCTCATGCTCTTTACGGCGAGCCGAAGAAACTGGGTCTTGAGAACCAGAACTCAATAAACGTCCATGCTGATCAGTAACAGTAATGCGAGAGGTTTTCATACCAGGAACAGCACTTGCTACCATATCCACAACAGAATCGACTTCCTGCTGCTTTAGGTTAGTACCTGTTTTTAATGTTAAGAAAACAGATGCTGAAGCTTCTTGATTATGACGAACAAAAACACTTTGTTTCGGTAATGCTAATAGGACTTGAGCTTTACGAACTTGCTTCATTTGCTCAATGCCTTTAGCAAGTTGTCGCTCTCGGCTAAGCTTTAAGCGTTCTTGTTCTAAACGTTGAGAAACTCCGAAACCCATATCCTGCATTAAGATATCGTCTCCAGCATTTTTCTCTTGGTTTAGACCAGCGCGAACCATGTCTAATTTAAGGCTATTGTATTCACTCGCGGGAACAGACAGAGTATTTCCATCAAGTGAGTATTCAATTTTTTGTTGATCGAGGTAATCTAATACAGGAATAAGCTCTTCTGTTTCATAAGCACCAAGAGGGCGCATTTCTGGTTCTTTTACCCAGAAAAAAAGCATGACGATCAGTGCGACACAAATAGAAATAGAAAGCACTAATACCACTTGGCGAAGCAAATCGAGATCACCAACTGCCATATCGAATTTAGATGAGCTTCTTTCACCTAGATCAGGGTTCTGCCCTTCTCCATCGATGTCAGAACCTGCCACCAGCCCATGCTCACCAGCGTCATTTACTGCTAAATCTGTCGATTGATTATCATCTGCCACTATATACTACCCAACTTATACCGGCATATTCATTAGCTCTTTGTACGATTCCACCAATTTATTTCTAATTTGGATAGTCGCATCAAAAGCTACACCTGATTTGTTTCTAGCAATCATAACATCAGACAAAGAAACACTTTCATCGCCACTATCAAAGCGCGTTTGAAGTGCTCCAGAGGCTTTCTGTAGAGAATTGACGTTGTTGATAGCACTTGTCAGCATATTGCCGAAGTCTGAGCCTGCGGCTTGTCCTGTAGCTGTCGGGCGAGTATTTGCAGCTTCGACCATCATGGCCTGCATTTCACCCTGTAAACCATCTATTCTCATCTTCTACCTCAAAGGTCAAAATTCTGACCATTTGCTTCTGTTGTATTATTGACGGAGCAATTTATGTGCCACTAATGATTGAACACACTATCGTACTACATGAATAAAATAGGTGATACACCAAGTTTACTGGCTAGTTAGGTATATCAATGCCAGCATCACGCATTTTGGCTAATTTATAGCGCAGCGTTCGAGGGCTAATACCTAACTTTTCTGCCATTTCTTTTCTTCTACCATTACAGGCGATCAAGGTTTCCAAAATAATGGCATATTCTTGATCTCTCAACTCGTTACCAAGCCCCTCGCTTGAAGATAACCCTTTAGGTACTGCGCTAGCTTCGGCAACAGGCATAATATTAGGAGTGGCTATATCACCGCCTTCAACCACAAGCTGTAAGCTGCTAGCATCTTGCCAATCTACACCTTCAAGCAGAATATGTTCCCCAGTAATATTTGACTGCTCACATAAGATAAGTGCTCGTTGAATGACATTATCGAGTTCGCGAACATTTCCAGGCCACGGATAATTGACTAATTTAACAATAGCATCTTCAGAAATAGAAGGAACAGGTAGTCCCAATTTCGTACAGTTTCGCTCAACCAAATGTAATGCCAGTGGCTTAATATCACCTTTTCGCTCGCAAAGAGCAGGCCACGACAGTGGGAATACATTCAAGCGATAGTATAAATCTTCTCGGAAGTTTCCTTCTGAAACATACAGCTTTAAATCTCGGTTACTGGTTGCCAGAACTCTAACGTCAAGTTTTATACTTTTACGGCTACCTAACCTTTCAACTTCGCGTTCCTGTAAAACACGTAATAATTTAGCTTGTAGGTTTAAATCCATTTCACTGATTTCGTCCAGTAAAATAGTGCCGCCCTGTGCTTGTTCAAACTTACCTGGGCAAGCCTGAATCGCCCCTGTAAACGCACCTTTCTCATAGCCGAATAAAGTGGCTTCAAGCATGTTGTCAGGTATAGCCGCACAGTTGATTGCAACGAAAGGACCATTTTTTCGATTAGAAGCATTATGAATATAGCGAGACATAACCTCTTTACCTGAACCACTAGGACCAAGCACCATGACGTTAGCATCAGTTTTAGCCACTTTATCAGCCAACGCTAGAAGCTTTATGCTCTTTTCATCAGCAACAATGGCATCCCCATTATCATCTGATTTGACTGGTGCGTATCGACTCACCATATTCAGCAAGACTTCAGGAGCAAATGGTTTGGCCATGTAGTCAATAGCGCCTTCTTTCATCGCAGCTACAGCATCTTCAATATTGGCATACGCTGTCATTAATAGAACGGGTAGATTTGGCCAATGTTGTTTGATATTGCGTAAAAGAGCCAAGCCCCCCATCCCTGCCATTTGTACATCTGACACAACAATATCGACAGGGTTAGACTTCAGTTTCACTAGAGCATCTTCTGCACAGTCAGCCTCCAACCACTCATAACCAGCAAGGGCTAGAGTATCTATGAGAGCTTCGCGAAGACCTTCATCATCTTCTACGATTAACACTTTGCTTTGCGCCATGTGATTCTCCAGTATTAATTCAATTAATGGGGTTACTGATTTTCAGAAGTTGATCGTTCAAGTGGTAAGCACATGGTAAAGCACGCACCATCCCCTTCTTCTGATATTAACTCTAATCGACCTTCATGAGCTCGACAGACCATTTGTACAACAGCGAGACCTAACCCTGTACCTTGAGAGCGGGTTGTGAAAAACGGTTCCATGATTTTACTTTGCAATTCTTTGGGAACACCAGGGCCACTGTCTTGTACTGAGATTTTAAGCTCTCCGTTAACCGGTCTAAAAAACACATCAATTTGTGCTTCTTTTCCTGATATTTGTATCGCATTAAGGAGTAAGTTACTTAAAGCTGAAGCGATAGCATTCACATTCCCAAAGAGCTGTGTTTCTTCATGCTCAACTTCTTGACAATAATCTATTAAGTTACTTTTGAGTGATGTTTCCACCATCGGGTGAAATTCAGCAACCAAATCCGAAATAGTGAAAGGTTTCACTACTTTATTATCTCCACCCTTTGCAAACAACAACATATCATTGACTTGCTTTTCTAAGTCATGAAGCCGATCCATTAGCTTAGACTGAAAACGTTCTTTTGTTGAAGGAGGCAAATTAGGCGCAGCTAAGTTCGATGCATAAAGCATAGCACTCGATAAAGGGGTGCGTACTTGGTGAGCCAAAGACGCGACCATTCTCCCTAAAGAAGATAATCGCTGTAGATCACTGACCCTAGACTGTAATAAACGAGTTTCTGTAAGATCTGTAATTAAAATCAACTGTCCAGTTGCTGAAGCTGAAATGGCTAACCTAACTTTCCGCCCATTTTTCAACGAAATCTCATGACCATCATCATCTTTAGGATCAAAAGCACTTTGAATGACAGAGAACCACTTCTCTCCGACTAATTGCACACCGAGAATTCGGTGAGCTTCAGGGTTTGCTTCTCTTACCTCACCTTGAGTATCCAGCAAGATCACTCCAGCAGGCATTACATCCAAAACTTGCTTATAACGCTCTACCTGTTGCTCTACAGAATCTAAATGGGACTGGTTTTCTGATTCGTTCAGTTCATGCATGTCGGAAATTTGCCTCAAATACTAGAATAGCCTGACACGCAAAAAGCATACCAGGCTATTTTGTATATTTATCACAGAGTTAGCTATGCGACAAGAACTTGACTATGAGTTTATTCATTCAAACTCGCAGCTGTTCTGTGCATTCGCTTCCGAAGATTAACGCTGCAAATTATACTTTCTCATTTTTTCAACCAAGGTTGTACGTCGCATGCCCAGCATATCAGCAGCTCTTGCAACGACTCCGCCTTGCGCTTCTAATGCTTGATTAATCATGTTGATTTCCAAATCTGCCAATAACTCTTTCAAGTTAACACCTTCAGGTGGCAACTCTTGCGGAGCATTAACATGATCAACAAGCTCATCAGACTGATCGAAGCTAAAACTTTCAGAGAAGATATCCGCAAGTGCATCTTGCTCTAGCTCTTCCTCTGACGCAAATGCATGATGCTCTGGCTGAAATTCAGGGATATCACTGTATCGATACTTAGTTGGTAAGTGGTTTACATCCACTAAGCTATTTGGATACAAGATCACCATACGTTCAACAAGGTTAGCCAATTCACGTACATTGCCTGGCCAATCATGCTCCATCAATGAATTAATAGAACGCGGAGTAAAACAAATTGGCAGACTGCCTTCTGCTTCCATACGTGTCATCAACTCTTGTAAAAGCAGAGGTATATCTTCTTTGCGATCTTTAAGCGCTGGCATCTCTATCGGGAAGACATTAATACGGTAGTATAAATCTTCACGGAAAGACTCATCATCAATCATGTTTTCTAGATTACGATGAGTTGCGGCAATAACACGTACATTCGCTTTAATTGTATTGTTACCACCGACTCGCTCGAAGCTACGCTCCTGCAATACACGTAATAACTTAACTTGCATCGCCATCGGCATATCACCGATTTCATCTAAAAATAGTGTGCCGCCATCTGCTAGTTCAAAACGACCTTTACGCGAGGTGATTGCCCCGGTAAATGCGCCTTTCTCATGACCAAATAGCTCACTTTCAAGTAGATCAGGTGGAATTGCGCCACAGTTCACCGGAACAAAAGGACCAGAACGACGAGGCGAATGGTAATGAATATTACGCGCGACAACTTCTTTACCCGTGCCAGACTCGCCTAAAATCAACACATTAGCTTCAGTTGAAGACACTTGTTCAATTAAATGGCGAACGTCTTGAATACCTAAGCTTTGTCCAACTAAGCTACGAAACAATGTGTTTTTTCGCGAAGACGAAACGACCTGAACACCTTTACGACCAAGAAAGTCTTTGCAATGCCTAAGAGCATCACTCACCTGAGGGTAATTTAAAGGCAGCTCTAGTTCACCAACAAAATTGGGAAGGTCATCAACCGAGTGGTTATTCTTACTAACGATAAGCAAAGGTATATGGTGAGCATGAATGAGATGCTCACTAAATAGAGAATTGAACTTATTGTCCTTCATTGAGCCTATGATACAGCCAGCCCAAATATGAGACCAATCGATCTCATTAGCTTGTTCAGAGCTGATTACTTCGCAGCTCTCTCCTACAAACTCTAATATAGTGCTTAAGTTTCGACGATTGTTAGAGTCATCATCGATAACAAGCAGTTTTGCCAAACCTTGCATAAGTAGGATTTATTGCCTTAATAATTGGTGCGATGCAGAAAACATGGACAACGTTATCTATAAATTAATGAAGAAATCATAGGTTATGGTTAACGATAGACAATTTATGAAAATCAGCAACGAAAAAAAGCCATTAGGCTATCTAATGGCTTCTATTTTATTTGAATAAAAAAATAAGGCAACCAAGCAATTAGCTGATGTGAGCTTGGTTGGAACTTTAAATTTCTTTATATGCCAACTTCGGCAGATGTCAGGTTATGGAACTCGTTCGGAATTTGGTCCCATGCGCCTTTAATTTCGCGGATAATATCAATAACATCATCAATCGGCTGAGGATCGTTCTGATGATTAGCTGCTGATATTTGCGTGATCATAAATTCATATAGTTGATCTAAGTTTTTGGCGATATCACCACCATCATCCATAGAAAGGCAGCTACGCAGGCTAATTATGATGTCTAAAGCCTTACCTAAGCGTTCGCCTTTTACTGGAATATTACCAGCTTGCATAGCAGCTTTGCCTTGGATTAAACGCTCAATAGCACCAGCCATTAGCATTTGAACAATCTTATGGGGTGAAGCAGCACTTAGCTGACTATCCACTGATACCTTTTTATATGCTTGTAAAGAACCGCGCATAGTAACCCTCTTTTATAAAAACTTTTTATATTGCTGAACCGATTTATTTCCATGTCGATATTTATGGAGTGTTTTTCCCACTCGACTGGTTTCTGACTGCATCAATTCAACTAATTTTTTGGTTCGGCTTATTGCATCAAACCAATCAGAGCTTTGCTTTACTTCAGGGAATGAACCCAATAACTGAAGTACCTTTTGCAATAACTGTTCCCTGTTATCGACAAGCTGAGTAATTTCTTCAGTGTTTATTTCACTAATTTCAAACTTAGCAAATATTTGTCGATCTAGCTCACAAAGTTCTTCTAATTCACTCTTCATGCTTTACCTACATTGCACTCATCATGCTGCCAAGTTGTGACTGCATTTTGCTGGTCGCATCTTGCATCGCGGTAAATTTTGAATGAGTACGGCTTTCCAAGCTATCCATGCGGCGGTCAAGTGCCCCTTGGTCATCGGCTAAGCGGTAATTTTGTTCCAGTAAGCTTTTTTCACGAGTACGAATTGAACCGGTAATCCCAGTAATGCCCTGTATGGCATCTTCGACGCGCTTAGCAAATCCATTATTGCCACCAAAAAACTCACCAAGCTTGTCAAAGTTATTGTTTAGCTGGCGATCAAGCATGTCGTGGTTGATCTCTAAAGTACCTTGACGAGTGGTTGTAATACCAAATTCAGTTAGAGATTTTAGATTTTCAGGCGCTTGTTCAATGTTAGTAGAAAATACACCTTTTAGGCGTGAATCTGCATTACGCACAGTGCTGTCACCAGATAAAGGTCCTTTTTGACCTGTCGCCGGATCCACTCCAGATAAGTTTTTAGAAACTTGGTAAAACTGATTATAAGAGTTAACAAAGCTTTCAATATCTTGTCGAACACTTGAGCGATCGTACTCAACTCCAATTTCAGCTGGAGCCTTATCTCTGGGTGTTGTGCCTTTAACGGTAATATCAATACCATCAACGGCATCTTCAATAATGTTGTTATTACTTGAAAGCTGAGCCACACCATCCATCACAACCATTGAATCTTGACCAGACTGTACTTCAGACATGCCATTGTATGTATCAAAAGATTCTTGAGCTTTTGCCAATTCATCTTGTGCTTGATCGACTTCTTCAAGTAACTGTCTTTCTTCCGGATCTAACTTTGCACGTTCAATCTGCTTAGCTTGTTCTGGTGTTAATTCACCTTTTTCCACTTTTTCAGCAAGTTGAGCGCTTTCTTCTGCAAGTTTTTCTTCGATTCGAGCCTGCTCTGCTTCGAGCTTTTGCTGAGCTTCTTTAGGTGTGACATAAGAATCAGTTAATGTACCTGATGCAGTGTTTGACCACCCAGGGACATCAGAAGCCTTTTCAATGGCTTTTTCATCAAGTTCTAATTCAGGCGTATGATATGAATCTAATAATGTACCTGATGCCGTTTCTGTCCAGCCACCAATGTTATCTTCTGGCATAACGGAAGCAATAGCAGCAGCATCAATTGCCTGCTGACCAGCAAGTGCCGCAGCTTGACCGTAGCTAAGATCATTTGGATCACTCGCGTCGTTGAGATTAGATCCATCAGTCGGATCTGTGGCATTTTCTGTCGCGTTAGGATCTTTAGGTATAGGATTGCCATTTTCGTCAACGGCATTTTCCGGAGCCACCTCGTCGATTGCATCTTTAGCAATACCCGCAGGTGTTTTTAATAGGACTTCTTGTGCAGATAAGCGCGCCTTTTCTAAATCATTAACACGCTCTTCTAGTGTTTTATACTCAAGCTTTTTAAGTGGGTTACCTGATTCAGATTCAACATTAATGCTGATTTGATGATCTTTCCCAGATAAGTTTGATGCAACAATTAAGCGAGGGCCTTCCACGTCATTAATAACAGATGCACGGACGCCTGGATTTTCCGTAGCGCCGTTTATTCCTCTGACAATGTCGATAAGCTTAGAGCGATCACCGACTTGTACATCAAAGCTTTTTTCACCAAGCGAAACCTGCAGCTTGCCAGGACCAAACTTCGTGTCTTCAGATAACGCTTCTGAAGCCACTTTATGGCTTTGAGCAAGCTGCAACACATCGATGGCATATTTACCTGCTATCGCATCTGTAGTTGCAGTCGCTGAGACAACACCTTCATCAGTACTTTCAACCGTTCTTACTGCAAACGCTTTTTCCTGACGAAAGTTTGTCATCAGATCTTTCATCGAATCCAGAGATTCTCTGAGTCTTCCATAGGCACTAATACTCGAGTCTATTCGCGTTCTTTCATTGTCGATACGTTGCTGTTTAGGCACACGCTCCGAATCAACAATTTTGCTGACCATGGAATTAATATCCATGCCAGACGACATCCCCATAGGGCCTAAACTCATCAAATCACCTCAATTATACGACTTATACCTTAGCCGCCAATAAACCAGTATTGGCAGTTTGGGCTGCTAGGCGCCTTAATATTTCAAGCATTTCTTCATCAGGAATCTGGCGAATAATATCACCAGTAGTCGCTTCATAAATCGTAACGACATCCCTACCTGACTCTTCATCTACTTTAAATGCTACACCTTTATTGATAGAAGAAATAAATTCATTCATTTTTTCTACCATCCTAACTCGCTCTTCTTTATTTAACTCTTGTCTATTTTGAGCTAATTGAATCGCAGTTTCAGTAGAATTATCTTTCGGTTTTTCTACCTTTTCGGAAGACGTAACGTCTTTCAGTTTTGAAACACTTGGCGCACTACTACCTTCATCGCTAGCAAGTTTAGTGCCACTTGGTGAGCCGTAAGGCTGGACGTTCGATGTGTAGGATGATATTTCCATAACAATCTCCCTTCCGCCTTATGAGCTAACAATAGAAACTCATTCAATCAATTATAAGCCTCTATTGACTAGCTTACCTTAGGTAAGTTTAGCCCAATAAGCTTAGAGCTGCAGACGGTGACTGCTTAGCTTGTGCCAAAATTGAAGTACTCGCCTGTTGTAAGATCTGAGACTTCGTCATCGCTGTTGTTTCTTTTGCGTAATCGGTATCTTTGATACGACTCTTAGATGCATTAACATTTTCGTTGATGTTATCTAAGTTGCTGATCGCGTGATCAAAACGGTTTTGGAATGCACCAAGAGAAGCTCGTTGGCTATCTACTGACTTCAATGCACCATCGATAATAGAAACCGCTTCATTAGAACCAGCAACTGATGTTACGTCAATGTCATTTACCGTTACTTCTTTCGCATCACCGATGCTCAGTTCGCCAGCAAGGCTACCGCCAAACTCAACTTCACCATCCACTTTTTGGTTAGAAGCAAACATTTGCAGTTTACCGTCTTCACCTACAGATGCTTTTACGTCTTCACTCTGACCGTTGATGTAAGTAGCAAGTTCTTCAAGATCATTACCAGCTTTAGCATTGATAGTGATCTCTTTCTCTTCACCAAACTTATCGTTGTAAGTCATTGTCAGATCAGAACCTGCAGCTGTACGCCAAGAAGCATCTTGACCTTCTTCAGCAGCATAGCTCTTACCACCCATAGCAGAAGTATCAGTACGCATGCTACCAATAGCAAGTTGTACAGCTTCACCAGAGTCAGCACCGATTTGGAATGATTGGCTACCGTAAGTACCGTTTAATAGCTTATTACCACCAAAAGATGTGGTTTCAGCAATACGGTTAAGTTCTGTATTTAGGGCAGAAACTTCTTCTTGGATAGCAACACGCTCAGACTTGCTGTTTGAGCCGTTAGAGGATTGTAGAGATAGGTCACGCATACGTTGAAGAATGTTAGTAGACTCATTCATTGCACCTTCAGCTGTCTGTGCGATAGAGATACCATCATTTGCGTTTTTCACAGCCATATCCAGACCGCGACTTTGCGAGTTTAAACGGTTAGATATTTGTAGGCCCGCAGCATCATCTTTTGCGCTATTAATTTTATAGCCAGAAGACAGACGCTCCATCGATTTTTGTGTACCTTCAGCAGCGCTATTAAGAAAACGCTGTGCGGTCATTGCAGACACATTAGTGCTTACGTTTATTGCCATGATTGATCTCCTTTAGGCATTTTCATGTACTTCAGAGACTCTCACCTCTCATTCGTACACTACAATTTGTCTGATGTACCTCCGAGTCTCTCACCTCACATTGGTACATCTCATTTCTCTCAATCCCTTTAACGGCCTCTTTATTAGAAGCTTTAGAAAAAAAAGTGTTTTTTTTCGTATTCTTTTTCATCAATGACTAAAGTGTGATCTTTATCTAGATAATCAATCGCTCAGCCCTGAAGAAACCGATCACGCCATCTTAATACTCTTTTCTCTTATATTTATCCTAATTCACAAGCAGCCACTACTTAAATTATAGGCAATAAAAAACCCAGCCGAAGCTGGGTTCCTTTTACGCTCATCTCTCACCACGAGCTAATTCTGTGGAAAGCTTATTACTAATAGTTTTAACGTATTAGCCTAGTCAGTTTATTAACCTAGTAAGCTTAGCGCTGAGTTAGGCGCTTGTTTCGCTTGTGCAAGAATCGAGCTTGATGCTTGAGAAAGGATCTGAGACTTAGTCATCTGAGTCGTTTCTTTCGCGAAGTCGGTATCTTTAATACGGCTCTTAGAAGCATTTACGTTTTCGTTAATGTTGTCTAAGTTACTGATAGCGTGGTCGAAACGGTTCTGGAATGCACCCAGTTCAGCTCGGTGGCTATCTACGTATTTCAGTGCCGCATCAATAATAGCTACTGATTCTTGAGCACCGCCTACCGATGTTACATCGATAGTATCAACAGTTACTTGTTTGCCATCTTGCATGCCTAGTTCACCTGCAAGACCACCAGAGAACGACACTTCACCGTCAACTTTATTGTTGCCAGCGAACATTTGCAGTTCACCTTTTTCACTTACTGACGCTTTTACTAGGTCTTGTTGACCATTGATGTACGTTGCTAGTTCTTCAATATCGTCGCCTGCTTTAGCGTTAATTTGAAGCTCTTGCTCATTACCGTAGCTGTCTGTTAGCGAGATAGTTAAATCGTTTGAGCCTGATTGAACGTTCCAGTCTTTACCTTTGCCGTTTTCAGCTTGGTAGCTAACGCCGCCCATTTCAGTGTTATCAGAGCGCATATCTTTCAGTTGAAGCATTACTGCTTCACCATTATCCGCACCGATTTGGAATGATTTAGTACCGTGTGTACCGTTCAGTAGTTTGTTACCACCGAAAGACGTCGTTTCTGCGATACGATTCAATTCATCGTTTAGCGCCGTTACTTCTTCTTGAATAGCCACACGTTCAGATTTTGAGTTAGAGCCATTTGAAGATTGTAGTGACAAGTCACGCATACGTTGCAGAATGTTTGTCGTTTCATTCATTGCACCTTCAGCAGTTTGTGCAATAGAGATACCGTCATTCGCGTTACGTACTGCTACATCAAGACCACGGCTTTGAACGTTTAAGCGGTTAGAGATTTGTAGACCTGCCGCATCGTCTTTTGCACTGTTAATCTTAGAACCAGAAGCTAGACGCTCCATTGAGGTTTGTTGAGCACTGTTCGCGTTGTTTAGGTAACGTTGCGCTGTCATTGCTGATACGTTTGTATTTACATTCACTGCCATGGTGATTTCTCCAATTGATTTTTCGATATTGCGGTTTCCGACGTCTCGAAAAACCAAGTAGTTCTCTCAAAGTTACTTTTAATAACGGCTCAAAAACCCAGACCTTTAGAAAAATTTTAATAAAAATCATAAAAATTATTTAAACCTTAAAAATCAACCACTTAAAATGACGTTATTTTTAATTTAAATCTATGGATTTATCTATAAGAAATTTTTAGGCGAGTTATCAAACAAAAATAGAAGAAATAATCGAGTAAAAAGAAGTTAACTGGGAGTAAATAGAAGTTAGCTTGGAATGAATGAAGAGGGAGAAACTTGAAAGTAGCGTATAACAGAAAGGAAAAAGCCCCTTTTCCTTTGAGAGAACCGGGGCTAGTTGGTCATCAGATCCTATGTGGAGATCATCGAGAAATGAACATATTCTCGTCAGACCGAGTGCATATCTACCGTCAAAATGACAAGCGGTGAGAGATGAGAGAGCTAATCATTCAAGTAAATATGCTTGCCAGTATCCCTTGTTGCATCGCTCACGTCTGGGCATTAGCAACAAGTTCAACCAATAACTATTGCAATAGTGACATCGCAGAGTTAGGCAACTGTTTTGCTTGAGCAAGTATCGAAGTACCTGCCTGTTGCAATATTTGTGATTTCGTCATTTGCGTTGTTTCTTTCGCAAAATCAGTATCTTTAATACGGCTGTTTGACGCTTCAACATTCTCTTGAACGTTAGCCAAGTTATTAATACTGTGGCTTAAACGGTTCTGTTTCGCACCAAGGTCAGCTCGTTGTGAATCAACATAAGTCAATGCTGAATCTAAAATGCTAATCGCATTTTGAGAACCGGCAACACTTGTTAAGTCAATATCTTGAACTGATGTCTTACGACCTTCACTGTTAATACCCAGCTCAGATGCTAAACCACCAGAGATTGACATAGAGCCTTCTAAATCAGGCTCAGCAACAAACATCTGTATACGGCCATCATCCGTCACAGAAGCGTTAACAAGATGAGATTGACCATTAATATAAGTCGCTAGTTCTTCAATATCATCACCAGCTTTAGTGTTGATATCGAGAATAATCTCTTCGCCTGATTTGGTTTTAAACTCAAGTTTTAAGTCTTGAGCATTCGCTGGAACTTGCCAGTCTTTGCCTTTGCCATTTTCTGAATCAAACGTAGTACCACCCATACGGAAATCATCCGCACGAACGCTCGTTAGACCCATGATCATTGCTTCACCAGAATTTGAACCAATCTGGAAAGAGGCTTCACCAAACGTACCATTTAGTAGTCTACGACCACCGAACGATGTGGTTTCTGCGATACGGTTTAGTTCGTCTTGAAGTGCCATAGACTCTTCATTCAATGCTTCACGTTCTGCCGGTGAGTTAGTACCGTTTGAAGATTGAATCGCCAAGTCACGCATACGCTGCATTACATTAGTTGACTCATTCATCGCACCTTCCGCGGTTTGAGCAATAGAAATACCATCATTAGCATTTCGCATTGCTACATCCAGACCTCTGGATTGAGCCGTCAGTCGATTTGATATTTGCAGACCCGCTGCATCATCTTTAGCACTGTTAATTTTATGCCCTGATGACAAACGCTCCATAGAAGTATTTAGGTCATTAGAGGCTTTATTTAAGTAACGTTGCGCTGTCATAGCCGACACGTTGGTACTTACATTGATAGCCATTTTGCTCTCCTTATGAGTTCGCAAGCTTTCTGCGAAGCGGCCAGCTTTACTCTCATATGGATAAGCACTGACCGTAAATTACTTGCTAAACCCCCAAATGAGGATTTATGAACTGTTTAATCATTTCTGATTATATAGATACAAGTTGTATGCCAAGTTTTAAATTTAATGCCAATAAAAATATTAGACTTAAATTTCAACAACTTGATAGAACAAAAACAGATAACATTTTACTATCACCTGATAAGCTAAGATGTATTTGTATAAAAGATTGCCGCTTTTTTTGCCACATTCACTTTAAAACAAATACCTAAGCTACTTTTTATTCATGACTTACGATTCAAACCTCAGAATTTCGCATTCTCGCTAGAAGCACTTACGGCATAGCACATAAGGCAACTCTAGGTGACTCAACAAATTCTGAAGGAACCGTTAGATATAATTAAATAATGTTAGATCTTTCGTTTTACCAAACGCCTGCTGAGAAGCTTGCAGCGCTCGAGAGTTTTCATTAAATTCAATAATGGCTTTGGAGTAATCTAAATCTTCAAAATTACTCTTAGCTTTCGCTAAAGACAGCTTAAAATCTTCATGTTGCTGTTCTTGAATATCTAAAGTACTTAACCTTGCACCCACATCTGTGCGAGCCTTGGTGATATGAATGAAGGCGGCATGAAACTCTTCAGTGACCTGGTGAAGTTTTGCCGTAGCAGAAGTATCTGACACGGATGACTCAGCTAAACGAGACGCTTCTTTAAACGTATCGAAAATACTAAAGCTACTTCTTGGTTCTAAAGAAATTGAGTCGCCTTTGGTAATCTGCCCTTTAATTTGGATTTTGATATTTTCATATTCAATTCCGGTTTGAGGGTCAAACTCCTTTGCATCTACCACACTGCCATCTTTCTCTAATTGGTAACCAAACTTACCGTTTTGCATATCTACAAACGTGACTTTGTAGTTAGATGAATCCTGAAAGGTACTGCTTGTCGCTTTCTCTAACAGTAAATCTGAACCTGTTTGTAATTCATACTGGGGCTCAAAGTCACCAAATGGATTATCAATTTCCATAAAGAGCTTACTGCCAGGATCATTCATCGCCATTTCGAAGCTACTGGCGATGCGCATTTTTCTTTGGTAGTCATCACCGGCATAAGTCACGTTACCCTCATTATCTCTAAAGAAGGGCTGACTCTTAGGCTTAGTACCCGCAAAGGTATAGTTACCGGACTCATCTTGGGTATTCGCCAAGTTAAGGAAATTATTTGATAATTCTTGTATCTCACGCTGTTTCGCTAATCGATCTTCTGGCGATAAAGAACCATTAATCATTTCCATAACGGTTCGTTTCGCTTCATCAGCAAAACTTTCAGAGTTGGAAATAATCACTTCATGGTGCTCTAAACGGTTACGAACCAAAATAATCGCATCACCGTACTGCTTTAATTGTTCTGACTGCTGACCAATATTCTGAAGATAATGGGTTGCCAAAGGGTCATCACTCGGAGACATCAGCTTTTTACCAGAAGCGAGTTGAGCTTGGTTGTGATGCACCTTATTTTCTTGACGACGCAAATCATTTTGTACTGATTGATAGTTATGGAAACTAGAAATACGATTTAACATTTATCTATCTCCCTATCTCAGAGCTAAAATGGTATTGAATGTATCGTTCGCCGCTTGCATAACACGTGAAGAAGCCATATAAGCTTGCTGAAATTTCATCATGTTTGCCGCTTCTTCATCTAAGTTAACCCCCGAGATGGAAGCAATTCGCTCTTGGGCAGATTCTTTCTCTAATGTCGCAATATCGCTGAGTCTGATAGCGGTTGATGCTTTCAACCCGGTGCTGGTATTCAAATTATGATAGATATCAAGAACGGTAGATTCGCCGTTATCTAAATTTTTATCTGTCTGAATATCTTGTAATTTTCTTAAGTTACCGTTATCCCCCTCAGAAGGGACTAAGTTCGCGGTAAACTTATCGTTAGCAATAGCACCTTTGGTTAATTCAAACGTTGTGCCCTGAACCGTCACTGGTTCTGTTGGTGGATACGGTTGGGGCTGCATTAATACATTCCCTTTAGTATCTGTTACTGCAAATTGATCACCTTTAGGGGATACAATTACTTCAAACTCTCGCAAAGCACCCGCAGCTAAAATTTTAAATTCAGCAGTACCTTGCGCAAATGTAGTTGATGCTTCATAGCTTTGAGCCGCGATATTTTTTGGATCGACGGTATTCATTTGCATTTGAGCCGCTGAATTACGAGTTGGTCGTAAAAGGACTTTTTCGCCAAGTTCTGGTGGGTTTCTTATTTCTACCCGCATACCATCAAGATAAAAGGCATTACCACTTGAGTCAGTGCTGACCTTAATAGTTTCTCCACTTGGCTTTGTTACTACATAGTCACTGCCGTCATAACGTAAACCATATTCGCCACCCTTCAATGTTGAAGGATCATCGATGAACACGGCAACCTCGGCATTAGATTGCCCACTTGTGATAGCTCGAGACTTTGCTGATATTTCTGAATTGACGTCAGAAAAAATATTACCGCCAACTTGTCCACGTAAGTCCAAGCCCTGTGATTGGTAGGTATTCACTTCATGTGAAAAAGAAACCGCTAAACGCCCCAATTCATCCATCACTTCCGGGATTAAGTTGTCACGCATATCTAGCATGGCACCAATTTTCCCATCAATATCTTGGCTAGTAATCGGCTTAACCACTTGCCCTTCAACTATTGCCAGTCGGCGTTGATGGGTATCTGGGATGCCGTTCACCAAACGTAGTTGGCTGGCTTCGGTTCCTGACACTAATGTATGACCGTTACCAATATGGACATTAAAACCTTCAGAGTTTGAACGTGGAGTCACAGTCACTTTGGTGTAGCCAGATAACTCATTGATCAGCTTTTCATGCTCATCTCGTAAATCATTATGTGGACCTGGTGTTCTCATCATTAAGCGTTGAACATCACGAATCTCAACCGCAAGTTGATTCACACGCTCGATACCCATATCTAATTTTTTATTCGACACATCAGATTGCTTACGAATCGTTTCGTGGAATTCATTTAATGTTTGAGTAATCAAGCCTGCTTTTTCTAGTACTACTTTACGGGCACCTACATCATTTGGAGTGTCCGCAAGGGTTTTTACTGCATCGAACCACTCATTTAAGTGTTCTGGGATTTTTTGAGATGCAACGGAAGACAACATGCTAGAAAGCATATCGATATTAGATTCAGCATCACTTTTATTGGCGGCATTGGTTGTCGATAGGTTCAGTTCGTTAACGGCAAACTGATCCCACGAGCGGCGAACATTTTCCACGTGAACGCCCATACCATAAGTTTGTCCACCAAACTGGCGTGGGTCATTAACGCCTTGAATAACAGATTGACGGCTATAGCCTTCTGTATTCGCGTTCGAAATGTTATGACCTGTGGTGTTTAACTGTCTCTGAGCGGTAAGAACACTTTGTGTGCCTACATTCAGAAGATCCGACGCCATAATGCCCCCCAAAAAACTTAATATAATCAGGATTAACTGATTCAACTAACAATAGAAAAGCAAAATACATGCCACTATTTAAATTAAGATTTTAAAAGGTAAGTGTCTGAATAGATGAAAGATATAAAATAGGAAGGTTTAGCAGGAATAAAAAAGAGCTTCGATAAGAAAGCTCTTTTTTATATTTTATTACATTTGGTCAATCTTAGCTTTTACACGTAAGACTTTATCAGCATAGTTTGGATCGGTCGCGTATCCAGCCTGATGAATTCCATTAATAAAGGAGCTTGAATCACCTTTATGCTGTAGAGCCGTTTCATACCTTGGATTTTCATTCAAGAATTTCACATAATCGTTAAAACTGTCTTCAAACGAAGAGTACGAACGGAAAGAAGCTGACTCTTTAACCGGTGTTTTGCCATGAAACTCTAGAGTTTGAGTGGCAACCTTCTCACCTTTCCAACTGCGATCTGCTTTGATATTAAACAGATTATTACTGTTGCCCAAAGAGTTTTTTACCATCTTAGAGCCCCAGCCAGTTTCAAGCGCAGCTTGAGCTAATAGCAACGATGAATCCACACCTAAAGCTTGGGCTGCTTTTTCAGCGTAAGGTTTCATTGAGGTCACAAAAGACTCTGGAGAATCAAAAGATGTAGGCTGAGGTTTATTATTCATCGCCGCAATTTCAGGCGATGCAGCTTGAGTCTCAGAACGAGCGGAAAACTTCGGTCTTTCTAAAGCAGGATCAAAACCATCTGTACGGACTTTAGCTTCAGTGCCATCAGCCGCCTTGCCTGAGCTCAATTGAGCAACAATCATATCGGCTAAACCTAAAGAGCCTGAAGCACTTAATTCACTCGACATTTGGTCATCCAACATTTGACGGTAAAAATTTTCATTTTCACTGCTTAACATGTCAGACTTAAAGCTGGAGTTTGCATCACGCATTGATTTAAAAAGCATTGAAGTAAAGATAGATTCAAATTGCTTAGCCGCGGCTTGTAATGCTGCTTCTTCACCGCCTTCTTCACCATTAACAGCCTGCTGACGTAACCGGTCTAAGCTGCCAATATCATGAATAAATCCGATGTCATTATTATTCTTAATCATGTCATCGCTCCTAGATAACGATCAGCTGACCTTCAATCGCACCAGCTTGTTTCAGTGCTTGAAGTATCGCCATTAAATCAGAGGGAGCTGCACCAACCTCGTTTACTGCTCGAACAAGATCATCAAGCGTTAAACCAGGTTCAAATTTAAACATCTTGCCGTCAGCTTCGGTTACCTCAATATCGGTATCAGGAACCACTGCCGTTTGCCCACCAGCAAAAGCATTAGGTTGGCTCACATTAAGATTTTCTTTGATCGCAACCGTCATACCACCGTGAGTAACAGCAGCAGACCTTAGGCGAACATTTTTACCAACAACAATAGTGCCGGTTCGAGAGTTAACAATAATTTTTGCCGCCCCTTCTGCTGGATCGAATTCCACATTCTCGACAGCTGATAAGAAAGCAACTCGTTGGCTAATTTCACGAGGAGCGCGAATACGAACAGAAGTAGCGTCTACTGCTGATGCCATTTGAGGACCGAGGAAATTATTTACTGCATCAGCCAAACGTTGAGCGGTAGTAAAATCTGATTCAATTAAGTTAAACGTAATATAGTCACCACGACCAAATGGTGTAGGTACTTCTTGCTCAACCATCGCGCCACTAGAGATAATACCCACATTTGGGTTGTTCCCTACAATTTTAGAACCGTCATTACCTTCTGCACTAAAACCACTTACGACAAGGTTACCTTGTGCGATGGCATAAACTTGCCCATCCAAACCTTTTAGAAACGTTTGTAGAAGCGTACCGCCACGTAAGCTTTTTGCAGAACCAATAGAAGAAACAGTTACATCAACTTGTTGACCTTGCTTAGAAAAAGCCGGCAGTTCTGCTGTAACAATCACCGCTGCAACATTCTTTGTTTTTGGTTTAGTACCTGGCGGCAATTGAATGCCAAAGTTTTGCAGCATCGCGTTAAACGTTTGATCGGTAAAGGGAGTTGTTTCACCTGTACCTGGAAGACCGGTTACTAGACCATAGCCCACTAATTGGTTACTACGAACACCAGCAACTTTTGCCACATCTTTGATGCGAGCGGCATGCACACTGGTGGCAAGGAAAATCATGCTCAGTAGTATTAATGTTAGCTTTTTCATAGTAGTAACCTGTCTTTGAAGTGTTCGTGTATTTCAAAGTAAATGCTAAAAGTTCGACATTTACTGAGTTGCTATAAAGCTACATTAAAGAATCGTGCCAAGAATCCAGGCTCTTGCATATCTTGTTGTACGCCGGTGCCTGAATACTGAATTCTTGCGTTCGATACTCGGTTAGAAGCGATGGTATTATCGAAAGCAATATCATCAGGTCGAATCGTGCCACTTAGACGAATATATTCATCACCAGTGTTTAGTGTCATCCATTTTTCACCACGTACAACCAAGTTACCATTCGCCAGCACTTCAATAACTTCTACCGTGATATAGCCACTAATACTGTTACTTTGATTAGCCGATGCATCACCAGCAAACGTGTTGGTATTACTTAAATCATAAGAGAAGTTGTATTTGTCTATCGTCAACTCTTGACCACCAACCGCTAGAGGTTCCATGGATGAATCATTTGATTTAGACATATCTGCATTAGCTTTTTTAGTCGCGCGGGTATTTTCATCTAATGCCACTGTAATAATGTCACCAATACCGTGTGGTTTTGAGTCATCGTACATGCTGCCAATATGGTTCACATTAAATAAAGACCCAGTGGCTGCCGCATAGTGCTCTGGCTTCTCTTTGGGATGAATTGGCGCCCAAGCAGGGTCACCAGCAATTGGGTCGGTACGCCCACGTAAAGTATCAACAATACCTGAACTCTCTTCACTCGACTTATCACCTTCGACCGCATCGACAATCGTCGTTGCGTTTTCTTCGGCTGGCGTTTCTATCGGTTCAAGCATACTACAGCCTGACATCGAAGCGATTAAAGCTAATAAAAGGATACGTTTCATGTTGATACTCTCTCAATTACCATTAAGTAAACGGGTTAAACTTAAAGTTGTTGGTTAACAAAGCTCATCATCTTATCCACGGATGAGATCACTTTAGAGTTCATTTCATATACACGCTGAGCTTCAATCATATTAACAAGCTCCTCGGTTACGTTTACGTTTGAAGTTTCTAGCATAGACTGACGAACATTACCTAAACCGTCGAAACCCGGTACGCCTTCTTGTGGGTCACCACTTGCGCCAGTTGGTAAATATAGGTTTTGTCCAATAGGCTCAAGACCGCCTGGGTTCACAAAATCTGTAATTGTAATCTGACCAACTACAACATTATTTTGCTCGCCACGCATTCTTACGGATACTTCACCATCGTTACCAACTGTGACTGAGATTGCGTCATCAGGAATTACAATTTCTGGTTGTAAACGGTAGCCCTGACCGGAAGTCACGATAGCTCCATCACCATCTAGCGTAAATTGACCATTACGGCTGTAACCGGTTTCTCCATCTGGCATTTCAATTTGGAAAAAGCCGTCACCTTCGATCATCATATCTAAGCTGTTTGTTGTTGTTTGTGCATTACCATGCGTGTGTACTTTTTGTGTTGCCACAACTTTTGCACCTGCACCTAGCATCAAACCACTTGGAAGTTCAGTATTCTGTGAAGACTGACCACCAGGCTGGTTAATATTCTGATAAAACAAGTCTTCAAATACTGGGCGGCTTTTTTTAAAACCAATTGTTGATGCGTTAGCCAAGTTATTTGAAATGGTTGAGATATTGGTTTGTTGGGCATCTAAACCTGTTTTACTTACCCATAATGCTGGATGCATAGCAATCCCCTTAAAAGTCTATTAGCTCATACGAAGCAGTGAATCAGACGATTTGTCCATTTCTTCTGCTGTGCTCATCATTTTGACCTGCATTTCAAATTGACGCTGTAAGTCAATAAGGCTGGTCATTTCACCAACGGCATTTACGTTACTGCCTTCTACAGCGCCGGTAAGTATTTTTACCGCGGCGTCTGCTTCGTATGCCTGATCTGGGTTTTTCGAACGAAATAGACCATTCGTGTCTTTAAATAACGTTTGATTATCTGGACGGACTAACTTGATCCGATCAACCACTGCGAGTTCTTCTGCTGGAGCGCCTTGAGGAATCACAGAAATTGTACCGTCAGAGCCAATCTCAATTTTACTAAGTGGAATAGGAAGAGTAATAGGTGCGCCATTATCACCAAGAATTAGGTGACCACTGCCATTTGATAACATACCGTTTTGGTCAATCTTTAGATTACCATTACGAGTTAAGCCTTCACGACCAGTTTTATCCATAACAGAAATCCAACCGTCACCTTCAATCGTAACGTCAAGATCACGACCGGTTGTTACTACGCTTCCTTGAGAGAAATTATGACCTGGGCGTTCTGTCATGCTGAATACGCGAGTAGGTAAACCTTCACCATACGCTTGCATTGAACGAGCTTGTGCTAAATCGGCACGAAAACCTGTTGTACTCACGTTAGCAAGGTTGTTTGCGCGTAGCTGCAAAGCTTGCATATTTTGCTTAGCGCCGCTCATGGCAAGAAACAGTGCACGATCCATAATTTGCTCCAAAAAATCACATCTGGATCAATTAAAGCAATTGGCGTGCCAACATTAAAATCACTTATTTATCAAGTGATTAATTAAATTAGAGGGGAAGATTGATAACCGATATTAATCGGAAATGAAAGGATATTGCCTGCGGCAAAGGTAAAGTGGCAATTCAAACGGCAAATACATACACAGCAATAATACCCAATTCACATCTATGAATTGGGTATTATTTCGATTCAGAGCAGAACTAATTATCGGATCTGAAGGATATTTTGCTGTAGCTGGTTATGTACTTCAAGAGAACGGGAGTTCGCTTGGAAGTTACGCTGAGCGGAGATTAAATCTACCAACTCTTGAGTCATATCGATGTTCGATTGCTCAAGTGAACCATTGTTGATGCCACCAAATGAACCTTTATTCGATTCGCCCCAGATTTTATCGCCTGAGTAATTGGTAGAATCCCACTGAGTACCACCTTTTTTGTCTAGACCTTGTTCATTAGGTACACGAACCAAGCCTACACGTCCAAGCATTACATTCTCACCATTCGAATACGTACCTAGTACTGTTCCGTATTCATCAAAGTCGATCTTGGTAAGGAAACCCGTTGTTGCACCATCTTCATCAAACTTTGTCAGCTCAAATGGAGCAGCAAACTGAGTTGAAGAGTCTAAACCAAGTTTTAATACTTGTGTTGGATCGGCACCATTTAGATCCACAGGTGTTGGATTTGTAGGGTCACCAAGAGCAACAGATGTGATCGGTTGACCGTTATTCAGGCTCGCCAATGTACCATCATTGTTAAACTTCATAGTGTGACCAACGTGACCTGTAGCATTTGCCGCATCACCTGCATTGATATTTAGTGGTTTTTCACCTGCGTCATCAGTCATGGTGTAGTACGTTTGCCACGTATTCGGCTGTGTTTGATCTTTTAGGTAGTATGTCGTTAATTTGTACGACTGACCCATTGAATCATAAACGGTTGAAGAGGTTGCACGGTTATAAGTATCCGGGTCTTCAAAGTCGAATGCAGCAGGATCTTTCAAATCACCGTTAGCAGGAAGGTTTACACCGACATCGATGTTTTCTGTCTGCTTAGGCTTACCAAACTCAGCTGGAATGTCTAACGGCTTTGGCGCATAAGAAAGAACTTCACCGCTATCAGGATCAACATCGTAACCTAAAAGAAACTCATCGTTAGACGTAACCATGAAGTTATCTTTATTTAAATGGAAGGCACCATTACGGGTTAATTCATTAATCTCAGGGATCATTTTGTCTTTAGAAACAGCAAAGAAACCAGTACCACTTACACGTAAATCCATTGGATTATTCGTGTAAACGCTTGAACCTTCGTGGAACTGCTGAGCAACTTTTGCCGCCTGAGCACCGCCACCTGGAGTGGTTTTACCGTTTGTAAATAAAGAGCTTGAGTACACATCACCGAATTCAGCACGAGACTCTTTAAAGCCAAAGGTGTTTGCATTCGCAATGTTGTTACTCGTGGTGTTCAAATCTAATTGAGCTGCGGATAAACCGCTTAAAGATACATATGACATTCCAATATTCTCCTAATCTAGCTAGCTTAATTACTCAATAAAGAGCGACTACGCTTTGCCAACTTCTAATACTTCGGCAAGTCGAACTGGCGAAGTGAAACCAGCCAGATTGAGTAGTACGTTGCCATCACCTTTACCAAGAAGCACACTATTCACGTTCGCATAAGTCGAAACTGGGAATTCTGTGTTCTCACCATCAAGTAAACCCGCCGCTTTCACATTGTATTTACCCGCCGGCAATGGATTACCGTCTTCGTCTTTTCCGTCCCATTCAACACGAGTGTCACCAGCAGGTTTTGCACCAACATCCAATGTACGAACTAATTGCCCAACTTCGTTTTCAACTCTAACCATAAGGTTATCCATTGCTTGAGGAAGTTTAACCATTGCCGCCATTCCGCTGTTGCCTGCTTTCACACCTGCCGCTCCAGGAACCAACACATCTCGACCGACTAAAGAAGAAGCCTGAAGTGCTTGGTTAGATGTCATTGATGAATTCAAGCTTTCAAACTGTGTATTCATTTTCTCAATGCCATCAACGGTCGCAAATGAAGCCATTTGCGCAATCATTTGGTCGTTTCCAACCGGCTTGAAAGGGTCTTGCTGAGCAAGTTGCTTCGTTAACAAAGATAAGAAGTCTTCTTGCTTAAGCTCTTGCTTACCTGTTGTTTCATCCGGCTTCTTGTTGTCTTGAAGACTCTTTAGTTGGTCAACATAGGACAAGCCGCTTTGACCAACATTATTGATTCCAGCCATATGCTACCTCCTTATCCTTATTGACCCATCTGCAGCGTACGCAGCAGCATTTGTTTACTTGAGTCTGCTACTTGTACGTTGGTTTGGTACGCGCGAGATGCAGAAATCATATTTGCCATTTCTTCCATAACGTTAACGTTAGGTTTGTAGATATAACCTTCGTCGTTCGCTAGTGGGTGATCAGGGTTGTACTCTGCATTAAGTGGTTTATCACTTTCTACAATACCCATGACCTTTACAGGAACGGTGTGCCCACCAGCATTACGAGCCTGACTTAACTCGGCACCAAATACGGCGTGACGAGCTTTATAAGTATCTTCAGCTGAGCTGCTGATACTATCGGCATTTGCCAGGTTACTTGAGGTGGTATTTAGACGAATAGATTCAGCGCTCATAGCAGAACCAGTCACATTGAATACATTAAATAAGCTCATCTAATTACTCCCCTTTAAGTGCTTTCGTTAAGTTCTTGAATTTACTTCCTAAGAAGTCAAGAGATGCTTGGTGTCTAATTTGGTTTTGCATAAATAAGTTTCTCTCCAAATCCAAGTCCACCGTGTTGCCATCTCCTGTATCTGGTTGAGTAGGAGTTCGATACATCGTTTCTCCATTCACCGTAGTTGAGGCAGAAATATGCCGACCATCTGTTCGGCTAAGACCAATACTTGCCCCAGAACTTGCCGCCTGCAGTGATTTCTGAAAGTCTAATCCTTTTGCTTTATACCCAGGAGTGTTTGCTTGCGCGATATTGGTGGACAACACCTCAGCGTTTCGCTCACGTACACCAACAGTGTGCTGGTGAATGCCTAATGCATTATCAAAAGAAATAGCCATGTAAACCTCAACTCAAGAACTGACTTTCATAAAATTATTAAAGCAATATATATACCAACTTTAAAATGCTAAGTGGTTTTATATAAATTATACCGTTTAAATACATTTTCATTGCTGTAGGAGCTAGCAATAAATACGCCATAGTTAGAGATCTTTGGAATGTCACTCTCTCTTAAAGATATCTGTTCTTCCAGAAAAAGAAAACCCAGCACTAGGCTGGGTTTTAATAATTCTACATGACAGAGGCGCTACTTAATTGGTAACCGCTATTTTAATTTAGAGCTACTTTAATTTGTAGATAATGCCTGGGTTACAACGAACCATTTCAAATCGGTCGGTTAAACCAGTTAAAGATTCTGACGCACCAAGTAGTAAATAACCGCCAGGATTTAAACTATTTGCCATTTGATTCAACACTTTTGATTTCATATCAGGTGAGAAATAAATCAAAACGTTACGACAAAAAATGATATCGAACTTACCAAGTAACGCATAACTATCCATCAAATTTTGAGGGCGGAAGTTAACCATACGCTTTACATTATCTTTTACCTTCATTCGACCATCGCCTGCATCTTCAAAGAAAGTGCGACGACGTTCAGGAGAAAGACCACGTCCAAGAGCTAAATTGTCATAAACACCAGCACGACACATATCCAGCATACTCGCTGAAATGTCAGTCGCCGTTATTGAGACGTTAGGCAGCATTCCTGGCTTACGAGATTGAGTTTCTAAAATAGTCATCGCCATAGAATACGGTTCTTGACCAGAAGAACTTGCCGCCGACCAAATTTTAATTGGGCGTTTATTTGCCGCTACTTCCGGTAAAAGCTTATCTGCTAATACAGCAAACGGATAAGTATCTCGGAACCAAAGTGTCTCATTTGTCGTCATGGCGTCTACAGCCGCAACTCTTAGTTCACGATTTCTGCCTGAAACCACATCTCTTAGTAAATCTGATAACGAAGCTAATTTAAACTTCGTTACTAATGGGCTGAGCCTACTACGCACTAAGTATTGCTTACTGTCGCCCAGTACAATGCCACATTGAGATTCTAAAAAACGGCTGAAATCGCGATATTCTTGATCACTTATTGTTATAGCAGTCATTAATGTCTCTTTTAGTTAGTTAGAGCAGCTTTCACCGCTGCACCAAGCTCATCTGGGTTGAATTTCGCGATAAAGGAGTTTGCTCCTACTCGCTCAACCATTGCTTGGTTAAATACACCACTTAATGAAGAGTGTAAAATTACATACAAATTTTTAAGCTCTGCATGTCGTCTAATTTCGGCAGTTAAAGTATAACCGTCCATTTCTGGCATTTCGATATCCGAAATCACTAATGAAATTTGATCGTAAATGCTGCCTTCGCCTGCCATTTCAAGCAGTTTTTCATAAGCTTCTTTACCATCTTTAGCCGAAACTACTTCAAAGCCGATTGATTCAATCGCGCGTTGAACTTGCTTACGTGCCACAGTAGAGTCATCAGCTATCAGTATACGACGAACAATTTCTTTTTCTGTTTCAACTTGAGCGATAGATTCGCCAATTGAAGCATCCATTGTTTCATCTACAGGTGATATTTCAGCAAGAATTTTTTCTACATCTAGAATTTCGACAAGTTCATCGTCGATATTCGTCACGGCAGTTAAGTAATGTTCTTTGCCTGAACCATCTGGTGGTGGAAGAATTGCTTCCCAGTGCATATTAACAATTCGATCAACTGAACTCACTAAGAATGCCTGTATAGTTCGGTTAAACTCTGCAATCACGACAAAGCATTTATCAATATCAGTCGTTGGTCGACCACCAACTGCTAAACTCAAATCTATAACCGATACAGTTTGCCCACGGATATGAGCCACCCCTTTTACTAAGTGGTGCAGATTTGGCATTAAAGTAAGTTTAGGGCACTGTAGTACTTCTTTTACTTTAAATACGTTGATGCCGTAGCGCTGACGCCCCATCAGGCGAAAGGTTAATAATTCCAATCGGTTTTGACCGACAAGTTGCGTACGCTGATTCACTGAATCAAGAATACCCGACATAAGCTCATCTCCATATCAAACTTTTAATAATAAAAAGTGTTAGTCTACTACAGGCTACGAACCATCAGAGAAACAGAATGATGTATTATAATTTAAATCTACATCTTTTTTCTATAACTAAGTGTAGAGCTTTCTATAAAACTTTTGCTAAGTCTATCGGCATTTTAGCAATTTTGTTTAGTTTTTTTGCTAAAGCTGCAACATATGAACAGATAGAAATGATCCAAACTGCGGCTGAAACCCATATTTCTAATACGGTTGAACAACCTATGGGCGGAGAATTGGTCATTAAAGCAGCCAATATAGATTCGCGTGTTAAGGCGACCGATTGCCCAATTCCTTTAGAAACCAGTGCTTCTACTACCAGCAATAAGCGAAGTAGCATCACCGTATTAGTTCAGTGTGTCCCAGATGAATGGCGCATCTATGTTCCAGTGCGTATGTCAATGTCTGTACCTCTAGTCACAGCCACACGTTCTTTATCTCGTGGTGAGCTTTTAGGTCAATATGATGTGACGATCACTATGATTGAACTCAATAAATTTCGCAGACAAGGGTTCACTCAGGCCAAGCAAGTGGTTGGCGCTAAAGTGAAAAAGAATTTAAGACCTGGAGATGTCGTTGAACGAGGTGATATTTGCGTAGTATGCCGTAATGAAAAAGTTGTGATTCAAGCAATAAAAGGTGGGATGGTTATCACAACTAAAGGTACCGCCCTCACTGATGGCTCTTCAGGTGATCAAGTCAGGGTGAAAAATGACAAATCACAACGTATAATCGAAGGTGTTGTAACTGATATTTCAGAAGTTACGGTTTATTTCTAACCATTTTACTGAAAGCTTAGCCTGCCTGCATACAATATGATTTGCATGAGTAAGTAAGGATATCTATTACGTTCATTTTTTGATTACGAAACAAAAAAATTGCTAAAGTAATCACACCTAAGGTCGATATTGACTGTACAGGTTCACATAATTGTAGAAAGGCATAGATATGGCAGGCATTGATAACATACGTTCGGGGCAAACTTTTACAACGACTAATCGTTCTTCTACCGCACGTTCTGATTCTAATACTCAGGCGTCTAGCTCTGAAGTTAGCTCAAAATCATCAGCGAAAGATGCTGTTTCACTGAGTCAACAAAGTAAAGCTCTTGGTCAATTACATCAAGATATGGCTTCTCAACCTAGTTTCGACACTGCAAAAGTGGCGGCAATAAAAGAAGCGATCGCAAACGGGTCTTATACTGTCGACCCAGAAAAACTGGCTGACAACATGATCAAAATTGAGAGTGAACTAAAAGGTCTTTAAGCTTTAACTAGCTTAAGCAGGTTTTATTTATGGCGGCATTAGTAGATTTAATCAATTTTCAACTACAAAGCGCACAGTCTCTTTCTGAACTTTTAGAATTAGAGAAAGTTGCGATCACAGGTCGAAAATCTGGTGATATCGAACGCTTAGCTAAAGAGAAAGTGGTTTTAATTAATCAGCTCAATCAAACAGACCAAAGAATAGCCTCTCATAGTAATGTGAACGAATTGCGAGAAAAGCCTGAGCTCGCCGATCTTGTATCGAAGATACAATCAATAGTACATGACTGCCAACAAGCAAATTTAATCAATGGTGAAGCTCTGAATCGAGCTCAACTCAGCTTTAATAAACTGAGCAACTTGATGCAGCAAAGTCAGGGTAAAATTGGGATGACTTACAATGCCGGAGGTCAAACCCGCACCATTTCCACACTAGGTACAAACCTCAAAGCCTAGTGATCGTTTATAATTAATATTAATCGCCTCTTCTTATCTTCTTATCTTCTTATCTTCTTATCTTCTTATCTTCTTATCTTCTTATCTTCTTATCTTCTTATCTTCTTATCTTCTTATCTTCTTATCTTCTTATCTTCTTATCTTCTTAAAACAATGTAGCCCTATCTTTACAACCTTCAATGTATCACACATAAAAAAGCGGCAAGTATGTGAAATACTTGCCGCTTAATGTTTATTCTACGTCTAGATTATTAGTTACCCATATTGGATACTACCTAAGAGGTTCAATACCTGGAAATCAAACCTTATTGGCTTTTAACAATTAGAATAGAGTTTGTTGTCTTTTCTCTGGTACAGGTTGAACTTCACCGTAATCACGTAGCTTTTCCATCTTACGGATATCGAGCTGTAACTCAGTCACATAGCTATCACCAACAGGGTAACTACGGACCACTTCTGCACCACGAATCACGCCATCAACTGCACCTGAAGTTCGCTCAGTGCCAAGACGCTGATCTTCTAATTGAGCTCGTCCACTGACACGCATACCATAGACTTGTTCAGCCAACTCTCGGTAAGCATCTATCTTAGATGCACGCATAGCTCTAATTCGTTTCTCTTCATCATTACGTCCAGCTTGCTCACTAATACTTGCATAGCCCACTGCAACCAAGAAATCGTCTGATCTCATGCTTTGTAATGGCTGGCAGCCTACTAATAATAATGCAGCTAAAGCAAATATAACCGTCTTCATTGTGAGCTCCTAAGGACGAAGAATTACTGTATAAGGTTGAGTCATCGTTGGATCAGAACGAATAATAACGCCATCTTGAGTTCGAATGCTATTCAATGTATCCAAATCGCGGCCTATACGGTCTGCGGGTAAGAAGCCTTGAGCAGAAGCGACAACAACACGAGTTTGCATACCAACTACGCGAGCATTAACTAACACACCGCCTTCTTGGCGAAGCATCGTTCCTGTTAATACATATTGAACATCTTGCTCTTGAGCAAGATCTTTCCAATCACGACTGATTGCAAAGTCACCTTGCTGGGTCACTTGAATTGAGCCCGTTGTTTTAAAATCGATAACCTTAAAGCCACGACGTTGGAATTGATGAATGAAACCTTCCGATACTGAATTACCAAGCCAGTTTGTCGCATCCATATTCTGTAGATCAACAAATGATGTCACCGCAATTGGTGTTCTTGCTGACACGCTGGTATTAGAGATCATCAGATCTTCAGTCATACTCTCAACAAAAAAGTCCATAGTATGGCGCGGGCTGTCCATCAGCATAAACTGGCTACCAGAATACTCTGATTTGCCGTTATAGATGGGTGAATAGGCGCATGATGTTAGTAGCATCACACTCATTGCTACAAGCCATTTTTTCATTGTCTTAATCTCCAGATATATTTAGTGCTTACTACGCCAACTTGTTCTCTACATTACTTTCGTTGATGGATTACAATGTTGGAACGGTCCTTGCTTTTCGTTAATTGTTTAGATTTGAAAAACAGCGCCTAAATTAGCTTTATGCTTATGGATTATTTATAAGCAATATTTATACCCAACTGGTAACAATCAAATGAAAAAAATAATTTCTATTTTATTTTCAATAAGTTTATTGATAACGGCATCTTTCAATGCTCATGCTTCTTGGTATGAGGTTACCGGTGTTGCCACCATAGTTTCATCAGAAGATACCGCGAGAATACATGCTCTAGAAGATGCTGTTTATAAGGCTGTTCAATTCTCTGGCGCCGATATAGGAAGCATCAGTAACCTAAGACCTTACTTGGAAGCTTCAAAAAAAGAGTACCAATTCACCAACCATGAAGTGCGCTATATCTTGATAGAAAAAGAGCGAACCCGTGGAAATAATATGATGATCACAGCTCGAATCGACATCTACCCTTCGGCAAATGCTTGCCATGAAAGCCAATATAAAAAGACATTTTTGGTCGGCAACATCGATGTTGCCTCCCCTCAGCAAGCTGTTATGGGAAAGATCTACAAAATTGGTGACGATTTCAGTCATGTAGTGAACAGACAGCTATCACAAGAATCTCGTAGCTTTGTTTCCGTTGGAACTACTGATTATGAAATCGATAAACGTCGACCTGAAATGCTAAAGATGATTGCTCAAGATACGGGAGCTCAATACGTTATCGGCGGTGTCATTACTGATTTATCAGCCACAATAGAATCGAAACTGCTCAGAGATGACATCATCAACCGACAATTCGCTCTAGAGATGCAAGTCTTTGACGGTAAAACAGGGCACGAAGTTTACAACCGCAGTTACCGAGAAGTAGCTAAATGGCCATTCCCTAAAACCAGTGAAGTGGATACGCGCAGTGCACGCTTCTGGGCTTCTACGTACGGTAGTATGATGCTCCGTGTAAGTAGAAATATCATGCTCGACTTGGAGTCAGAAGTGTCATGCAAAATTACGTTACCTGAAGTAGCGGCTGTTTTTGGAAATACGGTCACGATGGATCTTGGACGTTTGCATGGCGTGCAAGAAGGCGATAAACTTCAGTTATGGCATACCGGCTCGTTTATTGATCAGAACGGTTTACCTCGTAATAAAGTCTCTCAAAGTGAAATGACACTAACAGTTTCTCGCGTTTATGAAAATGAAGCAGAGCTAACAGTCGATCAACCCAACCTTGCCAACAGTATTCAAATTGGCGATGTAATGAATAAAATTTTATAGCCAAAATAGTCTACTCTAAGTAATAGAGCCTTGGCATTTGGCTAAGGCTTTACTACTTCTATCAACAAACACACTTCTTTGTCATTTTTTCGTACTGTGTGTTTTAGTTTTTTGATAATTGTCGTAATCTTACTATTAACATAACTATCATTTATCAAACTTATGAGTCAGAACAATTTAATTGGTGCAACTGGCCACCGTTTTATCTCCAAAGGTAAAACTGCTTTCAAAATCCATATACATACACCTGACGATACGGTCATACACCGCTCAGTTGGTTTTGTTCGTATGGGTGAAGAAAAGGCTCTCAAAAAAACGCTGAAGTTACGCAATGAATTAGGCAAACAGCTGTGGGGGAAGTTTTGGGGGAAAATCCTTAAAGACCCGTATTTAATGACACGCTTGCCACACAGTTTAGAGCCAAAGATTGTTTTCAAACCTAACCCAACTCTTGCAGATCCTGAACATAGAGATGAATGTTATATAGCTAAATGGCGAGTATTCTCAGAAACAGGGGAATATAAATACAAGACGAAAGTATGTTCAATCAAAAGACATGGTCGGCTGTCAGCATACACACAAACCAAGCGAGTGCTTTTAGATGCGCATAAAGATGTAATAGACATACTTATCTTTATGGGGAGATTGAACAGCATTGACCTGAAGTAATGCTGTTTTCATTTATGTAATTCTATTTTTGCTTAAGTCATTCTACTTTTGGCTTAAGCATTTCAAGTCTTGGCTTCATGACTTCCAATTAAAAAGCTCTGTAAACGACTAGTTGTTTGCAGAGCTTTTTATTTACATAGCGTTTTATTTACATAGCGTTTAACACTATTTAGAGCACAACTAATCCACATTTATCCGGCAAATCTCAGCCAATGTAGAAAGCCTTCTCTGTGGCTCTTTCACATATGGGTTAGTCGTATCCCATGCGTATCCAGCTAAAATTGAACACACCATCTGTTTTATTTTTGGATTTGGGGACTGATGAAAAATCACATCTTGAAGCTCACCGGAATACCAAGACTCTACATATGTTCTAAATGTATCGACCCCCACCATGAGTGGCTTTTCATACTCTTCCAGCCAATTGACAGGGTTATTAGTCAATTTTTTTTCAAGACATTCCACCGCGAATTGTGCAGATTTCATAGCAATAGTGACACCGGAGGAAAATACTGGGTCTAAAAATTCGCCAGCATTACCTAATAAAGCATAGCGATCGGTTGCCAAGTGCTTCACGTTTGCTGAATACCCACCTATTTCTCCCGCAGGCTTTGAGTAGAGTGCATGGCTCAAAATTTCAGCTAACCCTGGCTCTTCATTAGATAGCTGCTTAAGTAACTCAATTTTATCTTCGGGGTAATTTTCAAAAAAATCAGGCTCTCCAACCACACCAAAAGAAGACGTACCGTTGCTAAAAGGGATCAACCAATACCAAACATCGGGATTCGTCGGGTGAACTGAAATCAAAATTTTATTTCGATCATATTCACAGCCATGTTCTAAAGTTGATATGTTATCTTCGATGTGAGTAAAAATAGCTTTTCTCGATGGTAAGCAAGACGGTTCTTCAAGGTTGAGCATCTTAGGTAGAACACGTCCAAACCCACTGCCATCAAGCACAAAATCAGCCTCAATCTGATACTTATCCCCACCCTCTACTTGCACATCCAAAATCGATGAATGTTCTGTAAACTGAATCGCGGTTAATTCATGTTTATAAGAAATTTTGACGCCTTGCTGCTCAGCACAATCCGCGAGAACTTTATCAAAACTACCTCTCTGAACCTGATAAGTGGTGCCAGGACCGGTAGAAAATTTATCCTCAAAATCGAATGCTGTATACACACCTTTCTTGCGAAAAGCCGCACCATTTTTATACTGAAAATGACTCTGTTTTACAGCATCAAGCATACCGGCTTGGTCGATGACTTCCATACAAGCAGGGAGCAAGCTTTCACCAATAGAAAATCGGGGAAATTCGCTTTTCTCAATGACTTGTACATCAATTCCTTTACTGTGAAGTAAGGAAGCAGCCATTGAGCCCGAAGGACCAGCGCCAATAACAACAACTTGAGTTGATAGTTTTTTCATTTATTTAAGCCACACTGCTCTTATTTTTACGATTCAACAAAGAAACGATTAGGTCTTTTAACTATCCAGCTTTAAGTTCAAGTAACGTATGACCGAGCCCAATGTCATCGGTTCGCGTTACTACCTCGAACCCAGCTTCTTCGACAATTTCTAAGAAATCTTCACTTCGGTAAAAGCGACTATTACCGTTCGCTAAGCACGTAAAATACAAAGAGGTTGCATTCAAGCTATACGACGCCGCGTCATACTTTTGAGAATCCCAAAATAGTTCTAGAATATAAACCGTCGCATCTTCAGACATATGAGAGCGAACACGCTTCAAAATACTTAGAATTTCCATTGGTGAAAAGCAATCAAGGAATTGGCTCATCCACCATACATCAGCGCCTTTAGGCAATGGTTGGTTCTTATCCAGCATGTTCGCTGGGTAAGGCGTTACACGATGTTCAAAACCATGATCTTGAGCATTCTTCATCGCCATCTCAAGTTGCTGCGGTAAATCTACAATAGTGACTTGAACATCGTCATCATAACCACAGCATTGCATTGCCCATTTACCGGTATTGCCACCAATATCGACTAATGTTTTAGGTTTCTTTTGAAATACGGTTTCCAAAAGAACTGGAAACGAACGGTCTGAATAGAAGTGATCGAAGTTAAACCAGCTTTGCTTTGCTTGCTCAGGTAATTGAGATAACCCTTGGTAAATAGTTTCCCAATTTCCAAGCTCTTTCAAGCCAGCAGGAGTGCCTTCTTTAATCGCTTCCGTTAAGTGCATCATCGCGGCATAACAAACATCCGCTGTAAAATCTAAATTGGCCTTAGTCATACCATCATGCTGTAGGAAAAACCCCAAATTCGCCAAGCGATAGTTAGGTTTATCCCATAAAACAATATTGGCGCTTAACGCCATATCAAGAAGCACTTTTACTCCGTACTCTGAAACACCTGTTGTTTCAGATATTTCTACCGAGGATAAACCTGCACTTCCAGCATCATCTAATGCTTTTAAAATGTCGAGATCACGTAATGTTCTTGCTGTATGGAAAACGATTGGAGCAAAGGAAAGCTTTTGAGCTTCTGTCTTTGCCTCTAAAGCATTAAACGGGTCAATATTATATTGCAAAACTAAAAACCTAATTTATTGAATGTAAAAATAACTTACTGTGCAGCCATAACCGCCAACTTACGCTTGATATCTACATTGAGATTATTGATCCAGCGGTTATAGTTTCGATGAATGTTTCCATCTGCATACTTAAGGTTTTCTGACTCGACATACAATATTGAATAAAATTTATCACTGTATGGAATCTCAATCACCGCATGATGAGAACGCACGTACAACTCAGCACGGAGAAGACCTGGTTTGATTTCAGACACTAGCCAGCCACGATCAATTGCCGAGTCGTAAATCGCTGATTTCACCTGTTTACTTTGAAGATTTAAAGCAACTGGAGTATCCTCGACATTCATCACTGGCTGAACTCGTCCACATCCTGCAAGAATTAAGATAAAGAATAGTGATATGACTATTTTTAGTGATTTCATGGAAATTTCCTTATTCATGTTTGAAAAATGCCCTTAGTATTTAGTGAGACACAACGCAAATCAATACTCTATGTCAAATCCATCTAAAATAATCTCGTTTAATATTGAGAAATGGGCAGCACACGCGCCTGGGCTCAACACAAAAGAAGAGTGGCAATGCTGGGCTACCGATATAAATAGCTCATGCAATGGCGAAAATAGCTCGAACAGTGACGAAAGTAGCCAAAGCAAAAGCGTGACAGAATTTAAAGCCATCCCAGCGATGATGCGCCGGAGAATGAGCGTTCAAAGTAAACTTGCCGTTCAAACTGCCCTCTCCCTTTTACAAACGCCACCGTCAATGCATGACGATAATAATTATTCCGATACTGCCGGCATTGATTATCTTATCTTTGCTAGTCGTCATGGAGAACTTCACCGAACGGTCGGTCTCATTCAGAGTATTTTAGAAGGTGAAGACGCCTCACCAATGGCTTTTTCGCAGTCGGTTCATAATACAGCTGCAGGCTTAACGACCATTGCCGCCAAAGCGCCTATCCCCCTAACATCAATATCGTCAGGGCAAGATACTTTTCATAATGCACTTATTGAAGCCGCTATTTACTTACAAGAACAGCCAAAACATAAGGTTTTGGTTATCGACTTTGATCAACCATTACCAACCATCTATTCCGAGTTCGAAGATCAAGGTTTTTCTGATTATGCATTCGGACTAGTAATATCTTCTGGCGAGCAGTATCACTTATCTCGCTCTGTAAATCGCCCAATTAGTCACTCAGAACTCGAATCTAAGACCCAAAGTTCACCCGATGATACGTTTCGTAAACCTCAAGGCATTCTGGTACTGCAGAAAATTCTATCTGATAGTGACGCTTGGAGTATTTCAGGTCAAAATCAAGCTTGGCATTGGGCAAAAAGTTAATGAGTATCCACTCTCCAAACACTAAAAAAACTAACCATGACTCATTACTTTCACGGGTGCTAAAGCGTGCAAATCAATATTGGCGAGTATTTGCTACAGGCTTGTGCTTTAGTATCTTTGGAATTGGAGGTCTTCTACTAAGCTTTTTAGTTGTTCCAATAATTGCCGCTTTATCTTCAAGTATTACTGAAAGAGAACTAAAAGTTCAGCGACTCATTCGTTTTTCTTTTAATAGTTTTTGCAGAATAATGAAGTTCACGGGTGCGATTGATTACGAGTTCATCGGCACAGAGTTATTGCAACAAGACAGAAATTGTTTGATCGTTGCTAACCACCCAAGTCTAATCGATTATGTTCTGATAGCTTCTCAACTTCCACAATGTGATTGCCTTGTCAAAGCTGCGGTTTGGGCTAACCCATTCATGAAAAGAATCGTTCGAGCAGCGGGTTATATACCAAACCATTCACCAGAAGATCTACTGGAACGATGTGAAGAACGTTTTCAACGTGGTAATGTGCTGCTGGTTTTCCCGGAAGGAACACGCACAACCCCCGGTATAGAGCCATCACTTCAACGTGGCGCAGCTCAAATTGCAACAAGAACTCAGACCGATTTACGGGTAATACACATTACCGTTTCACCAAGCTTCTTAACGAAAGAAAAAAAATGGTATCACGTACCGGACACGAAACCCTTTTTTCATGTCGAAGTGAAAGGTAAAATAGAAATTACTCCTTTTATTGAGGATGCAAATAATCTGACTTCTTCGGCTAGGCAACTTAACCGACACTTATCAGAAACAATATTCCCTCAATAAAACATTTTTAGAAGTTCAGTATTGAATTAAATATTATAACGATTAAATAAAAGAAGTAGGCAAAAGTGGAAACATTACACAACGAACTCAAACAGTTGATTATTGATGCGCTAAACCTTGAAGATATGAGCATTGATGAAATTGAAACACAAGCGCCATTGTTTGGTGACGGTCTAGGGTTAGATTCCATTGATGCATTAGAGCTAGGTCTAGCGATCAAGAAAAAATATAACATCATGATCGATGCTGATGATACGAATACTCGCCAGCACTTTGCTTCAGTAGAAAACTTAGCAAACTACATTTCATCTCAAGCAAACAACTAGACAGAATTTGTTATGACAGAAATAAACAAACAAGAAGTCTTTACCCAAGTAAAAGACGCACTCATTGAGTTATTCGAATTAGAAGCCGATGACATTACAGGTGAAGCGCACCTGTACCAAGATTTAGACTTAGACAGCATTGATGCCGTTGATCTTGTTGTGCACTTACAAAAAGTGACAGGCAAAAAAATTAAGCCAGAAGAGTTCAAAGCCGTTCGTACTGTAAACGATGTGGTTGAATCTGTAGCTAATCTATTAAAGGACGCATAAATGCGTTCTGTGCTGACTGCGCTGTCGGCAATTATCCTATTTACCTATCCAATAGCGGTGTATTTCGGGCTAAATAAGTTTGGCTTACAAGCTGTTGGATTGGTTTTAGTCGTTATGTTTGTATTGCGAATAGCAACAGGAAGCCAAGCAAAAATCAAAGAGCTAAAACATTTAGCTTGGATAAGTGGTTGTGCGGGAATTGCCCTACTTTCTTTAGGTATTTTTTTCAAGCAACATGGCTGGCTGACGTTCTACCCAGTTATCGTAAATGCCTGTATGTTAGTCGTATTTGCGCTTAGTCTTTGTCAGCCGCAGACCATTATTGAGCGTCTAGCAAGACTGCAAGAGCCCGACTTACCTCAAAGTGGTATTGATTACACTCGTAACGTAACCAAAATCTGGTGCTTGTTCTTTTTAGTCAATGGATCTATCGCGCTTTACACCTGCTTCCAACCTCTCGAGGTATGGACTCTGTATAACGGTTTAATCAGTTACCTACTTGCTGGGTCTTTATTCGCTATAGAGTTTTTTATTCGACAACGTCTTCGCAAGAGTTAACTCGCTATGCCAACAACTTCTCATTACTGCTCTTTGAGTGAACTCACTCGAACTTCCAGATCTCCTAATTTTGCTGTCTGTTTTGATGATGACCACATTAAAACTTGGCAAGAGTTAACTCACGACACTCAATTTTTGATTGGCTTTCTTGAGCAAAATCACTATCAAAAAATTGCCCTTTGCACACAAGACAGTTACCTATTCACGTGCATGTTTTTAGCGAGTGTCATCACTCAAAAGCACATTGTGTTACCGGGAAATGTTCAGCCAGCAGCTCTAGATGAACTGTCAGAGCAATTCGACTGCCTTATGGTAGATGACAGCGTTGCCACGATACCTAATGAGAAGATAAGCATATTCAATATTTCAGCATTGCTGGAAACGAAAGAATTCGCCAATCCAATAGAATCTTTTCCTCTCAATCAAGAATTATCTCTCGATTTAGTTAAGCTGACTTTGTTTACTTCTGGCTCTAGTGGAGCACCAAAAGCGATCCAAAAAACGTTGGTACACATTGAAAACGAGATAAATGAACTAGAGGCAACTTGGGGAAAGCTTCTCGATAACTCCCAAGTCCAAAGTACGGTTTCTCATCAGCATATTTATGGCTTATTGTTTCGCGTACTTTGGCCCTTATGTGCAGGAAGAGCGTTTGCTCGTCATAATTTGGACTACCCAGAACAAATCATGACTCACGCAACCAAAGAAACCACTTTAGTTAGTAGCCCTGCACTTTTAAAGCGCATGACAACTGAGTATTCTCCAAAACATATTCGTTGCGTATTTTCTTCAGGTGGTCCATTAAGCTTTGATTCTGCTCAGCAATCTAATCAGCTTTTAGGCTCGTTGCCTATTGAAGTATATGGCAGCACTGAAACTGGCGGCATAGCCTTTCGTCAACAATGGGACACTTCCACACCATGGCAGCTATTTGATTGTATCGAAGCAGCTTTAAACAGTGAGAAATGCCTTAAATTAATCTCGCCTTACATCGATAAGTTTAATTGGTACCAAACCGCCGATGAGTGTGAAATGGTGAGCGATAGCCAATTCATCTTGAAAGGTCGAACCGATCGAATCATCAAGATTGAAGAAAAGAGAGTTTCTTTAGTTGAAGTCGAAAAACGGTTAGAGCAATTACCTTGGATCGATGAATGTGTTGTGATCCCTTTTGAAGAACCGGAACGTTTAATTTTAGCTTCAGTTATCGTGCTTTCTAATGAAGGGCGATCAAAGTTTGATACAATGAGCAAAGGCAAGTTCTGGTTGTTGTTACGCTCTGAGCTAAGAAATTGGTTAGAACCTATTGCCATTCCTAGGCGTTATAGAATCCTCGATGAGATTCCACTTAATAGCCAAGGAAAGCGTTTAATATCAGAAATAGAACAACACATAAAACAGTAAACTGACTCAGCTTTACCGAACTCGCTCAGTATCAACATCAGCTTCAAAGGCATAACAGCAAAATTATGGATAAAAGAAAGCCGGCAATCATTGCCACTAACACTGCAGACCAACAATCAACATTAACCCTGCATGTTGCCCATGATCTTCAAGACTTTGAAGGTCACTTCAAGCACTTCCCTATTTTGCCTGGCGTTACCCAAATCGACTGGGCGCTTTTTTATGCCATTCAAGAATTAGACGTTCCACCTAAATTCAAAGGTATGGAAGTCATTAAATTTCAAGAGCCTATTCTTCCTGATTCAACCATCACTTTGTCTTTGTCTTGGGATACCAGTAAGCAGAAGTTGGCTTTTCGCTACACTTCCAATGATGGTGAACAGACTCATTCATCAGGAAAAATGAAGCTTGGTGAGAAAAATGAATAACTCTACTCCCAATGGCGAAGCTACCGTACCCAATGACGAAGCTATCTTAGAGGGAGCCTTGAAGTCTTACCGAGCCTGCTTTCTGATTCCTTGCTATAACCATGGCTCAACCATTTCTAGTGTATTGGAGTCCTTAGGTGGCTTTAATCTACCCGTTGTTCTTGTTGATGATGGCAGTGATATTCATACCAAAAATATACTGCAAGAAGCTTCCCGACCCGCTCACATTTCTCTTGTTACTTTAAACGAGAACCAAGGGAAAGGCGGAGCAGTAAAAGCTGGGATAAAAAAAGCACATGAATTAGGGTTTACTCATGCCATCCAAATCGATGCTGATGGTCAGCATGATCTGGATGCTTTGCCTAAACTACTGCAATCATCTCAAGCTCGACCTGAAAACTTGATTTCAGGTAAACCGATTTACGATGATACTGTTCCTAAAGCTCGCTTGTATGGTCGCTACATGACCCACATATGGGTATGGATAGAAACCCTATCTCTATCAATCAAAGACAGTATGTGTGGCTTTCGAGCCTACCCAATAGAAAAAACCCAGCACGTTCTAAGTAAGTACGATATCGGTTCAAGAATGGATTTCGATATCGAGATCTTAGTGCGCTTGTATTGGGAAGACTGCGAAATAGACTTCATCGATACCAAAGTCATTTATCCTGAAGGCGGAGTTTCTCATTTTGATGCCTTGTGGGATAACGTCAAAATTAGCTGGATGCACACTCGCCTATTCTTTGGCATGCTCCCACGAGCACCAAAGCTTATTGCTCGCCATTTTAAGAAGCCATCGACATCTAGCGTTAATGCATCTACACATAAGATGAGCAATACTAACACTGCAATATCTTCTGAAGACTCGAAAGGCAACGAGCCTCATTGGTCGAGAACACAAGAACGTGGAACTGTACTTGGTATTAAGCTATTGCTTGCCATTTACACCCTACTGGGGCGTAAAGTATTTAACGTGATTTTGCATTTAGTCATGCGTTATTACCACCTGACTGGCACTCGTGCACGTACAGCTTCCGATCAATATTTATTTCAGTTAAAAGCTTACGCTGAACAACAAAATATAGAGCTTCCAAAAGATCTGACTAGCTACAACCATCTGCTGTCCTTCGGCCATACCATGCTTGATAAATTAGCTGCATGGAAAGGTGATTTTTCTGTCGATAACTTATCTATCCATGGACAAGATCAGTTTGAATCTATGGTTGAAAATAAGCAGGGAGTTCTGATTTTAGGATCACACCTAGGCAATATTGAATTGTGCCGAGCACTGGGTCGAAGACATTCACATATAAAGATCAATGCACTTGTTTTTACAGAACATGCTGAGCGCTTCAACTCTGTCATGAAAGCGGTCAACCCTAGCTCCGATCTTAATCTTATCCAAGTCAGCTCTATGGGGCCCGATACCGCAATTCTTTTGCAACAAAAGCTAGAGCAAGGGGAATGGATTGTGATCGTCGGTGACAGAACATCCACCAGCAAAGAAAGTCGTTCTGTTTGGGCAAACTTCTTAGGTAAAGAAGCCCCTTTCCCACAAGGTCCTTTCATGCTGGCTTCCGTACTCAAAGCGCCTGTTTTTCTGCTCTTTGGGTTACGTGATGACAACAAAACAAAACCTCACTTCAACGTCTATTTTGAGCATTTTAGCGATAAGATCGTATTGCCGAGAAAGACTCGAGAACAATCATTGCAAGAAGTGGTTCAGCAATATGCAAACCGACTTCAACACTACACTTTAAAAGCCCCATTGCAGTGGTATAACTTTTTTAACTTTTGGACATTAAGCAGCCAGCACCATGACAACAAAGACACCAAATAACATCACTTTCGGTGCAGAGCGCCTGACTATTGAAGACGTTGTAGCAATCTCTCAAGGCGCTACCGCGAGCATGAACAACAGCCAAGAATTCACTTCAAAGATCGACCGCGGTGTGGCTTTCCTTGAACGTCTACTCAAAGAAGAAGGCGTGATTTATGGCGTAACAACGGGCTATGGTGACTCTTGTACTGTTGCTATTCCACCTAACTTAGTTGATGAACTGCCACTGCACCTGACTCGCTTTCACGGCTGTGGTTTAGGTGAAGTACTCAGCCATGAACAAGCTCGTGCAGTACTGGCAACCCGCTTATGCTCACTATCCCAAGGTGTATCAGGAGTGACTCACGACCTGCTTAACCAGATTGTCACTTTGATTAATAAAGACATTTCACCACGTATCCCTCAAGAAGGTTCCGTTGGTGCAAGTGGTGATTTAACGCCTCTTTCTTATTTAGCTGCCGCTTTAATTGGCGAGCGCGACGTAATTTACAAAGGGGAAGTTCGCCCAACAAATGACGTTTACCTAGAACTGGGGATTTCACCGATTAAGCTCAAGCCAAAAGAAGGCTTAGCGCTAATGAACGGTACTTCAGTGATGACAGCTCTAGCTTGTATCGCTTATAAACGTGCTGAATACCTTGCCCAGCTGTCTACTAAGATCACGGCAATGGTTTCCGTTGGCATGCAAGGTAACGATTTCCACTTTGATGAAGCTTTATTCGCGGTAAAACCACATCCAGGGCAACAACAAGTGGCGGCTTGGTTGCGTGATGATTTACAAGCTGAGCGCCCACCAAGAAACAGTGACCGCTTACAAGATCGTTATTCACTGCGTTGTGCTCCTCATGTTATTGGCGTAGTACAAGATTCTCTGCCGTGGTTACGTCAGATGATTGAAAACGAATTAAACAGTGCGAATGACAACCCAATCATTGATGGCGATAACGAGCGTGTTTTACACGGTGGTCACTTCTATGGCGGTCACATTGCAATGGCAATGGACACCCTAAAAACAGCGGTTGCTAACCTTGCCGATTTACTTGACCGTCAAATGGCGCAGTTGATGGATTACAAATTCAACAATGGGCTACCTTTCAACCTAACTGGTGCAGAAGGCGAAAGAAAACCGATTAACCATGGCTTTAAAGCGGTACAAATCGGCATTTCAGCATGGACAGCTGAAGCTTTAAAACACACCATGCCCGCTAGTGTTTTCTCTCGCTCTACTGAGTGTCATAACCAAGATAAAGTCAGCATGGGCACCATTGCAGCTCGTGATTGTTTACGTGTTTTAGAGTTAACAGAGCAAGTTGCTGCCGCCTCTTTATTAGCGGGTACTCAAGCGCTTGAACTGCGTAAGCGTCATAATGAATTAGATGAGCACCATATGAGTGAAAATCTAAAGCACATTCGAGATGAAGTGCTAAAAGAGTTTTCATTTGTTGTGGAAGACAGGCCGCTTGAAGGAGATCTTCGCCATTTCATTGGACGAATCCAAAGCCAACATTGGTCGCTGTATTAAGCTAACATGCTATTTATGAATATTACATTAGCCAATATTTCATTAACGAACATTCCATTAACGAGCCTTAGGAATTGAGAGTGCATATGTCTGAGATCCTTCATCCACTTGAAGCAGAGGTGACCATAGTGACATCTTTTCAAGATGCTGATCCTATGGGCGTTATCTACCATGGTAATTACTTTCGATTTTTTGAAGAAGTAAGACGCATCATGATGGATCAACTTCAGTATAACTATCTAGAGATGAAGGACTCTGGCTACATGTGGCCAATCATTGATACTCGAGTTAAATATGTAAAGGCGATCCCTTTTCACCATAAGATAAAAGTCTCAGGTCGATTAACAGAGTGGGAAAACCGTCTACGTATTGATTATGAGATTCACGATGCCGAAACCGGAGCTCGCATGACTCGCGCTCATACTATGCAAGTTGCGGTTGATATCGAAAGTGAAGAGATGTGTTTTGCTTCTCCTTCAATTTTCATCGATAAAGTAACTTGTTGGCATCAAAATGGTTATGTGGAAAGCAAATAAAATGGTGACACGCAGAATGATATTTAGACAAAACATAACCACTCTCTTTCTACCACTATGTTTAATTTTCTGTGCTTTTTTTAGCACATTAGCGACAGCTCAAGAGACAGAGATAAAGTCTTTAGAGCAATTACAAACGACTTTAAACCATCAGAATATTGTTCGTGGCAACTTTGAGCAAGTCCGTGAAGTCGCGATGTTCGATCAGCCACTTTCCTCACAGGGTTCGTTCGTTTTGGATAAAGATAACGGGTTGGTATGGGATCAAACCATTCCTTTTCCTGTAAAGCTGATCCTTACTGACAACAAGCTCAGCCAGAGATTTGCGGATCAACCCGCTCAAATCATCACAAATCAAGATAACCCAATGGCATTCTATTTTAGCCATATTTTTCTTGCCGTATTCCATGGTGATACAGAGCAACTGAAAGATCAGTTTGACCTATCCTTCACGCCTATGAATAACTCAGAGAGTGGTAACCAATGGAAGCTAGAACTTACGCCTAAAAGCGCGCCATTAAACGCTGTCTTTCGACGTATTGCATTGTCAGGCTCACAAGATATTCATTCTATCTCTCTTGAAGAAATTAGAGGAGATAGCACCACAATTCACTTTAGTCAGCTGACTCATCAACCACCAAGGCTAACCGATGCAGAAGCGCAACAATTTAAGTTCTAAGCTCGCCTTACTCTGGCTGATCATCGTTGTATTTTTTAGCGGATTGTTGATAAAGCAATTCGCTTTTTCACCTTCTATCCCTATTGAAACCAATATCCTTAGATTACTTCCTCAAAACCAGCAAGACCCAATTGCTGAGCAGGCTTTCCAACAAATCTCAGCTTCAATGAGTAATCAAGTAGTATTTATGGTCAGTGGGTCTTCTAAAGAAACGGTTATTTCAGCAGTGAAACAGTTTGAGCGAGATCTCCACCAGTTAAATCAGCGTATTAAACAGCCTTTATTTGAAGACATACAAGGAAAGATCAGCCAGCAGACACAGGCAAAATGGGCCGATTTTTATTTTCAGCACCGATCTCAGTTGCTCACCCCATCTCAAAAAAAAATGCTGGAGCAATCTCCAAAGCAGCAGACACAATATGTAATTCAATCGCTCTACAACCCTTTTTCAGGAGTAACGGCAACTGAACTGGTTAGTGACCCATTCTTGTTGTTTCGAGATTACCTAAATGAAGTTGGTTCTCAATCTAGTAATTTTACTTTCAAGAATGGGTATTTAACCGTTACAAAGAACGAGCAGTTTTACATCTTGGTGACAGCTACTCTTAAAGAGTCACCTTATAGTTTACAAACTCAAAGTCACCTTTCTGAAATCATAGAGCTAAAGAAACAAGTCGAAGGTCAATTTGAAGTCGATATTTTTCATACCGGAGTCGTGTTCTATGCGGACTATGGAACGCAAAGCGCGAAGTCAGAAATCAGCACCATTGGTATTGGCTCATTAATCGGGGTTATTTTACTGATTTGGTTTACTTTCCGCAGTGCGCTTCCACTCGCATTAGCATTACTTTCCATTAGTACCGGATTGCTGGTTGCCTTAGCCAGTACTGTCGCCATATTTGGACAAGTACATCTTTTTAGCCTTGTTTTTGGGGCTAGCTTGATTGGTGTATCAATTGATTACGCTTTCCACTACCTCACCGATAGATTAGCGGCTGGGCAATCATGGAATAGCCAGAAAGGCTTAAAACACATATTCGTCGCTATTTCTCTAGGTTTAGCAACGAGCCTTGTTGGTTATCTTGGCTTGTTAGCCGCACCTTTTCCCGGCTTACAACAACTGGCCTTATTTTCATCAATTGGTCTAATCGCTGCTTACGTGAGCGTTGTATGTTGGTATCCAGTACTGGCTGAAAAACCAAGTGCCGATGCTCCTTTGCCATTAACCAAGATCTGGGCAATGTGGTTTTCGCTGTGGGATAAGCCCCAATTTAAGGTCATATTACCTTCTGCTTTATTCGTATTAAGTTTGGTTACTCTTACCCAAGTAAGCTACAACGACGACATTCGTCAGCTGCAAGCTATGCCGGACTCCCTTAAGCATCAAGAAGAATTGATTGCTTCTTTATCAGGCGTCAGTCAATCGCAAGATATGCTGTTAATCACAGAAGAAGATCCTCAATTACTGCTGTCTAAAATTTCTCATGTCTCAAAAGATTTAGATAGATTGATTGAACAAGGAGTGATCACGGGTTATCAAAGCATTAATCAATATTTACCGACTATTGCAGAGCAAGAACAAAACCATCAACTTGTTCAGCAATTGTATCTATCACAGCAAGCCTCACTTCAATCCACGTTGGGCTGGAAGAAGTTTCCAGAGATAACACCATTTACCCCATTTAATGTACAAGATTTTTTAGCTTCACCTGTTTCAAAACCAGTGAAACCGCTTTGGCTTAACCCTATTGATGGTCTCTCAGCCTCTGTTGTGTTAATTAAAAGCATCCAAGATCCTGAAGTATTTCAAAACTGGTTAGCATCAAAAACAGCACATCAAGATTCAGAAAATAACCCAATCAGGTATTTGAACAAAGCGAATGAAATATCTGATTTGTTTACTCAATATCGTACAAAAGTCACCGAGCTACTAATCATCGCTCTGGCTGTAATTTTAGCTGTACTTTCCGTTCGTTATGGTTTCAAACATAGTGTACTCATGGTCACTCCATCGTTAATCGCAGGAGTATCGGGATTAGCCATTACTGCGCTATTAGGGTCATCGTTGAACTTGTTTAATTTACTCGGGCTTATCTTAATTTTAGGGATAGGGATTGATTACACCTTATTTTTTGCTGAGCAGAAAAAGAGCCAAAGCACTTTATTAGCAGTCACCTTATCTTGCTTAACGACACTGCTGTCATTTGGGCTACTTTCTCTAAGTAACACCCATGCTATTCATAGTTTTGGCATTACTGTACTAACCGGGATTTTTGTTGCTTGGCTATTATCCCCGATGGCGTTACAGCGCCCTCAACAATCAGTATGAAAGCATAGGAACTAAGACTCGTGAGTGTGAAGATAAAAGACATTAAAACCTGGCGTTTTATTCATTTCAGTTTAATAACTTGTATTGCGCTACTTCTAAACGCTTGCTCGATGAATGCTTTGCAGCCTAAAGGATCGTCTGTCACGATAGAACCGGGCATTGATCTGACTTTACCTCAGCCTTATGAGTTAGGTTATTCAGTCACAGCTAGCCAACTGATCAGTGCGACATGGGAAGACAAAACTCATCAGTTACCCGTTCAGCTTCAAGTCGATGCAGATAAAGTCATTCTTGCAGGATTTTCTTCATGGGGAACACGAATTCTATCTTTGACATATCAAGACAATCAAATAGACACCGACATTCTCACCGGGTTAGATCAAACCTTGCCTCAACCAGAGCAGATCTTATTCAACTTAATGATTACACTTTGGCCAATAGATGCATGGCAGCAACCATTGCAAGCGATTGGGTGGTATATGGTAGAAACGAATGAGACTCGAAAGATATTTGATGAGAGCGACCACGCCATTATCGAAATCACTTACCAATACCCGGCAGATGAAAAACCAAGTGATACCCAACCTGACAAGTTAGCGAAAAAAGTGACCTTCAAGCACCTCACTCAAGGCTATAAAATTAAGATTCAAACCCTAAATTCAACCATCGTTAATCCGCCAATAAAGAACGAGTAACTATGCCTATTTATATTCATGACTGTGGTTTCCATTCCGCCCTTGGGTCACAAATCACAGATATACACCATCGTTTAGAAAGTGGTTACAACCCTAATATGGTTGAAGACTTACAGATTTTAAATGACGGAAAAGCGACGATTGTTGGTAGGGTTTCGGAATCATTACCGAACCTTCCTGAGTATTTGCAAAAATTTAATACTCGCAATAACCGCCTTGCACTTTCAGCTTTGAAACAAATTGAGCCGACTATTGAGTTGATGAAAAAGCAATATGGGACAGATCGTATTGCTATCGTCGTGGGCACCAGTACCTCAGGCATTGCTGATGGTGAAACTGCCTTTAAGCACAAATTAGACAATGGACAGTTCCCTGGTGACTTTAGCTATTCACAGCAAGAGTTAGGCAATATCACAGACTTTTTAAGCCAGTATTACGATATTAATGGTCCTCACTACGCGATTTCGACCGCTTGTTCTTCAAGTGGGCGAGTTTTCTTAACTGCTCAACGCTTATTAAATTCGGGAATGGTCGATGCGGTATTAGTCGGCGGAGCCGATACATTATGTAAGCTTACATTGAATGGATTCCATGGGCTTGAAGCTCTGTCATCCACTTTATGCCAACCATTTAGTTCAAAAAGAAATGGCATCAATATCGGTGAAGCGGCAGCCTTTATGTTGCTGAGCAAAAATAAGCCAGCAAGTGATAGCAGACCGACTATTGCATTACTAGGCGCGGGTGACAGTTCCGATGCTCATCATATTTCAGCGCCCCACCCTGAAGGTAATGGAGCTGAACAAGCAATGAAAAAAGCATTGCATGCCGCTCAGTTATCTCCTCAAGATATTGGTTATATCAATGCTCATGGTACTGCGACCCCATTAAATGATTCGATGGAAAGCAAAGCAATACACAGAGTATTTGGGGCTAAAGTGCCAGTTAGTTCCACTAAACCTATTACTGGGCATACTTTGGGGGCAGCAAGTGCAGTCGAAGCCGCTATTGCGTGGCATATACTGAAGCACAACTTACCGCTTCCCTTACAAAAATGTCAGGATAAAGCTGCTGACATCGACATTGATTTGATAAACTGCCCACAACAAATAAAAAAAACAAATATCTTAAGCAACTCGTTTGCTTTTGGTGGTAACAACATTAGCCTTATTTTTGGTGTCGTAAATGACTGATATCCCTTCCATTGATGTTTTACTTCCTCACGATGCTCCAATGATTTTCATCGATAGAGCCATCAAAGTTGAAGATGAATCCATCCATTGCCAAGTCACGATTAGTGAACAGAATCTATTTTTTGATAAAGAAACCCAATCCATACCTGCTTACGTAGGCATTGAATTTATGGCGCAGTCTATCGCGGCTTGGTCGGGCTACCACGCACACCAAAAAGGAAAAGAAGCGCCTATCGGATTTTTATTAGGTTCTCGGCGATATCAAGCACAGTGTGATGAATTTTCGGTTGGACAAACCCTAGATATTTTTGCAGAGCAATTGATGGAAGATAATGGCATGGCGGTTTTTACAGCAAACATTAAATGTGCTGGTGAACCATTAGCTCAATGTCAGTTAAATGTGTACGTCCCAACTCAAGAAAAATTACAAGAAATGAAAACTAGGAGCCAGTCATGACTCGTCAAGTACTCGTCACGGGTGCCAGCAAAGGCATCGGCAAAGCAATCGCCATTCAACTGGCAAAAGATGGATTTGAAATCGCCGTTCATTACATGGGCGACAAAGCAGGTGCGCAGGCAACACTTGAATCGATTAAAGCACAGGGCGCTTCAGGGCGCTTAATCCAATTTGATATCAGCAACCGAGCGCAATGCCGTGAAACCTTAGAAGCCGATATTGAACAACATGGTGCTTACTATGGTGTTGTAAATAATGCCGGAATTACCAGAGATACCGCTTTCCCAGCCATGACTGAAGAAGAATGGGATGGGGTGATTCACACCAATCTAGATAGCTTCTACAACGTCCTACACCCTTGTGTGATGCCTATGGTTCAAAAACGTAAAGGCGGGCGCATTGTTACTTTGGCTTCTGTTTCTGGGATCATGGGTAACCGTGGTCAAACCAACTATTCAGCGGCAAAAGCAGGTGTGATTGGTGCAACCAAATCGCTCGCGCTTGAACTAGCTAAACGAAAAATCACAGTAAACTGTGTGGCTCCTGGTCTAATTGATACAGGCATGGTTGATGAGCATGTGAAAGAACACGCGTTACCGCAAGTTCCGCTCCGCCGTATGGGCGAGCCAGAAGAGGTCGCAGGGCTTGTCAGCTACTTGATGTCTGATATTGCTGGCTATGTGACACGCCAAGTAATTTCAGTGAATGGAGGCTTAGTATGACCCGCCGAGTTGTCGTCACTGGAATGTCAGGTGTCACCGCTTTTGGTAATGATTGGCAGCAAATCGAACCTAAACTCAAAGCTTGTGAAAATGCCACTCAGTACATGCCAAGTTTTGAGCAATATGATGGTCTAAACACCAAGCTTGCCGCTCCAATTGATGGTTTTGAGCTGCCAAAACACTACAAGCGTAAACAAGTTAGAGGTATGGGACGTGTGTCCCGCCTTGCTACTGTTGCGACTGAAAATGCTTTAGAGCAAGCCGGTTTAATCGGTCATGATATTCTCACTAACGGTGAAACGGGTATTGCCTACGGATCTTCAACGGGTAGTACAGACGCAGTTGGTGCATTTGGTGTGATGCTAAATGAAAAATCAACACGCGCAATTACAGCGACTACCTATGTTCAAATGATGCCGCATACCGCAGCAGTCAATGTCGGTCTGTTTTTTGGTTTAAAAGGTCGAGTAATCCCAACCAGCAGCGCATGTACATCTGGTAGCCAAGCCATTGGTTATGCCTATGAAGCGATCAAACATGGTTACCAAACCGTTATGGTTGCCGGTGGTGGCGAAGAACTTTGCCCGACAGAATCAGCCGTGTTCGACACATTATTTGCCACCAGCCTTAAAAATGACAACCCGAAGACATCACCTAGCCCGTACGACAAAGATCGAGATGGGCTAGTTATCGGTGAAGGTGCTGGCACGTTAGTTCTTGAAGAATACGATCATGCAGTAGCTCGTGGCGCTAAGATCTATGCTGAAATCATTGGCTTTGCGAGTAATTGTGATGCTGCGCATGTCACGCAACCTCAAATGGAAACCATGCAAATTTGTATGGAAAAAGCACTAAAAGACGCCAAACTTCCAGCTGAGAAAATTGGGTTTGTTTCTGCTCATGGCACCGCAACAGACAAAGGTGACATTGCCGAAAGTAATGCAACGGCCAATATCTTTGGTGAAGTACCCATTAGCTCTTTAAAAAGCTACTTCGGGCATACTTTAGGGGCATGTGGCGCCATTGAAGCATGGCTAAGTTTAGAAATGATGCACTCCGGTTGGTTTAGCCCGACTCTTAACTTAGAAAATATAGATGAAAACTGCGGAAAGCTGGATTACATCACAGGTACAGGTCGAGAACTGGAAGTCGAGTACTTAATGAGTAACAACTTTGCTTTCGGCGGAATTAATACCTCAATAATTTTCAAAAAAATCTAATTCGAAAACTCTTTATTAGTAAATAAAGAATGTTATTGCAGACAAGAACAAAAAGGGGGCAGTAACCGAAGTTACTGCCCCCTTTTCTTTTATGTCATTGCATATTAAGCGTTAGCTTCACGCTCAGCAATGAATTCTAGAGCCATCTTGATACGAGCAACAACACGCTCTTTACCAACAAGTTCCATTACTGCGTCAACAGAAGGAGACTGACCGCCACCGGTTACTGCTACGCGAAGTGGCATACCGATTTTACCCATTCCGATCTCTAGCTCTTCACATACAGCAGCAATAACACCCTCTTTGATGTTTGCAGTTGTGAAGTCTTCAAGTGCTTCAGCTTTCGCCAATGCTAGCTCTAGTGGACCTTTTGCTACGCCACGTAAGTGCTTCTTAGCTGCGCCAGCTTCAAACTCAGAGAAATCTTCGTAGAAATAGCGAGATTGCTCAGCAAGTTCAATAAGCGTATTACAACGCTCGCCAACTAGCTTGATCACTTCAGTGATTGCAGGACCATTAGCAGTATCAATCTTCTGCTCATCTAGGTGCCATTGTAGGTATTTTGCAACGTACTCAGGTTCAGAAGTTTTAATGTAGTGGTTGTTCAACCAAAGTAACTTATCAGTGTTGAACGCAGATGCAGACTTGCTGATCGCATTTAAGCTGAACAAGTTAATCATCTCTTCTTGAGAGAAGATTTCTTGGTCACCGTTAGACCAGCCCAAACGAACTAGATAGTTGTTTAGAGCATTTGGCAGGTAACCTTCATCGCGGTATTGCATTACAGAAACAGCACCGTGACGCTTAGAAAGTTTCGCACCGTCATCACCAAGAATCATTGCACAGTGAGCGAAAGTTGGAACTGGCGCGCCTAGTGCTTCATAGATGTTGATTTGACGAGGTGTATTGTTGATGTGGTCTTCACCACGAACAACATGTGTGATACCCATGTCCCAGTCATCAACCACAACAACGAAGTTATAGGTTGGTGCACCGTCTGTACGACGGATGATCAGGTCATCAAGTTGGCTGTTTGAGATTTCGATACGACCACGAATTTGGTCATCAAAAACTACACTGCCTTCTTTCGGGTTGCGGAAACGGATAACGCATGCATCACCTTCGTTTGCTGCTTCGTTTGCTGCAACAATTTTAGGGTGGTTTGCATCGTAACGAGCCATTTCTTTGTTTGCTTCTTGCTCTTCACGAATTTCGTCAAGCAGTTCTTTAGATGCATAACATTTGAATGCTTTGTCTTCTGCAAGAAGTTTATCAACCATTTCATTGTAACGGTCAAAACGCTTAGATTGGTAGTAAGGACCTTCATCCCACTCCATACCCATCCATTGCATGCCTTCTAAGATCGCATCTACTGCTTCTTGAGAGTTACGCTCTAAGTCAGTGTCTTCAATACGAAGAACAAATTCACCGCCTTGGTTTTTAGCAAACAGCCAAGAGTAAAGTGCAGTACGTGCACCACCAACGTGAAGATAGCCAGTAGGGCTTGGAGCAAAACGAGTTTTAACCGTCATTTAAATACCTTAGAGATGGATGTGCAGCGATATAATCAATACCAGCTGCGGATACAAGGGTAAAAGTGGCGACATTTTACCACCCTAAGGCAAATCTACAATGCTAGAAATTACTTTAAATTACGCATCGCCCATTGCATGAATTCTTGCTGTTGCTCAGCATCCAATTTAGAAAAATCACTTTGCAACATTGCGACATTTTTTATCTCAGACATTGGTACTGTTTTCTTCACTTTTCCTGATACTTCATTTCCAGATTTTTGATTGTACTCAGCAACTTCTCTTTCAAAGTCTCTAAAACCTTGTAAACCACCTTTGTTCAACTGACCAAGTTCATACTGAACCGCTTCACCATTCTCAGCCGACAATGTGATAACCGGTGAACGTTCAAATTTTTTCGCATCTTCTATCGTACGAAATGTTGGGTAGTTAATGGATAACACTTGATCTGGCTGAGCTTCAAAACTCAATAGAATCGGTTGAGAATCGTACTTTCTGCGTTTTCCGTCTTCAAAAACAATTTGTCCAACGGTTAATGCCAATTGGTTTTTTCCATCTTCTAATTGGATAGTGTTTTGAGCGGTAAAGTGAGAAGCCGCAATAGCTTCACCGTTGAGAACTTGAGGAACCATCTCTTTTTGAAGTATTAATGTTCCGCTAGCCATAGCAAAGGAAGAAAATAGAAAAGGAATAGCACCAAGCAATAAAGATTTTTTTACAGTCATAATAATTACCAATTTAACGAGGAAAGGGCATGACATGCATACCCTTATTTAGCTTCACATCAATCTACAATGCTTTTCAAAAACATGTGTTAATTGAAGGTTAGAAGTAGTATTCAACACCTACAGAAAGCTCATCGTAATCTGCTGATTTCCAACGTTCACCTGTGTTGTCAATCGTTTCAGCACCGTCACCAAAGTCTAAAGTACGTGCACGAACATAAATAACCGCAGAAGGATCTACAAAGTACATCACTTGTGCAGAAATCACGTTGTCGTCTGTGTTATCAATTGTTTTGCCGTTACGCTCAAGTTCGAAGTTTGCTGCGTAGCCCAACTTGTATTGCCAATCACCAGTGGTGTACATCAAGCCTGCAGACATTGCGTCTTGCTTCTCATCTGTACTGCCTGCTGATGCTTCCATCATTTTATATTGTGCGAAGAATGAAATGCCGTTATCAAACCAACCTTGCATACCAACTAAGTAAGTATCGTTCGACCAATTAGCTCCTTCAGACACAATATTACGGTTTGCTTCATACGCAGCATCAAATTGGATTGGACCTAATTTGTAGTGTGCCGCTAAGCCACTCCAGTAATCATCCCCTTCACCTAAACCAGCTTTATCACCAGCACCTACAGCAACATCAAATGACAGCGCCTCGTTGTACATTGGGCTATCCCAACGAATGGTATTTGATTGACGATCTTGATACTTAGCTCCGCCGATCGCACCACCCCAGTCATATACATCACCCAAACCTGGGTTAGATGCAGGCCAATCAACTAATTCGTACATAGGTGTTAACACACGACCTAAACGAACTTGACCTAGTGATTCACTTTCGAAACCAACAAACGTATCACGCTCACCAAGACCAGCACCTTCACCACCGAAGCTTGGATCTACATAACCACCTTCAATTTGCCAAATAAACGTTGGACCAAAGTTTGCGAAATCTTTCTTACCGCGGAAACCAATTCGTGATTCGTTATTTAGTTGTGTCCCGCCTAGATTGTCATCTGTTGCGCTAACGCCAGAATCGTAATCACGATAAGCCGCTTGCATTGCAATGATGCCGTACACTTCATAAGAAAATGAGTCTTTCGTTAAATAGTTTTTTGCTGCATCGCTGTTTGCGCCTTCGGCAAATGCTGCGCCACTGAACATCAGCGTTGAAACTGCTGCACCTAGTAATGTCTTTTTAAAAGTAGACATAAGATTAACCCCTATACATTTTTTTAATTTTTATCGTTTATCACTAGCCTTGAAGGAAACCATCCTTGAAAATCAGTGTCTTAAACGAACGTTCTATTTATGGACGAGGCAAATATGGCAAACTTTTTTTTTGTAGAAAAACATTCAAATACCAAATCAGATCTGCATCAAAATACGATTTTCTAAAAAAACAAAAAACCTTTGAATACTTTGTTTTGAAGGTTTTATATAAAAAAAAATGACGTTAATTAAATTTTGACGAGTGATTTAGATCACTAAAAATCTTAAATAATTAGAAATTTATAGGTTGATATCACGTAAAAAAAATTGTTATTCAGGGAACTTTATATTCATTGATAAGGAATTTTGAAGTCACTCGCAATGCTAAAACCAGCAAAAATGGGCTTTGGGGCGATTTTGACGTTTGTTTTCAGTCACTCATTTTGTAATTAACTGTGTAGATTAGTTTGACCTTCACCTAAGGGTAAGGTTTAAGCTGTGTGTAAATGAGGTCTGGAGAATCAAGATGAATCACTATGTAACAGTATTAAGTGGGCTTAACTGCATGGGTTGCGTGGGAAAACTACGAACGCATTTAGAACAGCTGCCAGCTGTATCTATCAACTCAATTACGGTTGATTCTATCGATATTTCAACCACATTAAGCTTTGTCGAAGTATCTAACGAAGTGAAGTCGCTAGGTTATCAACTTGGTCACTCATGGCATTTAACACTATCTGGTTTGAATTGCGGTAAGTGTGTCAATAAACTCAAAAGTGCCTTTGATTCAGAAAGCTTAATTTATGATTTGAACATCACGACCACTGAGTTAATGGTTAAATCCTCCCTACCCGAATCTCACATCATTACTACAGTCGAAAATGCTGGTTTCAGTGCCGTCACTTATTACGAGCAAGAAGATAAGTTGGTATCTAAAGAACTAGATGATAGTAAGCCGGAAGAAAAGCTCACTCTCCCTCAAGCCGATAATCAAAGTTTTCATTTATTATTACAGGGAATGACTTGTGCTAGCTGTGTATCTTCCGTTGAAAAATCAATATCAGCAGTACCTGATGTTGATAAAGTTCAAGTGAACCTAGCTGAGCAAACCGCCCTTTTATTCACATCAAAAAGTAGAACTGAAATAGAAAACCTCGTAGTGAATGCCGTTTCAGCTGCGGGGTATCAAGCTCAGTTTGTTGATGATGCTCAAACACAACAGCAGAAACAAAAAGAACAGCAAGCTTTAGTTCAAGCTGCATTTCACAAGAATGCTTTCTACGCCTTGATGCTTGGTGCTCCCCTCATGCTTTGGGGAGTATTTGGCGGCAATATGATGATTAGAAATCCAACCGACCAAATCATTTGGGGGATTATCGGAATACTTTGCTTCATTCTTCTCGCAACTTCCGGAAGAAGTTTCTTTAAAAATGCACTTCAATCACTACGCCACCAGCGCGCTACAATGGATACTTTAGTTGCGCTTGGTACTGGGGCAGCTTGGTTTTATTCTATGTTGGTTGTGGTTTTTCCTTTTTGGTTTCCTGAAGCCTCGCGTCATGTCTATTTTGAAGCCAGCGCGATGATCATTGGTTTAATTTCACTTGGTCACTACATTGAAGCTAAAGCGAAAGCGCAAACGACCCAATCGCTGCAAGCACTCATCAATCTTCAACCACAAAAAGCGACGGTAATCATTGATGATAAGGAGCAAGTCGTTCCTTTAGAAGCCATTCAGGTTGGAATGACACTTAGAATCAAGCCAGGTGAGAAAATTCCGGTTGATGGAAAGGTCCTCACTGGTGAATCTTATGTTGATGAATCCATGCTGACAGGTGAACCTTTACCAAGTGTGAAAAAGGTTGGAGATTCTATTTCAGCAGGAACCATCAATAACGATGGCAGCTTGATTATTGAGGCTGTCGGGGTAGGTTCAAGCACTATGTTAGCTCGAATAATCCAAATGGTGCGCCAAGCGCAAAGCAGTAAGCCTGCCATTGCCAAATTAGCGGATTCGATTTCTGCCATTTTTGTACCTGTTGTTGTCGCTATAGCACTTTTTTCTGCTTTCATTTGGTTTATTTTTGGTCCACAGCCAAGTGCGAGCTATATGTTAGTGGTGTCTACCACTGTTTTAATCATCGCTTGCCCGTGCGCTTTGGGTTTGGCTACTCCCCTTTCAATTACAGTCGGTGTTGGTAAAGCGGCCGAATTAGGGATCTTGATAAAAGATGCCGATGTCTTGCAGTCGGCAAGTAAAGTGGAAGCGGTTGTCTTTGATAAAACTGGCACGTTAACTCAAGGTAAGCCAACCATTCAGAAAGTATTCCCTTTTGGTGTTTCCGAATCAGAATTAATGACCATGGCTTATTCAGCGGAAGTGGCTTCCGAACATCCTTTAGCAAAAGCGATCTGTCAATATGCTCATAATTTGAACCTAGCATTATTGCCTGCTCAAAATTTTTCAAATGAACGAGGGAAAGGGTTGCATGTCATTATTGATGGTCAATCAGTCAATGTCGGATCTTTCAATTATTTAACTCAGTTAAACATTGAAATGGACCATGCAAAACCAGCAATCAATGAATGTGACCAGTCAGCTTGGAGCCCAATATTTATTGCCGTAGATAACCAACTGATAGGCGTTGTAGGTATCTCAGACGCTTTAAAAGATGAGAGTAAAATTGCGATTAAGCAGTTGAAAACGTTAGGCATCCATTCTGTTTTATTAACTGGTGATAATTCAATCGTCGCTAAGGCAATAGGTAAAGAATTAGGCATAGATGAAATTATTGCTGATGTTTTACCAGAACAAAAAGCAGAACATATTATTCGCTTACAAAATCAGTACCAACATGTCGCAATGGTCGGTGACGGTATCAATGATGCTCCAGCTCTTGCTCAAGCTAATATTGGTATCGCGATGGGAAGTGGTAGCGATGTGGCTATCGAAAGTGCCCAGATGACGCTTCTTAATTCTTCTCCCCTTGCGGTTATCAATGCGATTGAACTTTCGCAAGCAACGGTTAAAAATATGAAGCAAAACTTGTTTGGGGCTTTTGTCTACAACTCTTTAGGGATCCCTATTGCTGCTGGTGTACTTTATCCATTTTTCGGATTTTTACTCAGCCCCGTTTTTGCCGGTGCGGCTATGGCACTATCTTCTATTACTGTAGTCACCAACGCAAACCGGTTGCGGTTATTTAAACCGACAAACAATCATTCAAAATCATAAGCTTAACCATATAAAATCAATTCAGACAACATGATTTACCTTTAATGAGGCTCACTATGAAAATTAAAGCTCTTTCAATTGCAGCGCTTGCCGTCGTTTCTCAACAGGCATTTGCGACCGATGTTCTTAACCATAAATCACCTTATTGTGGCTGCTGTACTGAGTGGACAGAACATATGAAAGAAGCAGGGTTTCACGTAAAAGAACGTTTACATGAAAATATGAATCCAATTAAGGAAAAGTTGGGTGTAACTCCTCAGCTTGCTTCTTGTCATACTGCCGAAATCAATGGGTATGTATTTGAGGGACATATTCCCGCAAAAGATATTAAAGCCTTTTTAGAGAACCCGCCACGTAATGCTAAAGGCTTAGCAGTACCAGGCATGCCAATGGGATCTCCAGGAATGGAGTATGGTGATCAGAAAGATGAGTACTCAGTGTATGCATTTAATGAACGTGGACAAACGTTTGAATACCGACTTTACCAACCAAAATAATTAAGTCTGACTCGTAGAATGTAAAAAAGTCGATAGGTCGAATTTACAAAGAAAAAAAGAGCCTAGTCAAATCTGTAATCAGGCAGATGACTAGGCTCTTTGCTTTGGACAGTAAAGCAAACTGGGTGCTTTAATTTACAGCGTTAAAACTACCGCTTAGAAGCCGTAAGATGCACCGAATACGAATGCATTGTTTTCGTTATCAGCTTGGTTACGGAATTCAAAGTAAGGTTGAACACCTTGACGAGTCCATGTTGCACGAAGCTCGTGATCCATCGTGTTATTGGCATCACTCATAACGTAAACGTTGTTGTAGCTAACCGCTAAATCTTCATTTACAGAGTAGCCAATACGGTTGTCGAAACGAGTTTGGTCGTCAGCTTTGCTGTCTTCCATTGAATGGTAACGAGTACGGTTGCTGATAGAAATACCATTATCGAAGTTGTAGCCAATCTTAACAAGTGGACGGTACTGTACTGTCTCGCCATTGTTTAGTAGATGGTGGTAACCAGCAGCAACCCATAGGTTGTCGTTGATATTGTACATCTGCTCTACACCTAGAGTGATGTATGGCGAGTTACCCATGCCGCTGTCTTGAACAGCATCATCATCGTATTTACCTAGAGAGATGCCATCGAACTCAGTCAATAACGTTGTACCAGAGTCAAACGTATGACCAGCTTCTAGAGTCGAAGATACTGATGGATCGAAATCAGAATGAAGTTGAACGTTACCTGTTACGTAAGAAGAACCAGCAAAAGCACTAGAAGCAAAAGCAAGAGAAAGTGCACTTAGAGCGATAATTTTTTTCATAATAACTGCCTTAATTTTTATTTGTAGCGGTATGTCTTCGGTAATTCATTCACCTTCACCACTTCGTTAATTAGTGCCTCCTTGGCATGCGACGCATCTTGCATTAATTAATTTGACTCACAAAATAAAACAGTAACTTTAGTGATCTTAATCACAACCAAACAAGTCTAAGATTTTTTACTCGTTAAAAATCAAATACTTAATAGTTTTATTAAATTTACTGACAAAAACGAAACTTAATTCGCAGTGATAAAGATCACGATTAATCATAACAATTACAACTATTTCCTCTTCGACATCACATTAGATTTAGAGGTTTTTATTTTGGTCTTATTTTTTGATGCGAATAATGTGATCAGCGTCACCAAGTGTGCCAGAGCAATGGGGGATATTTCTCTCTTTAAAACTAAAAAAGCCCCCCTAACTAGGGAGGCTTCGATTACAAAAAATCAGATTAACGTAACGTGGTCACTCGACTTACTCTTTCTCCACTTGCCGAAATTGAGCGAATAGAAACTTCACCACTTACTGTTGGGCGTTGCTCATCTTCATAAATTAGCCAGTTTTCACCATCAACAGAATATTGAAGTTCAACACCTGGGAACTGAACGTTCATAGCCAGTTTTCCGTCTTCAATTTTCGCTCCTGGTACAGGTAAGCGATAATCAATGCCCGCTTTTTCCAATTTAGCTAATTCACGTTGACCAAGAATGCTAGCAAAGCGGTTATAGTCTGAATCAAGTCCATCTTGGTCAACTAAGTTGGTCTCTTGAGAATACTCAACTCCAACTTTGTAGTCATTTTCCCAATCAGCTCTGTGCCATGCTCTTTCTGCAGCTGCTAATACTCGTGGGAATACCATGTATTCATATTGTTCATCGGTACGAACCGTTTCTGACCATAGCTGTGCTGATAGTCCGTAGAATGGTTTTGCCTCTATTTCACCTTTACCGGTGAAGCCATTTCCGTCACGGTCTAATGATGTTTCAGCATTTTGAGGCATGTTTTCTGGTGCGAAGCCAAACATTTTACGAGTGTCAGTTGCACGAGTTGCCCAGTAATAGCCACGTTCTTTAGCATCTACTTCATACGGCATATCCATGTACACGTAGTCTGGGTTTGAAACGATAACGTCATATCCCTTCTTAGACCAATCATAAACTGATGATGTGCCACCCCAGTAAAGAACATCCCAGAAGTTAACGCGGGTTGTTTCTGTTGCGAAGACTTCAGCGCCCTCTTCTACGTATTTCAATCCATCTTGCCAAGCTTGGAAGTGAGGAATACCTTTCTCAGCAACAATTTTCGATACTTCTTGAGCGAAGTAACCAGGTAAATGACCAAAATCGCTCACTTCACCACTTGCCACTAGGCTTTGACACTGAGGTGATTGTGCAAAAGGTTTATCTTGTTTAGATAGGTCAATATCCCCTTTCCACGCCACTTTTTCTTTTGAATCTAGATCTTGGAAACCAGCACCAAGTTTAATGTTTTTCGCTTCATCCCCACCGAAATGCCAAGTCGTTAATGGCATGCCAGCTTCATTATGCATAGCCGCTACTTCAGAAACGACTTTGTCTACAAAGCGAGTCGATGACTCTAAACAAGGGTTAATGAAGCTCTTTTTGTCGTAAAATTGAATCGTAGTAACGTTCGAAGTGTCTTGTGGATCCATCAAGCGATATTCGCTCGCCTCTGCTTCTTTCCCTTCTTCCATCAAGCGAGAGTAACGTGCTTCCATCGATACAACAGCAGATCTTGCGTGAGCTGGCATATCAATTTCTGGAATAACTTCGATTTCACGTGCTTTTGCGTATTTTAGAATCTCAACATAGTCTGATTTGCTAAAGAATCCAGAACCGAAGTTATCAGTTGTTGGCCCTGAACCAAGCTGAGGCAGTAAGCAGCTTCTCTCGTCTAAATCAAAACAACGATTTGAACCAACGTCTGTTAACTCTGGTAAATCAGGGATTTCTAAACGCCAGCCTTCATCATCTGTTAAGTGAAGATGCAATTTGTTCATCTTGTACGCCGCCATTTGATCCAACGTTGCAAGAATGGCTTCTTTTGAGTGGAAGTTGCGAGCAACGTCCACCATCACACCACGGTAATCAAAGCGAGGGGCATCATTAATAGAAAGAAGTGGTAGGGACTCAACATTATCGCTATCTATCAGACCAAAGATAGATTGCACCGCATAAAACGCACCGGCTTTATCGAAGGCTTTAATCGCAATGCCATCAGCTTCAATGTTTAGTTGATAAGCGCCTGTTCTAGCAAGCTCACCAGTGAAGTCTGTAGGAACAACAGTGATTTCAACAGGTAAATCACCACTAACATTCACACCTACCACATCAGAACGGCTTTCAAGGGCTGAAAACTGCTCTTCGCTAAAGATAGCTTCTGGCAGGGCAATACCATCAGCAATACTTACAGACCCTTTACCTACCTCAACAGACATAGGGGTTGGAAGTAAAGTCGTTGTCACATCTAGTGATTTTAGATCTTCATTCTTTTCAAAGCGGGTTACTGCTGTTGCCATGACATTATTATCATCAGGAGTACGCTTTAAGTTATTGCCTTCTAGACCACGAACAAACGATGCTATGTCTTCAGTGTTCAGCGAAGCTATCATCTTGGGTTCAGTGTTAGGTGATGCAACAAAAGCTCCTGGCATAAAGTCAGTTTCAAATAACTGCCAGTACTCACTTGTAAGAGGAAGGGACACTTCTTCACCTGCGGCAAAACCATCAAACTTCTCAGTAGGTTCTAGCTTATGCAAGTCACCTGTCAGACGAGTAATTTTGAACTGCTCATTATCAACATCTAATATGAGACGGATACTGTGGAAGTAAATCGCCCAGTCTTTCGAATCAACCGCTTCACCTTGGTTAACTAACGTCATGTTTACTTTATTACAAGATGCCCATTCAGCCCCTAAGTCCTGACATTTCAGACCTTTAGTTGCGCCATGGTTAGTAATAACTTCATATTGAATATCTAGGTTATCGGCGAGTGAGTTAACAACTTGCTGCTCTGAAGTTTGTGTTGCCGCACATCCCGTCAAACCTGCAAGTACTGAAACTGCAATTAAATGTCTCTTTAACATATTTACCTACCCATAAAAGTTTAAATCTAGCGTGAAACGTAAAAGGTTCGTTTCAAAGTTGAATAAACTATAGGGTGTTATTTTTCAGCGTGAATTAAATCAACATTGAAAAGTGATCAAGTTCAAACCGTAAAAAATATAAAAACTAATTAGCATTAAAAATCATTGAGTTACGATTAACGATCATTCCGTTATTTTTATTTTGACGGAATTTTTGAGATTTAAGTCACAAGAAATAAGAAGGAAGTAGTCTTTTTTTATTCAACAAGTCACTGTTGATTTTACAGAGTCGAATTCATATTGAAAATTTGCTGAATAGAATGTGAAATCACTCCCAAAAAAAACGTCAAAACTATCTCGGTAAAATAGATTTTGACGTGATCTAACTCGATTAACTAGGATGACCCTGTGCGACTACTTGTTTTATTTTCAAACCTTCTTTGTGTCATTGGTTACCTATCTGCCACCGTTTCTGCAGAACCTCTCTACTGGTCTGCGAAAAAAGACAATAAAGAATTCCTCATTTTTGGTTCTGTGCATGTGGGTAGCTCTGAAATGCACCCATTACCTAAAGCTGTCACTGAATATTTAAGTTCAAGTGATGGCTTGATACTAGAAACGGATGTCAGAAAAGAATCAGAGATTCGTTACCCTAAAAACCAAATAACAACAAAAAGTATTCTGACAGCTGAACAAAAAAGACAGCTTACGCATATTAGCCAATCGTTGAACCTCAATAGTCAACAAATGCTCAATGCTGCGCCTTGGGTAACCGCATTAACCGTGCAAATAAAACGTTTTCAGCAACTTGGCTATGAGAACCAATACGGGATAGATAACTACTTAGGCATACAGGCAACACTGAAAAATAAGCCGGTTCTGTCACTTGAACCTATGCAATTTCAAATTGATCTCATTAGCGGGCTTAAAAATGATGGGCAAGAGCTATTGGTCAGTGGTTTAAATGAATGGGAACATTCTGAGAGTAATACTCACTGTTTATTTGAAAGTTGGGAGTCTGGCGATAAACAGAATCTACAGGAAATGGGTGGAAGCTCTGATATGAGTGATGAAATGATCGAGCGATTTGTTTTTAAACGCAATCACGACTGGGCTAAACAATTAGACGGGAATGACTTAGTTAGTAGCAACAGCAGGCATTTAATTGTTGTAGGCACTCTTCACTTGGTTGGAGAACAAAACCTTATACTTTTGTTAAAAGATAAAGGTTTTACCGTTAGGCAATTATCGACAAGTAAAAAAGCACCTTGTGCCTTTGTCCATTAATCGCTTTTATTCATAAATGGCTTACATCTATTAATAGCTAGGTTACACAGCCGTAGTGAATTCGTTACGGCTAACAATCTTTTTTACACCAACAAACCCCATCAAAGCTATTTCAAATCACCCTGAGTCCATCTGAATGGATATAAGTTTAAAGCCATAAAAATCAAAACCACTCAGTTTAATGCTGTTACTGCTTTGTTTTATACAAGTGAAGCTTTGTTTAGTTTAAGCAAAAAATTATTTAGCTCATACGAAAAAGGCTCTGCATAAATGCAGAGCCTTTTTCTTAATATGGTCGGTGAAGAGGGATTCGAACCCCCGACCCTCTGGTCCCAAACCAGATGCGCTACCAAGCTGCGCTATTCACCGAGATATCTAACTGGCTTATTGCCTGTCGATGGAGCGTATAATACGGATTCTGAATTTATGCGCAAGCGGTTTTCATCGTTTTTTTTAAATAAAAAATCATTCGAACAAAACTCATACAATTAAATAAAAATGTGATTAAAAACACAGCTAAGGAAACATATCTTTAACTTATGAAACAAGATTGATCCAGATCAGGGAGGTTATTGCTCCAATGAATAAACTCACATTTGTCATCTTAAACTTTGAGGTAAACACATGGACTTTTGGCTTGATCTCCTATTTGGTAACGCGGTAGGGCTATCATCAATGATAGTCATCTTTGGAGCACTTGGTCTTATGATGTTTTATGGAGGCTTCTTCATCTACAAAGTTATGACTGACACTCCTCACTAAAATCGCCAAGCCTTTATCATTCATAGTAAGAGTGGATGATAATTATTAGCTTAGCACCGGAGTTGATATTTATTGTCGCCTCCGGTTTTTTACTTTCCTCTGAATTCAGAATCATTTGTCTTATTCCACTTCTTAGATTCACTTTCCTCTTTTAGCCCTATTTCATACAATAGCTTCAACATGCAACATAGCTGACTTGAGGTGAACAATATGTCTCATGATAACGATCTAGATTTATTCCAACAAATGATGGGAGATGTAAAGCGTATTGACCAAGATACCGCTGAGCATCAAAAGGTTCATCGCGTTACAGACGCACAGCTAGCGAAACGTGAAGCGGCGATGTGGCTGTCTGATGATGACCAAGATTATTTGTCTCTCGATTACTGCCCTATGATCAAACCAGACGATATCATCGAATATAAAAAAGATGGTGTACAAGACGGTGTGTACAAAAAGCTACGCTTAGGAAAGTACCCAATTCAAGCCAAATTAGATCTACACAGAAAAACGCTGAAAGACGCCAGAAATGACATTCTCTCATTTTTACGTCAATGCTTGGCAATGGATGTACGAACGGTGTTAATCGTACATGGGAAAGGTGAACGATCTAATCCACCCGCACTGATGAAAAGCTATGTCGCTAACTGGATGACTCAAATTAACGATGTACAATGTGTCCATTCTGCTCAGGCCTTCCATGGCGGTAGCGGCGCTGTGTATGTCATGCTCCGAAAAAGCAATAGCAAGAAACTAGAGAATAGAGAAAAGCACCAAAAACGTATGAGTCAGTAACCTTATAAGCCAGTGAGCTACCTTTAAAACATTTAGTTTCCTTTAAGCTAGCTAGTATCCCGAAAGATAGTTAATGCTGAACACTAGTGTTGGTGCTAAAATCACGTAATCACTAAGCAACTACCTCGTAGTTGCTTTTTATTTTCAAATAAATCCGTTGTGAAACGCTAAAAGAGAAGATCATGTCACAAGATTCCCAAGCTAAACGCCTCAATAAATTCATTAGTGAAACTGGTTTTTGCTCACGCCGTGAGGCTGACAAACTTATCGATGCTGGACGCGTCACTATCAATGGCAAAATCCCTGAAATGGGTACTAAAGTATTGCCCGGTGATGATGTAGAAATCGATAATAAACCGGTACGTTCGAAAGAGAAGCCTGTTTATATCGCTTTAAATAAACCAACAGGAATTACTTGTACAACTGAGCGCGACATCCCTGGAAATATCGTTGATTTTATTGGTCACCATAAACGTATTTTTCCTATTGGACGTTTAGATAAACCTTCTGATGGCTTGATTTTCCTAACGAATGATGGCGACATTGTTAATAAGATCCTTCGAGCTGGTAATAACCACGAAAAGGAATATGTTGTTCGTGTTGATAAGCCAATCACTGGTGAGTTTCTAAAGAAAATGGCAGCAGGTGTGCCAATTTTAGATACCATCACACTTCCTTGCCATGTTGAAAAAGAAACAAAATTCTCTTTCCGAATTACTTTGACTCAAGGTTTAAACCGCCAAATTCGACGTATGTGTGAAGCACTTGGCTACGAAGTATTTAAATTGCGCCGTGTTCGTATTATGAATATTTCTTTAGACGGTATTCCTAATGGTAAATGGCGTTATTTGAGTGATGATGAAGTCACAGAGATCCTTTCGATGTGTGGCGATTCAAGTAGTACAGAAGAAGCATCAAAACTAGATGCTAAAGGTCGCCATATTAATAAAGCAACTGATGCTAAGCTTTATGACAGCCGTGAAGAAAACCAATCTTCAACCGCGCGTCGTAATCAAAAAGAGAACCGCCCACGTACTTTCCGTGGAAACAATGCGGATGAATTCAGACATGCTCCAAATTCAAAACGCGGTCGCTCACGCACAAGCGATGAAAATAACTCAGGGCAAAATCGTAAGAAAGAGGGAGGATGGAATTCAAACTCTCGCCCAAATCAATCAAGTTCAAATAAGCCTGCTGCAAAGCGCACTGGTGGAACGTTAAGCTTGAAGAAATAGTAAAAGCGAGTCGCTACTCAATACTCGTTTCTATAAACGCCGACCATAATGACTTGGTCGGCGTTTTGGTTTTGGTTTTGGTTTTGGTTTTGGTTTTGGTAAGAGGAAACGATAGATAACACGTATATTCTTAGTTTAACTCCGCCCGCCCGCAAACATGCTAATTAAAGACATAAGCCAGAAAACTTAGCTCTGGTTAATGATGCTAAGTCGTTAGGAGTGAGTTCAATCTCTAGCCCCCTCTTCCCAGCACTCACGCAGATAGTTTCAAGTTCCTTTGCACTTTCATGAATAAATGTCGGTAATGCTTTTTTTTGCCCTAAAGGGCTAATACCACCGACGACATACCCTGTTGTCTTTTGGGCAATATCAGGGTTAGCCATTTCTGCTTTTTTCCCGCCACCAGCTTTTGCTGCAAGTTTTAAATTCAGTTTCCGATCAACAGGAATAACCGCCACAGCCAAGTTCTTTGGCTCACCATTAAGGCAAAACAATAACGTTTTAAATACTCGATTTGGATCTTGCCCAAGAGCTTCAACCGCCTCTAAACCATAACTATCATGGCTTGGATCATGATCATATTGATGGACTTTATGAGAAATTTTCTTCTTCTTCGCTAGGTTAATCGCCGGAGTCATTCTGAACCTATGATGAAATGAATAAATATAGAAAGGTATACGCGTCTCTTCAGCTAAATAAGCAAACTGTCTGACCAAACATGGCTAAAGAGAAAGTAACACCAATAAAAAAGCGATGCCGGAGCATCGCTTTAGTTAAATTTATCGAAATGTAATAGTCAAACTATTCTTCAATCAATTTACTTGTAAACCATTTCACCAGAAGGAGCATACTTATTTACATCAACTGGGCTGTTTGCTTCTAGGTATTCTTTTAGTACTTCAGCATCCACAAAACCAGTATTAACGAAGCCAGGGTGACCTGTTAGTTTTGGATATCCGTCACCACCAGCAGCATTGAAGCTTGGGATAGTGAAACGGTAAGTTTCATCAAGACGTAGTTGCTTTCCGCCAATGAATACATTGGACACTTCGCCATTAGCAACGGTCATTGAGATACCAGAAAATTGAGCGTAAGCGCCAGAATCAATTGGTTTAGTCGCGACTACATTGAGGTAGTCCAATACTTCTTTACCAGACATGTCTGTGTAAGTCAGGATATTAGCAAAAGGCTGAACAGTCAGTACATCTTTGTATGTTACTTCGCCACCTTCAATAGAGTCACGTACACCACCAGAGTTCATTACGCCGAAGTCAGCTTTTGCACGCTCTTTATGAGCAGTTGCAATTAAACGACCAAGGTTAGTCTGTTGGAAACGAACAACATTGCGGTCACCTTCAAGTTTACCGTTAGTGTCTGCAATTTTAACTTCTAGCTGTGCTTGACCTTGCTCTTGGAATGGGCGAAGGAATTCAAGAAGCTCTGCATCTTGTGCGATTTCTTCTTCAATAAGAACACGTTTCTTCTTACCGTCAACCTTCACTTTCTTCTTCAGGTTAACAGGGATTAAGTCGTAACTTACCATCTCTAGTTCACCGTTACGGAACTCGTAATCAGCACGACCTACATATTTACCCCATTCATGAGCTTGAACGATGTAAGTACCATTTTGTACATCAGGACGACATTCGTCACCTGGCTTAAATGTTTTGCTGATTACATTTGGAGCTTCCATACATACAGGTTCTTGTGAGTGACCACCAACGATCATATCAAGAGAGCCTTCATCTAGGTAACGGGCAAGGGCTACATCACCAGGAGCATTTACACCACGTTGACCATTTTCATAGTGACCCATGTGCGTTACAGCAAAAATAAGGTCTGGCTTTTCAGTTTCTTTAAGTTCAGCAATCAGCTCTTTTGCTTCTTCTTTCGGGTCACGGAAGTCGATGCTTCCAATAAACTCAGGGTTACCAATTTTTGCTGTATCTTCAGTCGTTAGACCAATAACAGCAATCTTGATACCTTGCTTCTCAAACATCTCGTAAGCTTGGAATTTACGTTCACCAGTGGCTTTATCGTAGATGTTAGCTGAAAGCATTGGGAAGTTAGCCCAATCAATTTGCTTATCAAGCACTTCAAGAGAGTTATCAAACTCGTGGTTACCTAATGCCATTGCATCGTAACCGATCTTGTTCATGCCTTTAAAATCAGGTTCTGCATCTTGCAGATCAGACTCAGGAACACCAGTGTTTACATCACCACCAGATAAAAGCAGTACGCTACCGCCTTCTGCACGAATTTCTGCACGAAGTTCATCAATTAGCGTTTTACGAGCAGCCATGCCGTACTCGCCATATTTATTCTGCCAAAAACGACCATGGTTATCATTCGTGTGTAGAACAGTCAATTTGTAAGTTGTGTCTTCATTCCAATCTTGAGTTGCTTGCGTTGCACAACCAGAAAGAGTGGCAAGAATAGCAGCACTTAGCGCTGTTTTTAGAATAAGGCGTTGCTTCATTGTCATACCTTTGAACTTTGTGGGATCCACTACTGAAAATTTAGGTCCATATCATGTACTTGTGACACGCTTAAAACCTGCAAAACTCGATCTAGTTTAAATTAACAAACCAAATGAGACATTAAGATTTCATGTTTATGTCGAATTGATCACCTTAATTGCCTTCATAAGCTGCAACAAACGCCAACCTTTGCATGACTCAATTCAAATGATCACAGGCAAACGTTTTACTGTGATTTCACATCACTTAGTTTTTATTGAGAAGTGACTCAATAAATAAACAGTTTCAGAGTACGTCTCGACATTATAGGCACAAAAAAGCCGGCTGATATGCCGGCTAATCAAGTTCGATACTATTTGATATCGATATGGTCGAAACCTTTAATTAAATCATCCAGCGCTTTCATTTGCGCTAGGAATGGTTCTAATTTATCTAACGGTAATGCCGACGGTCCATCACAACGAGCTTGATCAGGATTAGGGTGTGCCTCGATAAATAGGCCCGCAATTCCTGTCGCTAGACCTGCTTTCGCTAACTCAACAGTTTGCTCACGACGACCACCAGAAGCCGCACCTGATGGGTCACGCATTTGCAGTGCGTGAGTCACATCAAAAATAATTGGGCTGCCATTCGATGATTTTTTCATCACACCAAATCCAAGCATATCAACTACGAGGTTGTCGTAGCCCATGCAAGCACCACGCTCACAAAGAATAATGTTGTCGTTGCCACACTCAGCAAACTTATCAACAATATTGCCGACTTGATTTGGGCTCATGAATTGAGGTTTCTTTACGTTAATCACTGCGCCTGTTTTTGCCATTGCTTCAACCAAATCAGTTTGGCGAGCAAGGAAAGCAGGAAGTTGAATCACATCCACAACATCGGCTACAGGCTGAGCTTGAGCTTCTGTATGAATATCAGTAATGATTTTAACGCCAAAAGTGTCTTTTAATTCTTGGAAAATTTTCAGACCTTCTTCCATACCAGGACCACGGTATGAATGAACAGAGCTACGGTTAGCTTTATCAAAAGATGCTTTGAATACGTAAGGGATACCCAGCTTCTCAGTCACCTTCACGTAATGTTCACAGATTTGCATTGCTAAGTCGCGAGACTCAAGCACATTCATTCCAGCAAATAGCGTAAATGGCTTATCGTTTGCGATTGGCATATCGCCAATATGAACTATTTTCTGTTCCATCTTGTTCTCTCTAAATAATTATAAATTAGTGAACGATGACTGACGTTTCATTCATTGCGTTCACTTGAGATTTCAGTAATTCAGATGCAGGGTCATCAGGGCATTGATCAATAAAGTATTGATAATCCGACGCTGCAACTTGATGGCAATCGAGCTGTTGGTAAATAAAACCACGATCGCGAATTTCATATGGATCGTCTGGTACAAACGTTAGTGCAAGATCTGTACATTTTAAAGCCAGCGTGTAGCGCTCTTCACGCAATAAAGCACTTTTTAACAACGCTAACCATTTACCGATAACCATTGGGTTGTCTGCACTTTCTAAATGCTCACTCTTCAACTTAGCCAGAGGACCATCATGCCCAATTAACCAGGCACTTAACGTTTGCACGCCAACGTATTCACCATTGAACGGGTTAATGTATACAGGAGCTTGCTCAAACCAATTTACTTTAATTAAAAACTGCGTCGGAAATGAAACGCCTTCCACGGGAAACCCAAACTTACGCGCTAAGAAAAGGAAAATAGCCCCTAAGCTAACAGGAATGCCTTTACGCCGTTCCAACACTTTATCTATAAAAGCGTTCTCAGATGAGAAGTACGCATCTTTGTCACCGCTAAAACCCCACTCATGGAAAAATAAGCGTAAGAAAGATTCAAATTTTTGCTGTTCATCTTGCTCATTAACCAAGGCAAACTCTGCTTCATTGAATAATCTTATTAGCTCTTGTTCAGCCCAATGATCTTGAGTTTCTGGGTTAACCGCTTTATTTAATAGAAGAGCACCTTGAGCAAGCTCTAGTTGATCAAGGTCTTCATCAAAAAATTCATACATGTGACATTAACCAAAAAAGGTAGGAGTTTTTGTGATTGCGATTTTACCCGCCATAGCTAACCAACCTAGAGCACCAAAGAATGAAAAGGTTCTAATTAGCTTGTTTTTACCAAATTTTAAAGCAAAGAATCCAAGACCAATAAATGCCATTACGCAGGTTAGTTTTTCAGTTAACCAAGGCGCCGAAGGAGTAAATGGAATAAACCCAGTGATGTAAATCAGCCCAAAACCAGACAGTAGTAATAATGAATCATTAATATGTGGAAAACGCTGCAGGAAAGGGTGTTTCAGCATAGGAGAATTCGCCATCATCAATGCGTAACGAACAGACAACAGTAAAGCACTCAAACCAACTGTTAATAAATGAAAATGTTTCAAACCTTCGTACATGGATTCCCTCTAAAACTTCCAGTTTTACTCAATGAGTAATTGTGTATGCAATTTATTATAAACCAGCCTTACGGCAAGTAACGACCTAAGGTGACCCTATCATTGCCACCATAGTCTTTTTCTGTAATCACGTCTAAATAGCCTAATGCTTGCATGATCTCTCTCACGGCAAGACCTTGGTCATAACCATGCTCAAATGCCAGCCAGCCATCATTTTCTAGAAAATTAACGGCATGTTTGGCTATATATTTAATATCGGCTAAGCCTTTTTCTTCCGCCACTAATGCAGTTATCGGTTCAAAACGAACATCGCCTTGCTCAAGGTGCGGATCGTTTTTTTCGATATATGGCGGATTTGATACAATTAAAGCAAACTTTGTACCAATAATTCTTGAGCCTTCAGATACAAGCGGTTCGAACCAACTACCTTGATAAAAATCAGCATTCTTAATGCTCAAGTTAGCCGCATTTTCCGTCGCTAGTTGCTGAGCTTCAGGGCGTAAATCAATGCCTATTACCTGTCTATTAGGCATTTCAGATGCAAGCGCAAGTGCTATAGCGCCGGTACCAGTTCCCAAATCAAGAATATTGCCATCTTTACCGTGGGTTTTATCTAACGCCACTTCCACCAAACGCTCAGTATCTGGGCGAGGGATTAATGTCGACGGAGAAACCTTTAAAGGTAAAGACCAAAATTCACGCTCACCCACAATATAAGCAACAGGTTCACCAGTTAAGCGGCGATTTAACAAAGCAAAAAATTGAGATTCTTGATCTAACGTGAGGTGCTTTTCGGGCCAGGTAAGCAGGAATGATCGTGGCTTATCTAATGCATGGCAAAGTAGTACAGCAGCATCAATTGAGGGCGATGTATTATCGCCCTCTTGAAGCTGTACGATTGCTGCCTTTAATGCACTTTCAACCGTAAATGTTGACAACATATGCTTAGTTATTTTCAGCCAGTGCAGCGAGCTGATCCGCTTGGTGCTCTTGAAGAACAGGATCTAACAAGCTTTGTAGGTCGCCTTCTAATACTTCATTCAAACGGTAAAGTGTTAAGTTGATACGGTGATCAGATACTCGACCTTGTGGGTAGTTATAAGTACGAATACGGTCACTACGATCACCAGAACCTAGTAAGTTACGACGTGTATCTGAAATCGCGGCAGCACGACGCTCTTCTTCAGCTTGAACGATACGAGCCGCAAGTACTGCCATCGCTTTCGCTTTGTTTTTATGTTGAGAACGCTCATCTTGACACTCTACTACTGTACCTGTTGGTAAGTGAGTAATACGGATTGCTGAATCCGTCGTGTTAACGTGCTGACCACCCGCACCAGAAGCGCGGAATGTATCGATTTTTAGATCTGCTGATTTAATTTCTGGTAAATCCGCTTCTGGGATTTCAGGCATGATGGCAACAGTACAAGCTGAAGTATGTACTCGACCTTGAGATTCAGTTTCAGGCACACGCTGAACACGGTGACCGCCTGACTCAAACTTCATGGTGCCATATACACTTTCGCCACTAATTTTAGCAATCATTTCCTTGTAACCGCCTTGTTCAGAAGCATTACTGCTCATGACTTCGACACGCCAGCCTTTTTTCTCTGCAAATTTAGAATACATGCGGAAAAGGTTACCTGCGAAAATACCGGCTTCATCACCACCCGCACCCGCACGAATTTCTAAGAAACAGTTACGCTCATCATTCGGGTCTTTTGGCAGCAATAGAATTTGTAGATCGTCAGTCAAACGCTCAATGGCTTCTTTCGCTTCTTTGATCTCTTCTTGAGCCATTTCACGCATTTCTGCGTCATCTTCATTTGCCATATCTTCAGCAGCTTCTAAATCTTCTTGCGCTTGCTGGTAGGCCTGGAAACACATAGTCACTTCTTCTAGCTGTGAATACTCACGAGAAAGAGCACGGAATTTATCTTGATTCCCAATAACATCAGGGTCACCAAGCAGGTGTTGAACTTCTTCATAACGTTCAACAAGTGTTTCAAGCTTTACTAGAATCGAGGCGTTCATAATTTCTTATCTTGTTGGAGGTCTATAATATTATTGAGGGTCTTCAAGGCCCAAACTCTGTCTAATGACCGTTAATTTTGCAGGTTCTCCTTGCTCTGCAGCACTTTGTAGCGCACGCGTAGGAGCATGGATCAATTTATTGGTGAGCTTATTACTAAGCTCAAGTAAAACTTTTTCAGGGTCACCGCCTGCGGCAAGTGCCTGTAAACTTTTACTGAGTAATTCTTCTTTTATTTCATTTGATGATTGGCGATATTCGCGAATACTGTCTACCGCTTGTAACGATCGCATCCAGCTCATGAATGCTGCACTTTCTTCACTGACAATCGCTTCAGCCTGAATCGCTTCAACTTTACGTTGCTCAATATTGCTATCTACAATTGACTGTAGATCATCCACAGTATAGAGATAGGCATCGTTAAGATCACCAACTTGAGACTCTACATCTCGAGGAACAGCGATATCGACTAAAAGTATAGGTTGATGTTTTCTTTGTTTAAGTGCTGTTTCAACCATGCCTTTACCGATAATAGGCAAAGGGCTTGCTGTTGAACTAATAACAATATCGGCTCTAGATAAATGGTCTGGAATTTCATTTAAGCTGATGACTTCCGCTCCAAACTCTTCAGCTAATCCTAATGCACGTTCGCGAGTTCGGTTAGCAACAATCATTTTTGTACAACCATTTGCAGAAAGGTGTTTAGCAACAAGCTCTATCGTTTCTCCAGCTCCAACTAATAAAACAGTCGACTCTTCAATAGATTCAAAGATATGTTTAGCAAGCGTACAAGCTGCATAAGCCACTGAAACCGCACTTCCGCCGATTTCAGTTTCAGTTCGAACCCGCTTAGCAACCGAAAACGATTTCTGGAAAAGCTTTTCCATAGCTGCGTCTACAGATTTATGTTCTCGAGAATCTGAATAGGCCTGTTTAACTTGCCCTAATATTTGAGGTTCGCCCAAAACCAGTGAATCTAATCCACAAGCAACACGCATAAGATGTTTTATCGCCGCTTGTTCTTCATGGATATATAAACTTGGTTTTAATTCTTCAGGGCTCACTTGATGGAAAACCGACAACCAGTCGATCAGCTTACTTTTCGCAGCGCCTTTAACGTCACAATAAATTTCAGTTCGGTTACAGGTTGAAAGTATGACACTTCCATTTACGTGTGCATTTGCGCCAAGTTGCTCTAAAGCCCCAGATAGTTTATCTGGACCAAAAGCGACTTTTTCTCGCAATTCAACCGACGCTGTATTGTGATTGATACCTACGGCAAGCAAAGACATGTATCAGAAGTTCTCGATCAAGGATTAGAAATTAGGACGCGAATTTTACTTGATGCATGGCTCTATTTAAAGAGCAAGCGGGATTTGTTTTCCAGAGTTCGTGAGTTCAATGCTATAGTAATTGTGATTTTCCCAAAAAATTGAATAAGTTGTGAGCAAAATGGATAAGCTTCATAGAATTACTTCTCTCTTTTTCATCGCCCTAGTGATGGTCGGTTGTACGTCAATTCCAGAACAAACCACTAGCGTAGAATGGCAAGCTCATTCATATCAACTATCTCAAATTCAAAGTTACCGGGCTTCAGGCAAGCTTGGTTATATCTCACCGGAACAAAGACAAAGTTTAAATTTCACTTGGACACACTCTAAATCGAGCAGCCAACTCAGGTTAACTACTTTTCTAGGGCAAACCGCTCTCAATCTAACAGTGGATAAAAACGGTGCAAAAGTTGTTACTTATGACGACCAAGTGTTCACTCACAAAAATGCCACTATATTAGTGAAGCAATTAACTGGGCTTCAGATTCCGGTTCAGCACTTGCCGCAATGGTTACTGGCACTACCTGAACAAGCCGATACATACCAATTGAATGCCATCACTAACACATTAGACTCTCTAACTAAGCAAGTGAATGGTGATACTTGGACAATAGATTTCAGTAAATATCAAGACATCGAACTACCGAAGAATAATCTTCAAGATGACCTCAATAGTAGTGAGCAATTAACAACAATCCCACTACCATCACGATTATCTTTCAAACAAGACAGCAACAAGATCAACATTGTTATTTCTAAGTGGACACTCACGAAATGATTTTAAGCACAACGCATTGGCCATCCCCGGCTAAACTTAACTTATTCTTGTACATTACAGGTCGAAGAGCCAATGGCTACCATGAACTACAAACTCTTTTCCAGTTTGTAGAATTTGGTGACAAGTTATCCATTACAGCTCACGAACGCTCCAATGACATTACCATCACTCCAGAAATTCCAGGGGTAGCCACTCAAGATAATTTGATTTGGAAAGCCGCAACTGCCCTTCAAGAGTTCCATAAGCAAGAAAACAGTCCAGAGTCCAGCTCACGAGTATTAGGGGCTGATATTTCCCTGGAGAAAGTTCTTCCTATGGGTGGCGGCATTGGAGGCGGTTCTTCGAATGCTGCAACCGTGTTAGTCGCGCTTAACTATCTATGGCAACTTAAACTATCTGATGATCAACTAGCAGAAATAGGTTTGAAGCTCGGTGCTGACGTTCCTGTATTCGTTCGAGGCAATGCAGCCTTTGCTGAAGGGGTTGGAGAGCAGCTTCAACCCGCTAATCCGGATGAAAAATGGTATCTCGTAGTTAAACCTCAAGTGAGCATAGCAACTGTAGACATATTCACACATTCAGAATTAACTCGAAATACACAAAAGCGAGCGCTATCAACGCTTCTAGAGGAAGAATACGTAAACGATTGCGAAAAAATTGTGCGAATGCTGTACCCAGAGGTTGATAAGCAACTTTCATGGCTGCTACAATACGCGCCGTCGAGATTAACTGGCACTGGTTCATGCGTTTTTGCTGAATTTAATAGCAAGAAAGAAGCAGAATCGGTTCTAGAAAAACTACCTGACACTGTTTCTGCATTTATTGCCAAAGGTCGTAACACTTCACCTTTAAAAGAAACTTTGGCTGAATACCAATCAGCCCACCCACAATCTATTTAAAACTGGACGCAACCCGAGGTTTCCACCGTGCCTGATATGAAGCTATTTGCTGGTAACGCAACACCTGAACTAGCCCAACGTATTGCTGATCGTCTATACATCTCTCTTGGCGATGCTACTGTAGACCGTTTTTCTGATGGCGAAGTCGCTGTACAAATCAATGAAAACGTTCGTGGTAGTGATGTATTCCTGATTCAATCAACTTGTGCACCAACCAATGACAACCTTATGGAATTGGTGGTAATGATTGACGCAATGCGCCGTGCTTCTGCTGGCCGTATTACTGCTGTAATCCCTTACTTCGGTTATGCCCGTCAAGATCGTCGTGTACGTTCTGCTCGTGTGCCAATCACTGCAAAAGTTGTTGCAGATTTCCTTTCTAACGTTGGTGTTGACCGCGTTCTTACTATCGACTTACACGCAGAACAAATCCAAGGTTTCTTCGATGTACCTGTTGATAACATTTTCGGCACTCCAGTTCTTCTAGAAGACATGGCTAACCGTGGTCTAGAAAACCCAGTTGTGGTTTCTCCGGATCTTGGTGGTGTTGTACGTGCTCGTGCTACAGCTAAAGCGCTAGGTGATGTTGACATCGCTATCGTTGATAAGCGTCGTCCGCGTGCAAACGTTTCTGAAGTTATGAACCTAATCGGTGATGTTGAAGGTCGTGACTGCGTTATCGTTGATGACATGATCGATACTGGTGGCACACTTTGTAAAGCAGCTGAAGCGCTTAAAGAGCGCGGTGCTAAGCGTGTATTCGCTTACGCAACTCACGCTGTTTTCTCTGGAACTGCTGCAGAAAACATCCGCAACTCAGTTCTAGACCAAGTTATTGTTACTGATTCAATCAAGCTTTCTCCAGAAATGGCAGCGACAGGTAAAGTTACTGAGCTAAGCCTTTCTCGTATGCTTGCTGAAGCGATTCGCCGTATCAGCAACGAAGAATCAATCTCTGCAATGTTTAACTAATCAAAGCCTCACCACTTTGTTTTAAACATTTACAGTGAGAAAAATATTAAGCACTTCATTTATTGAAGTGCTTTTTTTATGCCTAGTGACCATTAAAATTGTTTATCCAGTAAAGAATTGTTGAGTTATTAAGCTAGCTCGCACCTTTTTAATAAACTGTGATATCATACGGCGCTTTTTGAAATACCAAGAGAGATCCTTACCTTGAGCCAACAAATAAAACTTCTCGTTGGACTGGCTAATCCAGGTCCCGAATACGCCAAAACTCGACATAATGCCGGGGCTTGGGTCGTTGAAGAATTAGCACGAGTACATAATGTTACCTTGAAAAATGAGGCTAAGTTTTTCGGTTTAACAGGTCGTATTATGGTTCATGGAGAAGATCTTCGTTTACTGATCCCAACTACATTCATGAACTTGTCAGGAAAAGCAGTTGCTGCTCTTTCTAAGTTTTATCAGATAAAACCTGAAGAAATTATGGTTGCCCACGATGAACTAGACCTCCCCCCTGGTGTTGGTAAGTTCAAAAAAGGCGGAGGTCATGGCGGACACAATGGTCTGAAAGATATCATCAGTAAACAGGGTAATAATAAAGAATTTTATCGTCTCAGGTTAGGCATTGGTCACCCTGGGCATAAAGATAAAGTTGCAAGTTATGTATTAGGAAAAGCTCCTACTAAAGAACAAGAGTGTATTGAAGCCGTCGTTGACGAATCAGTACGCAGCCTAGACATCTTATTAAAAGATGGTCTACCAAAAGCACAAAATCGCTTACATACGTTCAAAGCAGAATAAGGTTTATATCATGGGTTTTAAATGTGGCATCGTTGGTCTACCAAACGTAGGCAAGTCAACTCTGTTTAACGCACTGACTAAAGCGGGCATCGAAGCAGCAAACTTTCCGTTTTGTACTATCGAACCAAACACAGGTATCGTTCCAGTTCCGGATCTTCGTTTAGATGCATTAGCAAAAATTGTTAATCCACAAAAGATCCTTCCTACAACAATGGAATTTGTGGATATCGCTGGTCTTGTTGCTGGCGCTTCAAAAGGTGAAGGTCTAGGCAATAAATTCCTAGCAAACATCCGCGAAACTGACGCTATCGGTCACGTTGTTCGCTGCTTTGAAAATGAAAACATTGTTCACGTTTCTGGCAAAGTATCTCCAATAGAAGATATTGAAGTAATTAACCTTGAGCTGGCTCTTGCTGATTTAGACAGTTGTGAACGTGCTATTCAGCGTAATGCTAAGAAAGCAAAAGGCGGCGACAAAGACGCTAAATTTGAAATTACGGTCCTTGAAAAGCTGCTACCAATTCTTACAGAAGGTGGCATGGCTCGTACTGTTGAACTGGCTAAAGAAGAATTAGCAGCAATTGACTACCTAAACTTCTTAACTCTAAAACCAACAATGTACATTGCAAACGTTAGTGAAGAAGGTTTTGAGAACAACCCTTACCTAGATGCAGTTCGTGAATACGCAGAGAACGAAAACAACGTTGTTGTTGCGGTTTGTGCTGCAATCGAATCAGAGCTTTCTGAGTTAGATGATGAAGACCGTGAAGAGTTCCTAGCAGACATGGGCATTGAAGAACCAGGTCTTAACCGAGTCATCCGCTCAGGCTACGAATTACTGACGCTTCAAACTTACTTCACTGCTGGTGTAAAAGAAGTACGAGCTTGGACTATCCCAGTAGGTGCAACTGCACCTCAAGCTGCAGGTAAGATTCACACAGACTTCGAAAAAGGCTTCATCCGTGCAGAAGTTGTTGGTTTTGATCATTTCATCGAATTTAACGGTGAGAGCGGAGCAAAAGATGCAGGTAAATGGCGCTTAGAAGGTAAAGAGTACATCGTGAAAGACGGTGATGTGGTGCATTTCCGTTTCAACGTATAGTCCTTCATATAAATACCTAAAAAGGTCAACGATTACGTTGACCTTTTTTTGTTTTAATCCCCTTTACTCTCTGCTAATTGGTAAAATTAACTCTTCCAATACTCAGCTTTTTAACCTAGGTTTCTGATGACAAATGCGCCTCTTTGACTAAAAAGGAATCGAACAGATGTTTATTCGTGATTTATTCAAAAAAAAAGTTGACGGGTTTCACTCAACTACGCATAATGCGCCCCGTTCACAGCAAAGCGGCAACGTTTAAAAGTGAGCAAGGAAATTAAAAATGGCTACTTAGCTCAGTTGGTTAGAGCACATCACTCATAATGATGGGGTCGCAGGTTCGAATCCCGCAGTAGCCACCATTTCCTAAGCACTTTATTTGTTATTAAACATATGTATATTAACAACAAAGAGTTTTTAGGAAAGTAAAGCGGTCGTGGCGGAATTGGTAGACGCACCAGATTTAGGTTCTGGCGCCGAGAGGTGTGAGAGTTCAAGTCTCTCCGACCGCACCATATTGAGATATCTTAATTGATATCGTTGTTGGGCTATCGCCAAGCGGTAAGGCACTGGCTTTTGATGCCAGCATTCCCTGGTTCGAATCCAGGTAGCCCAGCCATATTATTAAGTGTAATTATCTGTCAAAAGATAATGGCATTGAAAGCAAGATTATATTATATTGTCTCGCTCTCAGATGGCTACTTAGCTCAGTTGGTTAGAGCACATCACTCATAATGATGGGGTCGCAGGTTCGAATCCCGCAGTAGCCACCATACAACGTTATTTAGACAAACCATAAGTCTTCTTAACTATACTCTTCGCTAGAGTAAAAGCTTTGCTGCGGTCGTGGCGGAATTGGTAGACGCACCAGATTTAGGTTCTGGCGCCGAGAGGTGTGAGAGTTCAAGTCTCTCCGACCGCACCATTATTTAGATGTCTTAAATGATATCACTGTTGGGCTATCGCCAAGCGGTAAGGCACTGGCTTTTGATGCCAGCATTCCCTGGTTCGAATCCAGGTAGCCCAGCCATTACAACGTTACTTAGACAAACCATAAGTCTTCTTAACTATACTCTTCGCTAGAGTAAAAGCTTTGCTGCGGTCGTGGCGGAATTGGTAGACGCACCAGATTTAGGTTCTGGCGCCGAGAGGTGTGAGAGTTCAAGTCTCTCCGACCGCACCATTATTTAGATGTCTTAGATGATATCACTGTTGGGCTATCGCCAAGCGGTAAGGCACTGGCTTTTGATGCCAGCATTCCCTGGTTCGAATCCAGGTAGCCCAGCCATTACAACGTTACTTAGACAAACCATAAGTCTTCTTAACTATACTCTTCGCTAGAGTAAAAGCTTTGCTGCGGTCGTGGCGGAATTGGTAGACGCACCAGATTTAGGTTCTGGCGCCGAGAGGTGTGAGAGTTCAAGTCTCTCCGACCGCACCATTATTTAGATGTCTTAGATGATATCACTGTTGGGCTATCGCCAAGCGGTAAGGCACTGGCTTTTGATGCCAGCATTCCCTGGTTCGAATCCAGGTAGCCCAGCCATTACAACGTTACTTAGACAAACCATAAGTCTTCTTAACTATACTCTTCGCTAGAGTAAAAGCTTTGCTGCGGTCGTGGCGGAATTGGTAGACGCACCAGATTTAGGTTCTGGCGCCGAGAGGTGTGAGAGTTCAAGTCTCTCCGACCGCACCATTATTTAGATGTCTTAGATGATATCACTGTTGGGCTATCGCCAAGCGGTAAGGCACTGGCTTTTGATGCCAGCATTCCCTGGTTCGAATCCAGGTAGCCCAGCCATTACAACGTTACTTAGACAAACCATAAGTCTTCTTAACTATACTCTTCGCTAGAGTAAAAGCTTTGCTGCGGTCGTGGCGGAATTGGTAGACGCACCAGATTTAGGTTCTGGCGCCGAGAGGTGTGAGAGTTCAAGTCTCTCCGACCGCACCATTATTTAGATGTCTTAGATGATATCACTGTTGGGCTATCGCCAAGCGGTAAGGCACTGGCTTTTGATGCCAGCATTCCCTGGTTCGAATCCAGGTAGCCCAGCCATTACAACGTTACTTAGACAAACCATAAGTCTTCTTAACTATACTCTTCACTAGAGTAAAAGCTTTGCTGCGGTCGTGGCGGAATTGGTAGACGCACCAGATTTAGGTTCTGGCGCCGAGAGGTGTGAGAGTTCAAGTCTCTCCGACCGCACCATTATTTGATAATGAATCTATTAGATTCATTATGGCTACTTAGCTCAGTTGGTTAGAGCACATCACTCATAATGATGGGGTCGCAGGTTCGAATCCCGCAGTAGCCACCATACAACGTTACTTAGGCAAACCATAAGTCTTCTTAACTATATACTCTTCACTAGGCTCTTTGCTTAGGTTAGAGGAAAGCTTTGCTGCGGTCGTGGCGGAATTGGTAGACGCACCAGATTTAGGTTCTGGCGCCGAGAGGTGTGAGAGTTCAAGTCTCTCCGACCGCACCATTATTTAATAATGTATCTATTAGATTCATTATGGCTACTTAGCTCAGTTGGTTAGAGCACATCACTCATAATGATGGGGTCGCAGGTTCGAATCCCGCAGTAGCCACCATACAACGTTACTTAGACAAACCATAAGTCTTCTTAACTATATACTCTTCACTAGGCTCTTTGCTTAGGTTAGAGGAAAGCTTTGCTGCGGTCGTGGCGGAATTGGTAGACGCACCAGATTTAGGTTCTGGCGCCGAGAGGTGTGAGAGTTCAAGTCTCTCCGACCGCACCATTATTAGAAACCCAGCTTTTAGCTGGGTTTTCTTCTATCTGGTATCTAGTAAATCTGTAATACATATCACTAATAATTCATATTTTTTTGCTCATCAACTATTACTTTTTAGTAGACAATAACGTTCACATACAAAAGAGTGAGCACTATGAAAAGTATCCCCCTAAATATCGGATGTTACACAGACTCCCCAAGTAAGAGTAAAGGTATCTACCAAGTAGTACTTGATTTAAAAACAGGTACACTTTCTGATCTTGAATTAGCGGTAGCCTGCAGAAACCCCTCTTTTGTACTTTCTACTAACCTAGGCTTATATGCCATTTCTGAAGTTGACCAGCAATCGAGTCCAAAACTGCTGCATATTCCTGAAGCACTCTCTTCAACCAAAGTAAACTCTAAAGCTATTTCTGGTGATCACCCATGCCATATTGCGATATCTTCGGATAGGAAATATATAATCACATCGCAATACTCATCCGGATCATTCGATATATTTAGTCTTAAGATCAATGGCAGTATCGATAAAAAACTATTAACTCTCTCACCTAGTGGGAAGGGACCACATCCAGATAGGCAAACAAGATCACACGCTCACCAATGTGTTTTTTTAGAATCTGAATCTCAGTTTGCAACCGTTGATTTAGGTGCTGATCAGATTTGTTTTTATTGCTTCGATGAAGAACAAGATGAGATTTTAAATCAACCAACCCAGATAATTAACGTCCCTCCTGGCAGTGGTCCTAGGCATTTAACATTCAATGATGCAGAAACTACATGTTATGTAGCTTGCGAATTATCTGAAACAATCTTAGTTCTGAGCAAAGAATATGGTTCTTGGAAGCAGATACAAGAAATAGACTCACTACAACAGGCAGCAAAAGGTGAAGCAGTAGCGGCGATAAAACTCTCACCGGACGGAAAGTTTTTGTATGTTTCAAACAGGCATCAATCAGAGATTAGTTGCTTTAAAATATGCGCACAGAGTCATAAACTTGATTTTATAGGTAGCTACTCTACTGAAGGGGAGTTCCCACGAGATTTCTTGATTACTCAAGATGGTAATTGGCTTGTTGCAGCTAACCAGCAATCAAACAATTTAACGTCATTTAAGATCGATAGAGAATCAGGCGCTCTTTGTTACACCCAGTCTTCACTCACTCTTGATGCTCCTGTTTGTATCTCAGGCTGATGCGTATGAAAAAGGAGAGCAAAGCGCTCTCCTTACAGTATCTCAAACAACTTTTATTAATTAAGCTTTAAAGACCTAAGGCATATTTTAATACCTTATCTTTAATAGGTCCTGACTGCTCCGCCACCTTTAACGCAGCGTTCCTCACGAATTTTAATGGTCCTATATCATTACTAAAGGTCTTATAGAAGAAATCCATTCCACCTTGCATCAGTAGATTATCTCCACGACGACGGGCTTGATACCGCCGTGCCACTAAATCAGATAAACCACCCTTCTCTTGGCTGGCTTCTAATAATACAGACACATCCTTAAAGCCTAAATTCACGCCCTGCCCTGCTAATGGGTTAATAGTATGAGCAGAATCTCCTACCAAAATGCAGTTATTTTTTGAGTATTGCTGAGCATGACGACGAGTAAGAGGGAAAGAGCCAGACTGAAGAACTTTAATTTCACCAAGTTCAGGTGGAAAATGAGACTTAATTTCAGATCTCAATTGCTCTTTACCCATATTAGAAAGCTGGCGAATTCTTGACGGCGAGTCATACCAAACCAAAGAACCTTGCCCTTGTAACTTTTCAGAAACCATTAGAGAAGGAAGGGGAAGAAAAGAGCGAGGTCCAGAAGAGGTAAATTGCTGCCAAGTAATATCTTGTTGGGGTAACTCTGTTGCAACATTGATTAGCATGCAATGTTGTCGATAGTCCCAAGCCGTAATGCCAATTCCGGCTTGCTGTCGAACGGCTGAGTTTGCACCATCTGCACCAACTACCCACTTCGCTGACAACCGAGCGCCTGATTGAAGCTTAACTATGTTGATTTCACCAAATTCAATCGTATCCAGTTTTTCAGGACACAAGAGTTCCAAATTATCGTAGGCGCTAAACTCAGCCCATAAACCTAATTGAATAAGCCGATTTTCTACAATATAGCCTAGACGTGGTAATTCTAAGGACTCAGCATCAAACCGTGTACGACACTCTGGATGTTCCCAAGTCTCTAAACGACTATACGAACATACACGCATTGACTCTATCGCGTCCCATGCGCCTAATTCATTGAGTAAGTCGACAGACGCTTGCGAGATAGCCGACACTCGAATATCCATTGGTTGTGATGCTTCAAAAGGCTTAGGAGACAAACCATCAACTACAGCAACCTTCATACCCTGTTTAGCAAAGCCTATTGCGGTTGCAGCGCCAACCATGCCACCACCAACTACTACAATGTCATAAGTATTCATATTGGTACTTTATCAATTTGATTTATTAACTGTTTTTAATTGTACGTTCTCATAACCAAATTGTAACCCAAAACCTTATCCTGCATATGGTCAAAGCCCTTACCTAGCCTGACGTTAAATAGATTTGAGCCAATCACTAGTCAGTAGGTTTTTAAACCAGTACAATACGCCGCTTGCCGCTGAGCAGCCAGCTGTGACAAAGAAATACACGAAGATTACAGTAAGGCTAAGCGGATATACACTGGGCGATTTGCTCCCTTAAATTAAACTAACGATCGAGCGAACAAAAAATGAGTAAGAAACTGCTAATTAAAACTTGGGGCTGTCAGATGAATGAATACGATTCATCAAAAATGGCCGACCTGCTTAACGCTGCAAATGGCTATGAGCTAACTGAAGTACCTGAGGAAGCAGACGTACTACTCCTGAATACTTGTTCTATCCGCGAAAAAGCGCAAGAAAAAGTATTCCACCAACTTGGTCGTTGGAAAACACTAAAAGATAAAAAAGAAGGTGTGGTAATCGGTGTGGGTGGCTGTGTTGCTACTCAAGAAGGTGATCACATCCGTCAGCGTGCACCATACGTAGACGTTATCTTTGGTCCACAAACTCTACACCGTCTGCCAGAAATGATTAAATCATCACTGTCTAATGAAAAGCCAGTAATGGATATTTCTTTCCCTGAGATTGAGAAGTTCGATAACCTTCCAGAACCAAAAGCGGACGGCGCAACTGCGTTCGTTTCTATCATGGAAGGTTGTTCTAAGTACTGCACTTACTGCGTTGTACCGTACACTCGTGGTGAAGAAGTTAGCCGTCCAATGGATGATGTACTCTTTGAAGTTGCTCAGTTAGCAGAACAAGGTGTACGTGAAGTTAACCTACTGGGTCAGAACGTAAACGCATACCGTGGTCCAACACACGAAGGTGACATCTGTACATTCGCAGAACTTCTTCGTCTCGTTGCTTCTATCGATGGCATCGACCGCATTCGTTTCACGACAAGCCACCCGCTTGAGTTTGGTGACGACATCATTGAAGTTTACAAAGACACTCCTGAGCTAGTGAGCTTCCTTCACCTACCAGTACAAAGTGGTAGTGACCGCATTCTTACTATGATGAAGCGTCCTCACACTGCAATCGAATACAAATCAATTATTCGTAAACTGCGTAAAGCTCGTCCTGGTATTCAAATCAGCTCGGACTTTATTGTTGGTTTCCCAGGTGAATCTAAGCAAGATTTCCAAGATACAATGAAGCTAATTAAAGAAGTTGATTTCGATATGAGCTTCAGCTTTGTTTTCTCTCCTCGCCCTGGCACGCCAGCAGCAGATTACCCGTGTGATGTTCCTGCACAAGAGAAAAAAGATCGCCTGTGGGAACTGCAACAGACAGTAAACACACAAGCTATGCGTTTCTCTCGTCTAATGCTAGACACAGAGCAGCGTATTCTTGTTGAAGGTCCATCAAGAAAGAACCTAATGGAGCTTCGTGGTCGTACAGAAAACAGCCGTGTTGTGAACTTCGAAGGTTCTGCTGATCTTATCGGTCAATTCGTAGATGTGAAGATCACAGAGGTATACACAAACTCGCTGCGCGGTGAGTTAGTTCGTACAGAAAAAGACATGGGTCTACGCGTTGTAATGACTCCAGCTGAAATGATGGAAAAAACAAAACGCGAAGACGAGCTAGGTGTAGCGACATTTACGCCATAGGCAATACAACTGTTTGAGCACAAAGCGCAAACACAAAGCTTGAAATTACCTAACTAAGTGACCATCTTAGAAATAGGGATATCACCATCAGAAGCCCGGTCTAAATCGGGCTTCTTGCTCTTTTTTTTATTTAAGAGTGAGTGGCACAAAATGAGAGGCTAATTTGAGCAATAAAATCGTTACCTTAGAGATAAATCTAGAGCCAGCAGACAACAAGCGCTTGGCAAGTTTATGCGGACCATTCGACGACAACATCAAGCACCTTGAGCGTCGTCTTGGTGTTGAGATTAATTACCGTAGCAACTTCTTCACAATTGTTGGTAAGCCTCACACCACAGCCGCAGCTTTAGACATCATCAAACACCTCTATGTTGAAACAGCTCCAGTTAAAGGCAACATAATCGATATCGAACCAGAACAAGTGCATCTGGCAGTCACCGAGTCTGGCATTTTGGAGCAACACGCTGAGTCTGAAATTGACTACGGTAAAGAAGTAACCATTAAGACTAAAAAAGGCGTGATCAAACCTCGTACGCCAAATCAAGCACAATACTTAATGAACATGGTCACCCATGACATCACCTTTGGTATTGGTCCTGCTGGTACAGGTAAAACTTACCTAGCCGTTGCAGCAGCTGTCGATGCACTTGAACGTCAAGAAGTTCGTCGAATTTTACTGACTCGCCCTGCTGTTGAAGCCGGAGAGAAACTTGGTTTTCTACCGGGTGATTTAAGCCAAAAAGTAGACCCATATTTACGTCCACTTTACGATGCTCTCTTTGAGATGCTTGGCTTCGAGCGTGTTGAGAAGCTGATTGAACGTAACGTGATTGAAGTTGCACCATTGGCTTACATGCGTGGTCGAACATTGAATGATGCATTTATCATTCTTGATGAGAGCCAGAACACCACGGTAGAACAGATGAAAATGTTCTTAACCCGTATCGGTTTTAACTCACGCGCGGTAATCACGGGTGATATCACTCAAATTGACTTACCTCGCGGCGCTAAGTCAGGTCTGCGCCACGCGACTGAAGTGCTTAGTGAAGTGGATGACATTAGCTTTAACTTCTTCATGTCTGAAGACGTCGTTCGCCACCCTGTGGTTGCTCGTATCGTCAACGCTTATGAAAAATGGGAAGCCAAAGATCAGAAAGAACGTAAAGAGACTGAAAAACGTCGACGTGAAGAACGTGAAGCAAAGTTAGTAGAAGCTCAAGCAGTACACGCTCAATCGGATATAAGTTCATAAACTGATCTAAAGATGATTAGCTCATTGATGATTAAAACTGAGAATGCGTCGATTTAGCATGAATCATAAATAAATCTATTCGTGGTTCATGGATCTTGTGATTTGGGATCTTAAAGTTTATAGAGCTTAAGGTTCATGAAATAACGAGCTTCCATGGACGTTACGTTACCGATTGATACAAAATATAAATCTGCAAAAGCAGAATAAAATGATAAAAGCTGGAACAAGGTGATACACAATGTCTATTGAACTAGATCTGCAACTTGCGGTCGAAAATGAACAAGATCTTCCAACAGAAAAAGATATACAACTTTGGCTAGATAAAACGATCACTGCATTTCAACCTGATGCTGAACTAACAGTTCGTATTGTTGATACTAAAGAAAGCCACCAGCTAAACCACGAATACCGTGGAAAAGATAAACCAACCAATGTGTTATCTTTTCCCTTTGAAGCGCCTCCGGGTTTTGAAATCGACCTACTTGGTGATCTTGTTATCTGTAAGCAGGTCGTCGAAAAAGAAGCTAAAGAGCAAAATAAGCCTCTGCTAGCACACTGGGCGCATATGATTGTACACGGCAGTCTCCATCTGCTAGGTTATGATCATATTGATGATGACGACGCTGAAGAGATGGAGTCACTCGAAACAGAAATCATGCAAGATATGGGTTTTGAAGACCCTTATATTCTAGAAAAGTAAATTGATTCTAGTAAAGTAAATTGCAGAGAAACAATAGCTCATCGAACTTATGGTAATCATAAGAGTCTGAGTTGTTATGTGTGCTATCACACATTTGATAGCGTTATTTTTTGAGAAATCATGAACGAAGGTATCCCCCCCTCATCTGAGGGAAGTAAAAAATCTGAAGGTCCGAGTAGAAAGTCCTTCTTTGAACGCCTAGGCCAACTATTTCAAGGTGAAGTAAAAGACCGCCAAGAGCTCGTAGATGTCATCCGCGACTCTGAAATTAATGACCTGATTGACCATGACACCCGAGATATGCTTGAAGGTGTAATGGAAATATCCGAGATGCGAGTACGCGATATTATGCTGCCTCGCTCTCAGATGGTTACAGTTGAACGCACCGATGATCTAGATACATTAATCGGTCTTCTTACTGATGCTCAACACTCTCGCTACCCAGTGATTAGTGAAGACAAAGACCATGTAGAAGGCATTCTATTAGCGAAGGACCTACTTAAGTATTTAGGCTCAGACAGTGCCCCATTCGACATAGAGCAAGTGATACGCCAAGCAGTGGTTGTTCCTGAAAGCAAGCGAGTAGATCGTTTGTTGAAAGAATTCCGCGAAGAGCGTTACCACATGGCTATCGTAGTCGATGAATTTGGCGGTGTTTCTGGTCTAGTAACCATTGAAGATATCCTCGAAGAAATCGTTGGTGAAATTGAAGACGAATTTGACGACGAAGAAGAACTCGATATTCGCAAGTTAAGTAAGCATACTTTTTCTGTAAAAGCTTTAACGACCATTGAAGAGTTTAACTCTACGTTCAATACGAGCTTCAGTGATGATGAAGTGGATACAGTGGGTGGTATGGTCATGACTGCATTTGGTCACTTACCTACTCGCGGTGAAATAGTAGAACTCGAACACTACCATTTCAAAGTTATGTCAGCAGATAATCGACGAGTCATCCAACTCCAAGTCACTATCCCTGACGAACAACCTCTTCCAACAGTCGAAGAATAACGAATTCTCTGTATCAAGAGACAAGAAAATTAGATGACTAAACTATTTACTCATCGCCTACTACGGTCGCTTGCGGCCGTTTTTGTTGGCGCTTTAACAATCCTCGCATTCGCTCCCTATCAAATCTGGCCTATTGCTATTCTTAGCCCTGCCTTGCTTTTATTCTTGATAAATAATCAAAGTGCTAGAAGTGCATTATGGATAGGCTATGCATGGGGATTTGGTCAATTCGCTTCTGGTATCAGCTGGGTTTATGTCAGCATTGATGGCTTTGGTGGAATGCCACTTGCCGCCAACCTTTTCTTAATGGCACTGCTTGTTGGCTACCTCGCTATTTACTCAGGGCTATTTTCTTGGGGGCTTAATCGATACTTCCCTAGCAATAATTTATCTCGCTTCTTTCTTGCAGCGCCTGCGTTATGGCTAATTACCGATTGGTTGCGCGGTTGGGTAATGACAGGCTTCCCGTGGCTCTGGCTGGGGTACAGCCAAATAGATGCACCGATGGGCTCATTTGCACCGATTGGCGGTGTTGAGTTAATCACACTCGCAATTATTATTTCTGCGTCAGCTATTACTTACAGCACCATAAATAAATCGTGGTCTCTACTTTTGATCCCTATGGTTATTTTAAGTACTGGTTTTGGCATCAGGAATGTTGAGTGGGTCACCCCAAATCCTGAGAAAACAACGTCTGTTGCGCTCATTCAAGGTAATGTCGACCAAGATTTGAAATGGTTACCAAGCCAACGCTGGCCAACCATAATGAAATATACAGATGCAAGTCGCCAAAATTGGGATGCTGACATCATCATTTGGCCAGAAGCAGCAATCCCCGCTTTTGAATTAGAAATACCATCATTTCTAAGTAATCTAGATAGCGCAGCTAAAATGAATAACAGCGCGATCATCACTGGGGTTTTGAATCAGTCAGATGACAGTAAATACTACAACAGTATTCTATCGTTAGGAGTTAATCCTTACGGTGACTACACTTACGATCCAAACGAACGTTACCACAAACACCACTTATTACCATTTGGAGAGTTTGTACCTTTTGAGGATATCTTGCGTCCGTTAGCACCATTCTTTAATTTGCCAATGTCGTCATTTAGCCGTGGGGATTTTGTCCAACAAAATGTAGTCGCGAATGGTCGCCATCTTGCTCCGGCTTTATGTTATGAGATCATATTTAATGAGCAAGTCAGACAAAATATTACGGATGACACAGATTTCATTCTGACTCTTTCTAATGACGCGTGGTTTGGTCGTTCTATCGGCCCCTTGCAGCATATGGAGATTGCAAGGATGAGAGCTTTAGAGCTAGGTAAGCCCCTAATACGATCTACCAATAATGGTGTGACGGCCGTAACTGATCACAAAGGTAAAATCATAGAACAAGTGCCACAGTTTGAAACCGCAATCTTAAAAGCGGAGTTAACCTCAACTGACGGACAAACTCCTTATCGAATAGTCGGTACCTGGCCTCTCTATATTTTGGTTGCTTTCAGTATGGTGATTGCTTTTATTAATCGTCGAAAAGAAACCCTAGCATAGAATGATCAAAAAACGGCTCCTAGTACATGGTCAAACCAAGTTCTAGGAGCCGTTTCTATATGCTTCGATTTATATCTGAACTCTTAGCTTCTGCATTTCTGCATTTCTGCATTTCTGCATTTCTGCATTTCTGCATTTCTGCATTTCTGCATTTCTGCATTTCTGCATTTCTGCATTTCTGCATTAAAATACTAAGGCTTTAAAGCTTTTCGAGTAAAGGCTGTTGAGTGACATTTCGTACATGGAATAATTTGCGTCGCATGGTTATAGTCGGTTTGGTGCCCGCATTCATCGCAAATTAACGTTCCTAAACCAATGACTTCCCCACTTTGGTACAAGCCTTGATGCTCTAGATCTTGGAAAAGCTCAACCCATTCAACTTTAGTCCTATCAGTAATATCGAGTAAACCCTGCCAAACTGAATCTGCAATCATCAAATAAAATGGACCACTTTTGCTCTCTTCATAGTTATCTGAGAACTCTTTAAGATCCGATTTAACATAAGCTGAAATGAGTGATATTTCATCTTTAGTCATGTCATTGGCGGCTTTAGCAAGCTGACTAGATGTCTCTAGCTTATTATTAAACTCTTCTGGGCTATGTTTGAGTGTCTCAATTACATCTTCCATTAACTCTTCATAAAGCGCTTTTTTCTTAGGCATAAGCCACCTCCATAGCATTGACTATTGTTGTACTACGTTCCTTTAGGTATTCTATGACGATCTGTAAGATTCTGTTCTAACCGAACTCACAAATTCCAAGATAACCGGATACCATCGATGCAAGAACAATATAACCCGCAAGAGATTGAACAAAAGGTTCAACAACACTGGGACAACAACGAAACCTTCGTTGTAAGTGAAGACCCAAATAAAGAAAAATTCTACTGTCTTTCTATGTTCCCTTACCCAAGTGGTCGACTGCACATGGGTCACGTGCGTAACTACACGATCGGTGATGTGGTATCTCGCTTCCAACGTCTACAAGGCAAAAACGTAATGCAACCTATCGGTTGGGATGCGTTTGGTCTACCTGCTGAAAACGCAGCAGTAAAAAACAAGACAGCTCCAGCACCATGGACTTATGAAAACATTGAGTACATGAAAAACCAGCTTAAGCTTCTAGGCTTTGGTTACGACTGGAAACGTGAATTCGCGACTTGTACACCTGAATACTACCGCTGGGAACAAGAGTTCTTCACTAAGCTTTACGAAAAAGGCTTAGTTTACAAGAAGACTTCTTCTGTTAACTGGTGCCCGAACGACCAAACTGTACTTGCAAACGAGCAAGTAGAAGACGGTTGCTGCTGGCGTTGTGACACTCCAGTAGAACAAAAGAAAATTCCACAGTGGTTCATTAAAATCACTGAGTACGCTCAAGAGCTACTAGACGATCTAGACAACCTTGAAGGTTGGCCTGAAATGGTTAAGACCATGCAGCGTAACTGGATCGGTCGCTCTGAAGGTGTTGAGCTATCTTTCGCTGTTAACGGTGAAGAAGCGCCACTAGAAGTGTACACAACTCGTCCTGATACATTAATGGGTGTTTCTTACGTAGGTATCGCTGCAGGTCACCCACTTGCAGAGAAAGCATCTCAAAACAACCCTGAGCTTGCAGCATTCGTTGAAGAATGTCGCAACACTAAAGTTGCTGAAGCTGAACTAGCAACGATGGAAAAGAAAGGTATGGATACTGGCTTAACAGCTATCCACCCTCTTAATGGTCGTGTTGTTCCTGTTTACGTAGCAAACTTCGTTCTTATGGATTACGGCACAGGTGCGGTAATGGCGGTTCCAGCTCACGATCAACGTGACTACGAATTCGCAACTAAGTACGGCATCGATATCATCCCAGTAATCAAACCTGAAGATGGTTCTGAACTAGACGTTTCTGAAGCGGCTTACACTGAAAAAGGTGTACTGTTCGATTCTGGTGAATTCGATGGTCTTGCGTTCCAAGAAGCATTTGATGCAATTGCTGCAAAGCTTGAAGCTGAAGGCAAAGGTAAGAAGACAGTAAACTTCCGCCTACGTGACTGGGGTGTTTCTCGTCAGCGTTACTGGGGCGCTCCAATCCCAATGGTAACGACTGAAGATGGTGAAGTTCACCCAGTACCTGCGGATCAACTACCAGTTATTCTTCCAGAAGACGTGGTAATGGATGGCGTAACTAGCCCAATCAAGGCAGACAAGTCTTGGGCTGAAACAACATTCAACGGCGAACCTGCTCTACGTGAGACAGACACCTTTGATACGTTCATGGAGTCTTCTTGGTACTACGCTCGTTACTGTTCACCACAAGCTGATGACATTCTAGATCCTGAGAAAGCAAACTACTGGCTGCCAGTTGACCAATACGTTGGTGGTATCGAGCACGCATGTATGCACCTGCTTTACTCTCGTTTCTTCCACAAGTTGCTACGCGATGCAGGTTACGTAACGTCTGACGAACCGTTCAAGCAACTACTATGTCAAGGCATGGTTCTAGCGGATGCGTTCTACCATGAGAACGAGAAAGGTACGAAAGAATGGATCGCACCGACTGACGTAACCGTTGAACGCGATGGTAAAGGTCGTATTGAATCAGCAGTTGATAACGAAGGTCGCAATGTTGAACACTCAGGCATGATCAAAATGTCTAAGTCGAAAAACAACGGTATCGACCCGCAAGAGATGGTAGACAAATACGGTGCAGATACCGTGCGTCTATTCATGATGTTTGCTTCTCCTGCAGACATGACTCTTGAATGGCAAGAGTCTGGCGTTGAAGGTGCTAACCGCTTCCTTAAACGTGTTTGGAAACTGGTTCACGCTCACTCTTCTAAAGGTGCTGCTGAATCTGTTGATCCTTCAGCTCTATCTGGTGATCAGAAAGCGCTTCGTCGTGACGTTCACAAGACTATTGCTAAAGTAACGGACGATATCGATCGTCGCCAAACGTTTAACACGGCAATCGCTGCAATCATGGAGTTAATGAACAAGCTTGCGAAGGCACCTCAAGAATCAGCACAAGATCGTGCAATCCTTGATGAAGCTCTAAAAGCAGTAGTTCGTATGCTTTACCCAATGACTCCACACATCTCTTACGAAATGTGGATTGCTTTAGGTGAATCAAACGTAGACTCAGCAACATGGCCAACTTTCGATGAAAAAGCGCTAGTTGAAGACGAGAAAACCATTGTTGTGATGATCAACGGTAAGCTACGTGCGAAACTGACTGTTGCAGCTGATGCAACGGAAGAGCAAGTTCGTGAGCTTGGTCTAAACGACGAGAATGCTAAGAAGTTCCTAGATGGCTTAACGATTCGTAAAGTTATCTTCGTACCAGGTAAGCTTCTTAATATCGTTGCTAACTAATCGTATTAAGCGAATTTAGTTAAACAGCTAAAAACGAACTTTATTCATTTTTAGCTGTCTTTAGACAGGGTATTTTATGCCCTGTCTACTTATTTAAGTGCTTTAAAACCAGCCAACGCAATAGCATTTAAAGCCCTTAAATAAGTATTCTACCTTCATGAGAGCCATAAAATAATGCGCCTGATTTCATTATCTTCATTCAAAGTTACTGCTATTGTTTTAACTGCCAGCTTGCTTAGTGCGTGTGGCTTCCACTTACGTGGCGACTATTCAGTGCCAGAAGAACTCAATAAGATCTCAGTATCTAGCTACGATCAATACAGTACTTTCACTCGTATGGTCAAAGGTCAACTGCGTATGAATGATGTAGATATTGTTTCACCATCAAGTACAACACCAAACCTACATCTGATCAGTGAAGCTATTAGCGAGCGTACTTTATCCCTTTACCAAAATACCCGAGCGGCAGAAAAAGAGCTGACATTTAATGCTTCTTACCGCGTGACAATCCCTGATCTTGGTGAAAAAACATTCTCAACAAGTGTGACTCGTAGTTACCTAGATAACCCATTAACTGCCCTAGCTAAATCTGAAGAACGCGACATGATTGAAGATGAAATGCGTAAATTAGCGGCTAGCCAGCTTCTTCGTCAGATGGCACGCTTAAAAGCTAACATTGCTGCGAATGAAATGAACTTAGAAGAACTTGAACAGATACAAGTTAAAGAGCTAGAAAAGCAGTACAACATTAAAAATGTTGAGGTAACGCCTAGTTCAACTGAATCAGTTCAGTAATAGGCGAAATTAATGCGTATTTTTGCCGACCGCTTAACCGAACAGCTGAATAAACAACTAAGCCGTGTTTACCTTATCTTTGGGAATGAGCCCCTGCTACTTCAAGAAAGTCGAGAAGCTATCCAAACAGTGGCAAAGCAGCAAGGCTTTGACGAACGTCATAGGTTTGCAATTGATAACAGCATGGACTGGAATCAAGTATACGACTGCACCCAAGCACTAAGTTTGTTTTCCAGCCGTCAGATCATTGAGTTAGAGTTGCCTGAATCTGGTGTAAATGCATCTATTGCAAAAGAGCTACTCGCACTATCCGATCATATACACGACGATATTATGCTCATTGTGGTCGGGACTAAACTGACAAAAGCTCAAGAGAACGCGAAATGGTTTAAAGCCTTATCGAACCAAGGTCATTGGGTCAGCTGTTTAACACCCGATGCTCAGCGTCTACCTCAATTTGTTCAGACTCGGTGCCGCGCTATAGGTTTATCTCCTGATGCTGAAGCCACTCAAATGCTGGCACAATGGCACGAAGGCAACCTATTTGCACTCACTCAAAGCTTAGAAAAATTAGCGCTTCAATACCCAGATGGTCAGCTCACTCTTGTCCGATTAGAAGAATCTCTCAGTAGGCACAACCATTTCACACCTTTTCACTGGATAGATGCACTTCTTTCTGGAAAAGGAAACCGTGCTCAGCGTATACTCCGCCAACTTGAAGCTGAGGGCGTAGAAGCTGTGATTTTACTGCGTAGCCTGCAAAGAGAGCTAACTCTTCTTTTGCAAATGCAGCAGCAATTGAAACAGATGCCAATTGGACAAGTATTTGATAAGTACCGTATATGGCAATCTAAAAAATCGCTTTATAACGCAGCGCTAACAAGGGTGTCGCATAAACAACTACACTCACTGTTTGCTTTGCTAACCCAAGCTGAATTGTATGCAAAAACGCAATACGAACATTCTCCTTGGCCACTAATTCATCAATTGAGCGTGGAGTTTTGTCTCCCATCAGCTTCGATACCATACCCAGCTTAAAAGCATGGTATGATCCAAACAACATTGTATTAAGATTTAAGGAACACCAAGTGTTACGTGAAGAATTAAAAGATTTTCTTGCTGATAAAGCCGACGACATGAAAGCCGAGTCTATTGTTACTATTGACGTAGAAGGCAAATCAAGCGTTACAGATTTCATGATCGTTTGTACTGGAACATCAAAACGTCACGTAGCTTCCATTGCACAGCACGTTGCAGATGAAGTGAAGAAAGCAGGTCTTGATCCTCTAGGTATGGATGGAGAAAAAGAAGGTGAGTGGGTTGTACTAGACATGGGTACAAGCATGCTTCACGTAATGCAAGCAGAGCACCGTGAGCTATACCAACTAGAAAAGCTTTGGGGCTAAGTTTTGAAGATACAGCTAATCGCAGTTGGCACTAAAATGCCCAAATGGGTTGAAGAAGGCTTTCAAGAATATCGCCGACGCTTCCCACACGATATGCCACTTGAGCTAATTGAAATCACAGCTGGCAAACGCGGAAAAAATGCGGATATTGCTCGTATCTTACAAAAAGAAGGAGAAGCAATGCTAGCCGCAGTACCTAAAGGCAACCGCATTGTGACTCTGGATATCCCGGGTAAGAAGTGGGACACTCCACAACTTGCAGAACAACTTGAAAACTGGAAATTAGACGCTCGAGATGTGTCTATTTTGATTGGTGGTCCAGAAGGGCTGTCTCCTGCATGTAAAGCAGCAGCAGATCAAAGCTGGTCTCTTTCTGCACTAACGCTTCCACACCCTTTAGTGCGCGTTATTATGGCAGAAAGCTTATACCGAGCTTGGAGTATCACAGCCAATCATCCGTATCACAGAGAATAGGCTTTAATGTTACGCAGACGTAGCCAAATCCGTGATTACAAAGCAGAAGCACGACTATTTACTAGCCGTGCTTTTGTTGCGTTTATAGGCATTGTAATCATGATGGGCACCTTGGTTGCCAACTTGTACAATATCCAAGTCAACCAATACCAAGACTATAAAACGCGCTCAAATGACAACCGCATAAAAGTTGTCCCTATCGCCCCCAACCGCGGGCTTATTTACGATCGTAATGGGGTTTTATTAGCAGAAAACCGCCCTGTTTTTAACCTAGAACTCACCCCTGAAAAAATTAAGAATATGGACGAAACACTCGTTCGTCTTCAAGCTCTTCTCGATATCACTCCTGAACGTATTGAACGCTTTAAAGAACGACGTTATTCACGCCGCTTTAAATCTGTCCCATTACTTACTCAGCTAACAGAAAAACAAGTGGCCGTATTTTCTGTTAATCAACACAAATTTCCAGGCGTAGAAGTGACGGGCACTTTGAAACGTTTCTATCCATTCGGGGATGTACTGACACACGTTATTGGCTATGTTTCTCGTATCAATGATCGCGATATTCAACGATTAGTGAGGGAAGAAAAAGATGCGAATTACAAAGCGACTCGAGACATCGGTAAGCTTGGTATCGAGCGTTACTACGAAGATATGCTACATGGTACGGCTGGCTATCAAGAAGTCGAAGTAAACAGCCGTGGTCGAGTGATTCGTACCTTAAAATTTGTCCCTGCGATTCCGGGTAAAGATATTGTCTTAAACTTAGATATCGACTTACAGCTTTACGTTCACAAACTATTAGATGGTCGAAGAGGCTCAGCCGTTGTCCTTGATCCAAAAGATAACGGTGTTTTAGCGATGGTTTCTAGCCCAAGCTACGATCCAAATGCTTTTGTGCATGGTATCTCAAGTAAAAACTACAATGCCCTGCTAACTGACAATAACCGTCCATTAGTAAACAGAGCGACACTTGGCATCTACCCTCCTGCTTCAACGATTAAACCGTTCATCGCAGTGGCGGCACTTCAAGAAGGCGTGATTACTCCTAAAACGACTCGTAATGATCCAGGCTACTGGAAAATCCCAAACTCTAAAACTAAGCCATTTAGAGACTGGTTACGTTGGGGGCACGGTGTTGTTGATATAAGAAAAGCAATTGAAGAATCTGTAGATACTTTCTTTTACCAAATCGCTTTTGATATGGGTATTGACCGCATATCTTCTTGGATGATGATGTTTGGTTTCGGTGATTACACCGGCATTGATATTTACGAAGAAAGCAAAGCTAATATGCCGACTCGTGATTGGAAAATGGCGAGGCACCGCACACCTTGGTATCAAGGTGATACAATCCCTGTAGGTATAGGGCAGGGTTATTGGACGGCAACCCCAATGCAAATAGCAAAAGCAACATCAGTACTCGTTAACGATGGTACTGTTATTGCCCCTCACCTATTGCGCTCAACTATCGAAAATAGCCAGGCATTTACTACACAGCAATTATCAGAAGTAGAGACTTATCCGCCAGTTTCAGGGGTACCTCAAACATACTGGAATATAGCCAAAGACGGCATGATGCTGGTTAACCATGGTAAGAAAGGAACAGCCCGTCGATCTTTCCAAAAAATGTCGTACATAACGGCAGGTAAATCCGGCACAGCGCAAGTCTTCGGACTAAAAGAAGATGAAGAGTATAACGCTGATGAAATAGCAGAACATCTGCGAGACCACGCTTTATTTACTGGCTTTGCTCCACTTGAAGATCCCCAAGCGATCGTTACCATCGTTCTTGAAAACGCTGGCGGAGGCTCCTCAAACGGTGGACCAGTGGTAAGACGAATATTCGACCATATTATTCTTGGCTCAGATAAAGCCAAAGATAAGGCAACAAAATAATGAAACTTGATCCTTCAACAGGGCAAAACCGAGCTTTATTTGAACGGTTCCATATCGATCTCCCATTGTTACTTGGCATCCTTGTTCTGATGGGATTCGCGTTACTAATAATGTATAGCGCCAGTGGTCAAAGTTTAGCAATGATGGACCGCCAAGCCATGCGAATGGCTCTATCTCTAGGCGTGATGCTAATACTGGCTCAAATCCCTCCGCGGACGTATGAAACTCTTGCTCCTATCTTATTTGCTGGTGGCATTATTTTACTGCTAGGGGTTCTATTTTTTGGTGAAGCATCAAAAGGAGCACAGCGCTGGTTGAATCTAGGGTTTGTTCGTTTTCAGCCATCTGAACTCCTCAAACTTGCCGTTCCTTTAATGCTTGCACGCTTTATCGGTAAACGAGCTTTACCACCAACATTGCAAACTTTGGCTATCTCTTTAGTGATGGTTTGTGTACCCACGATATTAATTGCAAAACAGCCCGATCTTGGTACATCAATTCTAATCGCAGCGTCAGGTATTTTCGTTATTTTCTTAGCTGGGATTAGCTGGAAAATAATCACTGGTGCCGCCTTGGCTTTAGGGGCATTTGTCCCTGTTTTATGGTTCTTCTTGATGAGGGAATACCAAAAAGTACGTGTGAGAACATTGTTTGACCCTGAATCTGACCCTCTAGGCGCGGGATATCACATTATTCAAAGTAAAATTGCGATTGGATCTGGAGGAATTTCAGGAAAAGGTTGGCTGCAAGGCACTCAATCACAATTGGAGTTTTTACCTGAGCGACATACCGACTTTATTTTTGCCGTTATTGCTGAAGAATGGGGAATGGTTGGGATCTTATTTTTACTTTCTATCTACTTATTTATCATTGGTCGAGGGTTAATTCTTGCTAGCCAGGCACAAACCGCTTTTGGTCGCATGATGGCAGGTAGTATTGTATTGAGCTTCTTTGTTTATATTTTTGTAAATATTGGCATGGTAAGCGGCATTCTTCCGGTAGTCGGTGTTCCACTACCATTAGTCAGTTACGGAGGTACCTCTATGGTTACCTTAATGGCTGGTTTTGGCATATTGATGTCAATTCATACACACAGAAAAGCATTTTCAAAGGCAACTTAATCCATGCTATTAAAAAAATCGTCTGCTAAACAATGGGCGGCAATTTCAGGTTTGGTCATTTTAATCAACGGTTGTTCTGCACCGTCAGGTCGCTACTCGATTGATTCAGATATTGCACCTGACGCACCAATTTCAGTCGAACACTTAGAAGATGCTCACCCGAAATATGAACCTTATAGCCTGGGTGGAAATACAAATTACACTCTCCGAGGCAGTAATTACACCATAGTAAAAGATACAAAAGGCTTTACAGAAGAAGGTAGAGCGTCTTGGTACGGTGAAAAATTTCATGGGCACCTCACTTCAAATGGTGAGATTTATGACATGTACTCAATGTCAGCAGCTCATAAAACTTTACCTATTCCAAGCTATGTAAAAGTGACCAACACCGATAATGGAAAAACAACCATCGTACGTGTGAATGACCGAGGTCCATTTCACGAAGGCAGGATCATTGACCTAAGTTACGCAGCGGCGTATAAGTTAGACGTATTAAAAACGGGCACAGCCAACGTTAAAATTGAAGTCATTACTGTTGAGATGCCGACTGATGCAAAGAAGAAAGCAGCTCTACCGCAATACATTATTCAAATAGCTACATCACCTCATAAAGAACGAACTGAACGTTTGGCTATCGATATGAGTGAAAAACTGTCAGTTGGAAGCTTTGTACAATCGGAAAGTGGCAAGCATAGACTCATGCTAGGTCCATTTCATGACTATGCGCTAACCCAAGAAACGCTAGAACAAGTTAAAGTAGCCGGCTATCCGTCAGCTTTCATCAAAAAACAAACTATGGCGCGTCAATAATCAAGAACAACTTCTGGCATTACCTTCACTGGTGTGACAGAGTGATTCTGGTAAGATACCGTCAGTTAACCAAAAAATTGCATTCAAAATGACTAATACTACTAAAATTGTTAAATCTATTTTCGCTACTTCCGTTGCCCTTTCTGCAACTTTAGCTTCATCGTCATTCGCAGCACCAATAGTAACGCCTGATGCGCCTCAAATTGCAGCTAAAGGTTTTGTTCTAATGGATTACCATTCAGGTAAAATTCTTGCTGAAAAGGAGATGAACACTAAGCTTTCTCCAGCTAGCTTAACTAAGATGATGACTAGCTACGTAATCGGTCAAGAACTGGAACGTGGCAACATCAACCTAACGGATGATGTTGTTATCAGTGAAAATGCTTGGGCAAAAAACTTCCCTGATTCATCAAAAATGTTCATCGAAGTGGGCACAACAGTAAAAGTTGATGACCTAAACCGCGGTATCATCATTCAATCAGGTAACGATGCTTGTGTAGCAATGGCTGAACACATTGCAGGCTCTGAAGATGCATTTGTCGATTTAATGAATGCGTGGGCAAGTTCAATTGGCATGAAAGATACGAATTTTGCCAATGTTCACGGTCTAGATAACGATAACCTATACTCGACTCCTTATGATATGGCTTTGCTTGGTCAAGCGTTAATCCGTGATGTTCCAGACGAATACCGTATCTACTCAGAGAAAAAATACACATACAACGGCATTACTCAATACAACCGAAATGGTTTGTTATGGGATAAGAGCATGAACGTTGACGGTATCAAAACCGGTCATACAAGTAATGCAGGCTACAGCTTAGTAAGCTCTGCCACTGAAGGTAAAATGCGCCTAGTTGCAGTTGTTATGGGTACGAAAAACGCAAACGCTCGTAAAACAGAAAGCAAAAAGCTACTTAGCTATGGCTTCCGTTTCTTCGAAACAGTTGCACCTCACAAAGCTGGCGAAACATTCGTTGATGAGAAGATCTGGATGGGTAACAAAGACACGCTTGCTCTAGGTGTCGATGAAGATACATTTGTGACTCTACCTCGCGGTCAAGCTAAAAACCTTAAAGCAAGCTTTGTACTTGAGAAAGAGCTTGAAGCTCCAATTAGCAAAGGTACGCAAGTTGGTAAGCTATACTACCAAGTAGATGGCGAAGATGTAGCTGAGTACCCATTACTAGCTTTAGAAGATGTTGAACAAGGTAGCTTATTTAGCCGTCTTTGGGACTACCTAGTTCTTCTATTCAAGGGCTTGTTCTAAATAAAGTTACTTAAGTTCACTCTAGTAATTTAAACAAAAGCCGCCAAATGCGGCTTTTGTTGATCTTGAGTTCAATGAAGTTTACCAGTAATATTCCGCCCTTATTACTGAGGCTTCAAGACCTCACACGCTTTATCAGCGTTATGCTGAAGTAGTATAACGTCTTTCATTTTGGAGCTAATCATGAATATCAATTCTGATGCAAAACTAAAAGATCTCTTAGAGTTCCCTTGCTCATTCACTTACAAAGTTATGGGCTACGCTAAACCTGAACTAACGGAATTAGTACTAGAAGTGATTCAGCGCCACGCTCCTGGTGACTACACCCCAACAGTTAAACCAAGTGCAAAAGGCAACTATAACTCTGTTTCCGTTAATATCACTGCGACTTCAATTGAACAGGTTGAAGTTCTGTATAAAGAACTGGGTGAAATCGAAATAGTAAGAATGGTTCTGTAATTACAGAGTTCCTAAAAACAGCGGCTTTATGCCGCTGTTTTCATTTACAGCTCTAAAATATCAGAGGTTGATTCAACTTTAATTTCAATAAATACAAAGAAAGTTGAAAAACCTTGCAGTCCGTCTGTAGTTAGAATCAAGTTTCACGTTTATAATGCGTTCACTTTATTAATCCTTGAGGGAGTGCTGATTTGCAAAATAAACTAATCGTAAAAAAATTAGGTCGCCAGGATTATGAACCTGTATGGAAAGCCATGCATAAGTTCACCGACGAACGCACAGCAGAAGATGTAGACCAAGTTTGGTTGGTTGAACACAACCCTGTATTTACTCAAGGACAGGCCGGAAAAGCTGAACACGTATTAAACGCAGGGGATATTCCCGTAATTCAAAGTGATCGTGGAGGACAAGTGACATACCACGGTCCTGGTCAGCTTGTTGCTTACTTCCTAATCAACATCCGCCGAAAAAAAATAGGAGTGAGAGATCTCGTTACACATATTGAGAACCTCGTAATCAACACTCTGAAAGCATACAATATCGAATCAGCCGCGCGACCAGATGCCCCTGGGGTTTATGTCGACGGTAAGAAAATTTGTTCTCTAGGTTTACGAATCCGCCGTGGCTGCTCATTTCATGGGTTAGCACTCAACGTTGATATGGACCTTTCTCCTTTCCTACGAATCAACCCATGCGGTTACCAAGGAATGGAAATGATCCAAGTAAGCCAACTAGGTGGTCCAGAACGACTAGAATTAGTAGAGCAGCAACTCATACAAGAGCTTGTTACCTTATTAGGTTACGACCAAGTAGACATTCAAGCCACCAGCAATATTACAGCAGAAGCATAAAATCATGAGCAAACCAATCCAAATGGAAAAAGGCGTTAAATATCGTGACGCTGACAAAATGGCATTAATTCCCGTAAAGAATATGCCTGCTGAACAGAAAGAAGTTTTGCGTAAGCCAGCTTGGATGAAGATTAAACTTCCTTCAGACAGCAAGCGCATTCAAGAAATCAAATCAGCAATGCGTGAAAACAACTTACACTCTGTTTGTGAAGAAGCTTCGTGCCCTAACCTTGCAGAATGTTTTAACCACGGAACGGCAACCTTCATGATTTTAGGTGCCATCTGTACGCGTCGTTGTCCTTTCTGTGATGTTGCCCATGGTCGCCCAGTGACACCTGAAGCTGAAGAGCCTCAGAAGCTTGCGAAAACTATCAAAGACATGAAGTTAAAATACGTTGTTATTACTTCAGTTGACCGTGATGACCTTCGTGATGGTGGAGCAAAGCACTTCGCTGATTGTAACCGTGAAATTCGTGAACAAAATCCAAACATTCGCATTGAAACTTTAGTACCAGATTTCCGTGGTCGAATGGACGTTGCTCTTGATCTACTAAAAGACAACCCGCCAGATGTATTTAACCACAACTTGGAAACGGCACCTCGTCTTTACCGTAAAGCTCGCCCAGGTGCGAACTACAAGTGGTCACTACAACTACTTCAAAAGTTTAAAGAACAGCACCCAAGCATCCCAACCAAATCTGGTGTAATGATGGGACTAGGTGAAACTAAAGAAGAAATCATCCAAGTTTTAAAAGATTTACGTGAACATGGTGTAACTATGCTGACACTTGGTCAGTACTTAGCACCAAGCCGCCACCACTTACCAGTAGAACGCTACGTGCCGCCTTCTGAGTTTGATGAGTTAAAAGAAATAGCGTTAGAGCTAGGCTTTACTCACGCGGCTTGTGGTCCATTTGTACGTTCTTCATATCACGCAGACCTACAAGCTCAAGGCATGGAAATTAAGTAAGCTCACTTTCCATCTATAGCTAGAAGCTTCTTTTTGAAGCTTCTATCCATACCTCGACCTAAAATGAGTTATATAAAAAAGGCGCGAACCATTATTTGGTTCGCGCCTTTTTGTTTTCTCATTTTATTGGAATCAAATTTCATCAATGAACTTGAGAGGAATGAACTTCCAAAGTATTTTTTACATTAAAGCTTAAGTCAGCTAATGAGTTAACTGGCTTAAAATATTCTTATCCAAATGACGCCCAAATGACCGTTGCAACGAGTACTGGACATACAAACTTCACGTAGACCGGCCATACCTTGCCAAACCAACCTTGTTGAAATTCAGGGCAACCTTTCTCCAATTCCTTAATCTTTGACTTTCGGTTCCAAACCCAACCACCATACAAACAAAACATAAGTGCTGCCATTGGTTGTAAGTACTGGGTTGCAATCATCGCAACAAGACCAAACATCGCAGAAAAGTTGTAAACAATCACAATACTAAACAAAGCAATCGCTCCCCCTAGCACCCAACTTGTAGGGGTTCTCTTAGTATTAAAACGCTCGCTCACCAACGCTACAGGGCATTCAAGCATAGAAATAGAAGACGTTAATGCTGCAATCGTAAGCAGTAAAAAGAAAACAATGGAGAATATTTGTCCAAGGAAACCTAAGCTATCAAACATAAGAGGTAATACGGTGAACACTAGAGTATCAGAGCTCAGTAAAGAGCCATCATCAGCATAGATTTGAACCCCTTTTTGCATTGCAACAAACATTGCAGGCATTACTACCAAACCAGCAATGAAAGCAACCGCTGTATCGACAAGGGTTACATTCAAAGCCATCTTTGGAAGGTTTTCTTTTTTACTTAAGTAAGATCCGTAAATCAACATTGAACAACCGCCTATCGTCAACGAGAAAAAGCCTTGTCCCATTGCCGCTAAAATCAGCTTTCTGTCCCAGACTTTTTCAAAATCAGGCACTAGGTAATGTTTTAAACCTTCCATTGAGCCTTGTTGAGTCATGATATAAATGAAGAGTAATCCAAATAGGACAAATAGTGCTGGCATTAATCGAGTCGACCACTTTTCAATACCTTGTTTTACGCCGCCTTGTACGATGAGAATTGTTAAAATATAAAACGCAACCGTTCCAAAGACGTTTCGCTCAACACTAAATCCTTTAAACCATTCTGCTATTTCAGAAAAGCCAACAAGCTCAGCTATCGCTCCAAAAAGAAAGCAAATCAACCATCCGCCGACGATGCTGTAAAACGCTAATACTGCACTTGGCACACTTAATCCAACCCAGCCCACAAGTGCACCCGCTTTTTTTCCAAGTGGATGACTTGTTAATGAACGCATACTGTCTACAGGGTTGGCTTGACCATGACGGCCGATTGCCATTTCCACAACCAGCATAGGAAATGCCACAACAAAAATCATAAATAAGTAAACTAGCAAAAACGCACCGCCACCGTTGCTGGCCGCTTGCGTAGGAAACCCCCATATGTTCCCTAAACCGACTGCCGCTCCGGCTGCCGCTAAAATAAAACCGAGGCGAGAGCTAAAATGCTCCCTTGTTGAGTGTGAAGTTTGTTGGTTCATATAATCCGCAACTTATATCAGTGAACTAGCTTGGTAGTACAATACTGAAACACCCATAACTTCTCAACTACTGATAATCACATAAACCCAAAAAAAACCACTTTAACAGACCAATTTAACCAAATGACAACCAAAAGGCAGATATAGAAACCAACTAGAGCAACATAATCAACATTATAAACCCACACAAGAACATCTAAATATCTAGTTAAAGCTTACATTCAGTCACTCTTGGTACTCTATACCCACAAAAAAAGCACCATAAGGTGCTTTTTAACTCAATATTTATAAGACTGGTATATACAAACTCAAGCGCTATTAAATAGTGAATACTTGGTAATCTTTTAAGTTAGGAATAGATTTATGGAGTTGCTGTTCTTGTTCTGCCATGTCATCTAAAGAATCACAAAACTCTTCAGTTTCTTTTTCAACTTGCTTTGAATGTTCAGCAAATCGTTCCTCAACTTTTTGTTTTAGTTCTGCCATATCTTCAGTTAATTGAGACAAGTTAAGCCCACCTTCTTTCGACATTTTTTCTGACATCGCATTAAAGGCACTGGTAATAAATTCTTCATTGAAAATTTCCATTGCTTTATCAAGGTCTTCAGACCAATTGCTTGCCATTGAATCGAAACTTTCAGCAGGAAGTACTAAGTCACCATCTTTGTAATATCGAGCTTCAAGATCAGCAAAAAATGTTTTCATTGATTGCTTAACATTATCGAATGCTTCTGGTGAGTCAAAACTCGCGGCAATATCATCAATCACATCATTAGCAAGTGTCAGACCTTCACGAGCGATTGCTTTCGCTCGTGGTAAATATTCAGTCATACTTTCACGGTATTTTTCTACTGCGGCTTGTTGGTTATCATCAAGCTCAATTTTTTCCCCATGAATATATAAGTTGTTCCCAGCATCAAATACAGCAGTGCCACCATTGGTTTGGTGAATTTCAACTTGCTTTTCATCAATGTGTATTTCATTCTTTAAATCAACACGGCACTGAGCGGCTAAAGCCGGCTGGCTGAGTAAAGCCGATGCGATCAATATAATTCTTTTCATAACACACTCTCGTTTGGCAACATCTTAATCATACCTATTCTCTATACCTAAATGTCAGAGAAACGTTCACAGGCAATTGTCACCATTTCACTGCACTAACGGGGGCTTCTCATATCTACCTTTAAATGATGCACAAAATCTCATAAATATACGAGGTGCCTGCAACATTAAATTCAGCCTCATCTCCTGCTTCTTTGCCCATCAATGCCTGACCAAGGGGAGCGTTAACAGTCAATATCGACACATCATGCCCTTGCCAATCAACCGATAAACCTCCTGCACTTGGACCAATAAAAAAATGCTTTTCATTATCGTCTTCGTCAACGACAACGAGATAACTCGTCATTGTGATAGATTCACTTTCACGAAACACTAATTCTCGGTAACTACGAATATCGTCTTCACATTCCTGAACTCGAATAGCTTGCCCATGAGCCAAATAAGAAGCTTCCAAAGCCAAAGTGTCGTATTTATGCTCTGGTACGGTTTCTTCATCGGTTGCTGCGTCAATGGCTCTCTGAGTCGCGGATAAGGCAACTTGTAAGCGCTGTTCAAGCTTGTTTAATATTATTTGTCGAAGATCGGATTTATTCATAGTTTTGCTGGGCTTTTTTTAGGGGGTACAGAATAGAATTAGGTACAATCAGGTGCAAGTATTATGGTTGGAACAAGCGTAGATAAAGGTATTAACGCATGAAGAAACGTTCAATACTTTGAATATTTCACACCAATACTCATCTTGGTAGCAAATCAATAGGAATAAAAATGATAGAGCAGACATTAAAACAAGTCTTTGGCTTTGATTCTCTACGTTACGGGCAAAAACAAGTCATAGACAATGTGCTGGAAGGCAACTCAACTGCGGCTATCTTTCCTACTGGTTCAGGAAAATCTCTTTGCTATCAATTGCCAGCCCTAGAATTACCTCATTTAACTTTAGTGATCTCCCCTTTACTGGCTTTAATGAAAGATCAGCTGGCTTTTCTACACAGTAAAGGAATCAATGCGGCTGCTATTGAATCTAGCCAAGATAGACAAACGACTCAGCAAGTGATGCAAGCTGTACGAAATGGTGAGACTAAAATCCTCATGATCTCAGTAGAGCGTCTTAAGAATGAGCGTTTTCGTCAGTTTATTTCTCAGGTTCCTATTTCACTATTGGTTGTCGATGAAGCTCACTGTATCTCTGAGTGGGGACATAACTTTCGACCAGATTACCTCAAGTTGCCTCATTACCAACGTCAGCTCAATATCTCTCAAGTATTATTATTAACGGCAACGGCAACCAGTTCTGTTATCGAAGATATGAAGTCTAAGTTTTCGATAGATGAAAAGAACGTCGTGGTTACGGGCTTTTACCGACCAAACTTAGACTTATCTATTCAGCCCTGCACCGAACCTGTAAAACTTGAAACCTTATGTGATGTTGTGAACCAAGCAGCTCAACTGCCAACCATTGTGTATGTCACTTTGCAGCAAACTGCTGAAGGGGTGGCACAACAATTACGAAATGTAGGTATCAATGCCATTGCTTACCACGCAGGTTTGAAACCTGAAGTAAGGGACAGCATCCAGAAGCAATTTATGCATGATGACATTCATTGCATCGTTGCCACTATCGCATTTGGTATGGGGGTGGATAAATCGAATATCCGTCGAGTTATTCACTTCGATTTACCAAAGTCGATAGAAAACTATTCTCAAGAAATCGGTCGAGCAGGAAGAGATGGCGAACGCTCTGAATGCATTTTACTTGCTAATAAAAATGGTCTCAGTACATTAGAAAACTTTGTCTATGGCGACACACCAGACAACATTGCCATTCACTCGGTATTAGAACAAATTTACCAGCATGAACAACAATGGGAAACCATGTTGAACCAACTGTCTAGAGAAACCAACATTAGACAGCTACCACTAAAAACTCTTTTAGTTTACCTTGAGTTAGCGGGTGTCATTGAGCCCAAATACAGCTTTTTTGCGGATTATCGATTTAAGTTCATTCGTTCTAAGGACCAAATCCTCAATCAATTCCATGGCGAACGCAGAGACTTTGTAGAAACGATCTTCCAATGCTCCCCTCAAGCTCGGGTTTGGTGCCAAATTGACTTCGAGACTCTATGGAATCACTTTCAAGCAGATCGACAACGAGTGATCGCCGCCCTGGATTATTTCCATGAACAAGGCTGGATAGAACTTGAGAGTAAACAAATCACCGATGTCTACGCAGTCAAAAATACAACGTTAGATATTCACACTCAATCAGAACAACTAACCGAATTATTCAAAATAAAAGAAAACAATGAAGTTGAGCGATTAGCTCAAATGCTCAACTTCTTCGAAGCCGATACATGCTTAAGCTCACGACTGGCAAATTACTTTGCTGATGATAAAGCGCCAAAGCAATGTGGGCACTGCTCAGTTTGTCGTGGAGAAATAGCTTCTTTGCCTGGACACATTGTCGATCCTATTGATGAAGAAATGGCGCAACAATGGATAAGTGAGTTTTTAGCTAATGCGACACAGTTAATTACCGATGAAGCCATTGCACGTTTTCTGAGTGGAATCGCAACACCTTTATCAACCAAGATGAAAGCCAGTAAAATGATGGGATATGGAAAATTAGAACAGTACCCTTTCAGTAAAACTTTACAGCTAGTCCAGCGCTTAGAAAGAATCTAGTCGCATTAGTACGCCCATGAGAAGTGAGCGCTTTTCATGGGTTAGAAAAAGCTAAGTTGCTTCATTTGCTCTTTGGGTTGCAACATAACATTTAATCCTAGTAAACGAATCTCTCGCCCTTCTTGCCGCTTCAGTATCTCTTCAAGCAATTGTTTAAAGTGCTGTAAATCAAGGGAGGTTTGAATATGTTCAATCGTAGTTTGTTGGAAGTCTGCAAACTTTAACTTAACCCCCTGCTTGATGATCGACTTACTCGGGCTTGCCTTTTCTAATCGGCGTTCTAACTCTGGGAACAACTTCTCTTCAATCACTCTCCAGCATTCTGCATACGTTGAAATATTTTCGCTGAAAGTCCTTTCTACACCTACTGATTTCCGTTCTCTTTCAATAACAATTTCTCGGTCATCAATCCCATGGCTTCGCTTCCATAATGATGCACCTTGTCTACCAAACTGAAGCAGTAAATTACGGTAGTCACTATTTTTAATGTCTTTACACGTGTAGAAACCTGCTTGATTCAACTTTTCAATACTTACCTTACCCACTCCAGGTATCTTTTCTAACGGTAAATTATCAATAACATTTTGAACTTCATGGGGAGGTATAACAAACTGCCCATTTGGCTTATTCAAATCTGAAGCTACTTTCGCTAAAAATTTAATAGGGGCAATACCTGCCGAAGCCGTTAGGTTGAGCTCATTCCAGATATCGCGTCGAATAGCTTCAGCAATCAATGTTGCAGAGCCATAGCAAGCAGGGGAATCAGTCACATCAAGATAAGCTTCATCTAACGACAAAGGTTCAATCAATAAGGTATAACGAGTAAATATTTCACGTATCTTTTTCGATACTTCTTTATAAACTTGCATTCTTCCGGGAACAACAAGTAAATGAGGACAAAGTTTTAATGCTTTTCCTGTAGGCATAGCAGAGCGAATACCAAACTTACGCGCTTCGTAATTACATGTACTCAACACACCACGTTGTTTTTCATGCCCACCAACAGCAAGAGGACGATTTCGATATGCAGGGTTATCCCGCATTTCTACCGCTGCGTAAAAGCAATCCATATCAACATGGATGATCTTCCTCACAACATTCAATTCCATAACTGCCACTTACAAACTGTATAAATAAACAGTATACATCTAATAAAAAAAAATGGGAATAACCTCGACTAGAGCCCAAAAAATTTTATCTTCTATAGCTATATCAGTATCTGATATTATTATTAGATTAGTATTTGATCGATAAGTAGGGATAGCTTTTGAGTAACAAAATACTGGTCGTTGAAGATAGCCGAGCTTTTAGAAATTACCTCTATCAGCAACTTAGCAGTAACGGTTATGAAGTCGCAATGGCTGAATCAATTGAAGAAGCAGAATTAATTTTAGCGCATGACACGGATTTTCTGTGTGCTGTGCTCGATTATTGCCTCCCTGACGGTCAAGATGGCGAGATTATTGATTTAGTCCTGAGCCACAAACATAAAGTCATTGTACTAACGGCAATGTTTAATGATGATGTTCGTGAAAGTGTGCTAGCTAAAGGAGTGTTAGATTATATTCTAAAAGATAGCATGGCATCTGTTAGCTATTTACTTCCTCTCATCAAGCGTATTACCAATAATAAAAATCACAAGGCTTTAGTTGTTGATGACTCTTCTGTCGTGAGGCGCTATGTTGTTCAACTTCTTGAACATCAATATATACAAACGGTTCAAGCGGTCGATGGTGAAGAAGCATTAAGCATTCTACAAAATGACCCTGATATTACTTTTGTGGTAACTGACCATGATATGCCAAAGAAAGATGGCATCTCAATGATCCGAGATATACGTGTTCATCATGACCGCCACCAGCTCGCGATTCTTGGTCTTTCAGGCAGCGATGACCGTACAATGACAGCTCGATTCCTAAAAGCTGGCGCAAATGACTTCCTATATAAACCCTTCAACCAAGAAGAATTTTTCTGTCGAATCCATCAGTTACTCGATATGAAAGAAGCCTCAAACGAACTATTCAGATTAGCGAATGAAGACTCACTAACAGGCTTATGGAATCGTAGATTCTTATTTAACCAAAGTTGCAAAGGGTGTGAAAACCGTAATGTTGCGATGATGGATATCGACTTCTTTAAAAAAGTGAACGATACCTATGGACATGATGGTGGCGACCGTGTCTTAGTTGAAGTCAGTAAAATTATTAAAGAATTTTTTAAAGATGAAGTCACCGTCCGATTCGGTGGCGAAGAGTTTTGCATTCAATCATGCAAACCTCTTGATGAATTTATTACCGTGTTAGAAGCTATGCGACAAGCGATTGAAGACGCTGAAATTAGCCATGGTGACACAACTATAAAAGTCACAATTAGCATTGGTGTTACAGGCGCAAAAGCTACGTTAAATGAACAGATTAAAGAAGCCGATGATAGACTTTATGTCGCGAAAGGGAATGGTCGAAATCAAACCGTTAGTCAGTGAGAAAAGATATCACACACAGTTTTTGGTATTAAGGTTAAACAATAAAAACAGCTGTTAATAAAGAATGGCTCAATATATGTAAAGTTAAGTAAACCTTATAAAAACAAAAAAAGCTCAAGATTATTTCTTGAGCTTTTTTATTGAGTGGTCTGCAGCTTATAATTCTAAGAAATTAAGCATTTAAACAACCTAGTTTAATCATTATACGTATTAAGCTATGCGATCTTTTTCCCAAGCAGCGACTTGCTCTTCACGAGCTGCTAACTTTTCAGCTCGATAAGCTTCACGAGCTTCACGCTTTTTACGAGCATCACAAGGCTCTGGACAGTTGCATACTTTATCAATACCAACTGCACCTAAACCACCGCAACTGCCCTTCACTACTTTTTTCTGCACAATATAGCCGATTGACATCGCACAAATTACTGCAAGAAAAACACCGAATGTAATAAGAAATGTATTCATAACTCTCTCGCTAATTATTATTAGAGCAAGCTCTATTTATTTAAATATGATTTAAAAGCTTCTGAAGACAACTCTTCAAAACCTTCAGCAGTTTTCACCACCATTAACACTGGAATATCATGCTGGTTTGCTATTTCCATACCTTTATCTTCACCTAAGACCATTAGCCCAGTGGACAAGCCATCAGCTGTCATTGAAGATGGAGCTAAAACCGTTACAGACACGACTTTATGGTTGATCGGTTTGCCCGTTTCTGGATTGATGATATGCGAGTAACGAATGCCATCACGTTCAAAGTAATTACGATAATCACCTGAAGTAGCGACAGCCATATCACCCGGTTCAATAATTTCTTGAATAGTGCGTTCATCGATACTTGGCTTTTCAATGGCAATACGCCAAGCCACACCTTCACGGTTTAAACCTTTTAAGCGAATCTCACCACCGACTTCCACCATGTAGTTATGGATACCTAAAGATTCAATAAAATCGGCTATCACATCGACTCCCCAACCTTTTGCTATAGTCGATAAATCAACATACAAGTTAGGCATATCTTTCGTTAAGGTCGTCTTAGTAGCACTTAAATGGTGAATACCAATTTTAGCTTTACGTGCACTAAGCTCTTCATCAGTAGGGACAACTTCAGGGCGTGCCTCTGGACCAAACCCCCATAGATTCACTAATGGACCCACTGTCACATCTAATGCACCTTGAGTAAGACCGTTCAAACGTATCGCTTCTTTCACAACAATAGCGGTTTCTTCTGATACTGGGAATCCGTCGTTCCCTTGGTATTGATTAAAACGGCTAAGCTCTGAATCTGGACGATAAGTCGACATTTGGTCATTAACTTCTTCAAGTAAACGATCGACTTCTGTATGAATATCCTTAGATTCTGGAAACTCTTCACCCGTAATATATTTAATATTATAGCTAGTGCCCATTGTTGGACCACTAAGATGAACCTGCTCTCTAGGCTTTTCACAACCTGAAAGAAACATTAAAGAAGCTACTGCAACAAGCCAAATTCTCACTTGCTTACTCCTGCTATAGTTGAGGGATTTATATAATAAAAAGTCAGCTCGAAAAAAGCTATTTTTGTTATATAAACCATTAATAATTCGAACGAAATATCTAAGGTAATCCTTAGAAAAACAAATGGCTGGCTCATGAGAGCCAGCCATAATATCAATCACTTAAATGGATTAACCACCGAAGTCATCTAGAAGAATGTTTTCATCTTCTACACCTAGATCTTTAAGCATGCCGATAACAGCTGCGTTCATCATAGGTGGACCACACATGTAGTACTCACAATCTTCAGGAGCTTCATGATCCTTCAGGTAGTTCTCGTACAATACGTTGTGGATGAAACCTGTGTAACCGTCCCAGTTGTCCTCTGGTTGAGGATCAGACAGTGCACAGTGCCACACGAAGTTTTCGTTCGCAGCCGCTAGGCCGTCGAAATCTTCAATGTAGAACATCTCACGCTTAGAACGAGCACCGTACCAGTAAGACATCTTACGAGTAGAGTTAAGACGCTTAAGCTGGTCGAAGATATGTGAACGCATTGGCGCCATACCTGCACCACCACCGATGAATACCATTTCATTGTCTGTGTCTTTAGCAAAGAACTCACCAAATGGACCAGAAATAGTACATTTGTCGCCTTCTTTAAGAGACCAGATGTATGAAGACATCACACCAGGAGCTACGTCAGGGTTGTTTGGTGGCGGAGTTGCAATACGCACGTTAAGCTTGATGATGCCTTTCTCTTCTGGGTATGAAGCCATAGAGTAAGCACGGATCGAATGCTCTTTAACGATAGACTCGTAACGGAACAAGTTGAACTTATCCCAGTCACCACGGTATTCCTCAGGAATATCGTAATCTGCGTATTTCACGTGATGTGGTTCAGCTTCAATCTGAATATAACCACCCGCGCGGAACGGAACTTCTTCACCTTCAGGGATAGCTAGCGCAAGTTCTTTGATGAAAGTAGCTTCGTTATCATTAGAGATAACTGTACATTCCCACTTCTTAACACCGAAGATATCTTCGTCTAGTTCAATCTCCATGTCAGTTTTCATAGCAACTTGACATGCAAGACGTTCGCCTTCACGAGCTTCGCCTTTTGTGATGTGATCAAGTTCTGTTGGTAGAATATCGCCACCACCAGACTTAACTTTCACACGACACTGACCACAAGAGCCACCGCCACCACAAGCAGAAGATACGAAGATGCCTGCACCAGCAAGAGCACCAAGTAGCTTACTACCAGGTTGAGTAACGATCGCCTTCTCAGGGTCGCCGTTTACAGCAATAGTGATGTCACCTGATGGTACTAGCTTAGATTTAGCGAAAAGAATCACTAGTACTAGAGCCAATACAATAATGGTAAACATCGCTACGCCAAGAATAATGCTTTGCATTTGTTATTCCTTATTACTGGGTGCTTACCCTACAGTTGAACACCAGAGAAAGACATAAAGCCTAACGCCATTAAACCAACTGAAATAAACGTAATACCTAGACCACGAAGACCTGGAGGTACGTCTGAATATTTCATCTTCTCACGGATACCCGCAAGAGCGACGATAGCTAACATCCAACCCACACCAGAACCGAAGCCGTAAACAACAGATTCAGCAAAGTTGTAGTCACGAGTTACCATGAAAGATACACCACCAAAGATTGCACAGTTAACTGTGATCAATGGAAGGAAGATACCAAGTGCGTTGTACAAAGGTGGAAAGAAACGGTCTAGAACCATCTCTAGGATTTGTACAAGTGCCGCGATAACACCGATGAATGCGATGAAGTTAAGGAAACTTAAATCGACACCTTCAACAAGCGCATTTTCTTTTAGGATATGTGTGTAAACAAGGTTGTTCACAGGAACAGCGATTGTAAGTACTACAACTACCGCAACACCAAGACCAAAAGAAGTTTTAACTTTCTTAGATACCGCTAGGAATGTACACATACCTAGGAAGAAAGAAAGCGCCATGTTTTCGATGAAAATCGATTTAACTAGCAGACTAATATAATGTTCCATGACTACCTTACCCCTTCGCTTCTACTTGTTCTGGTTTGAACACACGAATTGCCCAAATCAAGAAACCAATTAGGAAGAATGCAGAAGGTGCTAGAAGCATCAAGCCGTTTGGCTGATACCAACCACCGTTGCTCACTAGTGGTAGAACTTCCATACCGAATAACTTGCCAGAACCTAGCAACTCACGGAAGAAACCAACAGTGATAAGAACGAAACCGTAACCAAGACCGTTACCAAGACCATCGATTAGAGATGGGATTGGCGCAGACTTCATAGCAAATGCTTCAGCACGCCCCATTACAATACAGTTAGTAATGATTAGGCCTACGAATACAGACAGCTGCTTAGAGATGTCGTATAAGTATGCTTTAAGTACTTGGTCTACCACGATTACTAATGATGCAATGATTGCCATCTGAACGATGATACGCACGCTGTTAGGAATGTGGTTACGGATTAAAGAAACGAAGAAGTTAGATAAAGCAGTAACAAACATTACCGCGATAGTCATAACAAATGCTGTTTCTAGTTTAGTGGTTACCGCAAGAGCAGAACACACACCAAGAACCTGTAACGCGATCGGGTTGTTGTCCAACACCGGCGCTAAGATGCTCTTTTTAATCTCTTTTGCACTAGACATTAGTTCAGACCTCCGTCACGAACTTTTGCTAGGAACGGACCAAAGCCCATTTCGCCTAACCAGAAGTCAAATGTGTTTTGAACACCAACACTTGTTAGTGTTGCACCAGAAAGACCGTCAACACCGTGCTCAGAACCAGCAGGAGCACCACCTTTAACTACTTTAATAGCAGGTTTGTGGTTTTCGTCGAATAACTTCTTACCAACGAATTGTGCACGCCAAGTTGGGTTTTCTACTTCACCACCAAGCCCAGGAGTTTCACCTTGCTCGTAGTAAGTAATACCAGAAACAGTGTTGCCATCTGTTTCTACCGCAACGAATGCGTACATCATTGACCATAGACCGTTACCGTGAACAGGGATGATAACTTTAGAAGTTTCAGCACCATCTTTCACTAGGTATACAGTACCTGTGTTAGCACGACGAAGGATCTTTGCAATGTCTTCTTCCGAAGAAAGCTTAATAGACTGTGCAGGATCTTTTGCCGCTTTACGTTGGTCGTATTTAGCAGCGTCTTCGTCGATGAATTCACCAGTAGCGAAATCAACTAAACGAGGTACGATATTCTCTGCGTAAAGCGCTGGAATATCACCTGCAAGGTCAATTCCCGCAACTTCAAGGATCTTAGTTTGCTGATCCAGAACTGCGTTAGCTTGTTGCTTAGGTTTAAGAACGACTGCAGCTGTTGAAACGATGATTGAGCACACTAGGCTCAATGCGATAACAACAAACAGCGTCTTTTTAATGCTATCGTTATTACTTGCCATAGCGCGCTAGTCTCCGCTTAATGTTCTTCTCGATTACAACGTGGTCAAACAGAGGAGCAAATAGGTTTGCGAATAGAATCGCAAGCATCATGCCTTCTGGATATGCAGGGTTAACTACACGGATCATTACACACATTGCGCCGATTAGGATGCCGTACCACCACTTACCTTTATTGGTAAATGAAGCTGATACTGGGTCTGTCGCCATAAAGAACATACCAAACGCGAAGCCACCTAGAACTAGGTGCCAGTGCCAAGGCATGCTGAACAATGCGTTAGTGTCAGAACCAATCACATTGAATAGCGTAGATACTGCAATCATACCGATCATTACACCAGCAATGATACGCCATGAAGCGATACGCATGTAGACGATCATCGCAGCACCGATTAGAAGTGCTAGAGTCGATACTTCACCAATAGAACCTGGAATGTTACCAATGAATGCATCCATCCAAGTGATTGCTTCACCTGTTGTTACGTTCATTAGTGCACTACCACCGCCTTGAGCCCACTGGCTAAGAGCAGTTGCACCAGAGAAACCATCAGCAGCAGTCCAAACTACGTCACCAGAGATCTGTGCAGGGTATGCAAAGAATAGGAACGCACGACCAGCAAGTGCAGGGTTTAAGAAGTTACGACCTGTACCACCGAAGATCTCTTTAGCAACAACAACACCGAAGGTAATACCTAGTGCCGCTTGCCATAGAGGAAGTGTTGGCGGAACGATAAGCGCAAATAAGATAGAAGTTACAAAGAAACCTTCGTTAACTTCATGCTTACGCACCATACAGAACAGAACTTCCCAGAAGCCACCAACAATAAATACTGTTGCGTAGATAGGTAGGAAGTAGGTCGCTCCTAGTAGCATTTTACTGCCAACACCTGCATCAGCGCCTAAGGAGGCACCAAGCATTTCGGTTAACCAGTAGTGCCAGTTACCAGCGATTACAGATGCTAATTCCGCGCCTGCATACATATGGTTAAGAGCAGCAATAGCTTGGCCGCCCGCGTTGTACATACCCCAGAACATTGCAGGGAATACCGCGAACCAAACCATGATCATGATACGTTTTAAATCAACGCTATCACGAACGTGTGAGCTTTTTTTCGTTACAAGACCTGGCGTGTAAAACACAGTCGCTGCAGCTTCGTAAAGCGCAAACCACTTCTCGTGTTTACCACCTGGCTCGAAATCATGCTCGATGTCCTCAAGAAACTTTTTAAGGCCCATGAAAATTACCCTTCCTTCTCAATTGTATCTAGGCATTCACGAAGTAGTTGACCGTACTCGTACTTACCTGGACATACAAAGGTACACAATGCTAAGTCGTCTTCATCTAGCTCTAACGCACCGAGTGCTTGTGCACTATCAACGTCGCCAGCACATAGATCACGAAGCAGCAATGTAGGTTCCATATCTAGAGGCATTACGCGCTCGTAGTTACCGATTGGAACCATTGAGCGATCACTACCGTTTGTTGTCGTTGTCATGTTAAACAACTGACCTTTAAACAGGTGACCAAGGAATGAACGAGTAACAGAGAACTTATCCTTACCAGGCATAGCCCAGCCGAATAGATCTTTATCACGACCTTCACGTAGAACGGAAACTTGCTGATGGTAACGACCAAGGAAAGCATGTGGACCTGATGCTTCAGTACCTGAAAGTACAGAGCCAGAGATCACACGAACTTCGCCTGGAATTAACTCACTGTCTGTTAACTCTTCAAGGCTAGCACCAAGCTGAGTACGAACTAGACGTGGGTTATTAACCACAGGGCCCGCTAGAGAAACAACACGATCAGTGTAAATCTCACCAGTAAGGAATAACTTACCGAATGCGATAACATCTTGATAGTTAATGCTCCACGCTACAGTTTCTGCATTTACCGGGTAAAGGTAATGCATGTGAGTACCAGCAAGACCTGCTGGATGTGGGCCATCAAAGACATGCTCTTCAACGTTTGACTTAGATGAGCGAGGCAGGCTAGTGCCTTTCTTACAAACGTAAACTTTACCGCTAGTCAGAGTTGAAAGGAGGTCTAAACCAGCAACGAAAGCATCAGACTGTTCGTTAATGATTAACTCTGGCTCAGCTGCTAAAGGATTAGTATCCATAGCAGTTACGAAGATAGCCTGAGTTTCAGAATCAATAGCTGGAACCTTGCTGAACGGACGAGTACGCAAAGCAGTCCATGCACCAGACTCGACTAGTTGAGCTTTAACCGTTTCACGGTCAAGGCTTGCTAGTTGGTCAGCTGCATAGTTATTGAACGTGATTTGCTCATTGCCTGCCACTTCAATCACAACTGACTGAAGTACACGCTTAGCACCACGGTTAATTTCAATAACTTTACCACTTGCTGGAGAAGTAAATACTACACCTGGGTTCTTTTTATCAGCAAAAAGAACTTGGCCTTTCTTCACTTCATCATCAACGCGGGCATGCATCGTAGGACGCATACCAACGTACTCTTCGCCAAGCAAGGCGACTTTAGTGATGGACTTACCATCATTAATCACCTGGGATGGAGTTCCTGCGATAGGAAGATCCAAACCCTTCTTTATTGTAATCATACGCACTTGCACTACTTTATCGGGAAAAAGATTCTTTAATTGCGTAAATTCAGGGTGTTATTAATTCACCCTTAGACACGACATTACAGTGTCCGGTTTCGATGTGTTTAAAACATCAAAATCGCAACAATTTCTTAATAAACCAATCACAAAAATGGATTGAGATTTATCAGGTGCGGTAGTCTACCATTTTTTGGGAACTTGATGCCATGACCAATAACTTGAATAGCGGTTTTATTTGCTGGGAATTGAAGTATATAGCCCTTTGAATGTCTATATTTTTGACATACCGCACAGATGAACCAGTCATATAACCTGTTTTAAATACGGAGTTTAACACTCTGTCACAACTTGAAATTTACACACACTTGTTGAAACACTGTTAATAAAAACATTACTCATTGTAGGTATTTGTAATGTTCATTATCTCGACATAAACAGGCTAAATATGTTGCATTATTATCGATAGAAAACTAAAAAAGGCGGCTAAGCCACCTTTTTTATTCAAACACTTTTTACAATTTATTCAGCTTTGCTTCCGCCCATGCACATTGGGCTATCAGGCACACTGCTGAACTGCTTCTGCCATTCATCTTTAGTATAAGTATGAATAGATAGTGCATGAATATTATTAGCCAGCTCTTCAGATAATGCTTTATTCACAGCCCTATGGCGACCAATCAAGCGCAACCCTTCAAAAACATCACTCACTACAACGACCTTAAAATGACTTTCAGAACCAGCCGGAACATTGTGCATATAACTTTCATTCACAACGTTTAAATGCGTTGGATCAAATTCATTGTGCAGTTTTGTCTCAATAATTTCTTGGATCATCATGATTCCTTTATTGCGCTCTCATATTGTTTATACATCCAGTATAAACCTAAACATGCAACCTGTCTGACAAAATATTCCAGAGAGAGTGCGGTTACCTCCAGTTTTTTCTATCTTGTTGAAACAGCATTTGAGACAATATCTTTGTTATTTCTCATATAAGTATCCCAAAGAATGAAAACTGAATTTACTTTTAACAGCAGAACGCTGGCTTTACACCGCTTTCCAAAGCGTTCAAATGAAACGCTTCAAGCTTGGGATGCTGGAGACGAATACATAATTCAACATGTAGAAGAGCTAAATCTAGAGCCAGGCAAACACATTTTGATTATGAATGATCACTTTGGTGCTCTTTCAGCTTGGTTCTCTGAAAAACATGATGTCACCATGATGAGCGACTCGTTTATTTCTCAGCGTGGTGCACTTAAAAACCTACAACGAAATCAATGTAACCGCGTGACTTTCCTTAATACCATGGAAGAGATTCCACATGGTATTGATTTAGTACTCATGCAGTTACCTAAAACAAACCGACACCTAATTTGGCAGTTGAGTCAGCTTCGTAAAGCCCTACCTGAAACTTGCCCAATTATTGGTGTTAATAAAGTGAAAGAGATCCATACGTCTACGCTGAATCTTTTTGAAAAATATTTAGGTGCAACTACTACTTCTTTAGCTAAGAAGAAGCATCGCCTGATTTTCTCTTCTGCAAACTGCCAACCTATCCATGATGTTGATCCATACAATGAGTGGGAAGTAGATGGAGAAAGCATAAAACTAAAGAATTTACCGAATGTCTATTCAGGTGAAAGCCTAGATCAAGGCGCTCGTTACATGCTTGAACATATCCCTCAAGATCCGGAGCTTCGCCACATTATTGATTTAGGGTGTGGTAATGGTGTACTCAGTGTCAAAGCTGGGCAATTAAACCCTCAGGCTCGAATTACTTGTGTTGATGAAAGCTTCATGGCTGTCGAGTCTGCTCGCCAGAATGTCATTGATAATTTGGGAGAAGAAGGCAATTTCCAGTTTATCGCAAACAACTGTTTAGACGGCTTCAAGAAAAACAGTACCTACTTAGTAATGTGTAACCCTCCATTCCACCAGCAACAAGCAATTACAGATCACATTGCATGGCAAATGTTCTGTGATGCAAAGCATGTTCTTAGTAATGGAGGCAAATTAATTGTTATTGGGAACCGACACCTCGGATACGATGTGAAATTAGCTCGTCTATTTGGTGAAGCAAATGTCGAGACTCTCGAATTGAACCAGAAGTTTGAGATTTTACAAGCGACTAGAGAACCTGCTAACTTTAATAAATAGCATTGAAGACTGAATCAAAGAATGATCACAAATACCATTTGTAATGCGTATTTTAAAAGGATAGAAGAATGAAAAAACTAGTTTTGGCTGCATCACTTGTTGTTCTTACGGCTTGCTCTGCACCTCAAAAAGAGCAAATTAGCGTCATCCCGACAGCGTCGTTGAGTACAAGTAACCTAGTAGAGAATAAGACTTACACACTTTCCAGCAAAGATGTACGTGCTGCTCAGTATGTGGCTTTAGTGGATAGCGGCCGTTCAAACATTGAACCTATCCATGCTCAGCAAAATATGCGTATTACTTTAGAAAATGCAATTGCTCAGCAGTTTGAATCACAAGGTTATCGCGCTAGTGTAAATAGTGAAAACTCAGTTGTACTAGAAATTCAAGAAGCACTGGTAACAGTAAAGCACACCATTATGGAGAACCAAATGGATGGTAAAGTGACTTTAGAAGTAACCGCTGAAACGCCTCAAGGTAAACTAGTAAAAACCTTCAAAGGCACGGCTGTTCGCACAGGTACATTAAGTGCTTCAAACGACGATATTTCAATGGTACTAAATGATGTCATTAATCTTGTTTTAGCTGATATCTCGAATGACCAAGAACTACAAAATTACATGAAGGAGCGCTTCTAATGCTTCGTCTAGTATCAACTATTGCTCTACTTGCATTCAGTGCCGCTTCTTGGGCGGGTCCAAAAGTTTCAGTAGAAACTACATTGGGTAATTTCACAATCGACCTTAATCAAGAGAAAGCACCGATTTCCGTAGCTAACTTTTTGACTTACGTTGAAGATGGTAGCTACGTAGGCAGCCAATTTCACCGAGTTATTCCTGGCTTCATGGCACAAGGTGGTGGCTTTGATAAAGATATGAACCGCCTACCAACTAATGCGCCCATCAAAAATGAAGGCTACAACGGATTAAGAAACGAACCCGCTACGCTTGCTATGGCTCGCACTAATAATCCAGACTCAGCAACTCGTCAGTTTTTCATCAACTATTCTGACAATGGCTTTTTGAATGCTGAACAGTCTCCTCCTGGTTATGCTGTATTTGGCAAAGTAGTTGAAGGGTTTGATGTTGTTGAAAAGATGGCCATGATTCCAACAAAACGAATTGGCAGAATGTCAGACATTCCAGTAGACCCAATCGTCATTACAAAAGTAACCCTTCTTAAGTAAACGCTTCCAACGCCCTTAACATCCGTCAAGGGCGTTTTTCTTCGCAAGGACGTTTTTATGTCATCAGGTTCGTCATCCCTATCGTGGATGCAAACTTTCCGTAGCTATCTTGATAAGCGACTGCTTTGGGTATTCATGCTGGGCTGCTCGAGCGGCTTCCCTTGGGTTCTCATTGGTTCCAATATGTCTGGCTGGTTGAAAGATGCGGGGTTAACTCGAACTGCTATTGGTTATTTCGGCAGTGTCTTTGCTGTCTACGCCATTAACTTTTTATGGGCACCACTGGTTGATCGAGTAAAATTGCCAGTATTACATGCCATTTTAGGTCAAAGGCGCAGTTGGATATTTTTCTGCCAAAGCTTCGTACTTGTATGTACTTTTTTTATCGCAGGCGTTAACCCAGCCAATGACCTTGTGCTTACATCAATGCTTGCCTTAGGCGTTGCCATTGCTTCAGCAACACAAGACATTGCAATTGATGCTTATCGTATCGACAGTTTCCCTAAATCTGAGCCGTCTAAACTCCCTCAAGCTTCTGCTATGGCGGTTATTGGTTGGTGGACTGGCTATTCACTCCCTGGTTACCTTGCATTTATTAATGCTGACTCTATTGGTTGGAATGGTGTTTATTACGGCATGGCAGGTGTTGTTGCTCTATTAATGCTGTTTACCTTACTTGTCGGTGAACCTAAAACTAAGCGTGAAGAACTTCAAGCTCAAGCTCAACAACGACACAATCAGGTTGTAGGTTCTAAAGTTCTAGCTTGGTTTACAGTTACGGTTATTGAACCTTTCTATGATTTCTTTAAGCGTAATGGTGTTCAAGTTGCTATCACTCTATTGCTATTTGTTTTCCTATTTAAGATAGGTGAAGCCTTCTTAGGAAGAATGTCGATCACTTTCTATAAAGAAATTGGCTTTAGCAATGAACAAATCGGTCATTACTCAAAATTGATTGGTTGGGGGGCAACTATATTCTTTACGTTATTAGGTAGCGTCTTCAACGTGAAATTTGGCATTGTACGCGGCTTGATGATTGGTGGTGTTGCAATGGCAGGTAGTAATTTGATGTTTGCTTGGATAGCTCAAGCAGGTCCAAGTGAGACCTTGTTCTTAGCAACAATAATTGTCGATAACTTTACCACTGCATTTTCAACGGTTGCTTTCGTTTCCTTTTTAACACTTCTGACAGGACAAGCCTTCTCGGCAACTCAATACGCCCTACTTGCTTCCTTGGGTAACTTTGGACGGACGACGTTAGCATCATTTAGTGGAGAGCTTGTTGATTACCTTAATGACTGGTCAACCTTCTTCATCTTAACGGCATTAATGGTTGTTCCTAGTTTGATCATGCTTTATTCATTACGACACTTCTTCTCGAAGTTGCTCGATGACGCTCGTAACCAAAAAGACTAACTAAATAGCATAATCGATAACTACGTTTGTCGATTATGCTGCCTTTCTGTAGCCTACTTTCAACTCTCCACCCTGAATTTATCATCGAGTTGAGGTTTAATAATTTTATGCCCTCAATGAAAGATCTCACATTGTCTCGATAAACTTTTCACAATCTTCCATCCATACCCAGCTATTACTCTTAACTTCACATTTTGATATTAAAAAAGTTCAATAAATGGCAGCCCCAAAAGCCAACAACTAGACTCTGTTGTTTACGTAAGATGCATCACAAAAACTGATCAAATCGTTTGCTTTGAATATAAAACAATCAATGAAACGATAAAATAACCAGACTTCACACGTTCAATAGAAATAAGGGTGCATCAGAATTCATATGCATTTAAAAGTTCCGCCATTTCGATCATTAGTGTGATGAGTGTCACCATAATAATTTTAATTTGCACTCTTTCTCACTTTTAATTGAGAACAAAATCGCTATCATGCTCGGCATTCGGACAAAATCAAACACGCATGGATAGCGGGTTACTTACTTTAAATATAGAGAGTTCCATTATGCGCAAATCACTTTTAGCTCTTGGCCTAATTGCAGCAACATCTGCACCAGTTATGGCTGCTGACTACTCAGACGGCGACATCCACAAAAACGATTACAAGTGGGTGCAATTCAACCTTATGGCTGCAGTTGATGAACTTCCAGGTGAATCTTCACATGATTACCTAGAAATGGAATTTGGCGGTCGCTCTGGAGCTTTCGATCTTTACGGTTACGTTGACGTGTTCAACCTAACTTCAGATCCAGGCAGTGACAAAGATGGTGCTGAGAAAATCTTCATGAAGTTCGCACCTCGTATGTCTCTTGACGCAGTAACAGGTAAAGATCTTTCTTTCGGTCCAGTACAAGAGCTATACGTTTCTACTCTTATGGAATGGGGCGGCAACTCTGGTGTTAACACTCAAAAAGTTGGTCTTGGTTCTGACGTAATGGTTCCTTGGTTAGGCAAAATTGGCCTAAACTTCTACGGTACTTACGATTCAAATAAGAAAGACTGGAACGGTTTCCAAGTATCAACTAACTGGTTCAAACCTTTCTACTTCTTCGAGAACGGTTCATTCATTTCTTACCAAGGTTACATCGATTACCAATTTGGCATGGAAGATGACTTTGCAGCGCTAAACACCTCAAATGGTGGTGCTATGTTTAACGGTATCTACTGGCACTCAGATCGCTACTCAGTAGGTTACGGTCTTAAAGGCTACAAAGACGTTTACGGTCTTAAAGACGATGGTCTAGCTGGTAAAACTACTGGCTTCGGTCACTACTTCGCAGTTACTTACAAGTTCTAATAGAACTGATAAGAAAACTTCCTAAATGGCACCCTCGGGTGCCATTTTTATTGCTTTCATTTTTTACCTCGTTATTCTTAAGTTCCAAAGCATTTCTCTAAGGTATCCCTATGAATATTGGTATCGTCGGTCCTGGCGCTATTGGTTCTTTATGGGCAATAAAACTTTCTCAAGCTGGGCATAATATCGCGCTATATAGCCGAAAAACAAACTCAGAGCTGTCTATCACATTAGATCAGCAGCCTCCTGTCGTATTCACGAATAATAATCACCAATTGCTAAGTCATTGTGATCTCATCATCGTCACAGTCAAAGCATGGCAAGTAGAGAGTGCTATCACTCCCCTTCTCGCAACCCTGCATCGTGATACCATTTTAATGTTCATGCATAACGGCATGGGAGCAGTTGATTCGCTCTCCAATGATATTCATCACTTTCCTATTGTATTAGCGACCACAACCCAGGCAGCGTTTAAACCAAGCCCTGAAAGTGTGCTTCATACAGGTCAAGGCTCCACCCAATTAGGGAGTTATAATGCATTGGGTGATCAGTGTTCTTTCCTTTGTGATGTATTGAATCATGCATTGCCTGAAGTAAAATGGAATCAGTCCATTCAGGAAGCCTTATGGCAAAAGCTCGCCATTAACTGCGCTATCAATCCATTAACGGGTCTGAATCAAATAAAAAATGGGCAACTGGCAGAAGCTAAATATCAAGAAGAGTTACAGCCGCTTATTACAGAGTTAGAATCAGTCATGACTGCTGAAGGTATTCCAACAAGTAAGCGTGAATTACAAGAAACGATCAATCATGTTATCCATGCTACTGCTCAAAATAACTCTTCAATGAAACAAGATATGCTTTATCATCGCCCGACTGAAATAGACTTCATTACTGGTTATCTACTAACTACGGCTGCCAAGCATAATATTGATGTTCCCGCGAACTTAGCTTTGTACCACCGCGTTAAGCAAGCCGAGCAGCATTACGAAAAAGCCAAATAGTATTTACAAAGCGTTTTTCAGCACCATATCTGCATTAATAAAAGAACCATACATTTAGGTAACCCCATGTTTGACATCCATAATATTCGAGCTCAATTTCCCGCTCTTAACCAAAAAATTAATGAGCAATCATTGGTTTACCTAGACAGCGCAGCCACTACTCAAAAACCCCAAGTCGTCATTGATGCCATCAGCCAGTATTACTCAAAACAAAATGCCAATGTTCATAGAGGTAGCCACAGTTTAACGGCACAAGCCACCAGCCAATTTGAAGCCGCTCGCGACAATGTTGCTGAATACCTTGGGGCAAGTTCGAGTAAAGAAATCATTTGGACAAGAGGAGCAACTGAAGCTCTGAATCTTATCGCTCAAACTTATGCGAGAAGCACTCTAAAAGAGGGCGATGAAATACTGGTCAGCGAAATGGAACATCACGCTAACATCGTTCCTTGGCAAATCGTGGCAGAGCAAACGGGTGCTAAGGTTGTGAAACTACCAGTGGATGACAACTGCCTGCTAGACTTTGCTGAATTCGAGAAACGGTTAAGCCATAAAACGAAAATAGTGGCGGTTGCCCATATTACCAACGTGACCGGTACTCGGTTACCCGTTGAGAGCATCATCAAGAAAGCCCATCAAGTTGGTGCTATTGTCGTTGTCGATGGCGCGCAAGGCATCGTTCATGAAACGCTTAATGTTCATGAATTAAACGCCGACTTTTACGTATTCTCAGGTCATAAACTATATGCTCCAGCAGGTATTGGCGTACTTTACGGAAAGCTAGAGCTATTGGATTCAATGCCGCCTTGGCATGGTGGTGGCAAGATGGTGGAACGCGTGTCTTTCGAAGGAACCACTTACTCTGAACTGCCAGGAAAATTTGAAGCCGGAACTCCCAACGTTGCAGGCGCAATTGCTTTAGATACGGCAATTGGGTGGTTAAATCAGTTTGACCAGCAATCTGTGGAAGCTCACATCCATCACCTGCAAAATAAAACTTATGCAGCTTTATCCAAGATTGATGATATTAAGGTGCTCGGCTACCAAGAAAAGGCAAGTGTGATTACCTTTGTGATGGATGGAGTACATCACCAAGATATTGCAACACTTCTAGATCAGCAAGGCATTGCGGTTAGGGCTGGTCACCACTGTGCTCATCCACTTATGGATAAGCTGAATGTGACCGGAACCGTAAGAATTTCGTTTGGAATCTATAACACTGAAGATGATGTGAATAAGCTCATTTCTGCAATAGAGAAAGCCGTCGATATGCTTTAAGGATAAATGTCCATACAAGGTTCGAACTTCGATCTATTCTCGATGGCTGAACAAACAATGATCGCGATAGCAAATAGCAAATAGCAAATAGCAAATAATTTATCAAAGGCAGTAACGGATTATGCTGGCGTACTTTTCAGGTTTTACATTAGGCCTATCACTCATTTTAGCGATAGGCTCACAAAATGCCTTTGTATTAAAGCAGGGCATAAAAAGGCACCACATTTTTTTAATCTGCCTGATCTGTGCATTGTCTGATGCTATTTTAATTTCGCTTGGGGTGGCAGGGTTTGGCTCGATTGTCACCCAATACCCAAACATTGAAGTATTCGCTCGATATGGTGGGGCGGCATTCCTTGCTGTTTACGCATTTATGAGCTTTCGATCTGCAGTTACTGTTTCTCACGCGATAGGAAACGAACAAGTAGAACAGGCATCAGCTATGAAAACGGCAATGATTTGTTTGGCTTTTACTTGGTTAAACCCACATGTGTACTTAGATACCGTCGTTTTACTCGGCTCTATATCCACTCAATACCAAGGGCAACAGCTGAACTTTGCATTAGGGGCGATCACAGGGTCATTCGTGTTTTTTTTCAGCTTAGGTTATGGAGCAAGATTACTCGCTCCATTATTCTCAAAGCCTAAAGCGTGGAAGGTTCTAGAGTTTTTTGTAGGATGCATGATGACATTTATCGCTCTATCTTTACTGATATAGCGATGTATTGAAGTTGTGTCAGAATGATTTTATTTACAGATAAGGCTGTTCTACGATGAAACCTAAACAGCGGAGCCTTTAATCTGCTCAATGCTTTTGATTTGTGCAATGATGGCTTTTAGCCCATTACCACGAGATGGGCTCAAGTGAGTAATTAAACCTAACTTTTCAAAGTAACCATCAATATCGAACGCTTGTATTTCATGAGCCGTTCGTCCATCAAACGCAGCCATAACCAAAGCAATTAAGCCTCGTACGATTCGGGCATCTGAATCTGCGCAGAAGAACCATTGCTCACCGATTTTTTGGCTGACTAACCAAACTTTGCTTTCACATCCAGCAACCTTGACTTGCTCGCTTTTTAAATCTTCAGGCATTACAGGAAGCTTTTTTCCCCACTGTATTACTTGGCGATATCTATCTTCCCACCCAGAAAAAGACTGCATTTTTTCTGCTATATCTTGATGAGTAATTTCAGTGCCAAAAGGCGATACTGGGAATTGAGTCATTGTTTTATCCAATCAAACGAAATATCTAATGTAACGAAGAGGCAAGTGGCATTTCTTATTCAAATCAATCAAGTATTCATATCAAAAATAGAAATAAAACATCACCTTTAGAAGACCACATCTTAAAAGCTATTCATTAAATACAAACAAACTTTAGCTGTGCTTCTGAACAATTCTTTCAACAATACGAGAAACTGCAACAAACCCGAATGAAGCCGTCACTACGGTTGCTGCACCAAAACCAGTCGCGCAGTCCATACGTTTGGGACCTTCAGCCGTCGCTTTTGCGGCGCAAACACTGCCATCAGCTTGAGGGTATTTCAATTGTTCGGTAGAAAATACGCAATCAATACCAAATTTACGCTGTGGATTTTTCGGAAAGTTATGGTGACGGCGTAAAGTATCCTTCAGCTTTTTCGCTAAAGGGTCTTGAATGGTTTTTGTTAAATCTGCAATTTTGATCTGTGTTGGATCAACTTGACCACCAGCTCCGCCAGTCGTAATCACCTTGATTTTATTACTGCGGCAGTAAGCAAGCAAAGAAGCTTTTGCCTTCATGCTATCAATCGCATCCAGTACATAATCAAAGTCTTTAGACAGATACTCAGCTTGGTTATCAGGACCAATAAAGTCATCAATTAAGTTGACCTTACATTCAGGGTTAATCAGCTTAACGCGCTCTGCCATTACTTCAATTTTACTTTTACCAACAGTGCCCGACATAGCGTGTATTTGACGGTTAATATTCGTCACACATACGTCATCCATATCGATCAACGTTAGCTCGCCTAAACCAGTACGAGCCAATGCTTCAACCGCCCATGAACCCACACCACCAATACCAATTACACAGACATGTGCAGCTCGTAAAATGTCCACTTCACTATTACCGTATAAACGTCGTGTACCGCCAAAACGTTGGTCGTAATTTTCTGAAGCTGGAGTGGTTAATTCACGCATGTTGCCGCCAATTTTATTCGATGGAAAAAGAAAGAGTGCGTTTTATACGCACTCTTGGTTTAAAAGTCTAGGTTAAGCATAGGACCTTTTACTATTCAGCTTTCTCTGGAGGCATTGCCCAAGGTGCTTCAGTCGCACTGCCATTTAAACCCAGCTTCCAAACGCGACCAAAATGTTTGTAGTGACCGGCTTCTGTCCCAGCTCTAGGTCCCATCCCGTGGTACAAATCTAGGTGATTCTGCTTTACAGCTCCGCCTGTATCTAACACAAGTAGCAAACGAAGTTGATGTGCACCACTCCATGTACCATCAGCATTCAACAGTGGCACTTCAGCCAATACTGGCGTCCCCATCGGAAGTATAGAGCGATCACCCGCTACCGCCGCCATTGGCAATAGAGGAATTCCCGCACTGCCCATTACTGAAAGATCGTCTTTTGACTGGAAAAAGACAAAAGATGGGTTTTGCTCTAGTAGTTCTTTTACAACTTCCGGTTCATTCGCGAGCACCCACTCTTTAATTGCTTTCAAAGACATTTTCTCACGAGGTACGAGTCCTCTTTCAATCAAGACTCTTCCGATACTGACGTATGCCTTATTGTTTTTACCTGCGTAAGCGAAATATTTAAGCGTATCGTCGTCTCCAAAATGAACGAAACCACTGCCTTGTACTTCCATCATAAATGGGTCAATACGATTGGCAGCATAACCTAACTCTAAACCCTGCCCTTCTAAAGCACCGTCATAAATTTCAGCGCGAGTTGGGCATTCTTTATTACATTCAGGGAGAGAGTAAACAGGGAATCGATATTCAGCGTCTGGTTCATGACGCAGTTCAATAACAGGAGAGAAATAACCGGTGAACAGCACATTACCTTTATCATCACCACCACCAAACTGAGCTGCTTCTACGCCATAATTTGCAAGTTCGATAGGGTCTCCACTTTGCAATGCCCATGCTTCTAGCTGCTGGTACAGTGGTTGGAAGATGTTTGCCATTGAAGGAGATTTATTGACTACCATTTCCGCTTGCTTTGAAAATGCGGTGTAGTCTCTTGGAACACCAGATTCGACTTGCTCAACTTTATTTAAAGTTTGAGGAAACTCGCCATCTAAATACTGTTGAGCGCGTTCGGTAGGTTGTGCACAGCCAAAAAGAAAAGAAACCGCTATGGCTGGAAAAAGTTTTTTAATCACAAGAGTTATCCTAAAATTTCTATCCTTTGAGGATGACAAAATACCTTGGATAACACAATCTTAGTTTGTAAGACTTTACGATAAGTTAACCTTATCTCAGTGCATTATTCTCGCTGCCTTCTAGCTTAAATAATGGGTTGTAATAACCATCCGATTCTAAAATCATCTCAGTATTTTCAGCATTAATCATTCTAAAACGATACGTTTTATCGCCAGCATTATATTCAAAGTGGTTGCCATCAAATTTAAAATCTGTGGCTACAATTGAACCAGAAACTGACACACCTCGCTCACTTAGTACGAATTCATCTTTTGCATAATGAGCCACTTTTTGCTCAACCCAAGTACCATAAATCACATTCTTAGGAATGTCTGATTGATTCATTCGAGTGATGACGTCCACAAATAAAGCGGCAACCGCAATCGTCCCTACTAAAGCCAGTAGCATTAAGCTTCTCTCTAGCAGTTTTCGCTTGAATGCTGATTTAGCTTGCGCTTGCTTATTCGCTTCATCATATAAGCTTTTGGTTACTTCATTTATCTTATTTTTTTTCACTGATACTGACATGTCATGCACTGAGTAGAACGTTCCGTCGATATTCTACACGTAGTTAAAATACAGAATAAAGTATGTTTTGATAACTTTGCACTTTATTCCAAAAAACAGCTTGTCATAAATTAATTATAAATGCTAAATTTAAGAATAGATATGCAATATGGATTTTAACTGTGAAAATTAGAAGTACTGCGCTAGTAAAAGGGTTTCGACAGTCCACCCCCTATGTCAATGCTCACCGAGGTAAAACCATGGTCATCATGCTTGGTGGCGAGGCCTTTGCAGATAAAAACTTCGGCAACATTATCAATGATATTGCCCTACTTCATAGTTTAGGCGTTAAGATTGTCTTGGTTCACGGCGCTCGCCCTCAGATAAATCAGATCCTAGAAAAGCAAGACTGCCATACTCCTTATCACAATAACATTCGTGTTACTGATGAGCATGCATTAGGGTTAGTTATGCAAGCTGCAGGTCAGCTACAATTAGCCATCACCGCTCGCCTCTCAATGAGCCTAAACAACACACCAATGGCAGGAACTCAACTGAATGTCATGAGTGGTAACTTTGTCACGGCTCAGCCACTAGGAATCGATGATGGCACAGACTACTGTCATAGCGGGCGAATTCGTAGAATAGATATCGAAAGCATTAACCGAACATTAAGCCAAGGTTCCATTGTTTTACTCGGTCCTATTGCCAGCTCAGTCACTGGTGAAAGCTTTAATTTGCTCTCGGAAGAAGTCGCAACCCAAGTCGCCATTCGCCTTAAAGCCGACAAACTGATTGGCTTTTGTTCAGAACAAGGTGTGATAGGTGAGAATGGCAACGCAATTGCCGAGCTATTTCCGAAAGACGCCCTTCATATTTTAGAAGAACTCACCACAACTCAAAATCCAACAGAAGACCAGAGTTCGGGTACTTTACGTTTTTTGAAAGCCGCCGTATCCGCTTGTCGAGCTGGTGTACCTCGATGCCATTTAATCAGCTACAAAGTGGATGGCGCGTTAATACAAGAGCTATTCTCATTAGATGGGATTGGAACACAAATCGTGATGGCCAGTGCCGAGCAAGTACGCCAGGCGCAAATTGATGACATAGGAGGGATCTTCGATTTAATTCGTCCTCTTGAAGATCAAGGTATCCTCGTCCGTCGCTCTCGTGAACAACTCGAGCAAGAGATACATCGTTTCACTATCATAGAGAAAGATGGGCTAATTATTGGCTGCGCTGCACTCTATGCTTACCCGACAGACCATATGGCAGAAATGGCTTGTGTGGCAATTCACCCAGACTATCGTGATGGTAACCGTGGGCTGCTGCTGCTTGATTATATGAAACATCAATCCAAATCTAATGATATTGACCAAATATTTGTTCTTACCACTCACAGCCTTCATTGGTTCAGAGAACAAGGCTTTTATGAAATAGGAGTGGATGAATTGCCAATGGAAAAACAAGGTTTGTACAATTTTCAAAGGAAATCAAAAATCTTAGCTTTAAACGTCTAGATAGTTTCAATACTTATGTATTGTTACTCGTGAAATACCATGAAAATAAAGTAAACACTCTAAGTCTCACTTGTAAGACACTTTTGTATTCAATGTAATCGTTTACGGCTTGTTTTTTATAAATTATGCACTTTCATTCACAAGCAAGTTTGTATAGAATTTACTCGTTTTTGAGGGTGCTCCCTCATAATTGGAAAAGACAACTCAAAAAGAAGTTGTTACTGCACGGATTGCTAAAAACATTAACTCACTGTTTTCAAGATGTAGTAGTGAAGGCTAGCGTTAATAACTATAAGCAAAAAGAGCAAATTTTATGAGAACCATTATTTGTAATTCGCTGCAAAGCTTTTGGGATATGGCTGATAACCAGTTTTTAGAAGGCTTAGATGTCCACTGTGTTTTTCCAGCCAGTGAGAACCTAAAAGAGTTTATTTTAAACTGTCAAAATCAGTACAAAATAAACCACATATCATTTACACGAGCACTTACGGGTTAACTAACCTAAGCAAATGCTCGAGTGAGTAACCAGGGATGGTTACTTAGCTATATGTTACTTAGCTATATTTGCCCCAGACATATATACATCATCCATATTACTCAGCACACAAGGCGGCTAACCAGCCCACTCATTCGCTCTGTTCTCACTTTAATACCACGCTTCAAAACTCCAGTATCACTGAACATCATTAAACGACTTTTTGCACGTGTAATACCGGTATAAATCAATTCACGAGTTAAAATCGGGCTGAACTCCGGTGGTAAAATCATTAAGGTCAGATCAAATTCACTACCTTGAGATTTATGAATCGTCATCGCATAAGCGGTTTCATGATCTGGAACTCGACTCGGTAGAATAGATTTCACGCTGCCATCCGGTAATTCAAAGTACACCTTCAAACGAGCAGCCTCTCCTTCTCGGCTATCGTCTGTAGCATCCAGCATACAGATCCCAATATCACCATTATAGAGACCAAGACCATGATCATTTCTTGTCACCATAACAGGACGACCGTGGTACCAAAGCTCATCATTATTAGGTTGAATTAATCGTCTGGCTGCTAGCGCTTTTTCTATACGGTGGTTCAACCCCGAAACGCCAAAGTCACCTTCTCGAATCGCACATAACAAGCGGCACTGACTAAATAATTCGAGAACGGATTTCGCTTTTTGATCCTGTGCTTTTACTCTTAATTCTTGTTCTTTGCGTATTACATTGAATTCATCAGTAGCCGGTTCTTTTTCACCAATATTTAAAGGGATTGCATCTAATGGTTCATCAATTTTATTGAGATAACGACCATATTCTGTCACTAATGTACGGAGCATTAAGTTATAGCTATCACTCGACAACATGTGATTTTCGATGTCATCAAACCCAGCATTAAATACTTTATCAACTTGGTGAGAGCTTCCCATATTAATGGCTTTAGCTAACTGACCAATGCCTGAACGCGCATCAAATCGATAGCTCTTTTGCAACATACACAAGCTATCAGCAATAGAAGGATGTTTAGCGAGTTTCGACACTTTATTCAGAGCCTCAAACCCTGTCAGTGACGCAATTAACGCACCTTGTGACGAGCTATACCCAGACTCCGTAAACGAACAAATATCACCAAGAATTGCCCCCGCTTCCACTGAAGCAAGCTGATCTTTATCACCGAGTAATATTAGCCTTGCATGATCAGGTAAAGCATCCACCAACTTATACATCATAGATAGATCGACCATTGAAGCTTCATCAACCACTAATATATCAAGATGCAATGGGTTATTACGATTATGCCTGAACTCGGCACGGTTCGGAATTGCCCCTAAAAGGCGATGCAAGGTGCTGGATTCTGTAGGAATATTATTTTTAACTTCAGGTGAAATCGGTAATTGCTCAATAGCTTTACCAATTGATTCGGTCAAGCGAGCTGCTGCTTTTCCTGTTGGAGCAACTAGTTTGATGATTGGTAAGTTTGTAAACTCACCGTTATTTTTACCTAGGCTTTGCTCAACCATAGCGGCTAATAGCTTAGCAACGGTTGTGGTTTTTCCGGTACCAGGACCACCAGAAATAACGGTAAACCTCCGACTTAATGCCACCGCCGCTGCCACTTTTTGCCAATTTAAACAAACTGACAATGGTACTAAAGTATCAAGAGTTTGCAGATCAGGCACTTGAGTTGCATTTTGTAACTGCTCATCAATCGCAGCCCAGTTCAATGACGACTCTTCAACAACATCAAGATGATCACACACAAGTTGCTGTCTCAACACTTGAGTACTTTTATGACTTGCTGCCGCTTTAGCTAAGGCATTAAATAAGAAATGATAACTGCGAGAAAAGAGGCGATCTAACGTTTGGCTTAAAGCCTGATTTTGCTCAGAACTGAATTCAACTGGTTTACTCAAGCGGTTTAAAGTGTTGGCTAAAACAACCTCATAATTCCAATAACGGTGTAAGTAAACCCTTTGTCCATCAAACATCAAAGGCTTAGCATCTTCAGATTGGTCAAGCCCAACAAGATGAGAGTCATTTAGGATGCTCAGCCAATCAATATTAATTAACCTTTGGTTAAGTTGTAAGGCAGCCTCGCCGTATAACCCAAGCAAATGAGCAAAGTCGATATAAGTATTTGATTTAGAATCTGAGCCTTTACTGGAGTTAAAAAGGTAAAGTTGGACACAGATATTACCTTTTCCTAATTCATTACTGACTACTCCAGCGATAAAACCAAGTTCTTGCGATCCTTGCTGAGCTATAAATCGTGCGAATTGATAATCCAGCTGACGTAAAGACCCTTTACCTGCCAACAGTTTTAAAATGTCGAGTAATGAAGCCGAATTAAAATCAATAGGTGTCATTATAAAAGCTCCATTTGTCCGGCTTCGTCATCATTTAAAAGTGCATCTCGTCTATCAATGATTTTTCCATCAATCAATTGGTCCATTTCATCTAAAAGCTCAAGAGAGGGTTTAGCTGAAAATATCCCTTGTTGTGATTGCCTATCGATACCACGCAAAAATAGATAATACACACCACCAAAATGAGTGTCGTAGCGGTAGTTAGCCACTCGACTTCGAAGATATCGGTGAAGTGCAAGTGCATAAATTTGATATTGTAAATCGTATCGGTGATCAGCCATTGCCGATTTCAAGGCTTCACCATGATAAACACTCACATCGTCACCTAAATGGTTAGATTTCCAGTCCAATACGTAATATTTGCCTTGGTGCTCAAAGACTAAATCAATAAAGCCTTTCAGCATTCCTTGCACTGTTTGAAAGCCTAAATCCCCAGCTTTAGCCGATAAAGGATCGTGATATTGAATTACCCGATTCAATTCTGAAGAACTAAGCACTTCTATCGGCAACAAGAATTCCATCTCAACCAACCGCTGAGACTCTCCTTTACTGGATAATTTTAAATCTTTTCCATCAAGTGGAGTATTAAGAACGGTATCGACCAGTTCTTGTAAAATTGGCAACCATTCGGCTTCATATTGCTCAGATTCAAGTAGCTGTAAAATGACCTGTTCATTACGTTCTGAAGTCGCAGGTTCTGTGAATTCTACCTCTTCAAACAAAGTATGCAGAAACGTTCCGGGGCGAGCACCTCTGGGAAAGGTAAATATTGATCGCTCTGGTTCAATAAGTTCCAACTCATCTTGCTCTTCAGCAGAGTCAACATCGAGCCCTGATACTTCAATAGTCGCATCATGACTTGCACTGTGATGACCTTGTTTTACTAATCCTGAGTAACTTGTAATTCGCCACCCACGATCAATGTGGGTCTGTAAAGTTCTGGCTTCTAATGCTTCAGCTTGCTCTTCATTAGCTTTAAAAACATCAGCATGAGCCGTTGGAACTTCTGCTAAAACAATACTTGAACTATTCGTTTCTAAACCCGCTAGTTTTTGCGTAAGTTCTGCAATGCCTAACTCTTCACCATTTTGTACTAAATGCCCCATGGCACTTAGGTGAACACCAGTCGGCTCTTTCGTTGAGCGACCTTTTCTCAAAGGTGCCATACCGATGTAACACCCATAAACAGCTCGAGTAAGCGCTACGTATATTAAGCGTAAATCTTCAGCTAAACGCTCTTTATCTGCTTGGGCAAGGGCTTGCGGGCTGCCAGTAATATCTAAAACCGTGGCATCGGTTCCATGGTCATAATATTTACCTTCGCTTGCTTCGCGGTAACTAGCAACGAAAGGTAAAAAGACTAAGTCATATTCCAATCCTTTAGATTTATGGATCGTGACAATCTGAACGAGGTTTCTTTCTGATTCAAGGCGTTGTATGTCATCTTCATTTCCGCCTAACCCATTTTGTGCATCAGCAATGGATTCTGCTAACCAGCGCAGTAAACCATAGTCACTATCAAGCTCCTGCCTTGCTTGCTGTAAAAGTTCACCGATGTGCATTAAGTCGGTAAGTGAGCGCTCACCATTTTCTTCTTCTAGCAATCTTTCTGCTAAATGGCGCTTACTGATAACACCACGCAACATGGGTAGCACACCGCGGATTTGCCAAAGCTTGCGGTATTCGCGGAATTCATTCACCACGTTTTCCCATACGACTTCATCGTTATTCAATTCATCAAGAGATGCCGCATCCAATGCAAATAATTCTGAAGCTAAACTTGCTCTCAGGGCTCTGTCATTTTCAGGGGTCAGTACCGCTTGTAATAGGCGCTGGATATCTTGCGCGACAGAGCTAATGAACACACTGTCTCTGTTTGACAGATAAACACTTGCAATACCTTGCTCTGCTAATGCGTTTTTAACTAACCGACCTTCACTTCCGGTACGAACGAGTACCGCAATATCCCCAGCAGCAATAGCATGCAGCTCTTTACCTGAATCAAAGAAAGCTTGCCCTTGCTGAGAAGCCGTAAGAATGGTTTGAATTTGACTCGCAGTCGCCTCTGCCATCGCCTTATGATATTCGCCTTTCGGCAGTGGCTTATCTTCTGCTTCTTGTAACCAAAAGGTCATGGCTTGCTGGGTTTTACCATTCATTACCCATTTTCTTTTATCAGCACTAGGGCTAGCTGATACCGATAAGAAAGGGATATCCTGGTCATAAATGAAAGGACTATCAGGCGTTGCGAACACCTGATTGACAGCACTAACCATATCAGCACTTGAGCGCCAGTTTGTCCCTAACGTGTAGTGAGCACTAACTTGGTTACGAGCTTTGATGTAAGTAAAAATATCCGCCCCACGGAAGCCGTAGATTGCTTGCTTGGGATCGCCGATCATAAACAAGCCGCATTCTGGGCTGTCTAAATAAATACGGCTAAAAATACTGTATTGCAGTGGATCGGTATCTTGGAATTCATCGATCATTGCAACGGGGTATAAGCTTCGAATTCGTTCAATTAACAGTGATTGCTCATCCATATCGATTGAAGCAGATAACTGAGTCAACAAGTCATCAAAAGACAACCATTGCTTTTGCTGCTTAGCCTTTGCCAACATTTCTCTACAATGTTGGATGGCATGCGCCAATAGAGGTGCTTTAAGGTCTGCTGGATTCGCTAAAAACTCCTCGATAGCTTCGAAAACTGCATGCTGCGGTGCCGTTCCTTTGGGTGTTTTTTCATTTAATGTGCTTTGCGAGAACTTTTCGAGTTTATCCGGAACAATGTAATCATAAGTCTCACTGTTCGCCCAAGCCGTAACAGCTTCAAGCCAAGTAGGTAGTGACTTTTTGGTATAGCTTCGCTTATTAACATCAGACCCAGATATTAACGCTAAGAAGTCAGCCTCTGAGTCTAACCATAGCTTTTTCAGAGCTTTGATTTTATCTAGGTTCTGATTATGTAGGCTTTGCAAGTCACCGCTCATCGCTTCAACAGTAAGTTTAAGTGGAGAGCCAGTCAGATAACGGTTTACATCAGCCAGTAAAGCCGAAGGTGACCCCCAGATATTACGAACTTCACCAACCAATTGCATCGGCAATGGGTAGAACTGACGTCGCCAATAATCAGCGACCACTTGCGCTTTCAAGTGACTTTCATCAGTGACAAATTCATTGTCAAAACGGCTGCCAGACTCAAAAGCATTTTGCGTTAGCATTCGCTGACAAAAGCCATGAATAGTGTAGACCGCAGCTTCATCCATCTGCCTTTCAGCTTGCAATAAAATCGATGCCGCTTGAGCGTGATTAGAGACTTCTTCTAATAGTGGTGCAATAACAGGGTCGTGGCTAACTCCACGAGCAAAAGCAATCCTGGCATCATGAATTCTAGAGCGAATGCGGTCTCTTAACTCTGCTGTAGCCGCCTCAGTAAAAGTCACGACTAAGATTTGATCGACAGTCAAAGGTTGCTGGTGACGTGTGCCTTCTGATTCTTCTGAAGTCGCAGAGCCATGACCTAATAACAAGCGTAAATACAAACCTGCAATAGTGAAGGTTTTACCTGTGCCCGCAGAAGCTTCAATGAGCCGCGCACCATGCAAAGGAAATGTCATGGTTTGAAGAGGCGTCGCCACTATTGAATTCGCCTGAGACGTTACTGTCATAAATGCACACCTTTCAATATCAATTTTGTGTTCGTTATTGTCATCATTCAATTATCTGAATTGGGTGATCCCAGCTTAAATCGCGAGGGTTTCCTTTACCTCAGACCCCATAGCAAATAACAGTCGCTCTAAATGCATGTGATCTTTCCCATAAAATGGAGGGAATTATGAATATTTATTTACTCTATAGAATGTTGTGAGATCTCACTCACGGTTAACATTTCATGTGCCCGTTACTATGCGCGCCATGAGTTAGCTATATTTTGTTACATTTTGCTAACCAAAAGAATCATGGTCCCTCTGACCTATGGCCGCACAGCGAACGCCCTACACTAATAATGATTTACTGGCGGCCACTTTACCTTTCTGCTTTCTTGCCTTCTGTTTTCCTAGCTTTCTAATTCTCTGTTTTCCTAACTCAGCTTATCTACTGCTTTATTTACCTTCCTAAAGCTCTTTAGACATATCTCTTTAAAATCAGAACGCTAACTGCTTGATTGGTTATTCCTGATCTTTAGGGTCGATGGCTGATAAACGAGGAGCTTGTAAGATTCGGCTGGAATATAAACGAGCTTGAGCGGCAAGTTCATCATTCCATTGCGGCCAGATACGAGAAATATAAGTATCACGACCTTCACCAGTAAATGCATAACTATCGTTAAAAGTATCTGCCATTTTCTTGAATGACTTTTCTTCATCATCCACCCACTTACCTCGGCTAAAGCCCGCCTCAACATTTGCAAGTGCCGTTTTAGGGAAGTAAGGCAGCGGCGCTGTCATTCCTTGATAAAATAGCTCAACGAATTCACCTAATAACTCGACCGCTTTCTGAGCGTTATTAAGCGGTGCATAAGTTAAATGCACAACGCCTTCTTTTTTATCGTAGCCAATAATATGGGTGGATTTTGTATTCCCCATAGCAGCGCAACACAAGTGATCAATCCATGCTGATAAGTAGTCTTGTGAGCGTATTTTTCCGCTTCGGTAACGAACTAAGCCTGATCGATAGTTTTGAGTTAACCAACCCGTTAAGCGGACTGGTTTACCTTCACCAAGAACGTTGAGTTCAATATTCACGTCTATATCGCTTTGGATAGAACCGCTCACAAAGCGAATTTCTTTGGCTAACTCTTCGGCTTGGACTCGATTCGTTTCAAACTCTATGTCACCAAATGCACCAATAGGTAACTTACCTTGCGCTTTTTGTTCAGACACAAATTGCGAAACGGCTTCATCAACATTGTCTGAATTGTCGAGCAATACTTGCAGTAAATCATTCTTAAGTTGGAAACTTTCCAGCCCATTTAGCACAAACGGTTCATCATCTTCCATTACTGGTAGCGGTGGCTCAAACATCACTTTTAAGCGACGATTGAAGAAGTACTGCACAGGTAAGCGCCAGAATCGTTGCAATTCAACCAAATCAAGTTCTAAAGGATAAGTCGCACCATGTAAGTACTCATCCAAGGAACGGTTAAAATCACCACTTCTTTGCCCTTGTCTGTTTGCGGCAGGTAACCATTCTCTCGCGTAGCTATTCATAGCTGGTGCTAAATCATGATTAAAAGCCGAAGGGCTAAATGGCGTCATTGAATGTTCAAACGTTATGGCTTGCTCTAAGTTTTCACCCGAATCATCACTAGGCAATGCTTGCTGCCCTTCCAAGCAATAATTCTGCTGGCAATATTCCAATAACTCAGCCACTAAGACAGAAGGAACACGCTCTGTATTATCTTGAATTGAGCGACCAACAAAGCTGATATATAAGCACTCTTGAGCCGATAGCATGGCTTCTAAAAAGAGGTAACGATCATCATCTCGGCGGGATCTATCACCAGGGCGGATTCGACCATTCATTAAGTCGAACCCTTCGGGTGGAACTGAACGTGGATACACTCCATCATTCATTCCTAACAAACACACGGTTTTAAAAGGGATAGAACGCATTGGCATCAAGGTGCAAAAGTTAACTTGACCAGCAAGGAATCTTTGGCTGATTCGAGCACCGGATAGTTTGTTATTTAGATATTGGTAGATAATGCTTGGAGACAACTCTTCTTCAAATAGTGCATCATCCAACTGCTCTTTGAGTTGAGAAAGCGCATCTCGGATTGATTTCAGTACAACTTCACCCTCAAGCTCAACCGCAAAGAAATCATCAATCATAGAAAGCAATACTTCTCGCCACGCATCAATAGACTGAGAACGAGTAAGCAAATCACGATAATGGGCAATGCGTTCAATAAAGTGGGCTAATTTCCCGGCAAGTTCTGCGTTTATACCCTGAACTTCATTGTAAGCAGCAATGGAGTCTCCATGGCTTTCAAATAAGCCAGCAGAGTCAGACATTGCATAGCCCAGTAACATTCTTTGAATCCCGAATAACCAAGTATTTTGCTCAGTTGCGGGTAGTTCGAACTCTTCAGCAGTTGAAGCATCCACTCCCCAACGGATCCCTGCTTCTTCTACCCATTGCTTAGCTTGTTCAAATTGAGATTCATCTATCTCGAACTTTGCCATCATTGCGGGTATTTCAAGCAACTCAAGAAGCTCAGAAGCAAGGCAACGTGTATTAGGTAACGCCACCAGCTGCATGAAAGCAGCAAGAATTGGGCTTTCTTGGTCGGCGGTTCTATCTGAAATGGAATAAGGGATATATCGCTCACCAGGAGCATTACCAAACACCGCCTGAATGGCAGGGCTATAGGCATTAATATCAGCCACCATCACAATGATGTCGCGTGGTTTTAAGGTTGGATCTGCATCGAACATCGCTAGAAGTTGATCATGAAGTACTTCGACTTCTCGCATTGGGCTGTGACAGGCATGCACAGTCACCGATCTATCACCAAGTTGAATAGCTTGCTTATGTTGGCTTGAATCTAGTATGTGATCGTCTTGATGTTCTTCTAGCTCTAAAATATCGGCTTGGAGCTGGTGTAATAGAGTATCGCGTGGCACATCAATGAAAAACTCATGCTCTTCACACTCCGATTGCGATAACAAAAGTAAATTATCACGTCCTAGTTTACCTAACGATGCTAGTAAACTGTTCCCAACGGCGTGCCCAGTATGCAATTCATCTTCTACGACATTCGCTTCTATGCCATTTTTTAATGGTGACGCTTCTCTTTCTAATTGAGGTGCACCATTAACCAGAGCAAATTGTTTTCTTTGGTTTGCTTCAATCCGAGCGATGGTTTTTCTATCTCGAATATCTCCCCAGTAGTGCCGGCAAGGATTGGTAAACATTAAGTGAACATCTATACGCTCACCCAGAGCTTTTAAGGCATCCATATAACGAGGTGGAAGCGAAGAAATGCCAAAAACAAACAATCGCTTAGGAAGCTTGTCTAAGTTGGCTTTATTGGCAATCAGCGCTTCAATAAAATCATGGTATAAGTTGCCACGGTGATATTTAGATTGCCCTTGAGATAGCGTTTGTTCATACAAAGCTTGCCACAAAATAGGCTGCCAAGGATGCTCTTGCTGCCCTTCTTCATCTAGCAATTCAGCAATAGAATCCCCGAGTTCCCAACTCGCCATCCATTCAGGTCGGTACACTAAATAGCCATCAAAAATATCGGCAATCTTTTCAGCCAGTTGATATAGCTTAGAGCTATCGTCATCGTTTTCTAAATAACGCTGTAATGGTAAGAATTCGGGTAATTCTAGCTTAGCAGGGAGCAGGCTCATCAACTTCCACGTCATCGCTTCTTTATTAAAAGCACTGCGTTTTGGGACATCAGGTAAGACTTGGGTAAACATTTCCCAGATGAATGTGGCAGGTAGTGGGAACTCTAAATTAGCCGCAATACCAAACTCTTTTGCCAACGCCATTTTTAGCCACTGAGACATACCAGGGCTTTGAACAAGAATCTGTTCTTTATCAAATGGATTAGCTAAGGGATCATTCTTAATTAAATGAACGAGGATAATTTTTAAAGTATCAACTTTATTGGAATGGTAAACAGTAAACAAAGTGCACTCACGTTAATCTTGCCACAATATACAGCCAGATTAGCATAAGTGCCGAGTTCGGATGAGGAATATAAGCTTATGAAATACTGAAAACTTAACGTCTGTTTACGTTTTGAACGAGTGCTTGGTCAGAATCCACTCTACAAAGTTCGAAGGATACGGTGTGGCTGATAATTCATGTAATATCTCACGGCGACATAAGTTACAACAGAAGTCGCGATGACTAATTCTACATACGCTAAGACATAGATTTGATTGATAAACTGAGCCTCAATACCCACACCTTGCATCCAAGTCGCCATTTTAAATAATGCGGTTGCCCCGATAACCATTGGGAAAGTAAAAGCCGCATAACCCGGGCTAAATGGTAGACGAAGCAGCTTAAAGAACGCGACATAAATAATGAATGTCATGAGTATTGCAATACCAAACAGCAAGCTAATAATAACAGGCGATGGTTCTGGAGAAACCGTTAAATAGCCCGCTAACGATAAGCTTGCCGGTGCAGCCATAATCGCAATCGTTGGTTTCGCTGCATCTGGAATTTCATTACGAAACATTAATCGATAAATCATAAGTGGCAGCATTACCGCATAAACGATCAAACCAAAAATCAAGACAGTATTCGCGACCGGCTCCAGCGTTGGATTCCCAGAGAAAGAAACATCCGCCACAATAATACCAATCGGTGGCACAAACCAACTTGGCACCATATGGTGAATCTCAAACTGTTTTGCTCTGTGGTACAAAAAACTCGCTAGAAAAATAACGTGTAAAGCAACAGATGCTAGCCATACCGCCTCTTGCAAGAATTGAGAAATAGGACCTAATGATGCAGAAACAATCATGCAGCCCATAGCAAAAGTTGGAACAACACTGCCCACAACAGGATGAGCTAAGTCTTCACGTAGCAAATGTCCGTGAATCAAAAATTTAACGGCTAAAATGAGCAGCAAACTCGCCGCGATTGCAGCGCTAACCCACTGAACGACACCAGGTGTATGCATAACACCTTGCGAGACTAACACTCCATCCCAGCACCACCCTAAACTCGCAATGGCTAATGCTAAGCCTGCCATTGGGGTTGGGGCACCTGTCAAACTATGTTGTATGCGTTGAATCATATTAGCCTCTCTTAAACTCTCTCACTTAATTCATTCACCTTAACTTGCGAACTCATCAGCTTGTTGAAGCTATAATACGCTTGCACAATGTTTACTAATATCCAATTATATATAACAAGCGTTCAGAATAACTAAACACTACTCCTATGATCTACAAACTATTTCTTATAGGGCTATAAAAATAATCCTCTATGAGCAACAAACAACGCCTCTATGAGCTAGAAAAACCATGCCTCTATGAATTAGGAAAGCTATGTCCAATATTTCAATTAAGCAGCTAAAAGTGTTTGTCACCATTACTCAGCACTCAACGCTCACATCGGCATCAGAAGCTTTATTTTTATCTAAAGCTGCGGTAAGCATGGCGTTGGGCGAAATGGAAAAACAACTCGGTCACTCTTTATTTGATCGTGTTAATAACCGCCTTGTGATCAATCAAGAAGGTCAAAAGTTATTACCACTTGCAGATGAAATATTGCACCGAGCCGCTGGTATTGATGAACTGTTCGGTGACGAACAAGCCTTAAGTGGCTTACTGAAAGTTGGTGCAAGCGATACAATTGGTAATCAAGTCGCGCCCTATATTTTGTCAGGTTTTCGCCAGCAAACTCAGCATCAAGATCAAAGCTTGTTCATTTCCAATAGTGCACTTATTTGCCAAAAACTGGTCGACTACGAACTCGACATTGCGCTAATTGAGGGAAAGACTCAGCACAATGAACTGATTTCCAGCCAATTTAGTGATGATGAAATGTGTATCGTTGCTCAAGCTAATCACCCTCTAGCCCAACTAGATCAAGTTTCGTTGCACGATTTAGAAAGCAGCTATTGGTTATTGCGAGAATCCGGCTCTGGGACTCGTGAATTTTTTCTTCGAACCGTTGCGCCTCGTTTAGAGCACTGGTACGAATCATTTGAATTGAATACGACTGAAGCCATCATCAACTCCGTTTCTGCAGGGCTCGGTTTTGCGTGCTTATCTCAACTCGCGGTACAACCAGCCATTCAAGATGGGCGAGTAAAAGTATTGAATGTGCCATTAGATATGAAGCGAAGATTTTGGTTACTGGTTCATAAAGACAAATATCAAAGCCCCTTACTCAAATCCTTTATGGAATACTGCCAACACTGGCAGCAACAAATAGACTAGGCTCCCAATGATAGGGATCCCATAGGCATTCAACTGGACTTTAAGCCTGTAAAACTGTATAAAAAGCCAGTAAAAATCAACCAAACTTTGAGGACTAACCATGGCTGTTATCGTTAAGTACGTGGTCGAACGCAACGGAGAAGAGAAAATGACTTTTACCTCTAAAGCCGAAGCTGACGCTTATGACAAAATGCTGGATATGGCAGATGAATTATTCACTTTACTTGGTGGAAGTGAATTAATCGAAGATGAAGGTAAGCAAGAAGAACTTGCAATGTACCTAGCGAAGAACAAAGAAGAAGTTCTTTACGCTTTAGGTGCTAAGCGCAAACCGGCTCCGAAAAAAGCTCAGAAGCTTGAAGCCGTTGAAGACGCAGAAGAAGATGCAGCATAACTAGCTAATTTCTTTATAAAAGCGCTAATAGTTAACTTTATTTAGAGTTCATTATTGGCGTTTTTTTATAATTATCGAAATATAATAAGCACTTTTTATAGTCGAAATTGCTCTAAATATTCACTTGCATGAAAGTGTGATAAAGATCTAATCTATTGTCATCAGGTGATGGGGTTCCACCTAAGCTTTCGCTTCAACCGCCCGTTCTTTTCGAACAGTGCTAATGACTCCTACAGAATCGAAAACAGGTAAAACTGTTGGGTGTATCGTTATTCCTATCACTTTATGTGAGCATAAGCTCGCAACGACATTTGGAATATCGGCACAAAAGATCTGTAGTGAATTTAGCCACACCTCTTCCAACATGTCCTGCTTTCTCAACGCCTAGGTCTTAAATGACTTTATTAGTGAGAAAACATTATGCATTACTCTTCAGAAATTCAATCTATGTGCCCAATTCAAAGGGGCGAACTACACGCATCTGCACCTATTCCTATTGAAGGAGCAATGATCAGCCCAAAAGATGTGATTGCCATATCAGGTCTTAGCCATGGCGTTGGCAGTTGTGCTCCTCAACAAGGCGCAGCAAAGCTCACCTTAAATGTTAAAAGTGGCATTGTAGAAGAAGCGCTAATCGAAACAATAGGTTGCTCAGGTATGACTCAGTCTGCAGCAATGGCAGCTGAAATCCTCACTGGAAAAACCATTCTTGAAGCTCTAAATACTGATTTGGTGTGTGACGCTATAAATGTCGCAATGCGTGAGATATTTTTGCAGTTTGTCTATGGACGTACTCAATCTGCCTTTTCTAAAGGAGGTTTAGAAGTAGGCGCAGCCCTAGAAGACCTAGGGCAGACGCAGCGCAGCCAAGTTGGTACCAGTTACGCGACAAAAGCCAAAGGCGTTCGCTATATGGAATTGGCAGAAGGCTACGTCACACTCTTAGCGCTTGATGAAAGTAGCGAAGTAATTGGCTACCAGTACCTCAACCTTGGGAAAATGATGAAAGCCATCAATGAAGGTACTCCTGCTGATCAAGCCGCTAAACTCGCGACCGGAACCTATGGTCGATTCGATGAAGCCGTTAAAACCATTAACCCACGCCAAGCTTAGAGATTTCTATTATGAATAATCAATTACCAGAACATGCACTCAATATATTGAATGAAATGGATTTATCTTCTCTTGAGCAAGCCTATCAGTACTGCATGGAACGAAATATCGACCCAAAGACAACAGTAATGGAAACTCAACCTATCGCGTTTGAAAGCGCAGTAAACGCTTATACTTTAGGAACTGCACTAGCACTTTTCCGACACCCCAAGAATGCAGAGCAAGCAGCGACGATCATTGGTGAAGGCTTACAAGCATTCACCAAGACAGGCAGCGTGGCTGAGCAGCGTCAAGTGGGCATTGGGCATGGCGATCTCGCGGCTCGTCTACTTAATGAAAAAAGCCAATGCTTCGCTTTTTTAGCAGGACATGAATCTTTTGCCGCTGCTGAGGGAGCAATAAAAATTGCATTAAACGTCAACCAATCACGAGAAACACCGCTGAAAGTCATTCTTAACGGGTTAGGTAAAGATGCTGCCTATTTGATTTCACGGATTAATGGTTTTACCTATGTGCGCACTCAATTCAACTACGACACGAATGAACTGGTTGAAATAGAACGTAGACATTTCTCTAAAGGTCCGCGAGGTGACATTCTTTGCTACGGCGCTGATGATGTCCGTGAGGGTGTGGCAATTATGCATAGAGAACAAGTGGACGTAAGCATTACTGGAAACTCAACTAACCCAACTCGCTTTCAGCATCCTGTTGCTGGCATCTACAAAATGGAGCGTAACAATCAAGGGTTACCTTATTTTTCCGTTGCTTCTGGTGGCGGTACTGGCAGAACGCTTCACCCTGATAATGTAGCAGCCGGTCCTGCTTCTTATGGTATGACAGATACAATGGGAAGAATGCACGCAGACGCACAATTTGCAGGTAGCTCTTCTGTGCCTGCTCATGTGGCTATGATGGGGTTTATTGGTATGGGTAATAACCCTATGGTGGGAGCAACCGTTGCCTTAGCTGTTGCAGTGAGCCAAGCATAGTATCGCTTTACCCAATGTAGAAGCTGTATATAAAAAATCAGCCAGCAAATTGCTGGCTGATTGGTATCAATATCATCAATTTAGATGTCAGTGATTAGCTTGCTGGGCAGCCTTTCACTTCTTGGCCGTTACTCATATAAATAAGTTTGCCAGCTTCTGGTGCATAATCTGCAGCAGTAATTTGCGGGTTAGCAGCAAAAAACTCACGCAGTACAAATGCATCTGTTAACTGAGTAGATTCAACATCAATCACTGGGTAATCATCACCACCTGCAGCACTGAAGCTAATAACAGAGAAAGTGTACGTTTCTGCTAGATCAAAACCTTTATTGTTGATGTCGCGAATCGTTACATCACTCAAATCACAGTCAACCGTTAGGCTAATATTATCCAATTGTGCATAAGCACCAGAGCCTGCTGTCTTCGTTGCAACTACGTCTAAGTAGTCTTTCACTTCAGCACCGGTCATTGTTGCTTTTGTAACGAAGTTACCAAATGGTTGAACCGTCAATACGTCACGGTACGCTACATCGCCCGCTTCAATAGAAGCACGAACACCACCTGAGTTCATCACACCAAAATCAGCATTCACTAATTCATACGTGCGGTAAGCCTCGCCTAGCAAGTGACCAAGGTTAGTTTGCTCAGCACGAACCACACCACGTTCACCTTCTAATTTTCCATCAGTATTAGAGATGATCACGTCAAGTAACTCTTGACCTTGTTGCTGGTATGGATAAAGGATTGATTTAACTGTTGGATCTGGCTTAATTTCAGATTCAATGAACTGGTAATCACCATTTTCATCTTTTTCTTTTAAGTTCACCGGTACAAGGTCATATTTCGCTAGGTGTAACTCACCACCGTAAAATTCAAAATCAGCACGACCTACATATTTGCCCCACTCATGCGCTTGCATGATGTAAGTACCATTTTGCTGATCAGGCTTACAATCGTCACCCGGTTTGAAATCTGCGTACTCATTACCTTCCATACAAACTGGGTTTTGTGAATGACCACCGATGATCGCATCAAGTTGTCCTTCTTCCAAAGAACGCGCCAGTAAAACATCACCAGGTGCTTCACTACCGTGCAGACCGTTTACATAGTGACCCATGTGTGTCGTAGCAAAGATTAAATCAACCTTTTCATTAGCGTTGATTTCGTCAATCGCTTTACGGATTTCTACTTGAGGATCACCGAAGTGAACCGTTGCGACATTATCTGGGTTAACTAGTTTTGCAGTATCTTTTGTCGTAAGACCGATAACCGCTACTTTTAAGCCGTTAATGGTAAATACTTTGTATGGGTCAAACAGTCTTTCTTCAGTAACAGTATCGCCATCTTTTACGTAGATGTTTGCCGCTAGCATTGGGAAATCTGCAAGCTCTTCTTGCATTTTCAGTACATCTAAGGAGTTATCGAATTCATGGTTACCTAGCGCCATTGCATCATACTGAAGCAAGTTCATACCTACGAAATCTGGCACTGCATCTTGCATATCTGACTCTGGCACACCAGTGTTGATATCACCGCCTGATAATAAGATAGTCTCGCCGCCATTTGCAGTCACTTCAGCTCGAATGCTGTCAATCAGTGTCTTACGCGCAGCCATGCCGTACTCGCCTTTACTGTTTTCCCAGAAACGACCATGGTTATCGTTTGTGTGCAAAACTGTAAATTTTGTACAAGATTCAGCAGTATCACATGTCAAAGGTGCATCGTTACTATCTGAGCCACAACCGACCATTGCGACACCAATAGAAAGTACCAATAGAGACTTAGTAAAATTCATAGCAGATCCTTCATTTATCGTTATAGATATCAATATGGCGGGTAATATACTGATATTTTGCAGTGTGTTAGTGATCACCATCTTACTTTTCTTGGTATGAGTGGGGCTTTTTTCAGTCGCTGCTAGGCACTACTAGAAATAAACAAAAGTCGTATTATCTAAATAGTTTATGACCTTTTTTATAGAAATTGAGATCTGCCTTATTGAATAATTTTGAAGTCATCATAATTGATTGATTATTTCCCTATATTGGGTGTTTTATCGGCTTTAACTTCGCACTATCTGGAATTCTGCCTCTATTTTTAATCCCGCATGATCAAAGTGAAGCAATAAAGCAAGCAATATCCAATAAATGAAATATATCTCTAAAAAGACAAGCAATATCATTTTACAGACTTTCTCCCCATACACTCTTTCATAACAAGAGCGCTCTCTTTATGATGTTCCTAAGATGAAAATATCATGCGATAGCTGCTCGCTATCCATAGACCAATTCAATACATGGAGATTCAACATGGCTTACTTTTCACTGGCATTCGGTACGGCAACCAAAAACCGCGACAATAAAATCATTGAAGCGTTTTTCCCTAACCCACTTCTAAATCCAAGCGATGCGCTAGTCTCTGCGGTAGCAGAAGTTGCTGGTTACACTGAAGGCAACCAAGCTATTGAAATCTCTGCTGCACAAAGTGCAGAGCTTGCAAAAGCATTCGCAGCGAATGACGAAGCTGCCAATGCCTCTTTTGCTGAAAAAGCAGCAGCTTCACAGCAGCCTCTTGTTCTTGTTGTTCTAGCAACTGACGAAAAGCCAACTTCTGTTTCTGAAGGTTTCCTTAAGCTACAACTTATCTCTAACCGCCTAGTTCAACCACACGGTACAGTACTAGACGGTATTTTCGGTCTTCTGCACAACATCGCGTGGACAAACAAAGGTCCAATTGACCTTCCTGAACTAGCAGATCGTCAAATCGAAGCTCGCCTTGCAGGTGAAACTCTATCTGTAGATTGCGTAGACAAGTTCCCTAAAATGGTGGATTACGTAGTACCAGCTGGTATCCGTATTGCTGATACATCTCGTGTACGTCTTGGCGCACATGTTGGTGAAGGCACAACAGTTATGCACGAAGGCTTCATTAACTTTAACGCGGGTACAACAGGCGTGAGCATGGTTGAAGGTCGTATCTCTGCAGGTGTTGTGGTCGGTAACGGTTCAGATATCGGCGGTGGCGCTTCTATCATGGGTACACTGTCTGGTGGCGGTACTATGGTTATTTCTATCGGCGAAAACTGCCTACTAGGCGCAAACGCAGGTCTTGGCTTCCCAATGGGCGATCGTTGTACTGTTGAATCTGGTCTTTACGTCACTGCAGGAACTAAAGTTCGCATGCTAGATAAAGAAGGCAACGAAGTCGAAATCATTAAAGCTCGCGATCTAGCTGGCGTTTCAGATCTATTGTTCCGTCGTAACTCTGTGACAGGTCAGATTGAATGTCTTGCTAACAAATCAGCAGTTGAACTAAACAGTGAGCTACACAGCAACAATTAATAGATAGTTTAAATTGCGAAATCAAACTCTGACAATTTTATAAGTTTAAGCGTTTGATTAAAAAGCCGTTAATTCGAGAGATTTAACGGCTTTTTTAGCTAAAAAATAAGCACTCGCAACAATAGAACTTAATGGCGTATTCCAATTCATAAAAAACCTAAAAATACTGTCATTTGTCAAACTGAATAATTTAAAAAAAAACGAAAAAAACTCTGTACAAAAAACCATCCAGCGTTATCATAGCGCCAGTTGTTCAGAGAGTTATTAAATGCAGCATCAAGTACAAGTAAAACTTCCACTATTAAAACTTAGTTTTTGTAGTTAGGCGTTTCCCTTTTATTTAGCATCACATTATATAATTCAATACATTAACAATCTGTTAATATTGAACGTTTTTCAATTAAATAAAATAAGGGACATAACATGTCTAACTCAAATACTGGTATCGTAAAATGGTTTAACGAAGAGAAAGGTTTCGGTTTCCTTACTCAAGATAACGGCGGCGCAGACGTATTCGTACATTTCCGTGCTATCGCTTCTGAGGGTTTCAAAACTCTTAAAGAAGGCCAAAAAGTGTCTTTCGAAGTAGAGCAAGGCCAAAAAGGTCTTCAAGCTAGCAACGTTATCGCTCTTTAATTAGAACTTTAATGTCGTAGCTAATACGAATAAATGAAAGGTCGCCTCTAAGGCGGCCTTTTTTGTATCTGGGATTTACCTCTTAGGTAACAAGATAAACTCCTGCCACGATCCAACTATCTGTCTCTGTCTCTGTCTCTGTCTCTGTCTCTGTCTCTGTCTCTGTCTCTGTCTCTGTCTCTGTCTCTGTCTCTGTCTCTGTCTCTGTCTCTGTCTCTGTCTCTGTCTCTGTCTCTGTCTCTTACGAGTTAAAGCCTAAACAAAGAAAAAGGGCAATGCTTTCGCACTGCCCTTTCATATATTTGGCTACTTTAATTAACCCGTGGTCATTAACCTATGTTTTTACGTGCATTTTGGAACATACGCATCCAAGCACCGTTTTCACCCCAAGTTTCTGGAGCCCATGAGTTTGCAACCGTACGGAATACACGCTCTGGGTGAGGCATCATAATAGTTACACGACCATCAGTTGTTGTTAGACCTGTGATAGCGTTTGGCGAACCATTCGGGTTGTTCGGGTATTGCTGCGTTTGGTTACCGTTGTTATCAACGTAACGTAGAGCAACCGTACCTGAGTTTTCAATCGCGTTTAGGTGGTCGTTGTCACGCACTTCTACGCGGCCTTCACCATGAGAAACAGCGATTGGCATACGAGAACCTTCCATGCCGTTGAAGAATACAGAGTCTGACTTCTGAACTTCTACTAGGCTGAAACGAGCTTCGAAACGCTCTGATTCGTTGCGAACGAAACGCGGCCAGTATTCAGCGCCTGGGATAAGTTCACGCAGGTTAGACAACATCTGACAACCGTTACACACACCTAGAGAGAACGTATCTTCACGCTTGAAGAAGTTTTCAAATTGGTCACGCGTAGAGTCGTTAAACAGAACTGACTTAGCCCAACCTTCACCTGCACCTAGTACGTCACCGTAAGAGAAGCCACCACATGCTACAAGACCGTTATACTCTTCTAGAACCGCCTGACCCGTTAGGATATCGCTCATGTGAATATCAGTTGCTTCGAAACCTGCACGGTCGAATGCTGCTGCCATTTCAACGTGAGAGTTAACACCCTGCTCACGTAGAATTGCCATCTTAGGCTTAGCGCCTGTGTTGATGAACGGCGCAGCGATATCTTCGTTAACATCAAAGCTCAGTTTCACGTTTAGACCTGGGTCTGAATTGTCTTTCTTCGCTTCGTGTTCTTGGTCAGCACAAACTGGGTTATCACGTAGACCTTGCATCTTATGCGTCGTCTCAGCCCAGATAGTACGTAATTCAGTACGGTTACGTTCAATTACTACAGTCTCACCAGACTTAATTACTAGCTCATCAGACGCTTCCCCTTCACCAACAACGCTACCGATTACGTGTGAGCATGCTTCTAGACCGTTTGCTGCAAGAGTAGAAAGAACTGCGTCTAGGTCGTCGTTACGAACTTGAATTACCGCACCTAGCTCTTCGTTGAAGAGTGCTGCTAGTGTATCTTCGCTGTTCTCTGATGCAGATAAAAGCGCTGCGATATCAGCGTTAACACCACAGTGACCTGCGAACGCCATTTCAGCTAGCGTTACGAATAGACCGCCATCGCCTTTATCGTGGTAAGCCACAACTTGGTCGTTCGCTACAAGCGCTTGAACGCCTTCGTAGAAACCTTTTAGCTGAGCTGTGTTGTCTACATCTGCAGGCTTGTCACCAAGCTGCTTGTAAACTTGCGCTAGTGCTGTAGCACCCATACGGTTTTTGCCGTTACCTAGGTCGATAAGAACCAGTGACGTGTTGCCTTTGTCAGTACGAAGCTGAGGCGTAATCGTCTTACGCACATCTTCAACACGAGCAAACGCAGTGATAACAAGAGATAGCGGAGACGTTACTTCTTTCTGCTCGCCGTTCTCTTCCCACTTAGTCTTCATCGACATTGAGTCTTTACCCACAGGGATAGTTAGACCCAGTGCTGGACATAGCTCTTCACCGACTGCTTTCACCGCTTCGTAAAGACCTGCATCTTCACCTGGGTGACCCGCTGGAGACATCCAGTTAGCCGACAGTTTAATGTGTTTAATATCACCGATGTTAGTCGCAGCAATGTTAGTGATTGCTTCACCAACGGCTAGACGAGCTGACGCGCCGAAGTCTAGAAGTGCCACTGGCGTACGCTCACCAAGAGACATTGCCTCGCCATGGTAAGAATCGTAACTTGCAGCTGTTACTGCACAGTTTGCTACTGGAACCTGCCATGGACCAACCATTTGGTCACGAGCTACAAGACCTGTTACCGAGCGGTCACCGATAGTGATAAGGAATGTTTTCTCTGCCACTGTTGGTAGGCGAAGAATACGGTCAACCGCTTCGTTTAGTTCGATACCAGAACGGTCAATCGCAGGGTTGTTTGCTTTTAGCGTCTTCGCGTCACGGTGCATCTTAGGTGTTTTACCTAATAGGATGTCCATTGGCATGTCGATTGGCGTGTTGTCAAAATATGAATCTTCTAATTTAAGATCACGTTCTTCTGTTGCTTTACCAACCACGGCATATGGTGCGCGTTCACGTTTACAAATCGAGTCGAATGTTGCCATATCTTTATCAGCAACCGCCATAACGTAACGCTCTTGAGATTCGTTACACCAGATCTCAAGTGGGCTCATGCCCGGCTCATCGTTTGGCACGTCACGTAGATTAAAGATACCACCACGCTCGCCATCATCTACTAGCTCTGGAAGAGCATTCGAGATACCGCCCGCGCCCACATCGTGGATGAATGCGATTGGGTTCGCATCACCAAGCTGCCAACAACGGTCGATAACTTCCTGACAACGACGTTCCATCTCTGGGTTTTCACGTTGTACAGAAGCAAAATCTAAGTCTTCAGAAGAAGAACCCGAATCCATTGAAGATGCAGCACCGCCACCAAGGCCGATGTTCATTGCTGGACCGCCAAGAACGATTAGGCTTGCTCCTACTGGGATCTCTTTCTTCTGAACATGATCATCACGAATGTTACCTAGACCACCAGCCAGCATGATTGGCTTGTGGTAGCCACGTACTTCTTCACCTGCGTGAGAGTTTACTTTCTCTTCGTAAGTACGGAAGTAACCTAATAGGTTTGGACGACCAAATTCGTTGTTGAATGCTGCGCCACCAAGAGGACCTTCAAGCATGATATCCAAAGCAGTAACAATACGGCTTGGCTTACCAAAGTCAGTTTCCCAAGGTTGAACGAAGTTTGGGATCTTAAGGTTAGATACAGAGAAAGCAACCAGACCTGCTTTTGGTTTACCACCAATACCTGTTGCGCCTTCATCACGAATTTCACCACCTGAACCTGTTGATGCGCCAGGCCACGGGGAAATTGCTGTTGGGTGATTGTGCGTTTCAACTTTCATCAAGATGTGTGTTTTCTCTTGGTGGTAGTTGTACTGGCGAGTTTCAGGATCTGGGAAGAAACGACCGACTTCTGAACCCGTCATTACCGCTGCGTTATCTTTATAAGCAGACAGAACGTGCTCTGGCGTCGTTTCAAAGGTGTTCTTAATCATCTTAAACAATGATTTATCTTGTTTAACGCCATCGATAGTCCAATCAGCGTTAAAGATTTTGTGACGACAGTGCTCTGAGTTCGCTTGTGCAAACATCATTAGCTCGATGTCAGTCGGGTTACGACCTAGCTTTTCAGTGAAGCTTTCAAGAAGGTAATCAATCTCATCTTCTGCAAGCGCAAGACCTAAGGTAACGTTTGCTTTTTCAAGCGCTTTACGTCCACCAGTTAACAGGTCAACTTCCGCATAAGGAGCCGGCTCAGCAACCGTGAATAGTGCCGCTGCTGATTCGAAGTCAGTGAAAACCACTTCCATCATACGGTCGTGCAGAATAGCTTTCAGCTCAACGAGTTGAAGCTCAGAAAGTTCAGAAGAGGTTTTAATGTAGAACGCAGTGCCGCGCTCTAGACGTGACACTTTAGCCAGTCCACAGTTGTGTGCGATATCTGTTGATTTTGAAGACCAAGGCGAGATCGTGCCCGGGCGTGGCGTTGCAAGTAACAATAAACCTTCAGGTTCATGCTCTTCAATCGTAGGACCGTAAGTCAGTAACTTTTCTAGCTTCTCAACTTCAGACGCGTCTAGGTCTGCTGTTAAATCAGCAAAGTGGGCAAACTCAGCGTAAATACCTGTTACAGGTAAGCTTAATTCACGACAAAGCTCTAAAAGCTTGTTAACACGAAACTCAGATAGAGCTGGGGAGCCACGCAAAATTCTCATGTGCTTAGGTCTCTTATGCAGTTGATTAAGATGATATTGGAATAAATTCAGCCAGTTACGTGATTATTTAAACTCGTTCTTCTACAATATTTGCGAAGGTAACCAAACCTATACCGATTGCACCTCTTCAATGCGAGCGCATTATAAAGCATTTCTTTTTGTGACGTAACACCAAAAGCAACCGTTTGCGTTATTTTTTTTATTCATGAGTGTAAATGGTAAATTTGCTGGTGAAATCACCTCTTTTATAAGTGTTTATTTAAAGCCGCTTTGCCAGCCTCTCGGGGTTTGATATAAAGGGGGTTCAACTTTTCGAGATTTCATTTGATGCCAAAGTTTACTTCTTCTTTTTTCTCTAAATTACTCATTCTAACGTTAAGTGCTCTAGGGCTATTAGGCTGTCAGATTGAATCTGAACCAAAAAGTGTTCTTGACCAAATAAGGGAACGCGGCGTGCTTCGAGTTGGCACCCTCAACAATCAACTTTCCTACTATATAGGACCAGACGGTCCTGCTGGTTTAGACTATGAACTGGCTCAAGAATTTGCGAGTCAGCTTGGCGTGAAGATGGAGATCAAACCCGCCTACCGCTTATCAGAACTATTTCCAGCCCTGAAAAAAGGTGAAATAGATATAATCGCAACAGGATTAACCCAAAATTCAAATTTGACGAGATCATTCAGGGCAACCCCTGCTTATTATTATGTCAGCCAGCAGGTGGTGTATAAAAAAGGTCAGTGGCGTCCAAGAAATCTAAAACAACTGATTGAGTTTGAAAATAATCGCCAACTAGAGCATACCGCCGAATTTGAGAAAGCTGCATTAAATGTAGAGTTGGACGATAGTGTGAGCAGTGCTTTACCGGCCAATAAGCCTGATATAATTCAACCACTTTCCCCTTCTTTAGTTGTCGTGAAAGAATCGCACTTTGAGCCCACTCTGAAAGAGCTTCAAAAAGAACACAGCGACTTTATTTACCAAGCTGTGAATAATGCAGACATAAATGATCTCCTTAGAAAGGTATCTAAAAATGAGCTTCTATTTACGGTGGCAGATTCAGTTGAGCTATCTTTAGCCCAACGCTTATATCCTGATCTCGCTCTTGCCTTTGAACTAACTGAAGATCAACCGATCTCTTGGTACTTGAATAAGTCTGAAGATGAAAGCTTATACGCCTTACTCATTGAGTTTTTTGGAAATTATAAACAATCAGGACAGCTAGCAAGCTTAGAAGAAAAATACATTGGTCACATAGGTACTTTTGACTATGTCGATACACGAGCTTTCATCCGTGCACTAGATAGTAAACTGCCAAAATGGTCACCTCTTTTCCAAAAATACTCTCAAGAGTTTGATTGGCGAATGATCGCAGCTTTAGCCTACCAAGAATCGCATTGGAACCCAGTGGCTAAATCCCCGACTGGCGTACGCGGCATGATGATGTTGACCTTACCCACAGCTAAAAGTGTAGGAGTGACTAACCGGCTTGACCCGAAACAGTCAGTTCAAGGTGGCGTAAAATACTTAGGTAGGATTGTGCGACGAGTGCCAGATTCGATTACAGAACACGAAAAAATTTGGTTTGCCCTAGCCTCCTATAATGTTGGTTTTGGTCACATGATGGATGCTCGACGTTTAACCAAATCACAAGGTGCAAACCCTGACTCATGGGCGGATGTAAAAGAGCGGCTTCCTTTACTCAGACAGAAAAAGTACTACAGCCAAACTCGTTATGGGTATGCACGAGGCGATGAAGCGCAGAATTACGTTGAGAATATACGACGTTACTATCAAAGCATCATAGGCCATGTTGATAAACAAGCATTAGCAGAGCAAGCTTTGGAAATGGACGACCTCATTGTCATCACTCCAACACCTTCAATATCAGGTGCGCAACCAATCATTAAACTTGATGACTCTGAACAACAAGAAAAGCCTAAGGAATAAAGCAAAATCTTAAAATAAGTTATGTGGGGGGAAAGAGCCGACTTACCGTCGTTATCCTTACCCCCCCACTTTTATAAAGATATATTTACTAAAAATTCAAGCAGCCGCATCCTATGTCATATTGTGGTAATAAAATCGTTCTATAACGTCGCTATACTCATAAAGTTAGAAACAAACAACGTATCTCCACTTACAATTGAATAATAGGATTACACGAAGAATGAAATTAAGACATCGACTAAAGCCAAAGCGCCTTGATAAGACTGTTGCTGCTAATCGTCGGAAGCGTATGCTTGCAAACAATAAGAAGAAAATCATTTGGCGCAATCGCGCATTTATGCAAATGATAGTTGAATAGACACGCTAAGAGCGGCTTTCTTTCTCATCTAATAATCTCTCTTGCTTTCTTTTCTCTTTAATTTCTTTACGTCGTCTTTTAAAGAAAGCCTGCAGCTGCTCTCGGCATTCATTCTCTAATAAACCACTGTCAACATCGGCATAATGGTAGGATGCTTGGCTTTCAAATAAGTTTAACACTGTCCCTGCTGCGCCAGACTTCAAATCAGGGGCACCAAATACAATTCGTTTAACACGGCTATGGAGCAAAGCACCTGCGCACATAGGGCAAGGCTCTAAAGTGACATAGAGCGTTGTATCAAGCAGTCGATAATTTTTAAGCGTTTGACCCGCTTTACGAAGTGTTTCAACTTCAGCATGTGCAGTTGCATCATGCCCACCTATCGAGCGATTCCACCCTTCGGCAATTATATTTCCGTCTTTAACTAAAACGGCACCAACTGGGACTTCCCCGTTATCTTCGGCTTGTGAAGCAAGCTCAATAGCTCTACGCATAAACAATTCATCTTGAGCAGTAAAGTGGTTCTCTGGCAATGCTTGTTCCTCAAGTTTTCTTTATACGCGTAGATTAACGCGATCTTTTGAATATTCAATAAAAAAGCCCGTACATATCTGTACGGGCCTTATCAATTATTTGTTCAGCCTCATCCTCTCTTGATAATAATCAGAAAGGAATTTTCCTTACATTGTGTAAGTGTAAGGAGCTTGGATACCCAGTGGAATACCTAGAGCCCAGTAAGCAAGTAGGAAGATACTCCAACCGATTAGCATTGCAATCGAGAATGGCATCATCATAGAAGCAAGAGTACCAATACCTGTCGACTTAACGTAACGCTGACAGTAAACAACCACTAGCGGGAAGAATACCATCAGAGGTGAAATGATATTCGATACAGAGTCACCTACACGGTAAGCCGCTTGAGAAAGCTCTGGAGAAATACCAACAACCATTAGCATTGGAACTAAAATAGGACCAATCAGTGCCCATTTTGCTGATGCCGAGCCAACAAGCAAGTTAACAAATGCAGTCAGAAGAATCATACCAACAACAGTTGCCTCACCAGGAAGGTCCATTGCTTTCAGACCTTCAGCACCGTACAACGCTAGCATAGTACCGATGTTTGATTGACCGAATGCAGAAAGGAATTGCGCACAGAAGAATGACATTACAATGTAAGCACCCATTGTTGCCATTGTCTCTGACATTGCTTTGATTACATCATTACTACTTTTAAAAGTACCCGACACACGACCATAAACAATGCCTGGAATGATGAACAAGATGAAAATCAAAGGAACAATTGATTTCATGACTGGCGCAGAGAATGACGTTAACTCACCTTCTGGAGAACGAAGTGCTGAGTTTTCAGGCATTAATGCAGCAATAAGCAAACCAATACCAGCAACCATTGCCCAACCAGCGTATCTAAATGCTTTTGCTTCAATATCCGTAAACGTACCAAGATCTGGTGCAGTTTCTGCATCTTCATCAATTGGAAGTTTAGCTAAGCGTGGCTCAATGATTTTCTCAGTAACATACCAACCAATCGCAACAATTAAAATTGAAGATAAGCCAGTAAAGAATATGTTCGCTAGAGGGTTAATCACATAGGCAGGGTCAAGAACATTTGCCGCAGTTTGTGTGAAGCCAGCTAGAAGAGGGTCAATGCCTGAAGGGATGAAGTTTGCTGAGAAACCACCCGATACACCAGCAAATGCTGCTGCGATACCCGCAAGAGGGTGACGACCTGCAGCATGGAAGATGATACCGCCAAGAGGGATAACGAGTACATAACCAGCATCGGCTGCAGTGTGAGATACAATTGCAACCAAAATTAGCATTGGTGTAAGAAGTTTAGCTGGCGTGAAGTTCAGCATCTTCTTTAGGCCGGTAGTAATGAAGCCAGAAGAGTCAGCAACGCCAACCCCTAACATAGCAACAAGTACAATGCCTAATGGTGCAAATCCGGTAAACGTAGTCACCATGTTCGCAAGGAAACTCGCAAGAGCTTCACCCGTTAATAGGTTATTAACTTCGAGAGCATCACCCGTTCGAGGGTTAATAAGATCGAATGATACATTCGACAAAAGTGCAGATAATACCCATACAATAACTAACGCCCAGAAGAATAAGATTGCTGGATCTGGAATCTTATTACCTGCACGTTCAATGAAGTTTAAAAAGCGGTCCATCCCACTGATTTTGCCAGTGTCTGGTGCTTGTTTTACGGCTTGGTTACTCATGGTAACTCCATATGTGATGTTGTTTTCTTTAGGTCTAATTAAAGTTATGACCACGACCTATTGGTTCACATATATTCTATTAAAACCGCAATCAAAAAGCACAAGATTCCATCTATATTTCCATAAATGGAGACATATTTTGCAAAAACACCATAATGCAGTAACAATGTAAAAACAAAAAGAACACCATGCTGGATACATGATTTTAACTAGCACGTAAACAATGTCCGAGAAGAGCAAACTATCACTACATTGAAGTTATAACTCTCAGCAATCAATCGAATTCGCTGTATTTAGAGATCATGGTTTGTAATTCGATAGCCTGATTATTACCAAACCGGTCTTCCCATGAGCTTGTTATCTGAATGGTCTTTAACGCACCTGATAAACTATTCGCAACTGTCCAATCAAGTTGATATTTCACATGCGAGTGATCCATACCATCAACAATATCTGTAGCAAAATCTGCAGGCGTTATGCTCGATAAAGCAGCAGACGCGCCACGAGTTCTGAACCATTCGAGTTTATTTTCAGCCAAATGCAGAGCTTCCACACTGTGAATAGCAAAGTCAGACTTTTGCTCAACATACGTCTGCAGCTTGATTAACCCAAGAGAGCCAACTCCGATCAATAAAAATGAAATAAGTACTTCTATTAAGCTAAAACCTTTTTGCTTATAAATCATTCCATGATCCTTTTTGCCACTTTACCTTTGAACTGTTATTTGGGACAGATCCAGAGTCAAAGGTCAAACTTAGTGAAACACCAAAAACGGTTAAGCCACCAGGTGTATCGAAAACGTAACCTCCTTTAGGCTTAAAGGCACCACGAGAAAAAAAAGTTAACTTCTTCTGTTGGGCAACCGTTAACTCAGCTGTAGATAGATTGCCATGTGTAGAAACATCACTTGTCCAACGAGAACTTAAATCAGCACTGCTTGGAATCGTAGAGGTGAATAAGTGATATATAATACCTGGGAAATCATTAGCTCCATTCACAGTAAGAATTCCATCTTCAACAACTAACACCTTCGATGAAGCACCAATTAAAGTTGTATTTAGCAAGTTGCCACTTTCCAGATCACAGTCTCCTTCAACCCAAACGTTATCATTTAAAGAATAGGCATCCTTAATCCTATCCTGGCAGCTATCACTTCCCGAAGAGCCCGAAGTTACAGTCCCTTGTACAATCTCATAATCAGCTTTTATTGAGTCAATATTACTTCTTGTATCTCCAAAAAAGCTTTCAAATGGGTCAAGACTAGAGTCATACACAAAATCATTTTCAACAAGTTTACCAGCTCCTCTATGGGTTTGATCATCTCCAACAACAGTTAAATCATAATCCCATATACTATGCTTAACGCAATTACTATCACCCGACGGGCATGTGTAACCAGATGCAGCCGTGTCTGTTTGATATGCACTATTACAAGTAACACCAGCTGGGTTCAAAGTTTTAAATGAACCATTCATGATGAATCCACTCGCATACCTTACAGATACGCATTGATCTACTCCCTCAACATCAGGAACAAATTCATTTGCACCAATCAATTTGAGGTTGGAACGAGCTTGAATTGCTCCAATGGAGCGAGAAGTTATTTTTATATTCTTTTGTAAGGAATTGTAGCCACTTACTGAGGTCAACGTATATGTAGTATCACCTATTGTATTGGGAGAGATTGACATTGAGGATAAAGTACATGCGTTATAAATATGATCTACAGGGTGAGTAGAACTATCTTCTTTGATTTCTGTAATCGCGCACTCCAGACCTCCCTCAGCTTCCCAATGCTGCTTACGTGCTTCTACCTCATTCTGAGCTCGCTTGATCTGGTAAAAAAGCCCCTTGGATGTACCCAAAACTACAGCTAACGCTATAATAAGAAGTAATGATGTAATCAATAAGACCACCACGCCTTGGTGATTTTTCCTCATTATAAATTCCTTTGCTTAACTGATGAATTTACCGAATAATTAATACCCGTATTAACGAGAGTTGCATCAATATTAAAATCAATCACTTGAGTATTAACACCAGATGCTTTTACTTCCTTTGAAGTAAGAGAAAAATCACTAACACTTATTTGCTTTTTAAAAAAAACACTTTCGCAACTCATCGCCACTCCACTCGGTGGAGTGCGTGTAAGCATCGCAGATAACAACATAACGTCACTGCTTTTAACTTCACAATAATCTATCTCGTCTCCGCTTTTTCCATACAAGATATTTAGATATTCAATAGGTTGACCTGATTGGCTGTTAAGATAAACAAATGCCATCGCTGCATCGGATCCAGAGTTATCGATATGAATAGTATGCGTCGCACCAGATAACTTGACTGACCGCCCTATATCACCTGAATAACCTGCCCTTAGCATTTCATCCTTCATAATTTGAGACATGCTAAATAAGTTATGCTGGATAAGTAATTCAAGACTATTGTTAGTCACAACCCTCTGAGTTGATAAAAATGCACTGCCAATAATAGCAATCGCAATCAAGCCAAGAAATGATGCGATCATCATTTCAACAAGAGTAGCTCCACGCTGAGAACTACAAGAATTAGCAAATTTCATAACCGAAATACCCTATGCTATTTCGTTCATTTGAATTAGGATCAACGCTACAAACCCGAACTCTTCCTGTTGTTTCAGACGCTTTAACAAATATTTTTTTTGACAGCTCATCATCAGGTGCAAACTCAACATTACCATTTGAAAGTCTCCCTCTAACGGCATCAATCGCTACTATTTTTTTTGCTTGAAAGTTAAAAATCACTTTAATTCCCTCATACGAGCTTCCATCTATATGAAGTAACTCATCAGAAACTACGTAAGGCGTGGAGCTTGTCAAAATCAACTTCCAATCTCCTGTAGAGCTTTCTAGAGGTCCAGACGCCCCCCCAACTCGAAAGTGTAAAAATAACTCTTGGTTTCGAAATACAGCCTCTGATCTAGAGGTGATAAGGAAGCTATGAATCTCTGAAGCTAGTCTCTTCATCTTCACCGTTTCCGAGACAGAACTAAAACTTGGAGCAGCAACAGCCAATAATATTGAGAGCACTGATATGGTTATGAGCAGCTCTAAGAAGGTAAACCCGCGAGACATTTCCCAAATTCCTATGTAAACCGATACGTAACCGTATTTAATCTTGCAAGGATGCTATCACCGGAGAAAAATAGGCAGAATATTGAGAAGGAACTACTCGTGATGATTCGAAAAAATAAATGTAACAACAACAACTTAAGTCGCAAAGGGATGACATTGATCGAACTATTGATCGCTGTGGCTATTATTGGAGTGCTGACCGCTATTGCCTACCCAAGCTATACCGATCATGTTATTAAATCTCACAGAACAGCAGCATTGGCTGATATGGCAAAAATACAACTCACACTTGAGCAGTCTTACAATGGTGCATATAGCTGGGGAAGTATTATTTCAGGGGGGGCTTGTACAATGTGTGAATCATCAAGTGATCGCTATGTATTTTCTGTCGCAAGTTCAAGCAGCATGGCATATACAATAACCGCTACAGCGCAGTCAACTAAAGGGCAAAGTGGTGACTCTTGCTTAGGCACTCCCAAAACAATGACGCTAAAATCTTCAGGTGAAGAATCCCCTGTAGATTGCTGGAACTAATAAAAATTAATATCCTTGATATGAGTAAAGAATGATTAGGAATATACATAACTGCATTTTTAAGTAAACGAGAAGATCAAAAAAGCCTGCACACTGGCAGGCTTTTAAAATTTCAAACCACTATCTAATTACTTAGTTAGGTCATCAAAAAAGTTTTTAACACCGTTAAAAAAACCTTCAGATTTAGGCTTATGCTTATTAGCAGCTTCGCCGCCACATGTTTCTTCAAACTCTTTTAGAAGTTCTTTCTGACGAGAGCTCAACTTCACTGGAGTTTCAATAACAAGCTTAACGATTAAGTCACCAACGCCACCGCCACGAACACCTTTAACACCTTTGCCGCGCATACGGAACATACGACCGGTTTGCGTTTCTTCAGGCACTTTAAGGTTTACACGACCATCTAGTGTTGGAACTTCAACTTCACCACCTAATGCTGCCATAGCAAAGCTTACTGGCACTTCGCAGTAAAGGTTGTTGCCGTCACGCTCGAATATGTGGTGCTCTTTAACATGAACTTGTACATACAAGTCACCAGCTGGAGCACCTTGCTCTCCCGCTTCACCTTCGCCAGATAAACGAATGCGATCGCCAGTGTCCACGCCTGCAGGAATCTTAACGTTAAGCGTTTTAGTCTTTTGCTTGCGACCTTGTCCATGACAAGAGTTACAAGGGTCTTTAATGATTTTACCTTTACCGTTACATGTTGGACATGTTTGTTGTACGGCAAAGAAACCTTGGCGCATTTGAACTTGTCCGTGACCGTGACATGTTCCACATGTTTGTGCAGATGAGCCTTTTTTCGCTCCGCTGCCATCACATGTGTCACACTCAACAAGCGTAGGGACTTCGATTTCTTTAGAAACGCCACGGACCGCTTCTTCAAGCGTTAATTCCATGTTGTAACGTAAATCTGAACCACGTTGTGCACGTTGCTGACCGCCACCACGGCGACCACCACCGAAGATATCACCAAAAACATCACCAAAGATGTCGCCGAAATCACCTTGACCGCCGCCGTAGCCGCCACCACCACCCATTCCGCCTTGTTCAAAAGCAGCATGACCATATTGATCGTAAGCGGCTTTCTTTTGCGAATCGGTTAAGATTTCGTACGCTAATTTTACTTCTTTAAACTTATCGGCTGCGCTCTCATCACCCTGATTACGGTCTGGGTGGAATTTCATTGCTAAGCGTTTATACGCTTTCTTAATATCACGCTCTGATGCATCGCGGCTAACGCCTAATACTTCGTAAAAATCACGTTTTGACATGTTTTAAGTCACCAAGTTATTGCTACCATATTGCATTTAATACTCACTATTATTCAGTAAGCTATCACTACAATCGGCGGTTTATGTATCAATCTAGATAAAGGTTCGAGATTCGAAATTCGAGAGCCATTATCTAGATCGACAAGCTAATTACAAATATGCGGGCGTAAGAGTTACCTCTGACGCCCGCAAAAATATTCATGAAGAAAAGGAGCTGTTAAAAGCCCCTTAATCAATAAGAATTACTTCTTATCTTCTTTTACTTCTTCAAATTCAGCGTCAACAACATCGTCGTCTTGCTTAGGTTGCTCACCAGCATCAGCACCAGCTTGTTCTGCTTGAGCTTTCTGTTGAGCAATTTCCATCAGCTTTTGAGCAGCTTGCATAAGTTCTTGAACTTTAGCGTCGATAGCTTCTTTATCATCACCGGACTTAACTTCTTCTAGTGCTGTAATTGCCGCTTCGATCTTCTCTTTCTCGTCTGCAGGTAGAGCTTCACCAGCTTCTTCTACTTGCTTCTTAGTGCCGTGGATCATTTGGTCAGCTTGGTTACGAACTGTTACTAACTCTTCGAACTTTTTGTCCGCTTCTTTGTTAGCTTCAGCTTCTTGTACCATTGCTTCGATCTCTTCCTCAGACAAACCGCCTGATGCTTGGATAGTGATCTTCTGCTCTTTACCCGTTGCTTTATCTTTTGCAGATACGTTCAGGATACCATCAGCATCTAGGTCGAATGTTACTTCGATTTGTGGCATGCCACGTGGTGCTGGTTGGATACCTTCTAGGTTGAACTGACCAAGAGACTTGTTGTAAGTCGCTTGCTTACGCTCACCTTGAAGAACGTGGATAGTTACTGCGTTTTGGTTGTCTTCTGCTGTAGAGAACGTTTGATCCGCTTTAGTAGGGATAGTCGTATTTTTCTCGATTAGCTTAGTCATTACGCCGCCCATCGTTTCGATACCGAAAGATAGAGGAGTAACGTCAAGAAGTAGAACGTCTTTAACGTCACCAGCAAGAACACCACCTTGAACTGCCGCACCCATTGCTACTGCTTCATCAGGGTTAACGTCTTTACGTGGTTCTTTACCGAAGAACTCAGTTACCTTAGCTTGAACCATAGGCATACGAGTCTGGCCACCAACTAGGATTACGTCAGTGATTTCGCCAACAGATAGGTCAGCATCCGCTAGAGCAACTTTTAGTGGCTCAAGAGAACGTTGAACTAGGTCTTCAACTAGAGACTCAAGCTTCGCACGAGTCACTTTAACGTTCATGTGTTTAGGACCAGTTGCATCAGCAGTAACGTAAGGTAGGTTTACGTCTGTTTGAGTAGTAGAAGAAAGCTCAATTTTCGCTTTTTCTGCTGCTTCTTTAACACGCTGCATTGCTAGTGGATCAGCTTTAAGATCGATGCCTTGCTCTTTCTTGAACTCATCTACTAGGTAGTTGATCATGCGGTTATCGAAATCTTCACCACCTAGGTGAGTATCACCGTTAGTAGAAAGAACTTCGAAAGTCTTCTCGCCTTCAACTTCGTCAATCTCGATGATAGAGATATCGAAAGTACCACCACCAAGGTCGTAAACAGCGATAGTGCGGTCGCCGCCTTTCTTGTCTAGACCGTAAGCTAGAGCAGCAGCTGTTGGTTCGTTGATGATACGTTTAACATCAAGACCAGCAATACGACCAGCATCTTTCGTTGCTTGACGCTGAGCATCGTTAAAGTAAGCAGGAACAGTTACTACTGCGCCAGTTACTTCTTCGCCTAGGAAGTCTTCAGCTGTTTTCTTCATTTTCTTAAGAACTTCAGCAGATACTTGAGGAGCAGCCATTTTTTGACCTTGCGCTTCAACCCATGCATCACCGTTATCAGCTTTAACAATGTTAAAAGGCATGATTTCGATATCGCGCTGTACTTCTTCATCTTCAAAACGACGACCGATTAGACGCTTAATAGCGAACAGTGTGTTTTGAGGGTTAGTCACTGCTTGACGTTTCGCAGGTTGACCAACTAGCGTTTCGCCGTCTGTATATGCGATTACAGATGCTGTAGTACGTTCGCCTTCAGCATTTTCAATTACGCGTGGTGCATCGCCGTCTAAAACAGCAACACAAGAGTTAGTAGTACCTAAATCAATACCAATGATTCGACCCATCAGGCTATCTCCGAATAAATTCTATTTAGTTTTTGCTATACCCACTATGTGGGGGATGGTAATCAGGGATTCAACCCTAATACACAAAATTAAAGTGCAAATGTATTTTGCTTTCGTATGCACCATAGATAAGGGCTGCAAACTGGTTTTCAAGGGAACAAGTGAAAAAATATCATTTTTCCTGCATCTTTTTACTTAGCGATGGAAAATAGATTATCCCTTACAGGTTAAGGCTTGAAAGGTTGGATATTCGAGAGCTCAACATCGGCAAAGTTATTGATTGAGAATTAACTGCTAGAAGCTTGCTTGCATGCAATTTCCCGCTTCCATACCACGCCATTTACAGGCAGAACTCGACTTTTTAGTATTACATTAGTTATATGCATCAGCTTTGAAATACATCCAATCTTGACCGTATCGAAGTAACTATAAAGTGAGTTCTAGCATTAAATAAGTCGCTTACTTTCAATCACTCTATTAAGTACAACCATGAACTATCGTTACAAACACAAAATATTACAGGCACAAAAAAGCCCCGCTCTATTTGAGCGAGGCTGCAAGTTATCAAGCTTTAAGTAAACTTAAGCTTCTGCATTTTTAAGTTCAGCACCTTCTTCTTTCTCAACGCCAATCTCATTTTCAGATTTCGCTACGATTGTATTTACCGCAGTGTCACCAACAACATTTGAAGAAGTACAGAACATGTCACAAATACGGTCAACAGCAGCAACAATCGCTAGACCTTCTGGTGGTAAGCCTAGTTGGTGTAATAGAACACCGACCATAACAACACCGCCACCAGGAACACCACCAGCACCGATAGACAGTAGCAAAATAGTTAGACCTAGAGTGAAGATGTCAGCAGTGTTAATAGGTTGACCAAATGCGTTTGCTACGAACATAGTTGCAAGTGCGATGTAGATAGATACACCAGACATGTTCATCGTTGCACCAAGCGGTACACCAAAACCAGCAACTGATTTAGATACGTTTAGCTTGTCAGTTAGAGTACGCATTGTTACTGGGATTGTTGCGTTCGAACTTGCTGTAGAAAGTGAGAAAAGAACTTGCTCACGAGTCGCACGTAGGAACTGCTTTGGTGAAATACCAGTGAAAGAACCAACCATCATTGGATAGAAGAAGAAGATCCAGAATACTAGCATTGCAACAACAAGTGCTACGTAACCCGCTACCGACATTAATGTATCAGCATCAAGTGTCGCACCTAGTTGAATCATAAGCGCAAATACACCGTATGGCGCTAGGCTCATAACTAGACCAATCAGCTTCATCATGATTTCGTTAGCCATCTTGAAAGTCTTGATAGCTGGACCGCCACGAGAATCAAGCGCTTGAATAGCAAGACCAGTCAAGATTGCCATGAAGATGATTTGTAGCATATCGCCGCTTGCAAACGCTTGAACAGGGTTGCTTGGAACGATATTAACAACTAGAGAGAAGATATCTGGCGTTTCTGTTGTAGTCAGCGCAATAGTTTCAGAAACCGTACCTGCAAGGTTTGCACCTGCACCAGGTTGGAAAATCAGACCAATAGTTAAAGCAGCTGAGATCGCGATGATGGTGTTAATAATGTAAAGAGCAAAGGTTTTACCACCTAGACGACCAAATGAACGAATATCTTTCAGTTCAACAATACCGCAAACAATCGATACGTATACCAATGGAACAACAAGAAGTTTAATCAGCGATACAAACATACCACCAGCACCTTCTGCTGCGCCTAATAGGTAAGTATCAAAAATTGCAATTCCGCTAAATAGATACTGAATAGCAGTACCAATAAGTAGGCCAGCAAACAAGCCTACAAAAATCTTACTTGAGAGCGATTTATCCATCGTTCTTCTCCAGTTTGTTGTGTTTGAAAAATGTACTTTTATAGTTATATATGCGAGTGAAATCGCTATATTGCAGAGGATTTTACATACAGGAATAACAATTAAAAGCATTTTTTTACAAAATAATTACAACTGTGACATTGAAGCATTTAGTTAAAAACAATTAGTTTCATAAAATAAAACACTAAATGATTGAAAAACTGCATTTTAAAAGAACGAGTACCCATAAAATTAGAATGTGCTTATTTAACAAGGTATCTAGCTAACAGGCATAAAAAAAGAGAGGCATATGCCTCTCTTTTTATATCGGTCTTACTAGTGGTTTATTTTGAAACCATAACCATCGCTGGGCGAACAACTCGACCATTTAGCTCATAGCCTTTTTGCATCACGAACATAACTGTGTTTGCTTCATGATCAGGGCTTTCTTGAATCGACATTGCTTGGTGGAATTCAGGGTTGAAAACTTCACCTTCAGGGTTAATCTCTTTAAGACCAAACTTAGAAACAGTATCAACAAAAGTCTTATGCGTTAATTCAACACCTTCAAGGATTGGCTTAACCGCTTCATTTTCTGTATCAGCAGCTTGGATAGCGCGCTCTAAGTTATCGATAACCGGAAGTAGACCTTCAGCAAATTTATTCAAAGCGAATTTACGCGCTTTATCTACTTCTTGCTCGCTACGGCGGCGCATATTTTCAACTTCAGCTTTCGCTCGAAGAACAGAATCTTGCTGTTCTTTCACTTTAGATTCACTAGATAATAATGCAGCTTCTAGTTGAGCAATCTTTGCTTCCTGCTCATCAGCAGCGTCTTCATTCAGTTCAGCTTCTTCCACTTTCTCAGCTTCAGCAATGATCTGATCTAGCTCTGCTTCGGTTACTTTGTTTTCTTCGTTGCTCATGATATCTCCAGAATTCGTTTTCAATGCAAGTGACAGGCGTGTTTGCGCCCCAAATTGATATAAAACACTCGCATAGACGTTCAACTTGCCTTTATTATGGGGATGAAGAATTTTGATTCAAGCCTAATTCGTTTGGAAACGTTATGAAAAAGCTATTTGAAGTCATCGCCATTATAGGTAAACCTCGAGATCAGCAAGCAATTCAGACTCATAGAGAGCTCTATCAGTGGTTAAGTGCTGAAGGTTATCAAGTATTTGTTGATGACCGACTTGCCAGTATTTTGGACGATATCCCGAAAGAACATTTCTCTAGTCTCATTGAGCTGGGCAAACGCGCAGATCTTGCGATTGTTGTCGGTGGCGACGGAAACATGCTCGGCGCCGCTCGTATTCTATCTCGTTTTGATATTTCAGTGATCGGTGTTAACCGAGGGAACCTAGGTTTTCTAACGGATCTAAACCCTGAAAACTTTCAAGAGTCGCTGACCGATGTTTTAAAAGGCGAATTTATAGAAGAAGAGCGCTTCCTACTTGAGACCGAAATACACCGCCACGGGCAAATAAAAAGTCATAATGCATCCCTCAACGAAGCCGTGTTACACCCAGGTCAAGTCGCGCATATGATCGAATTTGAGGTGTATATTGATGATAGCTTTGCGTTTTCACTGCGTTCTGATGGTTTAATTGTTTCAACGCCTACGGGCTCTACTGCCTATTCTCTGTCTGGTGGCGGTCCTATTTTATCTTCAAGCCTTAATGCGATTTCACTAGTACCAATGTTCCCGCATACCCTTTCAAGCCGTCCTCTTGTAGTCGATGGTAAACGTCGTATTAAGCTTATCGTTTCACCTGATAATCGAGGCACTCAAGAAATCAGTTGCGATGGTCAAATTTCGCTACCTGTTTCACCAGGCGACGAGATTCATATTTACCAAAGCCCTAACGTGCTCAAGCTTATTCACCCAAAAGACTACAATTATTACCACGTTCTACGTAACAAGTTAGGCTGGTCAAGCAAGCTTTTCTAAAGCAATAGATTAGCTTTCAGCAAATAATTTAAAAAGGTTGACGGAGTTCGTCAGCCTTTTTTATTACCTAAAGAACTCTCATCAAATCAATACTTATCCTTACGTCCTGTATCAAGATCTCTTCATTGAAAACGAGTGAATCAGGAATCTATAGTAGTTTCAGTGCTCTATAGAGAACTCCAATTCTGATGACTATCACAAAAAAATTTCAAACGTTGACTTTACTGTATAAAGAAACAGTATATACTGAGCTTATATACAGTATTGTTCAGTTATACAGGTAAATAAAATGCTGGCTCATTTAAGTGTTAATAATTTCGCTATTGTTAAGTCTTTACAGCTAGAACTTTCTAAAGGCATGACAACAATTACCGGAGAAACCGGTGCAGGTAAATCTATTGCAATTGATGCGTTAGGTTTGTGTCTTGGAGGAAGAGCTGATGCAGGAATGGTTAGGCAAGGTGAAGATAAAACCGAAGTCAGCGCTGCATTTTTACTCGAAAACAATTTACATGCGACTCGCTGGCTAGAAGATAATGATCTGCTAGATGGTTGTGAATGTATTTTACGCCGAACAATTTCAAAAGAAGGTCGTTCAAGAGCTTTCATCAATGGCAGCCCTGTTCCTCTAGCTCAGCTCAAATCTCTAGGGCAATGCTTAATCAATATCCATGGTCAGCATGCACACCACCAGTTAATGAAAGGTGATTACCAAATGGCTATGCTTGATCAGTATTCTGGTCATTTCAATCTTCTCAAATCTACCCGCTTGGCTTACCAAACTTGGCGTCAGGCTGATAATCACTTAAAACAACTTCTTGAAAATAGCCAACAAAACCAAGCTCAAAAACAGTTGCTTGAGTATCAAATAAAAGAATTTAATGAATTATCAATCAATGAAGATGAATTTACAGAGTTAGAGCAAGAACATAAGCGCCTTTCTAATAGTGGTGAGCTCGCATCTACTTGCCAACAAGCAATTGAATTGATTTATGAAGGTGAGAGTGTAAATGCACTAAGTATCTTACAGTCAGCAAACCAATCATTGATAGAATTAGCTGAGCTAGATGAAAGACTCGTTGAGCTTCCGAATTTACTTGCTGAAGCCATTATTCAAATCGAAGAAACCAACAGCGAGCTCAGAACGTATTTAGACAGTATTGATGTTGATCCGGCTCGAATGGTGTATGTCGAAGAGCGTTATTCCAAAATCATGTCTATGGCTCGTAAGCACCAAGTACTGCCTGAAGATCTATACCAACATCACCAAGATCTATTACAACAAATTGAAAGCTTAGATTGCTCTGACGAAAAACTTGAAGAGCTTGCTCAAGATGTAGAATTGCAATATCAAGCATTCGTCGTAAAAGCTGAGAAGCTGCATAAATCACGAATTCGATATGCTAAAGAGCTCAATAAGCTTATTACGCAGAGTATGCATGAACTCAGCATGGAAAAAGCACAATTTGAAATACAGGTAAGCAATACCAATACTCATCCCTCACCATTAGGTATGGACAGTGTGACTTTTGTAGTTTCAACCAACCCAGGTCAACCAATGCAACCTATCGCAAAAGTGGCTTCTGGTGGTGAACTTTCTCGAATCTCACTTGCTATACAAGTTATTACTGCACAAAAAGTTGATACTCCGAGCCTCATTTTTGATGAAGTAGATGTGGGAATCAGCGGTCCGACTGCAGCAGTAGTCGGTAAAATGTTACGCACTCTAGGGGAATCGACCCAAGTGATGTGTGTGACTCACTTACCTCAGGTTGCAGGTTGCGGGCATCAACAACTGTTTGTCGCAAAAAGTACCAAAGCAGGAAAAACAGAAACTCAGATGCGCACACTAGATGAACAACAACGTATATCGGAACTCGCACGCCTGCTTGGGGGAAGCCAAATTACAGAGTCGACCCTCGCCAATGCAAAAGAGCTCTTAGTTGCAGCGTAGCGTTTAAACATACCTTTATTCTCAAGTATGACTAATTTGTTCATAAAATTTGCAACTTAATTCAAATTTGCTAGTCATAACAAGCTCAATACGCAAGGAGCTTTTTACTTCTTGCGAGAGCTTGTTTATTATCAGGCAGTATTTTAGCGAATTAAGATCTCAAACTATGCGAATTAAAAAGTGGCTAGTCGCCGTTCCACTAGCTCTCACAATGTTGACGGGTTGTTCTGTATTAGAAAAGTTGGTTTATCGTATTGATGTAAACCAAGGCAACTATGTTGAGCAAGAAGCCGTAAACCAACTAAAGTTTGGCATGACCAAAACTCAAGTTCGTTATGTTATGGGCTCCCCAATGTTGATTGAGAATGGCTACCCTGATACTTGGTATTATATTTACCACCACACAGAAGGTCATAAAGACTCGATCCAAAAAAACCTCATTGTTGACTTCAACGCTGATGGCACATTAGTCGCTGTAGCGGGTGATTTTGAAAGTGGTGATGAGTTTTTCGAAAGCCTACGATAAATATAAATAAAGCTCGCAACTGGCGAGCTTTATTTTAAAAACTTTAACATAAGTTATTTTGCGGCAGCTTTCTTAGCTTGTTCTGCACGTTTCCTGCGAATTTCTTTCGGGTCAGCAAGTAAAGGTCTATATATTTCAATACGATCTTTATCTCTAACGGTCGCATCTAACTTAACATTTCGGCTAAATACGCCGACTTTATTTTTCGCAAGATCAATTTCAGCGTAAAGTTCTAACACGCCAGATTGCGCAATAATATCGCTAACATTGGTGTTCTTATTCACGACTAAAGTAAAAACACGTTGCTCTAGAGGAAGCGCATAAACCACCTCTACATGGATCATATCTGATTCAATTGTCATGGCTTAGTAAACCTGTTTGGCACGTTGAGTGAACGCACTGACCATATTCCCTGTGAGTTCATTAAAGATTTTTCCAAATGCCATTTCGATCATTCGGCTAGAAAATTCAAACTCTAATTTTAACTCTACTTTACATGCTTGATCATCTAATGGCGTAAAGTGCCATCCACCCTGTAATTTTTTAAAAGGTCCGTCAACCAACTCCATCATGATCATCGCCCCTTGAGTCAGGTGATTAGAAGTGGTAAATGTTTTACTTATGCCAGCTTTTGAAACATCAACAGATGCCACCATGGATGTATCTGATGACTCAATCACACGAGAGCCTGAGCATCCTGGTAAAAATTCTGGATAACGAGCAACATCGTTGACCAAATTAAACATTTGATCAGCACTAAATGACACCAATGCTGAACGAGTAACCTTTGGCATATAGACTCCTGTTAAAGACAGCGTTACATTAAAAGCTGTCAGCAATTCTAATTCTATTGAGCTAGCGCGCAAACAAAAGGATTCCCCAATAGAGGCGCAATCCGTATAATGAGGCCATTATGGCAAAGAATAAATCAAAATCCAAAGCTGGTAGCAATACCATTGCGCTTAATAAGAAAGCTCGCCACGAATATTTCATCGATGATGAAATAGAATCAGGGCTTGAGCTACAAGGCTGGGAAGTAAAATCCTTACGTGAAGGTAAAACCAACATTGCTGAAAGCTATGTTTACATCAGAGATGGTGAAGCATACATCAGTGGTATGACGATTACTCCGCTGACTCAAGCATGTACTCATACCGTTGCAAACCCAACACGTATTCGTAAACTTCTTTTAAAACGTAAAGAACTCGATAACCTTATCGGGCGTATAAACCGTGAAGGTATGACTTTAGTAGCAACCGCGCTTTATTGGTCTCGCTCATGGGCGAAAATCAAAATTGGCGTCGCTAAAGGTAAAAAGCTGCACGATAAACGTACTGATATGAAAGAAAAAGATTGGGCTAGAGATAAAGCACGAATTATGAAGAGTAATTTGCGCTAAATTTAAGCACTTAAACGCACAATGCTAGACAGGCAAAGCTTTTCTGGTACTATGCAAATAACACTTGGGGCTGATTTAGGATTCGACAGGAATTTTGAAGTCTGAGGTGCATGCCGTGGGGCGGTTGGCCACGTAAAAAGCCGCAAAAAAATAGTCGCAAACGACGAAAACTACGCACTAGCAGCTTAATAACCTGCTCAGAGCTCTCTTACCCTAGCTTCCGCTCGTAAGACGGGGACCAATAAGAGATCAAACCCAAACTAGCTAGCGCGGATTCTCCCACCTGAGAGGAAAAGCGCGAATAACAATTCAGGTTAGCCTTTAACTAGCGTGTCGGTTCGCAGGTTGCTGGTGAAATTAAAGATCGACTAAGCATGTAGTACCAATGATGAATGATTTTTGGACGCGGGTTCAACTCCCGCCAGCTCCACCAAACGTTTGGAAAGGGCCAACTCGAAAGAGTTGGCCCTTTTTTTATGCCTCAATTGAGGATGTCTTTTTACATTAGTGAACGTACGCACTATATGATTAGACTTTGTGCATTTCCTCTAAGCCATTCTTTATGCTCTTTATAGTCGGGCATAACTCGTTCAACTTCTTTCCAGAACTGTGGCGAATGGTCATGGTGGATTAGATGACAAAGCTCATGCACCACTACGTAATCAACAACCCTGTTGGGAGCCATGACAATCACCCAGTTAAATTCTAAATCACCGTAAGGGGTACAACTGCCCCATCTACTCTTAAACTCTTTAGTACGAACAACGCACGTTTCAACGCCCACCAACGACTCGTAACGCCTTACCTTCTCACGAATCTTCTTATCAGCATGACGCTTATACCAATTCGTTAAAGCGCGGCGAATATAGTGCGTTTGTGTGGATGGTTCAGGAACGGTAACCGTAATACGTCCATTAAGCAGTTTTGTAGGCGCTAAGTCGCCTTTAAGCACTTTTAAGCGATAATTACGCCCTAGGTATGGCAATGACTCACCTGACACATACTCTCGCATTGTCGCAGGGCTGGTGGTTTGGTATTGCGCTATCTTTTCGACTATCCATTGATGTTTGCTCGCTAAGAGCTTATCTATTTTGTCACGCTCCAGCAGCTTAGGGACAACGATGATCACTTCGCCTTCTTCAACTTTGATTGAAGCGGTTTTTCTACGTGAAGTACGTTCCACCAGCACACTATAACCTTCAGTATGAATCAGCTCAGGTTCACGCTTGTTCATTGCTTTTTGCTTACTCACTTATTACCAAACTTATGCTTAGCGAGATCCATGAAGCGTTCTTGTAGTGCACTCACTAACGCTTTATCACCGAATGGCTGATCGAGCACAGCACGCTTAATCTCTTTCTTCATACGCTTCACTTCATCTTGCTTAGCGAAGAAATCAATAATCTCTGTTGCTTCATCCAGCATCGCGACTAAAGTTTGAGTTGTCTGTTTGATTGACTCATGAAGCGATTCATCAATCACATCGCCATCACTGGCATGCGTTACTTCTGAGATAAGAATATTGTAGAAAGCAAATTCCGTTTCCGACAAACCAACATCTTGTGCCGCTTGCTGGTGAGCATTGCCAATATCGTCAGTCATCTCAAGCAGTAGTTCTAACTGAAGCGACCATTGACCTGCTGTTTTTTCAATGACATCACGCAGGCGTAAACTCAACGAACGGTAATATTCAGGGTCTTCATCGAGATTAATGGTAATGTGATGCTTAATTGCACTCTCAATCTCAGACGCTTTCGATTCATCCGACTTGGTTGGTTTTATCGTCTCTTTGAAGTTCGCCGCCAGTAAATCTACAGGGGGTATTTTCGGGTCTACTCCTGTACTAAGAATGTGCTCATCCACCAACTGGCGAACCTTTTCACCGATTTCACGCATATCTAAGCCAGCGTCTCGATACCGCGTTTTTGATGCGTTATGAACTTTGCCCAGTAACTTCATATCCGGAATGAAAGGGGCAGCACTGGCGTCAGGCAAAATCACGTTGAGTTGTTTGGCGAACAACTTAAAAGCAAGGTCGAACTGCGCACGAGTCGTTTCATCTTTTAGCGCTAACACGTAATCATCAATATCGTCACTCTTAACATTATTGAAGAAAGACATTGCTCTCGTGTGTTTCGCTTTTAGCTTAGGAATTTCATCTTTCAGGCTTTGGTATGTGCCTTCTACATCATCGCTGCTGAACAAGTCTAACGCTTCAGTAAGGTGAGTAGCTAACCCGTGATAATCCACAACATAGCCACAATTCTTACCCTTGTAGGTACGGTTCACACGGGCAATGGCTTGCATTAATGTGTGGTCTTGCAGTTTGCGGTCGATATACATAACTTGAGCAATAGGTGCATCGAAACCCGTTAACAGCATATCTTTCACAATAAGAAACGCCGTGTTATCAAACTTTTTGCTCTTATCTTCAGTTCCCGCTTTATCGATACCAAAAGGCTTTTTGAAATTCTCAATCGCTTTCTTTTGATGCGCTTTGTCGGTGTACTTAGCGATATACGTTTTGTCGTTGTGATCACCTGAGATAATCACCTCAGAAGGAGGTGCACCCAGCTCATCAAGCGTCTTTTTAAAAATAGCGGCAGCATGACGGCTACCCACGACTATCATCGCTTTAAAACCATCTGGGCGAATGTGTTCTTTATAGTGTTTAAGCAGATCTAAACATACCCAGCGAATACGAGCCGGCGCTTCACGTACTGCGCGCTCTACCCCGTACTTTTTCTTTATTTCTCGTTGTTCGTCTTCGGTGTATTCACCAAAGTACTCTTCAAACAGCTTATCAAGTGACTCTCCCGCCACTTCTGATTGCACTTCTCTGCCTTCATACAGCAAGCGTACGGTTGCACCATCTTCGACTGCTTCATTGATTTTGTATTCATCAATATAGCCACCAAACGCTTGACCCATCTTTTGCGTTTTAAGCAAAGGTGTACCCGTAAAGCCCACTTTAGGGGCGTTCGGTAGCGCGGCATTGATGGTCATAGCTAACCCACCAAATTGTGTGCGGTGAGCTTCATCAGCAAGAACGATTATTTTGTCACTCGGGTTTAGGTCTACAAAGCCTTCCGCTACTGTCGATTGTTTCTCTTGCTCTTTTTCAAGATCAGAGAACTTTTGCACCATCGCAGTCACAAGATCAGAGCTATCTTTCTTTAAGAGCTCTTTTAATTCAGCCACAGAGCCAGCGTTATAAACTGTTTCGCCTTGGGCACCACGGAAGGTATTGGAAAGCTGTTCATCCAGTTGTGTTCTATCGGTAATGAACACTAATTTGTACTGCTGTAATTCTGGATCACGGCGCATCTTAACGGCAAGCATAACCATAGTGAGTGATTTACCACTGCCTTGGGTATGCCAAACCACACCACTTCTTTCTTTACGAGAGAGGGCTTTGCGATCTTTGCCTCCCTTCAATCGTTCGATGACTTTATTCACCGCTCGATATTGCTGATAGCGAGCCACTTTCTTGATGATTTTCCCATCATCGGTTTCATAGATGATGAAGTTTTGCAGGATATCGAGGAAGTTGTCTAAGCTGAACATACCTGCTAGTAAACGTTGCTGAGCCGTCACATGGGTCAAAACCTCATAACTGGCTTTGGGTTCTGCTGCTTGCATAAGTTCGACTTGGCTTTCTATATTAGCTTCACTAACAGAGTCATCATCTAATACATCATCAGGGTATTGAACCTCTACCGCAGAACGAAACGTCACCACGTTATCTTGTAGCGACTGGTTCGCTAACGCTTCATCACTGAATGGGTAAGCGTCTTTCCAATCGCCATAATGCTGGCTGCTCGAGCTAATGGTACCGACTTTGGCTTGGTCACGACAGGTAGAAACCATCAGTTGGTTATACCAAAACAGCTTCTCTGCCCCTTCACCGTCTTGCTGTTCACGTAAATCTGCATAACGACGAAGCTGATCAATACCATGGCTCATTGGGTCTGAAATGTATGGCGATTTACACTCAATTACCGCAAGGGGAATGCCGTTCACAAAGCAGATAATATCGGGGATAATTTTCTGGTTAACCCCTTCCACTTTGAACTGGTTGGTGACTAGAAATTCATTGTTAGAAAGCGTATCGAAGTCAATAAGTTTAACGGTTTGCCCTTTGCGCCCTTTACCTAAATCTTGCTCAACCGATAGGTAATTCACCATGGTTTGATAAAAAGCGTGGTTGTACTCCATTAAGGCAGCAAAATGTGGGTGCGTAACCTCACGAGAAACTTTGCGAAGGTTTTCGTCACTTATCCAAGGGTTAATGCGTTTAATGGCCGCTTCTAGGCGTTTAACAAGCACCACGTCACGTAAGTATTCACGCTCAGGGACACCATTGGTTTCGGTGTAATTAGGCGCAAGCTTTTTACCTTGAACATACGTCCAGCCTAATTGAACCAACTGAGCAATGGCAGGCGCTTCTACTTTATCGAATTCGTTGTTTTTCATATCATTCCTAGCTAAAGCGATGCGACGGGCTCTACCTGTTTTGTTTCTTCAAGGCGCTGTTGAATTCTAGCCGTGATCGCTTCAACGCCTTCCTCTGTTAGTAGGCTATCTAAAGGGACTTCGAAACCATATTTTAAAAAGAGGTTGTCTTGCTCAACCTCAGCGGAATCACAGTAGTTAGGGTAGCTTCCGGCCTCCCACAGCTGATAAAAATCGCCCACTTTTTCAACCACAGCTCGATAAATCGCTACCCTCAGAACACTTTCCGCTTCACTTACAGGGATTTTCAATTTTAATGCGTCTGGCTGTGCTTGATACTCTTCATCATTCACACCCGAGTCATTAATAACAATAAATTCAACAATGTAATCATTAAGCGTGACGGCGCCGTAATTACTGAACTGCTTAAACACATAGCGCGTATTGGTGGCGGGTAATAAATCCCACTGCCACTTTTTAAACGGATTTTTCCCCGGCTTATCAAAACGAACAGGATGCCAAAAATAGAACTCTGTATTAACGCTATGCGCTATTTGCTCAAGAGTCGGCAGTAAGCGCTGATAATAGGCTGCGAGCAAACGGTGCGCAGTTCTGACTTGGGTGAACAGATCTTCTGGTTGTGAGTTATTCATGGGTGTTCCTAGGCCAAACCGACAGGGTATCTAAACTGACGGGAGTAAAGTTATGATTGATAAGACGAGGTTCAGACTGAAATGCACAGGCAGAAACAAGCTCTTGCTTGATACTATGATCAGAAAGTAATGAGTGTTGAAGTGATAATGCGTTAAAACCGTTACAGATAAGATCATGCAACTCAAAGCTATTCGTTTTTAACCCATATAAAGCTAATGCTTCTAGCATATCGGTAAGCACTCGTCTGTCTGTGGGGCTTATGCCATCACCTTCCATTAACTTAACCAAGTTGTCGGTAACGGCTTGCCACTTAGTGGCACTAACTGTTTTAAGGCAATCATAGCGTTCGTGAAGTAACTCAGCCCATTGGGTCGCGTTGCCTGTTTCAATACGCCCAATCGCAAGAAAGTATAGCGGTAGGTCGTTGTGCTCATCCGACTGAATAAAAGAAGCCACCTCTCTTTGCCACTGCTCATAGTATTGGTCGCCGCCTGCTGGTGGTTTTACTTCTACAATTAAATTGCACAATTCAAAGCGGATCACCAAATCAGGTTCAACTTGGCGAGATTCACCGTCTTCTGTTAAAGCATACCTCGGCCAATAGTCGATAGATTGAAATGCACCAAATTTCACCTGAAAATCATCAGGCGATAGAGAAAAACAACTCGCTAGGATTTGAGTTTGAACATCATCAGATAGGTAAGCAAAGCGCTCAAAAAAGGTAGACGTGAGCAAATCTTCACGAGCTTTAAACACGCTTGCCCAGCGTACCGAATCTTGCCCACCGTGCTCAATACGCCCTGCCTTTCCGTGAAGAATTGCTTTTAACATTAGCTGTCTACCTTAACTCGTTTTTTGCCTGTTAGGAGATCTTGCATAAGGGCTTTTTTAAGTGATTTATATTGTAGTAATCTATTTTCAACACTAGTGAATTTTTGATTCAAAGAGTCAAATACACGCCCTAGCTTAATTTGCTCTTCAAATGACGGGATTGGTACCTTTAATTTTCTAAAGTCACCTAAATTCAGATGCCCAACAGTTGAACCTACAACACCACCAAGTAATCGAGTTTGAGTTTCAGTTGCACGCATCAACCAAAGAAGATATTTAGAATCAATTACTCTACCTTTAGGCTGTAAGACAATAATGCTTTCATAAATACTAAATTCGACATCTGTATCAACAAGAGCACACACACCTAATGATCCTGATTTACTAACTAAAACATCACCACGCTTAGCTTGTCTTTTCTTCGTTAATGACTGATGCTGTGAGTGAGTAATTTGACGAGCCTTAGAGAATGAGAGTACTCCATTAGAAATATCAGTTGCTCTAATAAGATATGCCCCATCAGATTCCGTATAATCAACCTTCGCTGTTAGCCCTAGAAATATTTCATTACAAACATCATATATCCCCCTAACCTCCCAACCCTTCGGAATCCTGCCCACTGGTGAGTCTTTAAACTCGGTATGCGGTTTACCATCCACACCGACACCACGGGTGAGTAGCTCTTGCATCATGCCTGTTTTTAGGTCTTTAAGCTTGTCGATTTGCGCCTGCGTTTTTTCTATCACATCATCGACAGAAGTGAGAATAGCTGCGATTTTCTTTTGCTCTGGGAGTGGGGGCAAATTTAAAGCTAAAGACATTACATCTGAGCCAGGTAAATTAGCAACCGTACCTTTACGGACTAATGATTCGACTTGTTTTTTTGCATTAAATGTCTGCATAAAAAACTTTATGTATTCAGATGATATGTATTTTGAAGGAGTCAGGCGAATAGCGTATGCACTTGCGATATAAGGGATTTTTTGTTCATAAAACACCGCTGTCATCCCACAATCAGCGGTTGTTATCATAACTAAGTCACCATTACATAACTTGTTATTATCCACTAATTTCCTATCCAGTGTGGCTGTTGGAACTTGTTGGTATTTAATTTCACCAATAGAAGATACATCTGTTCCCCTAATCGTTTTGACATTGCCAGAATCATCATAGTCTTTAGAACTAAAGCGAGGACCATATTTATAGTCATTGAATACATCTTTAAATTTTACTGACTGCCACCCTTCAGGAACCAAGCTACTCATAACCCAGCTCCTTCAAGTAACCTTGCATCACCTGCTCGGCATCCGTTACTTGTTCATCAAGTTCATTCAACGACACTTGGTATTTATCCCACCAGCGTTCAAGTTGGCTTATTGTTAGGGGGAGAACCTTCGCATCAGCTTTCTCTATCACTTCTCGAATCTGTTCTTTGCTTTCAATACTTGGCTTGAAGACGTAGTACTCTTGATCGTCTGAAGGCTCTGCATCTTTCTTCTCGAAGACAACCGACACGTCAAAGCCTTGAATGATCTCTTCTTGAATGTATTCGTCTTCCACTTCACGCACTGGCACGCCACCATGAATAATTGCACGTACATCAAAAATCTCGGCTGGTGGTGAGGTGTCGGCATAGCGGCGAATATTGAGGTTAAAATCGTTCTCGGCGATTTCTGAGAAGTTCACCACTTTGGCGTAGCGTTTGATATCGCACTTACTTTCAAATGAATGGCTTTCGAAGGTTTCGACAATCTTGGTGATGTCTTGCTCGCGCAGTTTGTTCTGGTTTTTGCCCTCTTCAAACTCAAGCTCTGAGTTGATGAACAGGACTTTGCCCTTACGAGCTGCGGATTTATTCTTATTGATGATAAGCAAGCATGCAGGAATGCCCGTACCGTAGAATAAGCCCGATGGCAGGCCAATCACCGCTTCTAGCAAATCGTCTTCCAAAATACCTTGGCGAATCGCTTTTTCGCTTGAGCCACGAAATAGCACACCATGAGGCATAACCACACCCACCATACCTTCATTATTGGTGCTGGCGATCATATGTTGAACAAAGGCTAAATCACCCGCATCTTTTGGCGGAGTCCCATATGGGAAGCGACCAAAACCATCGCTGTCACACTCGTCTTTACCCCACTTTTTCAGTGAGAACGGCGGGTTAGCGATTACGCGGTCAAAGCTCATTAGCTCGCCGCCTTCAGTATGCTTAGGCTCGCGTAGAGTATCGCCCTTACGAATATCAGCACTTTGCACGCCATGTAAGAACATGTTCATCTTACAAATCGCCCACGTATTTAGGTTCATCTCTTGCCAAAATAGCGATAGGTTTGATGCGTTCTCGCCATTTTTAGCAAGGTGGTTACGAGTTTGAACCAGCATACCGCCCGAACCTGTTGTTGGATCGTAAATACGCATCCCCGCATGAGGTTTTAACAGTGCCACCAGCAATTGCACCACTTCACTTGGGGTATAAAATTCACCGCCCTTTTTGCCTGCGCTGTCGGCAAACATCTTGATTAGGTATTCGTAAGCGGTTCCCAGCATATCTGGGCGCTCAAAATCTTCGTTACGTAAGCGGTGCTGGCTAAAGTGAGAGAGCAAATCACGCAGCTTGGCATCGGTAAGCTTATTCTTAATGTTGAAGTCGATAGTGACCAACACACCTTCAAGCGCAGAGTTGTGTTCTTCAATCGCTTCGGTGGCTTTATTAAGGCTTTCACCGATGTTGTGCTTTAAGTCTTTAAGTCTTTAAGTCTTTAAGTCTTTAAGCGCAGACCAACGGGAACTTTCAGGCATGTAAAAAGTATCGTCGTACTCATCTTCATCATTTGCCAGATCGATAGCTTGTTCTTGTGTTTTACCTTTACCTAGGTAGTAGGCAATAACTTTCTCTTGTTCTTCTTCAAACGCATCCGACATGCGCTTTAGGAACATCATGCCAAAGATGTAGTCTTTAAATTCAGAAGCATCCATGTTGCCACGAAGAATGTCAGCCGTTTCCCAAAGGAAAGATTCAAGCTGTTGAAGGGAGAGTTTGTTGGTCATTAAGTTACCTACAGAATATGAGGTGATCTCGTACAAAGGTGTACGTTGTCGTATTGGTACGAACAGATATATGACGCGAATTTTACGGGGAAGTGGCTGGTGGGGCAATGAAAGAGTGCAAACATAACAAATCATCGATGCAATCCATGATTTGCATAACATTTCATATGAATATCTATTTTTTATGCAATTAAATACCCGTGATGTATGTAAAATATCTATTACGTAAACAAATCATGAGCAGAGCACTATCAACAACGATACCCCGAAGCCCAAATTGGCTACGCCCTCTTTAAAACACTATTTACAGCAGGCTGATTGGACATTAAGTCGCTTGCTAGGATTTATTTTAAAAGCGTTAATTTACATTTTCCTCGTCAGTCTGAGTATTGCAGTCATCAGTTTTGAATTACTCAATATTTTTGAATATCAAGATGGGTTATCTGATGTATCAACCATCGAGATTATCTTTTTCATCTCATTTCTTGTGTTGCTAAAACGCTATTGGGTATATACAAAAAAAACCTCACTTCGCTGGTGGCATATCATTAGCACCCCGCTTTTATGGCACGGAAAATTCATTACGGCTGCGCTACTTTGTGCCAGTACGATTGTTTTTATTGACCTATTCGAAGGTACCGAGCAATTTAAAAACCTGTTATTGCTAGAGCAAAGTTACGACCAAATCTTTTCTTTCAGCATTATATTACTGTGCTTGTATATTGCAGTTCCAAGCCAGGATCTGATTCTAAACCCAGGCTCAGACACCCCATTAGAAACCCCAAATAACGACAACGATACTAAACAAGCACAAACGGACGCTGAGGTAACAAATGCTCAATAAAAAACACGCCATGCTTGCTATTGCACTAGCGATCTTACCAATGGTTTCCAATGCTGAAAAACTCTCTCTGGTCGATAGCTGTGTTGAACTTATCAATATTTATGACTCCAAAAGTTCGAAACAATTGTTAGCGGCACAAACCACATCGCTATCAGAAAGTTTGCGCGCTGGATACTGCTTGGGAGTAATTGACCAATATGAAAAGTCCGAATATGGCTGCCGTTCAGATTGGTATGAGCGAGCACAGTTTATTGCACGCGAGTCATTAAAAGATAAGCCGTTGCCAGAGCGAAAACTATTGGAGCTATCGTGTGAAATCTAACGATAGCTACACCTCAACCGATAGCTACACCTCAACCGATAGCTACATCTCAACGCCTGATGCAATTAAAAAGCTATTCAACATAAAGCTAGCCGAACATAAATCATTCAAAGATTTGGTGTACCCATTAGTAAGAAGCAAAGGTTTCTTTGAGGTTAAAAAAGAGCCTATGGCGCTGGGCTCAACAAAGAACAACTTGCTCATTGCAAGTAATAGCCTAACCAAACTCCATAATGCCGTCTTGCTACAAGGGTTCTTTGCTGATAGTAAACGAGTCAAAGATATCTTTTCTCATTCAAAAAAACGCATAGAAGCAGCGGACTTTTTAGAAACAGTCGTCATGGGTAGACAATCTATTCTCGCAGTTGGCATTCAAACGACTGCGCTGTCAGAGCTGATCGTAAAATTAAAATCAGAACACATCGACCTGAGTAAGGAAAAGTTACCAAACCCTTTTCAAGAGTTACCGCAACTTTCTCTCAATGGTGTAACCAGTGTAATGCAGGCTCTATTGGCTCAAAGCGCCTTGCTGACACAAGGTGAATCAATGATCATGCACTTTTTCAATCAGGATATAGAAAAAGCCTACCTTGCAGCATGCTCTCTAGGAAATACAACTCCTGCGCTGGCTCAATACCAAACCCTTATCAAGCAGAAATACCTCGAAGCCGTCGAGTTCGATGACCTATTAAATAATTTATTAAATTAGTTGTTGCGAGTGCAGTGCACTCAATCATTCTTGCTATCAGTTCATCAGGGAGAGCAAGAATGACTTCAACTAAACAGCTTATTGATACGTTCCAATCTCAACTTCCTTCATGCTATGTAGAGCGAGCTTTCAGTATTGAAGCCCAACTCAGAGCTGGAGCTTTATACCCAAACTTAGGGGGGAAGAAGATCCGCTCTTGCCCTACCTATATTAGGTTTAAGTTGGGTAGAGGGTTCCGGTTTGTTTGGTGTGTTGCACCTGATGGGCTTTATCCCAAAGCAATCACAACTAGGCAAGGATTTGAGCGAATCATTAAACAAATCCGCAAGGCTAGTTATTAAACAAGGAAATTGATAATGGCTAAGAAAATCACACCAGCAGACAATGCAGCAAACATCCCTAACGCTAACAAGGGAACTAACGGCACTAACCGACAGTATGATCAGAACCAAGGCAACCGCGGTAAGCAACTAAATCCAAATCAACAAGGGAATAAGTAATATGCCAAATTCAAGTGATATGTCTCAAGATGAGCTCGATGTATGGTCAGATATCAACAACCCAAATAACGATGCGGATATGGATGATTGGTCTGATGCACATAACCCAAATAATGATGATTATTTAGGTGATGACTAAGTAATAAGCGGCTCTCTAAAGAGCCGCTTTTTTTACTTGTTCACAGGGTATTGATGGATAGCAATTTGGGCTCTCAATATAAAAAATCAGACTTAAGACACAATTATAAAACTTAGTAGAATTATTTAATTTAGTGGGTAACGTATAACTTTAGTACCAAGAAAAGTACCAAGATGAAAAATAAAATTATAAAACAACTAGTTACTAGATAAATTCAGATGCCGCCAGCCCACCAAACGTTTAGAAAAGCCCAACTCGCAAGAGTTGGGCTTTTTTGTATATCAAATCAAAATTCATAATAGCTGCAATTACTTCTAGTAAGCACTTCCTCTGAGAAATTGAATTCGCCATTTAAATCTCGGTAAGCTTCATTTTGACCGAATCGATATAACAAAGAGGCATAGATAGAATCTAGATATAAAGACATTGGGTCCTTTAAATCATGAAGCTTTCTGATCTCTACCATGCAGTTTTCCCATGCAAAAAGAGAATTAAACAGCTCGTATGACTCTTCTTCCAATAAGTTAATCGACTCATCAAGCTCTAACTCATGTAAAGCACGATAAATAAATGACACATTCAGTGCCATTCTCCGAAGTTCTTCATTTTGATATGTATCTAGCACACCTAGTTCAAAGCTGTCTTTAATATTATTTCTGTTTAAATCCGTACCTAAGATGACTTCTGCAGATTTAGGGTCAGATGATTCACCCGGCGCATTAGTACTTCTATCTAGGACACCATCAGTTGCCAGCCTTCTCCAATACCATGACGTTTCAGGGTGTTCTCCTTTGTTGCCCCATTTAGATAGGTATAAATCTCCGTTTACATAAACCACCAGCCCGCTATGATAATTTTTATCTACTTCAAACTGTGGGATAGATGAATTTACATGTACCCAACCTTCCCAATGGCTCTTGCCAATATAAGGCTCGTTACCTTTATTCCAGTGTGTCGCGACAAAAGCTTCCCCATTATGAGCCACACAGTCACCTATACTGTAAACAACCTGCTCTTCCCAAGATTGATCACTCAATGCATAAAAGCTTAAAAACCAACTCATAATCAACAATAGTTTTTTTAGTTTCAAAGTGTTTACTCACAAAACAAATCGTATGAGCAGTTTGAAGGTAAGTTAGGATGATGTTTATTCAGGAAAACAAAAGATGGACCTGTTCATCTAATTTGAATGACTTGCTAGCAGTGAATTACACCAAAAATGAGAGTTGAGGTGTAGCTAAAATCAAACACAAAAAATGCAATACTGTGGAGGTCGAGTCCGAAGTAAAAGGAATTATATAAACAAAGTGTTTATGGATGGTGTGAGGGGATGCGATTAAGCAGATCATAAATGTATTAAAGCTTGAAGAGTTACTTACTTAATGCATAGGCAGTTAGAACACCAACCGTCACTGGCATTAGCCAAAGCATAACTTCAACCCAAGCTCTAACGAGGCTCTTCTTTTTTTTCTTATTACTTGTTTTTTTCTTGCTATGATTTTGACTTCCTGATGATTTCACTTATGCCTCAACCATAACCCAATGTACGAGTTTACATTCTCCCAGTACATGGTTAAAACACAAGACAAATATAATGTAAGTATCTATAACAAAAGACCAAATGGACAATTGCCATACAAATTTGTTACATATTAGCTTCAGCTACAAACCGGCTTAATAAATAAGTAATATATTTTTCATCGAGTCATTTTCTTTACAAATACAACAACAAACAATGCCATGATAAAACTCCCCATAAAGGCTTCAACTGCAGCAATAAACCGAGCAATCCCAACAGGCGATATATCTCCATACCCAAGGGTTGTAAACGTCACAACGCTAAAATAAAGAGCATTAAAAAACTCTAAAAGAAGAAAGTAAGGTGCACTGGTGTCTGTATTGGAAGTAATGGTCGTATCTAGGAAAAAATACGCAACTGCACAAGTAATAATAAGAACGATAGAAAAAAGGACAACACGCAATGGGGACTCGCCATAGCCACAAAAATAATCCACCAACTTAGAAATAAAACGATGAAAACTATACCGAGGTAACTGGTAACGACGAAATCGCATTTCTTTAGTGAAAAACATCCCCGCTGTCTCGAACAACCCCTGCTTTTCACATTGCTTACGTATATTTCTACATACCTCTTCTGCTTCTTGATACAACGATCTGGCTTTACTTCTCTCTTTGCGTTTTTCTGATTTCTTAGCTTCAGTCTCTTGTTTTAATGAATTTCCCCAATTGATGTTATCCAACCTAGCTCGCCCTAAATCAGAGCCAAGTAAGTTACAATTGTCCAAGTGAGCGCAGTGTAAATTAGCATTCACCATTTTTGCTTTCATCAGTGAAGAACCACGTAGATCAAGCCCAAAGAAATGCGCGTCTCTTAAATCAGCTCTGTAAAAATCAACATTTCGACAGGAATAACCTTTCTTGCACCCACGATTAACCAAGTCGATATCACGCAAGTTTGTTTTAGCTAATTGGAATCCATCAAGTGGTTTGCCGGCTATGGCCCATCGTTCTATTTTTTCTTTTACGTCATCATTACTTTTGTCGACTTTAGGATCATGCCAGTAACAGAGCCCTGAATCTCCACATTCTTCTTCACAATGCCAACCGTCGGGATTTACGTAACCACATGTTATTTTTTCTTCTTCCATGGCTCCTCCTTACAGTTATTGATAATTGTAGAAGTTATCTAGCAAGGTTGTACGGCAGAGCAAAAAAATATGATTTAAAAACCGATTACTAATATTCAATTTGCTGCGATAACCATTCCAAAAATGATTGAACGGCTCTGCTAGAGGAATGGGTTAACGCAAAATATCCAGCGTCTGCTTTAATCTCTACCGATAATGCCACTAAACGTCCGGTCTCTAACTCATCTTTAATCAATGCTTTTCTGGCAAGCGCAACCCCTACACTAGCTTCCGCAGCTGCCATTGCCATATCTGTTCGATTAAAAAAATGACCTCGATTTGTATCGAACTCTAAATTCATTTTATTTGCCCAATAAGACCACTCTTGATCCCTGTTAGAACCTAGCCAAGGTTGGGCATCGTGCAACAAGGTGACACTCGTCCAATCAATATCGACAACAATCCCTGCAGAATTTTCAGTCGAGCCTTTAGCTAACAGAGTTTTCAAATAATGTGGGCTGGCGACTGGCACTAAATACTCTTCAAATAACAAACTTGCATGTGAATCCAAATAAGGCAATTCGCCATAATCAATCGCAATATCAAAGTCTCCCCCTGATTTATCAACAATTGCACCTTCTGCAAAGGTTTGAACTTGAATATCAGGGTAAAGCCTATGAAAAGCCTCAAGTCTTGGGACCAACCATTTAAACGCAAAAGAAGGAGTGAGTTTTAAGCGAATCTCTGTACTCTGCTGACTTGTAAAATCGAGCTGAGCTAATACTGCATCTATATCCTCAAGGCTAGATTTAGAAACTTGATGCAAACGGGAACCAACTTCCGTTAAGCGTATTCCTCTAGAATGCCTTTCCACTAGCGTCAGCCCAAGCTTTTGCTCTAACTGCAATAGCTGCTGGCTTATTGCTCCTGTTGTTAAGCACATAGATTTAGCAGCACTAGTCAGGCTAGAGTGCTGACCAACTTCTATGAATGTCATCAGAGACACCGCCATATTACTTTTCAAATACTTCACACTCAGCCTTTAGTAAAACTATAACCTGCTGTTAATTTATATCGATTGTTAGCAATTTGTAAACAAGACACTCTATCTCTACAGAATTTAGGGGATAATATGAAAATTATTGTGTTAGGCAGTGGCGTGATTGGTTTAACAAGTGCATGGTATCTTGCTCAGCAAGGGCACCAAGTCACAGTTATTGACAGGCAAGATGTGGCAGCAAATGAAACCAGCTTTGCTAACGCAGGGCAAATTTCCTATGGGTATTCATCACCTTGGGCAGCTCCAGGAGTTCCCCTAAAAGCGGTAAAGTGGCTCACGCAACAACATGCTCCTTTAAAGATCACTCCCCCACTCTCTTTCGCGACCATCAAGTGGGCTTCAAAAATGGTAAGCAACTGTACCACACAGCGTTACGACCAAAATAAAGCTCGTATGCTGCGTGTTGCTAACTACAGCAAGCAATGTTTAAACGACCTTAACGCTCAAACGAATATTAAATATCAGGGCCGTCGCTTAGGAACGCTTCAAGTATTCAGAACAGCCAAACAATTACATGCTGTACAAAAAGACATGAAGCTTCTTAAGCAAGCGAATACTGCTTTTGAGCTCTTAGACCAAACCGGCTGTATTGATAAAGAACCAGCTCTGAAAGGCGTTAAAGATAAAATACTAGGAGGGCTGCATCTGCCGGAAGATGAAACTGGCGACTGCTTTTTATTTTGTCAGCAACTGAAAAAGTTAGCGTCTTCATTAGGTGTGAACTTTATGTTCAATACACAAATCAAAAGTCTAACTACCCACAATAATCGCATTACATCTGTGCTCACCGATAAAGGAGAGCTGACCGCAGACAGTTATGTGGTGGCATGTGGAAGCTATTCCGCGCAGCTTCTTGCCCCTTTAGGTATCACACTTCCGACCTACCCAGTAAAAGGCTACTCGCTAACCTTACCCATCAAAAATAGTGAACAAGCACCACGCTCAACCGTGATGGATGAAACGTATAAAGTTGCCCTCACTCGTTTTGATGACAGATTAAGGGTCGCTGGTACCGCTGAATTGAGCGGTTTTAATTTAGAACTTCCTGAAAAAAGAAGAAAAACAATAGAACTTGTTATCCAAGATTTATTCCCAAATGCGGGGGATTTACAGCAAGCGGAGTTTTGGACAGGACTAAGACCTATGACACCTGATGGAACCCCTATCATCGGCGCAACACCGATAGAAAACTTATTCACGAATACAGGTCACGGCACATTAGGTTGGACTATGGCTTGTGGTTCTGGAAAGTTACTCGCAGACATAGTGTCAAAACGCAAACCTGATATCGATTACTCAGATCTTTCTGTTTCCAGGTACCTTTAGAGCCCATAAAACCACCAGCACAACAGGTTACATAGTGAACATCATTCAGAATTAAATTCGTTGCATATAAAAAACTTAAAACCGACGTTAATCCTGACATTTTGCAGAATGGACGCATATATATGCAGATATTAAGGGCATCGGTATGCCAATACTAAATTTTAACACTTAATTAGCATTTCGTGCTTGGCATCACGCATTAAGATAAAAGCAGATAAATAAATTAACAAATAAGTTACAAAAAGATTAATATATCGAACGAAAAATAAACATAATAGTTAATAACAGGGAAAATACTCATGCAGTCACTCGTTGATTTTTTGAATGGAATTATATGGAGCCCAGTGCTGATTTACTTGTGCTTAGGCGCAGGTTTGTTCTACTCCATAATGACTCGATTCGTACAAATTCGTCACTTCTTTGAAATGTGGCGCTTGCTTCTTAATGGTAAAAGTTCTGAAAAAGGAATCTCTTCTTTCCAAGCATTAGCAGTATCGCTATCTGGTCGTGTTGGTACTGGTAACATTGCTGGTGTTGCTGCCGCGATTGGCTTTGGTGGTCCTGGTGCAGTATTTTGGATGTGGGTCGTTGCTTTCTTCGGTGCAGCAACTGCATATGCAGAATCAACACTGGCTCAAATCTATAAAGAAGAAGATGAAGGTCAATTCCGTGGTGGTCCAGCTTACTATATTGAAAAGGCAATGGGTCAGAAATGGTATGCTTGGATCTTTGCTATCTCGACAATTTTCGCTTGTGGTATTTTACTTCCAGGCGTTCAATCGAACAGTATTGGTAATGCAGTAGAAGCCGCATTCGGTTCTGGTGACATGATTGAAACAGCTATCGGTACCTTTAGTTTTGCCAAAATTTTAACCGGTACAATCATCGCAGTCATCCTAGCATTCATCATCTTTGGTGGTGTTAAGCGTATTGCAAACTTTACTCAAATCGTTGTTCCATTTATGGCGCTGGCTTACATCATTGTTGCCTTCGTTATTATCCTATTGAACATCGGTCAAGTACCTGTTGTTTTCTCTATGATCATTGGCGACGCATTCACTCCTATGGCAGGCTTTGGTGCTGCAATTGGTTGGGGTGTGAAACGTGGTGTCTACTCAAACGAAGCTGGTCAAGGTACTGGTCCTCACGCAGCTGCAGCTGCAAGTGTTGATCACCCAGCTCAGCAAGGTTTGGTACAAGCATTCTCTATCTACATTGATACGCTACTTGTTTGTTCAGCGACTGCATTCATGATCATCATCACTGGTGCTTATAACGTACATGGTGGCGCTGAAGGTGTTTTCCTTGTTCAGAACTTAGCCGCAAATATCGGTGCTAATGGCCCTGTATTTACTCAAATGGCGATCGAAAGTGCGCTACCAGGAATCGGCAAACCGTTCATCGCATTTGCTCTATTCTTCTTCGCATTTACAACCATTCTTGCTTACTACTACATCGCAGAAACTAACATTGCGTACCTAAGACGCACCGTTAAGATCCCTGGAATGATGTTCGCACTTAAGCTTGTACTTATCACTGCTGTTTTCTACGGTACAGTAAAAGCAGCAAACCTTGCTTGGGCTATGGGTGATGTAGGTGTTGGCTTGATGGCTTGGTTGAACATTGTTGGTATTCTTATCATCTTCTTCATGGCGAAGCCTGCAATTAAAGCTTTACATGATTACGAAGAACAGCAACGAGCTGGCGTGACTGAGTTTACTTTTAACCCAGTAAAACTTGGCATCAAAGGTGCTACTTACTGGGAAGAGAAATACAAACGCAAAACAGGTATAGATCCAAAATCTGAAGTTAAGCAAGCTGATGCTGTAGAACAACCATCAACATAATGGTGAGTTTGAAAGTACTTAAAAACATAAAATGACTTATTTAAAATAAGCAGTGGATATGAAAAAGGGTTAGCAAATGCTAACCCTTTTCTTTTGTATTAAAGTCACCCAGGCTTTAAAGCAGCACTAGCATGACTTTCAATTAAGCAAATTACTATTAAGCAGCAATCTCTTGAGTCATTAATTGTTCTGCTGGTTTCTTTTCTCCAACAGGTAACACCGTACGACCGTACTCATTATTGATTACTTGAGCCATTGCAAAGTAGATTGCAGATGCACCACAGAAGATACCTTCAAACCCCGCGATAGTGCCGATTAATTCGCTGCCAGTAAAATCACGAGCAGCAAGCAAGAAGAATAGAATCGTCAGTGAACCAAATACCACTTGCTTTGCCACTGGGTAACAAAGTGAACCAATGAACATAAAGCCAGTGAAGATACCCCACAATAGTAAGTACCAACCCATAAAGCTTGCTGGGCTTGCTGGTAAACCCATGTAAGGCATAACAATAAGCCCAACCAATGTTAACCAGAATAGACCGTAAGAAGTAAATGCGGTTGTACCAAACGTATCACCACGCTTAAAGCACATCATGCCAACAAGCACCTGGCTAATACCACCGTAGAAAATACCCATCGCAAGAATCATTGAATCAATTGGGAAAAACCCAGCATTGTGGATATTAAGAAGAATAGTGGTCATACCGAACCCCATTAGGCCAAGTGGCGCAGGGTTAGCTAGTTTGGTCGACATTGCAGATTTACCTTACTAAAGTGTTTATTATCAAAAAAAACGATATAAATTGTAAGAAAATTTTAATCTATAAACTTCAGTAACAAAAATTAAGTTATCGAAAACTAAGGTTGTACAAATGATCACATATACAAATGTGAACTAGATAATATTCATTCTTATAACATTCTGTGATAACGCATTTTAAATTTTTCGTATTTACATCCTTTGATGGGATTTCACAGTGCCAATCCATACGTGAAGCATTGAACTATGCTAAACCTATAAAAGAGGCTATTAATGTTGAATCGAGATTGCATATGGATTTGTTTGCCGATCACAGGGAACTCTCTTCATCTCCCAGTACACCCGTGCCACCTCCTTTAGATGTGGCACAGTGGAAAGTATTGTTAATCGATGACGATGAGCAGATGCACCAAGTGACTAAGTTGGTACTAGCTAACTTTACATTCCAAGGGAAAGGTTTAGACCTTATCTCGGCTTACTCTGCGGCTGAAGCCAAAAGCATTTTGGCTCAACATAAAGACATTGCTCTTGCGTTAGTAGACGTGGTGATGGAGCATGATCATGCAGGGTTAGATGTGGTCAAATACATAAGGGAAGAGCTGAAAAATACTAAAATTCGTTTAGTCCTTAGAACGGGACAAGCCGGGCAAGCGCCTGAAGATTTTGTTATTCAAGAGTATGAAATTGATGACTACAAAGAAAAAACCGAGTTGACGACACAGAAACTCAAGACTCTCCTCTATTCAATGCTTCGTGCCTACCGAGATCTGACCACCATTGAAGTCCAAAAAGAAGGGCTGAGCAAGGTGATTCAAGCTTCAGCAAACGTCCAAAATACAACTACTTTAAAAGATTATGCCTCTTCTGTTTTGAGCCAATTAACATCGTTGATTCAATTAGACGCCTCTGCCTTTTATTGCTTAGTCAAACCTCGACCTGATGGTGAAGAGTCACGAGCGTTAACATTAGCCGCGACGGGGGATTATGTAGATTCTTACTCTGAATGCCTCTTTGAAGTATTACCCGAGGTTGTCTCAGCCCGTTGTCAGTTTGCGCTTACCCAACAAAGTAGCCAAAGCTATGATGATGCCTATGTTTTTCATATGACTGATGAATCCGGAGTAGACAGCCTTCTCTATATCAATATATCCCATAAACTGAGTGAATTAGATAAGCAATTACTCGAAATCTATATGCACAATATTGGGCTAACTTTTGAAAACCTAAACCTACTTGTCGACCTACGCGAAACATCTAAGGAGTTGGTCTATAACTTAGCAAATGCGGTAGAGGCAAGAAGCAAAGAAACTGGTGCTCATGTACAAAGAGTTTCACTTTTTAGTGAAAAACTAGCACAGCTTTATGGATTACCTCCACAAGAAGTTCAGATGATAAAGCATGCCTCACCTTTGCATGATGTGGGAAAGGTCGCCATACCTGATAGCATTTTGCATAAACCAGGAAAACTAGATGCTGAGGAATGGGCAACCATGCAAAAGCATGTTGAATATGGTGTCGACATTCTCAGTAAATCAAAACGAAAACTCATTTCTGTCGCTAAAGAGATCGCTCAAAACCACCATGAAAAATGGGACGGTAATGGCTACCCTACCCAACTAAGCCAATTTGATATTCCTATTAGTGGTCGAATTACTGCGTTAGCAGATGTATTTGATGCGCTAGGGTCAATTCGCAGTTACAAAAAAGCATGGTCAGATGATGACATTAAAAATGAAGTCTTCGCTCAAAGAGGTAAGCACTTTGAACCCAAACTTGTCGATCTACTTGTTGAACATTGGAATGAATTTATTGAGATTCGAGAATCACACCCAGATTAGACTTTCAGTATCCATCATCGATGTTCATAATTCATGGTTTAGGGTTTAGGGCTCATTTGATTTTTCATCGTTCATCGGTAAATTTCTAGGTAATGAAAAAGTAAAAGTCACTCCACTCCCTAATTCAGATTCAAAGCTGAGTTGCCCAGCAAGTTTCTGATGAATCAAATTAAAAACCAAGTTCAAACCAAGCCCAGAACCACCTTGTCCTCTTTTACTGGTGAAAAAGGGTTCAAAAATTTTCTGATGTAAGGTTCTGTCTACGCCACAGCCGTTATCTCTATAAATAAAAATAATGTAATCACCCTCTACATGAAAGTTCAGTATTATCTCCGCATCTTGCTTCTCAGAGAAAGCATGATTCACGCTGTTCAAAATGAGGTTAGATACCACTTGCGTTAATACGCCAGGTAAACTGTTCATTGTGATACTGGGATCGCCGTCTAAGCATGGAGTTACTGGTACTTTTCTCGTTTCAGGATGAATACTGGCAATGAGCGCATCTAAGCTTTGTTTTACGTTAAATTGACTGCGACTTTCTGATACTTGGTCCACTGCAGTTTGCTTGAAATCTCTGATCAATTTAGCGCCACGATTTAAGTTATCCTCTAGTAAAACGCTTGCTTGGTTCATCTGCTGCATGATTTGTTCAAATTGCTGGCTCGTTAATGTTTGTGAAGTAAACGCATTGTTCAATTCATTACACGACTCTTTAATCAGAGAAGAAGCCGTGACAGCAATACCAAGCGGTGTATTAACTTCATGAGCGACACCCGCAACTAATCCACCTAATGCCGCCAGCTTTTCTGACTCAACAAGTTGCTCTTGGGTCTCTTCTAAACACTGCATACTTCGCTCAAGGTCACACGTACGTTCTGCCACTTTAATTTCTAGGTTTTGATTTAAATCTTCAAGCCTAAACTGTGCATCTTTTAATGCTGTTACATCAATAGAACTGCCTCGGTACCCTTTGAATTTATTCTTTTTAAGAACGCTCATCCCTTGAAAAATCATATAAAAATGCTGCCCATCAATTTCTAGATTCACTTCGCACATTGAAAAGTCTTCTTGCTTACTTAGGTGGTAGATCAAGCTGTAGGCATCATGTATTCCACCGACATCATTAATAAAAGGATGCTGATGAATATCAATATTCAGAGCTTTCTGCATAGCTTCAGATACAAACACTAACCTGCCAATTTCATCAGTCTCCCAAAGCCAATCTGAAGACACATTGGCAAAATCGACAAATCGTTCTTGTTCGAATCGAATATTATTGTAGAGGGTTCGAATATTACCCGTAATTTTATTGGTTTCGTCTGCCAACCAATTCAACTCATCATCCTGTTCCATTACCCATGGATGATAAGCCAGCTTTAATGGGTCACTTGGGTGCCTTGGGTTGAACTTACGTAGATAGGTTGCCACAGCAAAAATACGTCGATTTACATTTTTATGGAAAACCATGAGGATCAGGTAACAAACAATTGTCGTTTTGATAGCGTTAATCACTAAAGTAACCAAGAACTGGCGAAGTAAATAACTGTAGATTTCCTCTCCATTGGATTCCATATACAAACTGCCAAGAGCTTCTATTGGAGCATCAACCTGAGGCTGGTATTGCAATACAAACTCAGCATGAATCGGGTACTTAGTCACTTTCTTTCCCGCAGTAAAGGTGTAACTGCCAGAACGAATTTCCAAATAATTAACCTTAGGGAGGTTGACTAGCCCTTCTAATTTTTGCTGAAGCAGAACTAAATCATAACTCCACAAGGAGGCCCCGAGTAATTCAGCGTGAACAGATTTAATTTCCTGCTGTCTTTGTTCAACACTGTTAAATTCTCGGTTGTAATCCCAATACAGCTGAATAGTGGTACCAAGTAACGTCACTACGCCACTGAGAAGCACCATAATCAGAATTATGCGGCGACCTATACGGCTATAAATGGGGTTGCTATCACTATCTTCAAATTTTTTAGTACGACTCATAACCTTGCACTCCAATGCCCACTTGGTGGCATACTTTTCAGTATAGAAGCGAATAGCTTAGCTATACTAAATAGATGGATTATTGAAGGAGAGCAGGGATGAAGTTGTTCTTGGTGTTTCTATTTACTTTACTTGCACCTTCAGTTTCCGCTGAAGATGTGCTGATCATTGAAAGTTATCACTCTGAATATCCATGGGATAAAGACTACGTAAAAGGTATACGGAACACATTAGATGAAGAGCATTCTGTAACGACCTTCCAAATGGACACCAAGCGTTTACCACAACACCAATTTTCAGAAATGGCCCACAAAGCCTTTTTACACTATCAAGAACTCAAGCCTGATGTCGTGGTATTGGGCGACGATAACGCACTGAAGTTTATGTTACCAAAGCTTTATAACGAGCCTATTAGCATCGTCTTTTTGGGTATCAATTCTAACCCGAGAAAACTCCTTGCTCGTTATCAAGGGCAAGCGCAAATAACAGGGATATTAGAACAGCCATTATTGATAAAAAGCATCAATGAGATTGGCGATGTAATTAACAATAAGAACTCGAAAATATTGGTCTTATTCGACTCAGGTACAACTTCAAAAATTGCAGAAAAATATATTTCAAAGCAGTATCAATCGATTAGAAACTCGCTATCTGTCACTGTCGATATCGAAAACGTGACAACCTTAAGTAGTTGGAGACACCTCGTCAGCGAAAGCAAAGAAAAAGGATACGCTGCGATTGTGATGGGGTTATATCACACCTTAATTGATAAGAAAGGACACCATGTTAACGCAGACGAGCTAATGGCATGGACGCATCAACATACACCAGTGCCTTTATTCGGGTTTTGGGATTTTTCCATTGGAAAAGGTAAAGCTCTAGGGGGAGTTGTTCTATTTGGGCAAAGCCAAGGAATGGAAACAGGGAAGATTCTCAATCAAATCCTTTCGGGGAAGAACACTGACCAGATACCAATCCGGATTGGGAAACAGGGTAAAGCTATTTACAGCAAAGAAGAAATAGAAAGATGGGGATTAACACCGCCACCTCACTGGCAAGCAATTAACGAATAAAAAAGGGAGTGACAAAACACTCCCTATTCTACTTTAAATATTAGACATCATTACTGACAACTAATCTCATCCCAGAACCAATTAGATTGGGTTGGGGTTTCCCATGTTCCTGGACCATTTTTCGCAACAAAACACTTGCTGTTATAAGTCACTTTATCACCGTTGCTCACCTGGCTAGCACCTGGCACCCACGTAATGAATTCTGATGGGTCAACGACAACAGGTGGCTCAGTGACAGGTGGTTCAACAACCGGCGGTTCAGTGACTGGCGGCTCGGTTACCGGTGGGTCTACAGGCGTAGGGTCGGTCACAACTGGTGGAACAGGCTCACCAGAAATCAACTTCCATGGGTCACCCCCTGTTGGTTCATTTCCTTGGCTCCACCACTTCGCTTCATAAGTTGCCCCATTGAAGGTAACTTGATCACCAGAGTTGTAGACCTTATTCGCATCCCATGCATTACCACCAGGATCTGTACCAGGGTCAGTTGGATCTAGTTTATCAACCACTTTCACTTCAGGCCAGCTTGCATGAGAACCATAGAAATTCGTCACACACTTTTCGTAATCCCCAGGGACTAACGCTGAATAAGCCGTTTGGAAACCAACAAGTTCACACTCGAACGAGTAACCTTCTGGGCGATCAGCATAGTATTTCCAATTGCCGTCCCAGTTAGTGTAAAGCACGTCCGTCGCACCATTTAGGTTTAAGCTTCCATAAGGCGTTTGCTGCCAGCAAGTATTCGCTTCATCCGCTTCGATAGGAATTTGGTAATGTTCAGCTAAACCTTCCCAGTAACGAATTCGGTTAACTGGTTGTCCTTTATTTTTATTTTGTTCGCCACACTCAATACCACCATTGATTACATTGATTGTAGTGCCGAAGCCATAACCAATTCCCGCATCTAACTCCCGCTGAGATGGCGTCCACGTACGGTCAATAACATGTAACATCGCTGGTTTAGGAGCTTGAGGCGTTAAGAAGAACCAAATAGCAGAAGCAAGGTTTAGCCAAGAATCTGCAACTAGACCAGGGTTATTCAACAGTACAGTCGCATCCCCGTCGTACATGACCTCAGAGAACGCACCATAGTTGAAATGATAAGACAGTTGCTTAGCGCCTCGACCAAAGTAACCTTGACCGGCAGCACATGGCCAGCGAGCATTTTGCCAATCATTCTGACCACAACCAGTCGTGTAGCCTTCTTGTCCTTCTGACCACCCCATTTCACGTACATGCACTAAAGCTTGTTGCCACTCTTCCAATGCTAATGGGTTATCCCAAGTATTATCTTTTGCTATATGTCCGCCCGTTTCTTGAGAGAAATGAGCAAATGCCGTCACAATAGATTTCTTACATATCGCGTCAGAATCACGCCCATCGGTGTACTCTCCGCAAAAAGCAGGGAACTTGCCAATAGCACGCAAGAATCGAGTATAGGTATATTCTGGAGCCGCCATTTGAGTTAAGAAATCCCACTCAGATTGTGGGAAAACGCGCTCAACACGTTTTACGTTATCTGGGTTGCTTGCCAAGCCAGGAAAAATCGCTTCCACGACAGCGTTAGGACGAGTTTCTAATGCTTGAGACCAAATTGCATACATCGGGTCAGCGGTTTTAGATTGTTCTGCAGCTTGGAGATCACTCTTTAAAACCAAATATCCATTGGGGTTTTGAGGGTCAGGCTGAATATTCATTGACGATTGGCTATTTACTTGAGCATAACTATTGCCCGCCAGTAAACAACCTAGCACTGTAGCTAAATATTTAGGTTTAAACATTTTTAGTTCTCTATCTATCCATAATAAGTCGATAAAATAGTAGATAGGTCTGGAGATAGAAGGTAGGTCCAGATTTGTTAGACTATAAGAAGTGCGAGTGAGGTTATTAATTAACCGTGTGTACTAAGTAAAAATGACATCAAGTTTGGACACCATGTCTAAAAAAATAAAAAGCCCCAAACTAAGTTTGAGGCTTCTAATATTTAAGACATCATTGCAATGATAAAGACTTTATCAGAGATATTGTTCGCAATACGCGAGGACTATTCCCACTCGATAGTTGCTGGTGGCTTACCAGAAATATCGTAAACAACACGTGAAATGCCGTTAACTTCGTTGATAATACGGTTAGATACCTTACCTAGGAAGTCGTATGGTAGGTGCGCCCAGTGAGCCGTCATGAAGTCGATAGTTTCTACAGCACGTAGAGATACAACCCAATCGTACTTACGACCATCACCCATTACACCAACTGAACGTACAGGTAGGAATACCGTGAATGCTTGAGATACTTTGTGGTAAAGGTCAGCAGCATGAAGCTCTTCAATGAAGATAGCATCAGCACGACGTAGTAGATCACAGTACTCTTTCTTAACTTCACCAAGAACACGAACACCTAGACCTGGACCCGGGAATGGGTGGCGGTAAAGCATATTGTATGGAAGACCAAGTTCTAGACCAATCTTACGTACTTCATCTTTAAACAGCTCACGTAGAGGCTCAACAAGACCCATTTCCATATCATCAGGAAGACCACCAACGTTGTGGTGAGACTTAATTACGTGTGCTTTACCAGTCTTAGATGCAGCTGACTCGATAACGTCTGGATAGATAGTACCCTGAGCAAGCCATTTAGCATTCTTCAGTTTCTTAGACTCTTCGTCGAAGATATCTACGAATACGTGACCGATGATCTTACGTTTCGCTTCTGGTTCAGCTTCGCCTTCCAGAGCGTCAAGGAAACGATCTTCAGCGTCTACTTTGATTATGTTTAGGCCAAACTTGTTGCCAAACATCTCCATAACCTGCTCACCTTCGTTTAAACGAAGAAGGCCGTTATCTACAAATACACATGTTAGTTTGTCGCCGATAGCGCGGTGAGCAAGCATCGCAACTACAGATGAATCAACACCACCAGAAAGACCAAGGATAACTTCGTCGTCACCTACTTGCTCTTTAATTCGTGCAACAGCATCTTCAATGATAGAAGCTGAAGTCCACAGACCTTCACAACCACACGCGTTAAGAACGAAGTTCTCAAGCATTTTTAGGCCGTTTTTAGTGTGCGTTACTTCTGGGTGGAATTGAACACCGTAGTATTTCTTATCTTCGTTTGCCATTGCTGCGTATGGGCAAGTGTCTGTTTCTGCGATTTTCGTGAAATCAGCAGGGATTTCAACCACTTTGTCACCGTGGCTCATCCAAACGTCTTGAGTTGTCTCAAGGTCTGCGAAAAGTGCAGATTCACCCGTTACTTGTACAGCAGCGTAGCCAAACTCGCGCTCAGTAGATGTGGCTACTTTACCGCCAAGTTGCTCAGCCATAGTTTGCATGCCGTAGCAGATACCGAAGACAGGAACACCTGAATCAAATACGTACTGAGGTGCACGTGGAGAATTATCTTCCGTTACACTTTCAGGGCCACCAGATAGGATGATACCGTCTGGATTGAATTCACGAATATCCGCTTCTTCTACGTCCCAGCTCCAAAGTTCACAGTAAACACCGATCTCACGAATACGACGAGCTACTAGCTGTGTGTATTGAGAACCGAAGTCCAGAATTAGAATACGTTGGTCATGAATATTTTTAGTCATTGTAAGCAGTCTTATTGGCTATGTGATAAAACGGAGGCGAGTTTACTCACCTCTGATTAACTCTTCAAGAAATAAAGCAAACGTTTTCGTAAGTTATCTATAAGGCAATGTTTTGCAAAAATCATACGTTCAACAAAACAGGCTTTAGATAAAATAATGTGCCGACTAAATCAGCACATTATTCAAACGTTTGGACGTATTATTAACCTAAACGGTAGTTAGGTGCTTCTTTCGTGATTTGAACATCGTGTACGTGAGATTCTTTCATGCCCGCACCAGAGATACGAACAAACTCAGCTTTAGTACGCATGTCTTCAACAGTTGCAGAACCCGTTAGGCCCATGCTTGAGCGTAAACCACCCATCTGTTGGTGAACGATCTCTTTTAGACGACCTTTGTATGCGATACGACCTTCAATACCTTCTGGAACAAGCTTGTCTGCAGCGTTATCAGATTGGAAGTAACGGTCAGAAGAACCTTGAGACATAGCGCCAAGAGAACCCATACCACGGTAAGACTTGTAAGAACGACCGTTATAAAGGATAACTTCACCCGGAGCTTCTTCAGTACCCGCGAACATTGAACCAACCATCACACAAGATGCGCCAGCAACGATAGCTTTACAGATATCGCCAGAGAAGCGGATACCGCCATCTGCGATTACTGGAATACCGTATTCGTTTGCCACTTCAGCGGCATCAGCGATTGCTGTTACTTGAGGAACACCTACACCAGTAACAATACGAGTAGTACAGATTGAACCCGGGCCGATACCCACTTTAACCGCACTAACACCCGCTTCGATAAGAGCACGAGCGCCAGCGCCAGTTGCTACGTTACCACCGATGATTTGTAGATCAGGGTACGCAGCACGAGTTTCGCGGATACGGTTAAGTACGCCTTCAGAGTGACCGTGTGAAGAGTCGATAAGTAGAACGTCTACACCAGCTTCAACAAGAGCAGCAACGCGCTCTTCGTTACCAGCGCCAGCACCAACAGCTGCACCTACACGTAGGCTGCCGCGCTCATCTTTACAAGCGTTTGGTTTACGTTCTGCTTTATGGAAGTCTTTTGCAGTGATCATTCCTGTTAATTGGAAGTCATCATTTACTACTAGAACTTTTTCAACACGCGCTTCGTGCATTTTCTCTTGAACTTCTTCACGAGTTGCACCTTCTTTAACAGAAGCAAGGCGAGCTTTAGGCGTCATTACTACATCAACTTTCTTAGAAAGGTCAGTAACAAAGCGAACATCACGGCCAGTAATAATACCAACAAGTTCGTTTGTTTCAGTAACAACAGGGAAACCGGCAAAACCGTGTTTTTCAGTAAGAGCTACAACATCAGCGATTGTCGCGTCAGGGTTTACTGTAACAGGGTGAGAAACTACACCTGCTTCGTAAATTTTAACCTGGCGAACCATTTCAGCTTGTTGTTCTATAGACATGTTCTTATGAATGAAGCCTATTCCGCCTTCTTGTGCCAGTGCAATCGCTAGGCGAGCTTCTGTCACAGTATCCATCGATGCAGAGATCATTGGGATGTTTAGGGAAATATTCTTCGTCAACTGAGTGCGAAGATCAGCTGTATTAGGGAGAACGGTGGAGTGTGCTGGCACTAGCAGTACGTCGTCGAATGTCAGCGCTTCTTTGGCAATTCTTAGCATTTGCAATATCTCACAATAATAGGAGTAAAAAGAAACAATCCAATCTCATCGTTTCGCCTAATGAGGGCAGCCAATTAAGGAAAATCAAACTGCATTTGGATTAGATATTGCGGACGGATTATACGGCTAACGAAATCGCTTGGCTACTCATTTTTATAATTTTAATTTGCATTATACCCCTTGCTATGTATTATATTGCCGCTATCTTCCATACTCACGTCTTGTGGGTTAGATTCTAAGAATGATAGTCACTCTATGACCAATCCAAATATCTTCACTGTGTCTCGCCTCAACTCTGAGGTTCGCTTACTTCTTGAAAATGAAATGGGAATTGTCTGGCTGATCGGCGAAATTTCTAATTTCTCAGCTCCGGTTTCAGGTCACTGGTACCTAACGCTTAAAGATTCTCGAGCTCAAGTAAAGTGTGCGATGTTCCGTGGGAACAACCGTAATGTTTCATTTAAACCTAAAAATGGTAACCAAGTTCTAGTGAAAGCTCGCCTTTCTCTTTATGAACCACGTGGTGATTACCAACTGATAATTGAAAGCATGCAGCCTGAAGGTGATGGTCGACTTCAACAAGAATTCGAGAAGCTGAAAATGAATCTCGCTGCAGAAGGTTTATTCTCTCAATCTAGTAAACAAGACTTACCTGAACACCCTAAACGAGTCGGTATCATTACCTCTAAAACAGGCGCTGCACTTTACGATATTTTGGATGTTTTAAAGCGAAGAGATCCATCATTACCCGTCGTCATTTATCCAACAATGGTTCAAGGTGAAGAAGCCTCGATTCAAATAGCACAAGCTATAGGTCGAGCAAATGAACGTGATGAATGTGATGTGTTAATTGTGGGTCGAGGGGGAGGCTCATTAGAAGATTTATGGTGCTTCAATAATGAAATTGTTGCGAGAACTATCGCAGCAAGCCAAATTCCTATCATCAGTGCTGTAGGTCATGAAGTAGACGTGACAATTGCGGATTTCGTTGCAGATATGCGTGCACCTACGCCATCTGCTGCCGCAGAGCTAGTGAGCCGTGATAATAGTAATAAAGAGCAAGCTTTCGCTGCTAAGAAAGCGCGTTTAAATAGTGCCATTCGCCATTTTCTACTCAAGCAAGGTAAGCACACCCAATTGCTTACACACCGACTAGAAAGAAACCATCCGAGTTACCAATTACAAAAACAAAGCCAGCAGTTGGATGATCTTGATACACGTTTGCGTCAAAGCATAAACAAATTCATCAAAGTACGCTCTCAAGATATTGAACGCAAACATCACCAGCTACAACTTCATTCTCCAATAAAACGTTTAGGTGAACAAAAACTTCATCTACAACGATCTGAGCAGAAGTTATTAGACGCAATGGATAGAAGTTTACTAACCACGCGCCACCAGCTAGCGATGGCTGCTGAAAAACTGGAAACAGTTAGTCCACTGGCGACTTTAAAACGTGGCTACAGTATTTCTCATTCGAAATCTGGAACAACTATTTCATCAATTAAAAATGTAGAAGTGGGTGAAGTGATAAAAACACAAGTGGAAGATGGAATCATCGAATCCAAAGTCATCGATATAAACTGATAGGTGTAATTTTATCTAAATTATTAGGTTAGACGCTTTAGAAGCCGGGGCTTTACGAGACTTTTATTAAAGAGAAGCTCAGGTAAATATCAAACGAATATCCATCCCAGAAGCAAATATCAAAGATTTGGCTTTTGGGATTTATAACCAATTAGGCTTCAACTTTTTGAAAAATGAATTTAGCTCTAGACTTTGATTTAAGTTCGTTACACTTAGAGTTACAAAAATAACTTGCCGAACCACACGCCTGCAACTTTTCTAACTCTGCTTCACAATCAGGACAAAAAGCAATTTTCTTAAAATGAAAGTCGCAACCATTACAAACGTACTGACCATCCCAATTCAATTCAACTTGGCATTCTGGGCATCTATTTTCTTGCATCATTTCCCTCTCAATTCGCTCTTACAAGATCGCTCTGACAATACATTAGTATGTCACTCATAATATCTTTGGGTATTCACCTGTCTCGACAGAATGTACTACCACTTTGATTTAGCTTGTTTGACTTTATACATGTTCTTATCAGCTAAAGTGATTAATTGATCTAGGTTCACCTCATCTTTCGCACAAGCTAATCCAACACTTACAGAAAATTGCATTTCATTGATAAGTAGCACTTCCTTCAATTTTGAATTCAGAGCTAAATAATAGTTCTGAGCGACTTCTTCAGAAGTAAAACAAGAAAAGATAACAAATTCATCTCCTCCGTAGCGCCCTATTTTTGAACATGGCGAAGATACTGAAGACAAAGTATCAGCAACTGTCGTTAGGATTTGATCACCAAATTTATGCCCAAAATTATCATTAATAAATTTAAACTTATCAATATCCACAAAAAGACATGACATGACCTTGCCAGAAAAACACTCGCCATCCATCACTTTCTTGGCCTCAGAAAATAAAGCTCTGCGGTTATAACAATGCGTTAATGAGTCTCGATTAGCATAAAAGTTGAGTTGAGTTTCCATTGCAAACTTTTCAAGCGCAACAGAATATAAGGAAGCAAGAAGTTCAAGAATCTCAGTTTCGAGTTCACCAGGGCTTGATGGTAAATCGCTATAAATAGCAAAAGTACCCAACACTTGATTATGCGACGAAATGATAGGGACAGACCAACAAGCATGAAGATTTGCACGCTGAGTTAATGCTAGAAAAAGAGACCAATTAGGGTGCTCATTTATATTAGAAACGATAACAGGCTTTTTTAATGCCGCAGCTTCACCGCATGAGCCAATCCCAACACCAATTTTTACTCCTTCAATTGCTTCATTATAAAAATCTGGCAAATTTGGAGCCGATTCTAAATGTAGCCTTTGTGTTGAAGGATCCAAAAGTAGAATTGAGGCCTTTCTCTTACCAAAAAGATCCTCTGTTAGCGCAATTACTTTCTTGTTCAGGGCTTGTCGATCAAGCCCAAGAGCGAGCTTTTTAAGTAAGGAGTTTACGGAACGATGAGCTTCTAATAAAAATTCTTGGTCCATTTACAACAACTTCCTATAGGATTCGTGCGTAATTTATACATCTATAGTCTATTTTGCAAACAAATACTAAAAGGTCATTAATAAATTTAAAGCGAAAGATCTTTATGTGATCTTTCGCTTTATCTAATTTGATCAGCGATCTACCCTTAAAAGAATATTTATATCACCACACACCGAAAGCATAAGTTACATATGCTGCATTCTCATTTTAAATAGAATTATAATCTTAGTTATAATATCTAAACCACACTTTACAGAGTTTTGTAATAACAAAGAACACTAGCAGGCAGAGTTTACATCGGTGTGCATTTCAATATGTTGTTCATCCAAGATATTTAATGTAACTGTAACTTGGTGAAGTTCCTTAATGCTATTGATATGACTTCCTCCGCAAGGTATTGATACGGTCTCACCATCAATTAAACACTCCCAGTAACGGGAATCAGTAAGAGTGTCACCTTCTAACCTCATAGTTACGTCCGTTGATTCCGCCAACCAAGTATCAATCAACTGATTAATACTTGATTCAATGGCTTTAAGATTGCTCAGCATATCAGCCACATTTAAACCACGTTTTTTAATCGTTTTACCTAAACGGTATGTGTCAATACAGGTATCAGGTGTTACAAAGCTCGTCACTTGAGCATAGCTATTAAAATCATAACTACCCAGTGGGTCTTTTCTATCTGCATCTTTGCGCCAGTAAGAAGCTGATAATATTTTATTAAGTGCTAAGAAAGCGATATGACCAGCACTATGACCTCGGCTCAAGCTCATTTGATAATCTTGATCCACATTCAACTGAATGGTGTCTCCAACTTCCAGTGAACTTGCTTCTTCAGAAAGTTGGTGGACAACAACAAAGATCCAGCCCTCAGTGTTTCGTTTAACTGGAATATCGGAGCCTACAAATAACAGCCCTGTTGCTTCTTCAAACGCACCGACTAAGCAATCTTCAACTGGACACAAGGTGTTTTTAAATTGAATCGTTCCTCGGTCTGCTGGATGATCTGGCCAAATATGGCTTACAGGGTGAAAAGGAGTTTCATCAGTAACGAGATAAATTTTACCTTCATGTTTTTCTACCAGTTGAACCGCCGCCTCTAACGTCCACGTATTGTGGCAAAACTTAATTTTTGTTGGGAGTACTGCTTTATTGTTTGTCATATCTATTTCTTTACTGAATTTTGGTTAAAAAAATACCCAAGACTAAGCTCGGGTATTTAAATGTAAGGGAGGAAGGTTATTTACGACCTTTCATCATCGACATCATACGTTTACGTTTACGCTCTTGTGAAATCGTCAGCTTATTTGTTTTAGCTTCAAACGGGTTTTCACTATTTTGGAATTGAATACGAATTGGTGTACCCATGATCTCCAAAGAACGACGGTAGTAATTCATCAAGAAACGTTTGTATGAATCTGGTAAGTTGCGAACTTGGTTACCGTGAATAACGATAATTGGCGGGTTATAACCACCAGCATGTGCATACTTAAGCTTAACACGGCGTCCACGAACCATTGGCGGCTGGTGATCATCTGTAGCCATCTTCATGATACGAGTCAACACTGAAGTACCTACACGCGTCGTTGCTGATTTATATGCTTCTTCAACAGATTCAAATAAGTGACCAACACCAGTTCCGTGAAGTGCAGAAATAAAGTGAATGCGAGCAAAATCCACGAAACCTAAACGACGGTCTAGTTCTTTCTTCACATGCTCTTTAACATCGCTATCAAGACCGTCCCACTTGTTTACTGCAATTACGATTGAACGACCAGCATTCAATGCAAAACCAAGAAGGCTTAAATCTTGATCTGAGATGTTTTCACGAGCATCAATAAGCAGCAATACTACGTTAGCATCTTCAATTGCTTTCAGAGTCTTAACTACAGAGAACTTCTCTACTGTTTCATTGATGTTTTTACGGCGACGAACACCCGCAGTATCAATCAGAACGTATTCACGCTCGTCACGCTGCATTGGGATGTAAATTGAATCACGAGTTGTCCCAGGCATATCGTAAACAACAACACGCTCTTCGCCAAGAATACGGTTTGTTAGCGTAGATTTACCTACATTTGGTCGACCAATGATTGCTAGTTTGATTGGTTGATCTTGAAGACGCTTGAACTCTTCTTCAGCTTCTTCTTCAGTGAAATCAACTTGCTCTTCTTCTTCGTCGTCTTCGAACTCAGTTAAATCACTTACTTCGCCGTTTTCCGCTTTTAGTGCTTCTGCAAAAGGATTAAGAGCTAGATCAATCAAAGCTGTTACACCACGACCATGAGCCGCAGCAATTTGGTACATGTCTTCAACACCCAGTTGCCAGAAATCAGCACTTGCTGCATCAGGGTCAATACCATCAACCTTATTTACTACTAGCATTGAAGGCTTTTCTAGTTGACGCAGGTGCTTGGCAATCGCTACATCTGAAGGTGTTAGACCTGCACGGCCATCTACCATAAATAAAACGACATCAGCTTCATCAATCGCCGCTAGCGACTGCTCTGCCATTTTAGTTTCAACACCTTCTTCAGTACCATCGATACCACCAGTGTCGATAACAATAAAGTCGTGCTCACTAAAATGTGCATGACCATATTTACGGTCACGCGTTAAGCCAGGGAAATCCGCAACCAATGCATCACGAGTTCGAGTCAATCGGTTAAATAACGTAGATTTACCTACGTTTGGACGCCCTACTAGAGCAACAACAGGTACCATAACAACCTCTACAATTTCATTTCTTAATGTAGTTATAGGTAAACACTTGCCAGCAAGTTTAAATTTTTACCTATAACCACATGATTTATTAAATTTATAACAACAAAACGGCTCCTAGCTGTTACCAACCAGGAGCCGATTGTGAATTATATCACGCTTTATTGGCTAATCGTCAGTTTCTTTACATCGCCATTGCGAGTAACGATCAAGTAACCTTCAGGTAGTTCAATAGGGCTAACCGAGAATCCACTGTCATGCACTAACTGCTGAGCAACAAATTCACCAGTTGAGCGATCTAACCAATGTAAGTAACCTTCACTGTCGCCAACTACTAGATAATTATCAATAAGTGCTGGTGCCGTCAGTAAGCGGTTTTCAAGTTTATCTGTCTTCCACAGCTCAGTACCGCTTCGAGCATCCACAGCTACTACATGATCTTTATCCGTAACAACAAAAATACGGCTACCATCGCTAGTCATATCGATGGCTGAAGAATAATTACGTTTCCAAGTTGGTTTACCTGAACGTAAATCAATTCCTATCAACTGGCCATTAATACCAATGGTATAAAGCGTTCCACCTAAAACAATTGGAGAAGCATCAACATCGACTAGACGATCAATTTCAGTCGCACCTTGGGGTGTGCCAACAGGCTGTTGCCAAATAAGTTGACCACGTTCAACAATAGCGGCTGCTAAACGGCCATTTGCAGTTCCCCAGAAGACACCACCAGAAACGGCAACAGGCGCACTGTCTCCACGAAGTGTTAAGCTAGGAACTTCAGTACTTATTGTCCATTTTTGTTCGCCAGTCGCTTGATCAAGAGCAATCAGCATACCGCGGCTAGTATGAACAAGGACTAAGTTACTGTCAGTTGCAGGAGAAGCTAATACTTCACCATTAACCAGCACTCGCCAAAGTTCTTCACCCGTTTCTTCGTCAAGAGAAATGACTTCGCCGTTCTCAGTACCAACAAATATTTGTCCGTAAGCAGCAGTCAAACCACCAGATAAACGTGCATAAACCTCTTTTTCAAGATCGGCTTTCCAAATTTCTTTGCCCGTTTCAGGGTCAAGTGCTTTTACTAAGCCATCTCGGCTTGCAAGAAATACTTTCCCATAAGCAAACTCAGGGTTGAGCTTTGAAAAATAGTGCCCGACTCCGTCACCAATTGAAGTTGACCACTCAGTCGACGGTGTAAATTCACTCTTCACCACAGGCACAGGAGCCATAATGACAGTGTCTTCCTCACTGGCACAGCCAGCAAGTAATCCAAGACCAAGAGCACAGATCGTGAATTTAGAAAGTACCGATTTTTGGAACATTCTCTTCATTGAGATCTGCCTTACTTAGCTAGGTCGTCGAGTTTAATTTGCAGCGTTTGGCTTGCATCAGCAGCTTGTTGAGCTTCAGAGTACGCGCTGTATGCTGCACCAGAGTCACCTTTACGAAGTGAAATATCACCTCGTAACTCAGCTACTCGACCTTTCCATGATTCGTCAGGTATCGCGCTTAGCTCAGTAAGAGCAGCATCAAAGTTACCTTGCTCAGCTTTAATACGAGCTACGCGGTAAGCTAGCAATGGAGAAAGTGCTGCGTCTTTCGTTGCCGCCTTAGCCCACTCTAGTTGCTTTAATGCTTCATCAAGGTTACCAGCTTCAACTTGAGCTTTCGCTAATTGCATTGCCGCTAGAACAGAGTATTCAGCGTCAGAGTTAGAATCAATAAAGCTTTGAATGTCAGCTTGTGCATCTGCCCCTTTAGCATCTAAAACAGAAATTGCTGAAGTATAGCTTTCAGAAGCCGCCTCACGAGCTTGAATCGCTGAGTCTTGGTAATAACGCCAGCCAAATAAACCGCCTAAACCAATAACAGCACCAAAGATTACGGCTTTGCCATTCTCTTTCCACCAATCTTTAATGGCTTCAACTTGTTGTTCTTCAGTATCGTAAAGTTCCACTTCCTGTCCTCTTTAATTCTTTAGTAAAGCGATAAAGAATGCTTCATCGCTTAATAATCTTTAATGGCTTAATTAGATAAGCGCTGCAATTTTTGGAGCTACGTCGGCTTGAGAAAGCGTTTCTTGTGTTCCGGCAACAAGATCTTTAAGAACTACAGTTCCATCAGCTACTTCGTTTTCACCAAGGACAAGCGCTACAACCGCACCTACTTTGTCAGCACGTTTAAATTGCTTCTTGAAGTTACCGCCACCGAAGTGACTCATTACACGCACACCTTCAACAGTATCGCGTAATTGATTCGCTAATTGCATGCCCGCGATCATCGTTCCTTCGCCTGCGGCAACCATATATACGTCAACGCTACGACGAACTTCTGTTAGCTCTAGAGTTTCCATCATTAGCACTAAACGCTCTAAACCCATTGCGAAGCCAACAGCAGGGGTAGCTTTACCACCAAGTTGCTCAACAAGACCATCGTAACGACCACCACCACAAACTGTACCTTGCGCACCAAGGCTGTCAGTGATCCACTCAAATACAGTGCGGTTGTAGTAATCTAGACCACGTACTAGGCGCTCATTAACTTGGTATTCGATACCAACAGCGTCAAGAAGTTCACATAAACCAGCAAAATGTTGTTTTGATTCTTCGCCTAAATATTCAGATAGTCGAGGAGCGTCACCTAAGATAGCTTGAACGTCTGGGTTCTTGGTATCTAGTACACGTAAAGGGTTCGTGTGCATACGACGCTTACAATCTTCATCTAGTATGTCAATATGTTGCTCAAGATACGCCACTAACGCAGTGCGGTAGCTTACGCGATCTTCTTGAGAACCAATAGAGTTCAGCTCTAAACGAACTTGCTTGTCGATACCTAGCTCACGCCATAGACGTGCAGTCATCATAATAAGTTCAGCGTCTACATCTGGACCTTCTAAGCCAAACACCTCAACACCACATTGGTGGAATTGACGGTAACGACCTTTTTGAGGACGTTCGTGACGGAACATTGGCCCCATGTACCATAGGCGCTGTTCATCACGGTTGATCAGGCTATTTTGGATACATGAACGTACACAGCCAGCAGTACCTTCAGGACGAAGCGTTAGGCTATCGCCATTACGATCATCAAAGGTGTACATTTCTTTTGAAACAACGTCAGTCTCTTCACCAACCGCACGGCTAAATAGGTTTGTTTCTTCAACGATAGGCATACGCACTTCGTTATAACCGTGTGCACTCACCACATTTTTCACAGCGTTTTCTACTTTCTGCCACAGTGGTGATTGAGTTGGAAGGCAATCGTTCATGCCTCGAATTGCTTGAATATTTTTAGCCACAATAATTTTTCCATCATGCTTTCAAGGAGGAGTAATAACTAAAAGAAATCACCCACTCATTGAAATTGAATTAATCTTCTAAGTTTTGTACATCAATACGATTACTTTCATCAAGCACCGATGCTTTTGCTCGAATTCTTGCTTCAAGCTGGTCGACTAGATCGTTATTATCAAAACGTTCTTTTTGGCGCTTACCATCTTCATAGAAAGCACTCTTACGTGCACTGCCTGCAAGACCTAAATGAGAGACTTCAGCTTCACCAGGACCGTTCACAACACAGCCAATGATTGATACATCCATTGGAGTGATCACATCTTCTAAGCGCTCTTCTAATGCATTCACTGTATTGATCACATCAAACTCTTGACGAGAACAGCTTGGACACGCAATAAAGTTGATGCCGCGAGAACGAATGCGTAGAGATTTAAGAATATCAAAACCAACTTTTATCTCTTCTACCGGGTCAGCGGCAAGTGAGATTCGCAATGTATCACCAATACCTTCCGATAATAGCATCCCCAAACCCACAGCCGATTTAACAGAACCAGCACGCGCACCGCCAGCTTCTGTAATGCCTAAGTGAAGAGGCTGATCAATCTGTTTCGCCAGTAATCGATATGAACCAACAGCCAGAAATACATCTGACGCTTTTACGCTGACTTTAAACTGATCGAAATTCATACGATCAAGGATGTCTACATGACGCATTGCCGATTCAAGTAGAGCTTCCGCTGTAGGTTCGGTGTATTTCACTTGGATGTCTTTCTCAAGTGAGCCACCATTTACGCCAATACGGATTGGGATATTCATATCTTTTGCGCAATCAACAACCGACCGAATACGGCTTTCATTACCAATGTTTCCGGGGTTGATACGCAAACAGTCCACTCCATATTCCGCAACTTTTAACGCAATGCGGTAATCAAAGTGGATATCAGCAACCAAAGGAATTGAAACTTGTTGTTTGATTAGCTTGAAAGCCTCTGCTGCATCCATTGTTGGAACAGAAACGCGAACAATATCAGCACCTACATTTTCAAGTGCTTTAATTTGAGCAACAGTCGCCGCAACGTCTGTTGTTCTTGTATTGGTCATGGACTGCACAGCGATAGGTGCACCATCACCGATCGGTACATCACCCACATAAATGCGGGTTGATTTGCGACGAATAATAGGAGATTCGGGTTGCATATTGACTCTAAGGTAAGGTGATTCTTGCTACTTTGCCTGAAGTATACCCAGAAAGGTCGACAGGTTCACTTGCAAATGTCATTGATACACCTTCAGGTGCACCTAGAACCACTTTATATGGCGTAGTTCCAGAAAGGTTAAGCGATTGCCCTGCTTTTTTAATCCCAGTAGAAAGAGTGGCACCAGTGGCATCTTTTACTTGAATCCAGCAGTCTGCTTTAAACTGCATTACCAGTTCATTTAATAAGGGTTCAACTTGTGCAATGGACTCTACTACTAGCACGTCTTCAATTACAGCAGGCACCTCAGTGTTTGCTTCCGCTGGATTGGTATCTGATACGTTCATTTCATCTGACGCAGCTGCAGAAGTTGTAGTCGTAGCGGTAGAAGCTTGCTCTGCATTAGAAACCGTAGGTTCGAAATCAGCAGTAAGCTCTTCAGAAGCAATCGTTGATAAATCAGCTTCTGATGGTGTACTTAATAATTCTTCTTGAAGTTGTTCTTCAACGGCTGGCTCACTAGAAGTAACGGCCAAAGTATCTTGTTCTTGATTTTGCCACCACCAAATAGATGAAATACCAACGATAACGACAAAAATGCCCCAAGTTAGGCTCATGATTCTGCTGTTATGCTTTTCGGTATTAGTTTTACGTGAAAAGCTTTGCATTTCTTGTTCTTCATGCTGAGCATCGCCCGCATGATCCAATGCATCTAGCACTACCTTTTCATCAACATTAACGCATTTGGCATAAGAACGGAGGTAACCTCGGGTAAAGGTAGCCACGAGATCGGATTCAAACTGGTTTTCTTCAATTTTTTGTATAACGGTAATACGAAGTTTAAGTCGATCAGCAATTTGCTTTTGAGTCAGCCCTAAAGACTCACGCTTGTTCTTTAATATTGTGCCAGCTTCTGGTCTCGCACTTGCATTTTGCGATGCTTGAATATCTTGTTCTGTGTTCATAAAGGTGAACTTCTAAAGTAATACTACGAATAATGGAGAACGTTTTTATTTTAATATGGCTCAATCAAATGGTTCGTAATAGATGAAAATTATTCTTGCTACTCAAACATAATTTAAAAATAGAAAACAACAGCAGTACTTATACTTCGGCAGTTTTCACAGGTAACCAACCTAAATAGACAATTTCTGGTTTGAGCTACAAGCTAAAGCTTAAAACACTAAGCAGTATCAATCATAAGCTAATGCCATTACAAGACAAAAACACTTTCAACAAAATTTACCGTTAGCTCAAGCTTTTGTCTAAAAATTAACTGAAAATGTAAGGAAACATGGAGTCACAGCCAAAATTGACAGGTATTTTGAAGCCAGAAAGCAACAAGCCAGAAGTATTACCCCTGGCTTGTTTTCATTAAAATGGTGTTTTATACCGCTTTGACTTCGATAACGCCACCAGCAATAAGATTCGCTTCACTGGCTGCTTTCAGCATTTTGGTACGTTTCGTTCTATCTATCACGTCACCTACTAATTGTCCGCAAGCAGCATCAATATCATCACCACGAGTTTTGCGTACAGTGACAGTATAGTTGTATTCCATCAATGTTTTTTGGAAACGGTCAATACGAGAGTTACTTGGTTTCTTATAAGGAGAACCTGGGTATGGGTTAAACGGGATTAAGTTAATTTTACAAGGCGTACCTTTCATAAGCTCCGCAAGCTCACGAGCATGGTCCATGTCATCATTTACACGATCAAGCAAAACGTACTCAACTGTCACCTTACCGCGGTTTGCATTTGAAGATGCAATATAGCGACGAACTGATGCTAAGAAATCTTGAATATCCCAGCGATCATTAATTGGCATAATTTCACTACGAAGCGCATCATTCGGCGCATGCAGTGAAATAGCTAAAGCCACATCAATGTTATCAGTCATTTGGTCAAGACCAGAAACAACACCAGATGTTGATACAGTCACACGACGCTTTGACAGTGAAAAGCCTAAGTCATCCAGCATAATTTCTAGTGATGGCATGAGGTTCTTCATATTAAGAAGTGGCTCACCCATTCCCATCATTACCACGTTAGTGATAGGACGACGACCCGTTTCTTTTTCAAGTCCAATCTCACGAGCTGCACGCCAGATCTGACCTACAATTTCAGAAACTTTAAGGTTACGGTTGAAGCCTTGCTGAGCTGTTGAGCAAAATTTACATTCAAGAGCACAACCAACCTGTGAAGACACACACAGCGTTGCTCGGTCACCATCTGGAATATAGACCGTTTCAACATCTTGATCGCCAACTCGCATCGCCCACTTGATAGTGCCGTCAGAAGAGTGCTGGGCATCAGAAACAACCGGAGCTTTAATCTCGCATTTACGGATCAATTTCTCACGCAGTTTTTTGTTGATGTTATTCATTTTTTCGAAGTCATCGACACCAAAATGATAAATCCACTTCATCACTTGCTCTGCTCGAAACGCCTTTTCATCTAGCTCTTCTATGAAAAATTTACGAAGACCTTTACGATCAAAATCGAGTAGATTGATTTTAGCTGTGGTCATGATGCCTCTCAATGACGGAACGATAAATAAGGGCGCGAATTGTACAGCCTTTACTCATCGTCAACAAGTGCTGTAAGACCTTGAGTTTGGTAAGGCATTCAACCATAACGATTAATATTTAGCCTATTCTTTATCTAGCCCCGATAAAAACAAAAAAGACCCCACATTGTGAGGTCTAAGTATTCATCAACGTCTTTAAATTTATTCTGGACGAGGGCAAATTTCTGATTCTGGGAAGAAGAATTCAATTTCACGAGCCGCTGATTCAGGGCTATCGCTACCATGTACAGAATTGTAACGCATGCTGATAGCGTAATCCGCACGAATAGTGCCACAAGCCGCTTCTTCAGGGTTCGTTTTACCCATTAGCTCACGATAGCGGCAAATAGCGTCTTCGCCTTCTAGAACTTGAACCATAATAGGTCCAGAGGTCATGAACTCTTTAAGAGCTGGGAAAAACTCTTTGCCTTCATGCTCTGCATAAAAGCCACTCGCTTGCTCTTCAGTTAATTGAACCATTTTAGCAGCAATAATTTGTAATCCTGCTTTTTCAATGCGGTGGTAAATTTCACCCACAAGGTTACGTTTAACAGCATCAGGCTTAACAATTGAAAATGTTCTTTCTAGAGCCATGGTGTTTCCTTATACGTCATTTTTTTTGTTATAAAAATAGGATAGTTAAGAGCAACAAGCGCGTTGCCCTAAAGATGTTCTTTCAGTTATTTAGCTTGGTCTACAAGTAAACGAGCAAGTGTGCGAACACCCATACCTGTTGCGCCTGCAGCCCACTTATCACTCGCTGACTTACGGTAAGTACCAGCACAATCCATATGTAGCCAGCCTTTCTTATAATCGTCAACAAAGTAAGATAAAAATGCGGCAGCGGTACTTGCACCAGGAGTGTAATCACCGCTTGAAATATTAGATAAATCGGCAAAATTAGATGGCAACATACCACGGTGGAAGTCAGCAAGAGGAAGAGGCCATAACCCTTCTTTTTCTTGATTTGCCGCCGTTAGAGCTTGGTGAGAAAGCTCATCATCAAAGCTTAGAAGTGCGTGGTAATCATTACCTAATGCGTTTTTAGCTGCACCAGTTAATGTTGCACAGTCAATGATAAGTTCAGGGCTTTGTTCACAAGCGTACATCAGACCATCAGCAAGTACTAAACGCCCTTCAGCATCAGTATTCATGATTTCTACTGTCTTACCGTTTTTGTAAGTAATGATGTCGCCCAGTTTGAGCGCACGACCTGAGATCATGTTCTCAGCACAACATAGGATAAGTTTTACACGCTTATTTAAACCACGTTCAATTGCAAGACCAAGCCCACCAGTGATTGTTGCTGCACCACCCATGTCGGCTTTCATTGCCGTCATAAACTGACCAGGCTTAATGCTGTAACCACCTGAATCAAACGTAATACCCTTACCGACTAGGCAAGCAAAAACAGGCGCACTTTCATCACCTGTTGGGTTAAAGTCTAGCTGCAGCATCGCTGACGTTCGCTCTGAACCTCGACCAACGGCATAAATGCCTTCCCAGCCTTCTGTTAGCAAGTCTTTATCTTTTACAACTTTTGCTTTAACTGTGCCTTGAGGAGCAACTGATTTAATGTACTCAGCAGCCATAGTCGCAAGTTGGCGCGGAGCCACTTCTTCAGCTGTTTTGTTAATTACATCACGAGTCCAATCAGTAGCACGAATACGAGCTTCTAGTTCTGATTGAGCTTCTTCAGATAGAGAATCCCATTCAATATTATTCGCTTTCTTCGGACCACGATAACCTTGGTAAAATGCCCAAACACTTTCCAAATCCCAGCTTTCGCCTTGAAGAGAAATAAATGCGATGCCTTGTCCGTCAAGCTTACGAGCTGCGCGCTGAATTGCGCCGAAATCATGCCCTTCACCTAAATGAATAGTCGCACCGTTTTCTGAAAACGATAAGATTGCTTTGTTTCCCCACTGAGGCTGGGCAGGTTCTTGACTTAAAAATACGGACATTTGTGTAGACATGTTTTCTCCTTGTCTTTGAATGATGATGACTTTATTCCAGTCACTCATGCCATTCAGATTATTCTTTATGAGCGACCTGATGTTAGCATTATGTCGAAGTAAAATGTCACTTTGATAAAAAAACGGACCATAAGGTCCGCTTTTTTTAGTAAGAATTGTTAACTTGGCTATATTTTCACAGAAGCCCTATTTAAAGCCTCTTACGAATAACTGAGTTACCTGATTCAGAAAGCTTGCCGAATGGCAGTTAATCCATTTCATCCATCCAACATAGGATTACTGCTTCTAGGATTTTCTCATTTGATTTATTAGGTTCATCTTCGAACTCTTCTAAATCGAGTATCCATTGGTGAAGGTCAGTAAAACGTACCGTTTTAGGATCCGTCTCAGGGTATAAATCACACAACTCTATCGCGATATCACGTGAATCAGTCCATTTTAAGCTCATCATATTTCCTTATTCAGTTACGAGTGGTAACAAACGCGCTTTAATGCTCTTCAGAAGCAAGGTTCAAGGTGTACTTTGGAATCTCAACAACTAAATCTTCTGCTGCCACTTTTGCTTGGCAACCTAAACGAGATTCCATCTCCAGACCCCATGCTTTATCTAGCATGTCATCTTCAAGATCATCACTCTCTTCTAGTGAATCGAAACCTTCACGAATAACAATGTGACATGTCGTACACGCACATGATTTCTCACAAGCGTGCTCAATACCAATGCCTGCTTTCAATGCTACGTCTAGAACGGTTTCGCCAGTTTTAGCTTCCAAAACAGCGCCTTCAGGACAGAGATCTTCGTGAGGTAAAACAATAATCTTTGGCATGTTAATCTATTCTCTAACTATTAAATATTATCGACTGACTGACCAGATAGTGCAGCTCGAATTGATTTGTCCATACGACGAGAAGCGAAGTCTTGGCTCGCTTTATCGGCATTTTTAATTTCAGCTTCAATGGCATCCGCACTGTCGCCATTACGCATTTCAATAAGCGTTTCGATAGCTTGAATAAGCTGTTGCTTTTCAGGTTCACTCAATAGCTCATCACCATCGGCTTCGATTGCAACAATCAAACCTTCAATAACACGGTCAGCTTCAACACGTTGCTCCGCTAAGGCACGAGCTTGCATGTCTTCTTTTGCGTAAGTCATCGAATCTTTAAGCATGTTCGCAACTTCGTCGTCACTTAAACCATAAGACGGCTTAACCTGAATTTCAGCTTGCACTCCCGTGCTCTTTTCCATGGCAGTAACAGACAACAGACCATCAGCATCAACTTGGTAAGTCACTCGAATATGCGCAGCACCGGCAGCCATTGGAGGAATGCCTTTTAGTGCAAATCGAGCCAATGAACGGCAGTCATCAACCATCTCACGCTCACCTTGAACAGTATGAACCGTCATTGCGGTCTGCCCATCTTTGAACGTGGTAAACTCTTGTGCTTTCGCTACAGGAATTGTGGTGTTACGCGGAATGATTTTTTCAACCAAACCGCCCATGGTTTCAATGCCGAGTGAAAGCGGAATAACATCTAAAAGCAACATCTCTGAATCTGGCTTATTACCAACAAGGATATCTGCTTGAATAGATGCCCCTATCGCAACCACTTCATCAGGGTTGATATTTGTTAGCGGGGTTCTACCAAAGAACTCACCCACTTTGCTACGCACTAAAGGAGTTCGAGTTGAACCACCAACCATCACAACTTCAAGTACCTCATCCGCATCTACACCTGCATCTCTTAATGCACGACGGCACGAAAGCAATGTTTTCTTAACGAGTGGGCTGATAGTTTCTTCAAACGTTTCACGAGTCAGTGAACCGTTCCAACCTAATACATCAACATCTACACTATCAGCTTGAGACAAACCGATTTTAGCTTCTGTTGCAGCATCTAATAAAATACGATTTTGCTCTGCTGTTAAGTCAGATAAACCGATTTGCTCTTGAAAATATTCAGCTATCAGGTGGTCAAAGTCATCACCGCCCAAGGCAGAGTCACCACCTGTCGCTAGAACCTCAAAGACACCTTTCGATAATCGTAAAATAGAAATATCAAAAGTACCGCCACCAAGGTCATAAACCGCGATAACGCCTTCCTGACCAGAATCAAGACCATAAGCAATCGCTGCTGCCGTTGGCTCGTTCAATAAGCGAAGAACATGCAGACCAGCTAAGCTAGCTGCGTCTTTCGTTCCCGCTCGTTGTGCATCATCAAAATAGGCAGGAACAGTAATAACGGCACCAGAAAGCTCACCACCTAAAGTCGCTTCTGCACGCTGACCAAGAGCCTTAAGGATATCAGCAGAAACCTGAATCGGGTTTTTAGTCCCTTGTTCAGTGCGAATAACTGGCAAGCCATTGTCACTTTCTTCAAACTGGTAAGGTAGTGATGGGTATCTCTGTTTAATATCCGCAAGAGAACGACCAATTAAACGCTTAACTGAAATGATCGTATTTTTAGGATCAACCTGAGCATTCTGGCGAGCTTCATTACCAGTGGTATGGGATTCAGATTGGTAGTGGACGACTGAAGGCAAAATACTTCGCCCTTGATCATCCGTTAATGTGCTCGATTCACCACTGCGAACCGACGCAACCAAAGAGTTGGTTGTGCCTAAATCGATACCTACTGCTAGCTTATGCTCATGAGGAGCGGAGCTTTGTCCAGGTTCTGCAATTTGAAGTAATGCCATGGATGTGTCCTTGTTAAACAAACTAGCCGATTAAACGGTCTTCGACTAATTCGATTTCATTCTTTAATTTTGCAATAAACTTAAGTTTTCTAACGCGATCTGCCGCTTCTAACCACGCTTCAGTGTCTAGTTCTTGTTCGATAGCTTTTAATTGTTGTTTATACATCTTGCTAACTTTACCTTCGAACGCAAAAAGTGCGTCTTCTGGTTCAGAACTGTCTGCAATGTCTTCCAATTCTTCTCGTAATTCCATCTGCTCCATCAAGAACATCGGATCTTGAAGCGTTTGCTGCTCACTACGAATGTCCACCCCATGCTGAACAAGCAAGTATTCAGCTCGATCAATTGGGCTTTTAAGGATTTGATACGCATCATTGATTTGAGCGGCTTTTTGAACGGAAAGCAGGCGCTCTCGCTCTGAAGCTATCGCAAAGTTATCTGGGTGGAATTGACGCTGCAGTTCTCGAAACTGAGAAGAAAGAAGGCTACCATCCAGCTGAAACTGAAGTGGTAGCCCAAATAATTCAAAATGATTCATGTAAAGACGGTCCTAAATTTTAGGCTCTACAATAGAGCCTAACTCTATTCTTCGGCTACAAACCAAAGCACTTATACATTGAAGCTTTCACCACAACCACACTCGCCTTTCGCGTTAGGGTTGTTGAATTCAAAACCTTCGTTTAGGCCTTCTTTTACATAATCAAGCTCAGTACCATCTAGGTATACTAGGCTTTTTGGATCAATGATGACCTTAACACCTGAATGCTCAAACACTTCGTCTTCTTCGTTAAGCTCGTCAACGAACTCTAGTACATACGCCATACCTGAACAGCCAGTAGTTTTTACCGCTAAGCGTAACCCGAGACCTTTTCCACGATTATCTAGGAAAGCTTGAACTCGGCTTGCTGCCGTATCTGTCATGGTGATGGCCATACTACAACCTTGTGTTTTATATAAATTGAGAACTCAAGTGGGAGCACAAAGGGTACTCCCAAATATTACTTATTTTGTCGACGTGATTACGATATTTAAGCGATTAGTGCTTCTTTTTGTAATCTGCAACAGCTGCTTTGATTGCATCTTCAGCTAGAATTGAACAGTGAACTTTCACTGGTGGTAATTCTAATTCTTCTGCAATTTCTGCATTTTTAATCGCTGCTGCTTCATCAATACTTTTACCTTTAACCCACTCTGTAACTAGTGAGCTAGAAGCGATTGCGCTACCACAACCGTAAGTTTTGAATTTTGCATCTTCAATAATACCTTCAGCAGATACTTTGATTTGCAGTTTCATTACGTCGCCACAAGCTGGAGCGCCAACCATGCCGCTCCCTACACTTGGGTCTTCTTTATCAAACGAACCTACGTTACGTGGGTTTTCGTAGTGATCAATTACTTTTTCGCTATATGCCATGATAGTTACCTCGAATCCTCTAGTTCCTTGAGATTAATGATGAGCCCACTCAACGGTGTTCAGATCAATCCCTTCTTTATACATATCCCATAGAGGAGACATGTCGCGTAATTTATTTACCGCTACACGAATTTGTGCAATCGCGTAGTCGATTTCTTCTTCCGTTGTGAAACGGCCGAATGAGAAACGTACTGAACTGTGTGCCAGTTCATCGTTAAGACCAAGAGCACGTAGAACATATGAAGGCTCTAGGCTTGCTGATGTACATGCAGAACCTGATGATACCGCTAGGTCTTTTAGAGACATAAGCAGAGACTCACCTTCAACAAAAGCAAAGCTCACGTTCAGGTTATGTGGTACACGTTGATCTAAGTCGCCGTTCACAGTTACTGCTTCTAGATCTTGAACACCTTTAAGTAGGCGCTCACGAAGTGCTAGTGCGTGATCGTAATCTTTCTGCATATCTTGTTTAGCAATAGCAAACGCTTCGCCCATACCCACGATTTGGTGAGTAGCAAGAGTACCAGAACGGAAACCACGTTCATGACCGCCACCGTGCATTTGCGCTTCTAGGCGAATACGAGGCTTACGACGAACGTACAAAGCTCCGATGCCTTTAGGACCGTATGCTTTGTGTGCAGACATCGAGATAAGATCAACTTTCATCTCTTTTACGTCTAGTGGAATTTTACCCGCAGACTGAGCCGCATCAACGTGGAAGATGATCTTGCGTGAACGACATAATTCGCCAATTGCAGAGATATCTTGGATTACACCAATCTCGTTGTTTACGTGCATGATAGAAACTAGAACCGTATCTTCACGCATTGCTGCTTGTAGCTTGTCTAGATCGATGATGCCGTTTGCTTCAGGCTCTAGGTATGTAACCTCGAAACCTTCACGCTCTAGTTGACGACATGGATCTAGAACAGCTTTATGTTCTGTTTTACACGTGATTACGTGTTTACCTTTCTTCTCGTAAAAGTGCGCAGCACCTTTAATTGCAAGGTTGTCAGATTCTGTTGCACCCGAAGTGAAAACAATTTCACGTGGGTCTGCATTCAATAAATCGGCAATTTGCTCACGAGCATTATCTACAGATTCTTCTGCCTGCCAGCCGTAACGGTGTGAACGAGATGCAGGGTTACCGAAGTTCCCGTCCATCGTCATACACTGAACCATTTTTTCAGCAACACGTGGATCAACTGGGCATGTAGCTGAATAGTCAAAGTAAATAGGCAGTTTCATTTTCTACTCCAATGTAAAAACTGACCGCTAAGAGCGGGCATGTACACCGTTAGGTGCTGCACTAATCGTTGTAGTGCTCGTATTTTTTTGTGTAAAACCATTTGTAACCGCAAGATCGATATCTTGACGGTCTGAAATTTCTAACACTTCGTTATCTTTCATTAGCTCGCCGAGCGTAATGTCATTAAGAAAGCTACTAATACGGGAGCTTAAATCACGCCATAATGCGTGAGTTAAACAACGACTGCCACCTTGGCAATCGGCTCGACCGTGACACTTAGTTGCATCTACTGATTCATCTACCGCTGCGATAACAGTACCAACAGCAATATTGTGAGCATCTTCACCTAAGCGGTAACCACCACCAGGTCCTCGAACACTCGCGACTAAACCAGCTTTACGTAACTTAGAGAAAAGCTGCTCTAAGTAAGATAATGAAATACCTTGTCGCTCTGATATATCAGCCAGAGGTACAGGGTTTGTCTGTGAATGCAGTGCCACATCTAGCATGGCTGTAACTGCATATCTTCCTTTAGATGTAAGTTTCATACCACACCGTATCCACATTGTTTATGTGGTTGGAATTTTTCCATACCTGACTAAAATGGTCAAGTATTTATTTGACTAATTTAGTCAGGTATTCATCCTTTATCTTTGTAAGGACTTTATTTATTCTTTTGAGACTTCTCAATTGAGGTCAAAATACCACGTAAGGTATTGATCTCTTGAAGCTCAGGTCTCGCTCTACTAAATAAACGACGAAGTTTATTCATCACAAGCCCTGGCTTATCTTTAGAGATAAATTGGGTATCGATAATGACTTTTTCAAGGTGCTCATAGAACATTTCTAATTCATTGTGTCGAGGGTATTCATCCTGAGGTTGTTCAGGGTACTGACTCGCTTCTGCATTAAGATGAGCCACGCGCACTTCATAACTTAGCGTTTGCACTGCCATTGCTAAGTTTAATGAGCTGTATTCAGGGTTTGCTGGAATACATACGTGGAAATGACACTTTTGCAGCTCATCATTCGTTAAGCCAGTACGTTCACGGCCGAAGACTAAAGCGACAGGATGCTTTTGCCCTTCAACGGCAAACTTCTCTCCACATTCACGAGGTTCAAGCATTGGCCATTCTAAAGTTCGAGAGCGAGCACTTGAGCCCACCACTAAACCACAATCTTTTACGGCTTCATCTAGAGTAGCAACAATCGTTGCGTTTTCTGCAATATCACCAGCACCAGCGGCTAGTGCTAAGGTCTGTTCATCAACCTCACACTGGGGATCAACTAATACTAATTGGCTTAGCCCCATAACTTTCATAGCGCGAGCTGCTGAACCAATATTACCAGAATGAGATGTGCCGACTAATACGACTTTTACGTTGTCTAACATGCTAAATGACACCACTTAAAAAATAACCGCGAGATATTAACACATCGCTAAGTAAAATGGTCAGAGGCTAGTGGTTATGTGAAATCGAAAGTTCAAAAAACAACCACTTCCCTTTTCCTAAAAGTTTGGTATACTCGCCGCCGCTTTAACCTGTTCTTTAACATCTTGTGGGAAAACCCTATGCATCCAATGCTAAACATTGCGATACGCGCTGCGCGTAAAGCTGGCAACCATATTGCTAAATCTCTAGAAACAACTGATAAGATCGAAACGTCTCTAAAAGGTAACAACGATTATGTTACTAACATAGCTGAAGAAGCTGAGTACATGATTATTGAGACAATTAAATCATCTTACCCAGAGCACAGCATTATCTCTGAAGAGAAAGGCCTTACTGAAGGTAAAGACTCTGACGTACAATGGATCGTTGACCCACTAGATGGCACCAACAACTTTGTAAAAGGTTTCCCTCACTTCTCAGTTTCGATTGCTGTTCGCATGAACGGTCGTACTGAAGTTGCTTGTGTTTATGACCCAATGCTAAACGAGCTATTCACAGCTCAACGTGGCGCTGGCGCTCAACTTAACAACGCTCGTATGCGTGTTACTCAGCTTAAAGACCTTCAAGGTACTGTTATTGCAACAGGTTTCCCTTTCAAAGCTAAACAGCACTCTGAATCTTTCATGAAGATCATCTCTGGTCTATTCATTGATTGTTCTGACTTCCGTCGTACAGGCTCTCCAGCACTTGACCTATGCTACTTGGCTGCAGGTCGTGTTGACGGTTACCTAGAACTAAATCTAAAGCCTTGGGATCTAGCAGCTGGCGACCTTATTGCTCGTGAATCTGGTGCAATCCTAACTGATTTCGCTGGCGGTACTGATTACATGAAGTCAGGTAACGTTGTAGCTTCTAGCGCACGCGGTGTTAAGTCTATTCTTAAGCACGTTCGTGAACACGCAAACGAAGGTATGCTGAAGTAATTCACGCCTATCGTAAATACTCTCTAGAGTATACAAATTTGAAAGCCTCGCATTTGCGAGGCTTTTTTCTTTCTAATAGTAATGCTTAATTCCTATCTACCTGAAACAAAAAAACGCCTAATGCATTGCATTAAGCGCTTTATAAGCCGATAAAGAAATTAATCAATAACCAACTGTTGATAATAAGTTCCTAGCACCGTCAACGATCTTGCATCGCTTATTCGAATCACCACCATACCAATATCCTGAATACAAACCGGTTACTACGATGTGCGTTGGAGTAGAAGCGAAGCTAATACATACGATCTTATTTTTAAGCTCTCCATAAACTAGCTCCAATGAAGAACTGTCTAGACGTATTGTGCTTTGAGACTCTAAATCACCAGAGATATTAAATGGAATTAATTCTATTGAGTTGTATTTATGTTCTAAGTAAGCGTAATTTGCACTTTCCCCCGTTCTACCCGCAGCGACATTCATCCGGCTTGGGTTAACAGATCCATACGCTACTCCTTCAGAATAACCAATATGAACACCACAATCAGAGCATGCAGAACGCATAGCATCATCATAAAGAAGTGAATATTCAATAAACTCTTCGTCACCTTGAACTTCGTAACCAGGAGCGTCGTATTCACCGTCACAACCAAATAAAAGAATGACTGATGCTAGTAAAGGAAGTGAAATATGTTTTTTCATAAAATACCTAGAGTAAGAAAGTGGCTGACTTCATAGCTAGATATAATAGAGAGAGCGTCTTAAGTTGAGCTTAAATCGGTTTGTAGTTTTAGTTAAATAATCGATGACTTGTTTTGGACAATCTCTTGAATTTGCTTAATCATCCAATTCAAGACGATGTCTTTCTTCGGTATTTTTCGATAGCTGAGGTAGACTGGAATGGATAATGATTCTTCGAATGGAAGTGGGAAAATAGATAACTTAAGTTCTTGTTCAAGTAGTTGTGCATGATACTTAGGTACGACACAAACTAACTCGCTTTTAGACACCATATATAAAGTTGTAAGCAAGGAATCTGAAGAATAAACAATATTTCTATTTTCAATATCACCTGCATATAAAGAATCAAGAACGAATGGTTGGTCTTTACTGGTGCTCCAAGCAATGAAGTCTTGCTCAAGGAAACAAGATTGATCATTCATAAGTTTTTCTTTTAAGTGACCTTTTCTACACACAGCCACTAACTCTTCTTCAAACAATAAAATATTTTCAAATCCACGATGTTCAACAGTATGAGTCGAAATTAAAAAATCAGCTTTTCTTAGCACCAGTTCATCAACCCAGTCATCTTTATGAACATAGTTGGCTCGATTATTTAAAGACACATCAAAATTCGAATTTGATATTTTCTCTAATAACTGTGGGTAAAAAAGAATATCTCCATCTTTATGACTAAAGTATGAGATAACTCGTTTAGATTTTCTTGGATTGCGTAGAGCTATAGATTCAGTGGTAATAGCTTCAATATGAGGCTTAATAGACTCATACAAGCTAACCCCTTTGCTTGTAGGAACTAAGTGACTACCAGAGCGAATAAACAGGACTTCATTATAATATTCATTGAGCTTAGAAATATTTTGGCTTACTGCAGAAGGAGTGACCCCTAACTGGATTGCGGCATTAGAAACTCCTTTCTCTTCATATACAGCAATAAAATACTTCAGTGAATTCAAGTCCATAACCAGCTCCTGCAATGCTCATGGATCTGTTGTAACATTGTTAACCGTATAAAACAAAAAAACCGCTAGTTTCCTAGCGGTTTTTAAAATCATCTAAAACACCTTAGAGTTTCTATGGCATTTCATCTAACTCTTCACCTTCTTTTTCAATTTGAGGTGGCATTAGGTGTTCACGTGTAATACCCAGTTTCAGAGCTAGTGCTGATGCAACGTAGATTGAAGAATAAGTACCAACAGTAATACCTAAAAGTAATGCCGTAGCAAAACCATGGATCATTGCTCCGCCTTGAACAAACAGCGCAATTACTACGAACAATGTAGTACCTGAAGTAATCAAAGTACGACTTAGAGTTTGAGTAATCGAGTTATTCATCACTTCAACAGAGTCACCTTTACGCATCTTACGGAAGTTTTCACGGATCCGGTCAAATACCACTATCGTATCGTTAAGAGAGTAACCGACGACCGTTAGTAATGCTGCAACGATAGTAAGGTCTACTTCAATTTGCATTAAAGAGAATACGCCGAGCGTGATAATAACATCGTGCGCAAGTGCTAATACCGCACCCGCAGCTAAACGCCATTCAAAACGAACTGAGACATAAATCAAGATACAAATAAGCGACACTAGAATCGCAAGACCGCCCGCTTCTGTTAATTCATCACCAACATTTGGACCAACAAATTCGATACGACGCATTTCAACTTGTTCGCCAGTTCCTTGCTCAATAGCAGTCAGAATCTGGTTTCCAAGCGTTTCACCTGCAACCCCATCACGAGGACGCAAACGAACCATTACATCACGAGCTGAACCGAAGTTTTGTACCGTAGCATCACCGAAGCCATTTGCTTCTAATGCACCACGAATATCTTGAAGGTTCGCAGGGTCTTCAAAACCTACTTCAATCAAAGTACCGCCGGTAAAATCTAGACCCCAGTTCAACGATTTCGTTGATAGAGTGAAGATAGCAGTACCAATCATAAGTACAGATAGAACAACAGCAAACTTAGACCAACGCATAAAGTCGATCAGTTTGTCTGCTTTCATTATTTGAAACATAACTAATTCCAGCCTTAGATCGACAATTTCTTAATGCGTTTGCCGCCATACGCTAAGTTCACGATACAACGTGTACCTACGATAGCAGTAAACATAGAGGTTAAAATACCAATAGACAGCGTAACCGCGAAGCCTTTGATCGCACCAGTACCGACAGCAAACAGGATAATTGCTGTGAGTAGTGTTGTGATGTTCGCATCTGCAATGGTACTAAATGCGTTAGCGTACCCCTGGTGAATCGCTTGCTGAGGGTTTTTACCCTCACGTAATTCTTCACGAATACGCTCAAAGATTAGTACGTTCGCATCAACCGCCATACCGACAGTTAAAACAATACCTGCGATACCTGGTAGCGTCATTGTCGCACCTGGGATCATCGACATTACGCCAATAATCAAAACAAGGTTTGCCATTAACGCGATATTGGCAATGAAACCAAACTTACGGTAGTAAAGCAGAGTAAATAGCATTACTGCAGCCATACCCCAGATCATCGCCATGATACCCATATCGATGTTCTGTTGACCCATAGATGGACCAATTGTACGTTCTTCAACAATAGATATTGGCGCGATCAACGCACCAGCACGTAGAAGAAGTGCAAGGTTATGAGCTTCAGAAGCTGAATCTATCCCCGTAATACGGAAGCTACGACCAAGAGTCGACTGAATCGTCGCTTGGTTAATCACTTCTTCATGTTGAGTAAGGATAACGCTGCCTTCTGCATTTTTACGACCACTGTCTTTGTACTCTGTAAATACGGTAGCCATAAGCTTGCCGATATTTTGACGAGAGAATGCAGACATTTTGCTGCCACCTTCGCTATCTAGCGAGATGTTAACTTGTGGGCGACCGTATTCATCAACACTTGAACTTGCATCTGTGATGCTAGAACCACCAAGAATCACACGCTTCTTAAGTACAACAGGGCGACCATCACGGTCTTGCTTAATTTCACTACCAGCAGGAGCTCGACCACTTGCAGCTGCAGAAAGATCAGCTTTGTCATCCACTTCACGAAATTCAAGCGTTGCTGTCGCTCCTAAAATTTCTTTAGCACGTGCAGTGTCTTGTACACCTGGTAATTCAACAACAATACGGCTAGCGCCTTGTCTTTGAACAAGAGGCTCAGCAACACCAAGTTCATTTACACGGTTACGTAAAATAGTGATATTTTGCTCAACAGCGTAATTACGAATTTCTTGTAGACGTGCGTCGGTGAAAGTCGCAACTAAAGAGAAACGACCGTTAGACTCAGAGTCAACAAATGTCATATCTTGGTGATTAGTTTGAAGCAAGGTTTTCGCTTCAGCTAACTGCTCTTCATTACGTAGTAAGACTTCAACTGCATCTTTGCCTGAAGGGCGAATAGCACGGTATCGAATCTTATCTTCACGAAGTTCACTACGAAACGCTTCTTCTTGCTGACCGACAAGTTTTGACATTGCAGCATCCATATCCACTTCCATTAAGAAGTGAACACCACCACGCAGGTCAAGACCAAGTTTCATTGGTGCAGCACCAATAGATTCAAGCCAGTTTGGAGTAGAAGCCGCTAAGTTTAGCGCAACAATCACGTCATCATTTAATGCTTCGTTAATTACATCACGAGCACTAATTTGTGTATCGGTATCGTTAAAGCGAACAAGAATGGATCCGTTTTCTAAAGCTACGGATTTGGTAGAAAGGCTCTCTGCATCAAGAGCTTTGGTGACAGCATCCAGCGTTGACATATCTACAGAGGCGCCGCGCGCCCCTGTAACTTGAACTGCCGGATCTTCACCGTATAAATTTGGAAGTGCGTACAACGCAGCGATAGCGATGGCAAACACCACCATCAGATACTTCCATAACGGATAACGGTTTAGCACAGCGAGTACCTTCTAGCTGTTTATAGAGATTTCAGAGTACCTTTAGGTAGCACTGCTGTAATGAAGTCTTTCTTGATAACAACTTCATTATTTGCGTTCAATTCAATTGAAACGTAATCGTTGTCTTCAGCGATTTTAGTAATCTTACCAATTAGACCACCGCTTGTTAGCACTTCATCACCTTTAGCCATTGAAGCCATTAGGTTCTTATGCTCTTTAACACGCTTAGCTTGCGGACGGTAGATCATGAAGTAGAAGATCACAGCGAACATACCTAGCATGATTAGCATTTCGAAACCGCCACCTGCTGGTGCACCTTCTGCTGCTGCGTGAGCTTGTGAAATAAACATTAAAAACATCCTCTATTTATATTTTATTGATAATCCAACTAATTGGGTTGTATCCCTTTAATTTCAAGCCCTAACTCAGTGATTAGAGATAGGGCTCGCAAAAAGAAATACTAAAAATTATTTGCCTAGTGGCGGCACTTCGCGATCACGACGAGCATAGAACTCATCAACAAACGCATCAAAGCGATCTTCATCGATTGCAGTGCGGATACTTTCCATCAGACGTTGGTAGTAACGAAGGTTATGGATGGTATTGAGACGAGCACCCAAAATTTCGTTACAACGGTCTAAGTGATGTAAGTACGACTTTGAATAATTTTGACAAGTGTAACAGTCACATTGTGGATCCAGTGGTGTTGTATCCAGTTTATGTTTCGCATTACGGATCTTGATCACACCGCCAGTCACAAATAGGTGACCATTACGTGCATTTCGAGTCGGCATAACGCAATCGAACATATCGATACCACGACGAACACCTTCAACTAAGTCTTCAGGTTTGCCTACACCCATAAGGTAGCGAGGCTTATCTTCAGGCAGTTGCGGGCATGTGTGCTCAAGTACGCGGTGCATATCTTCTTTTGGTTCACCAACGGCAAGACCACCAACAGCGTAGCCATCGAAGCCAATATCCGTTAATGCTTTTACAGAGACATCACGAAGGTCTTCGTAAACGCCACCTTGAACAATACCGAAAAGTGAATTTTGGTTTTCTTGGCGGTCAAACTCGTTACGGCTACGATCAGCCCATCGAATAGAGCGTTCCATTGAAATACGAGCTTCATCGTGAGTCGCTGGGTATGGAGTACACTCGTCGAAAATCATTACAACATCAGAACCAAGATCGTATTGGATTTGCATTGATTTCTCAGCGTCCATAAAGATCTTATCGCCGTTTACAGGGCTGCGAAAATGAACGCCTTCTTCTGTAATTTTACGAGTCTTACCTAAACTGAATACTTGGAAGCCGCCTGAATCCGTTAAGATTGGACCTTTCCAGTTCATGAAGTCGTGTAAATCACCGTGTAGCTTCATGATCTCTTGACCAGGGCGCAACCATAAATGGAATGTGTTACCTAGTAAGATTTCAGCGCCTGTGTCTTTGACTTCTTCCGGAGTCATACCTTTAACAGTACCGTAAGTACCTACAGGCATGAATGCTGGAGTTTCAACAGTGCCACGTTCAAACTGAAGTTGACCACGACGTGCATTACCATTTGTTTTTTTAAGTTCGTATTTTAATCTCACGAGAGACCTCCAATATGCCAGAGAAACAATCTGACCTTTATTTATAGTAAAGGTTATTGCTAACGTCATGCTCGGTTATACCTAGCGATAAAGACGAAGCAGTAACCTTCACCTACGAGAGCGGTCGCGAATTCCTTGCGAATAGATAAAGTTAAGAGAACTCAACCCTCTAGCATACTGCTAGCACTCGTTAATTTAATGAAGAAAACAGATCTGCCTTAAAGGGCCAACTCATTGGTTTTCTTATTGATGAACATCGCATCCCCATAGCTGAAAAAGCGATACTCACTGCTTACTGCGTGATCATAAGCACTCATTACGTGATCATAACCAGCAAAAGCGCTAACCAACATAATTAATGTTGATTCAGGTAAATGGAAATTTGTAATTAAACAATCCACCAGCTGATATTCGTATCCAGGGAAAATGAAGATTTCAGTGTCGCCAAAGAATGGTACTAACTCAGTTCCATTTTTTAAAGCATCTTGAGCGGCGCTTTCTAACGAACGAACTGAAGTAGTTCCAACGGCAATAATGCGTCCACCACGAGCTTTTGTTGCAGCGATAGCATCCACAACCTCTTGTGGCACTTCTACATACTCAGCGTGCATGTGGTGATCATTAATATTGTCGACTTTGACCGGCTGGAAAGTACCCGCACCAACGTGAAGTGTGACATAAGCAAATTCAACACCTTTGTCTTTCATGTTCGACATAAGCTGATCATCAAAATGAAGACCAGCAGTTGGTGCCGCAACTGCGCCTGGTTTTTCGTTATAAACCGTTTGATAGCGCTCTTTATCCGCATCTTCATCAGGACGATCAATATAAGGCGGAAGAGGCATGTGACCAACATCATTCAGTATATCAAGGACACTCTGTTCTGAAGTGAAACGAATCTCAAACAGTGCATCATGACGAGCCACCATCTCCGCTTCATATTCGTCGTTCTCACCAAGGAATAATTTATTGCCAGGCTTTGGTGATTTAGAGCAACGAACATGTGCAAGAATGCTTTTTTCATCAATCATTCGTTCAACAAGAACTTCTAGCTTACCGCCAGATTCCTTGCGACCAAACAGACGAGCAGGAATTACACGTGTGTTATTAAAAACTACAAGATCACCTGGTTGAACCAAGTCTAAAACGTCTTTAAACGAACCATCTGCAATAGTGCCACTATTGCCATCAAGTTTAAGCAAGCGGCTTGCTGTACGTTCTTCTTGTGGGTAGCGAGCAATAAGCTCATCAGGTAGGTCAAAGTGAAAATCTGAAACTTGCATTTTTGTGATCTTGTCTGGTTATGAATGAGAATGCGACTAAAAATTTCGCAGTTGGGTAGTATAGGCACACAGCAGGCAATAGCAAGTTTATCAACAAGGGATTATTGTAAGAAGGAGTTATTGTAAGAAGAAGGGAAATAAGAGCCACTGAATGTGGCTCTAGAATATTTAACGGCGCTTGTATATTCGAAGTAATACCAAACTCAATAAAATAGAAAGCCAGTATGCATTAGTTCCACCACCATCGGGCTGAACAAAATTACAGTTTTTGGTTGAGATACTATCATTACAATCTGAAGGTGGGATTATGCCACCACCAGGACCTCCACCCGTTCCATCCCCCAGATTGGTGATAAAATTAGGGGCAATAATGATTTCAGAAGGTGGGGTTGCTTGCGTGATATAACTTTGAACCCAGTTATAATACGTACTGATCTTGGTAAAAAAACTAGGGATGGTAACGGATCCACAAACCGGCATTATGATAGGTCCACCACTAACAATACCAATTTGTAATCCTGTTACGTCATCAACTAATGGACCACCGCTATCGCCTTTACAAGCGCTGTTCCCATATTGGGTGCGTTGATCTGGTTCAAGTGGCGTTACCTCATTAGGTATCGTACATAACTTGGTGATATTTACCGGTGAATCAATGATCCCAGGTATATCATTACCCGCTTCCAGTCTCTGGTAGCAATCTGAAATAGGCAAGAAAGTACTGGTTGTTTTACGTAAGAGAACAGACGGTTCAGCCGCTAAAGGCGTTGTCGTTCCCCAGCCTGAAACCGTCACATTTTTATTTCTATAATTCGTTAATGTATTCGCATCCCACTCGGCAGTTAATCTTTGTTCAATACTTTGCATCAATTGAGGGGAAGCTAATTGAGCCAAAGCAGCACCAGTCACTGGGCGATCCAAATATAAAAGCGCAATATCGCTATCTAAACCTGTGTGGACTAGTTCACGGCTATTATCTGAGTTAACTTTGAACTTACTTAAACGCGTGTAATCAGGATGAACAACCACATGGCTAACGGAGTAATAATGACTCACATCGGTTGCATTCAGATCATACGCATTTGCGGTAATCGCTAATTCGCGAGGTGGTGTTACGTAATAAGAAGATTCATCAATCCCTTCCCCCATTACAACACAGTGGGCAGCCGTCATTACCCATTGCTCTGTAACTAGCGTTCCTCCACATATTGGAAATTCAGCCATATTACTTGCTCTTAATGTCACTCGGCTGGTGACATCGGTATCTAACGTTCCTAAAACAATTGCATTCGCACTACTATGAATGCCTATCGCCACAATTACCCCTAGCACTTTCTTGAACATCATTTGCTTTCCGTAGCCATAAAAAATACATTTTCCATGACAACTCAGCCATTAAGAATCCTAGTACAAACAATGTACGACAGAGTTCATATTGAGATATGTAAGCCGCAATCAAGACAAAGCTAAAATACTAAACGAGTCGCAAATCAATTAATTGTATAAAGCTCACTCAATAATGAGTTAGCTCTCAGATATTTAGAGGCTAAGAAACTATAGTCTATATAGAGACTAAATAAGAAGGAGGTCAGTATGATCAAAGTTGAAGATATGATGACTCGCAACCCTCATACCCTATTACGCTCACACACGTTGGCAGATGCAAAAAATACAATGGAGGCGCTAGATATCAGGCATATTCCGGTCGTAGATGCAGACCGGGCTTTACTCGGAGTCGTAACTCAACGAGATATTCTTTCCGCTCAAGAATCCAGCCTACAAAATATCCCTCAAGCACAATCTTATACTCTTGCAACCCCGCTAAAAGATGTCATGCACACCAATATTATGTCTGTTGAGCCAAGAGCTGGCTTAAAGGAAAGTGCCATTTATATGCAAAAACATAAAGTTGGTTGCTTACCTGTGGTTGATAACGGTGAACTAGTAGGAATCATCACTGACAGTGATTTCGTAACCATAGCTATCAACTTGTTAGAGTTACAAGAAGAAGCTGAGCCGGAAGAAGTAGAAGTTGAAGCTATAGAAGAATAAGGCTAAGCAGTCTAGCAACTTCTTCTTAAACACCCTCACAATTGTCATAGTTTTATGTCTTCATAAGTAAAACTATGAGGATAATGACCTCATTAAGGTGAACACGGTTACTCGACACCTTAAAAAAACGTACACGGTGAAGCTCCAAATATAAAGGCTCGAACCAATATGAGCCTTTACTTTCGCGCCCATACCTCCCCACAATTCTTACTAATGAGAATAAATATATTTAAATCAACATACTGATGTATTTATTAATAACTATAATGTAAGAATTCATTAACAATAATAATTAAGTAAGCTGTCTCACGGGAATCATCATTATGAGTTTAAAGAAATTACTATCCTTAGGTTTTGGGGTTATTTTGGCCCTAATATTGGTCATATCAGTTGTTGCCTCATTGCGTTTTTATCAATCGAGTGATGGTTTTAATACCTACCGCTCTCTAGCACTAACAAGTGTATCTACAGGTCGAATTCAAGCTAATATTTTAGAAGCTCGACTAGCAGCATTGAAATACATTAAAAGCCCTAGCTCTTCACACATATCAGAATTAGATAAGCGTATAAACACTTCAGTTCAACTCATAGAAGGTGTTTTGAACTCTCATATTGATGATGGTCATAAGAACGAATTTTTAGCGATTGAAGATCAACTGAAACAATACAGCCAAGGGTTTAACCAAGTTGTTCAGCTTGTAAATGACCGCAATCACCTTGTTAAAGACCAACTTGATCCATCTGGGATTGACATGAGAAAAGCAGTATCGAACCTCATGGAACAGGCATCAGTTGAAGAAGACCTTGAAGTTGCAGTTAGCTCTGGCAACCTTCAACAACACGTTTTGCTATCACGTTTATACGCTTCCAAATTTTTAACGAGCAACCAAATTGAAGATGCAAAGCGTGCACAGCAAGAGTTCAAGTATGCCGCTGAACTATCTGAGGAAATCGAATCACAACTGATGTCGACAAAACAAATAAGACATTTAAATGAATTCAATAATTCATTTAAAACCTACCAGACCACGTTTGCAGAAGTCGTTAAAACCATAAACCAAAGAAATGGTATCGTTTCTAGCACTCTCGATGTCATGGGTGTATCTGCGGCAAGAACCATCGAAGAAATAAAACTATCGACCAAAAGCAAGCAAGATTCTGTTGGACCAGAAATGGTTGAACGTTTCTCTAATGCTCAATTCGTTCTCGTAATTCTTTCTATCTTCGTAGTAATTATTGCCTTAGGTATTGCGGTATCAATATACCGTAGCGTACTTAAAGTCGTGGGTGGTGAACCTAGTGATATTCAAGCGATTGTTGAAGAAGTGGCTTCAGGAAACCTATCAAAAGAGATTGCAATCACAGGTAAAGAAAGTGGTATCTATGCCAATATTTTAGAGATGCGCCAAGAACTTCGCCGAATTATTGATGGGTTCCACCAAATTTCAGACAACGTTTCCGCAGCTTCTGTCGAATTAACAGCAGTCATGAGTGAGACAGAAAGTAACGCTCAACAAGAACTGAGCCAAATGGAACAAATTGCGACAGCAATTAATGAACTTTCAAGTACCGCCAGTGAAGTCAGCCAAAATGCCGCAAGTGCAGAAAGTGCAGCAACCGATGCGACTTCAAATGTTGAAAAAGGTGGAGGCTCTTTAGATTCTTCGGATGACATATCACGTAAAGTAGAAACATCAATCGAAGAAACGTCGAATATTGTCAATCAGTTGCAAGAATATTCAGTTGAGATTGGAACTGTGATTGAGGTTATCAATTCCATTTCAGAACAGACCAACTTACTTGCACTGAATGCCGCAATTGAGGCAGCACGAGCCGGTGAACAAGGTCGTGGCTTTGCGGTTGTAGCCGATGAAGTTCGATCACTTGCAGCGAAAACTCAGCAGTCTACTGTTGATATCCAAGAGATCATTTCTCGATTACAAGCTCAAGCTAAAGATGCGAATCAATTCATGCAATCTAACCTGTCACTTGCCGAGGAATCTCGAAACTACAGTGAGCAATTACGTGAAGCCTTCTCGTCTATCACTCACTCAGTTAGCTTGATTTCAGATATGAACACACAGGTTGCAACTGCATCTGAAGAACAGTCTGGCGTAACTCAAGATATTTCACAAAATGTATCTCAGACTTTCGATATTGTTCACCAGAATGTTTCTGGTATTAGGCAAAGCAAAGAGGCAAGTGAAGAACTTTCTTCTTTAGCTGCAAAACAAAAAGATTTATTGGGCTTCTTTAAGCTGTAGTTTCTCTTTTAGCTTTGATCTAGCAGTTCATGCTGAATGAATCGCTAATGTTGACCAAATAGCTAATGTGTAACCTCTTACTTATTCGGTCTAGAGGCTCAAATTAGATAGCTCTCTACTCACCAAGCGCTTCTCAGTTAAATGAGGAGCGCTTTCTTTTTGTCAGTCATTAGTTAATGAGCAATTCAATCACATCCCCCATTAAACCTCTAATCTATAATTAATAATCTATAAACAAAAAAAGAGCGGCTAGATTAGCCGCTCAAAGGTCAGGGTTTCATGCATTCCCATCAATCAGGAATTTTGTAAGCTATCACTATATGAACAGTGGCATAGTGATAGCGTTTTTGGGGTTATTAACTATTTATTGCTTAGTTAGGAGAACTGCTCTTCTTCTGTTGAGCCGGTTAATGCCGTCACTGAAGAACTGCCACCTTGAATCGTATTTGTCATTCGGTCAAAGTAACCTGTACCTACTTCTTGTTGGTGAGCTACGAACGTGTAACCGCGATCAGCAGCTTCAAACTCAGGGCGTTGAACTTTCTCAACATAATGACGCATACCTTCACCTTGTGCGTAAGCGTGTGCCAGTTCAAACATGTTGTACCACATGTTATGAATACCAGCCAAAGTGATGAATTGGTATTTGTAACCCATATTTGCAAGCTCTTGTTGGAACTTAGCAATCGTTTCTGAATCTAGGTTTTTCTCCCAGTTAAACGAAGGTGAACAGTTATACGCAAGTAGTTGGTCTGGGTATTTAGCATGAATTGCTTCAGCAAATTTACGCGCTTCTTCAAGACATGGCGTTGCTGTTTCACACCAAATCAAATCAGCATAAGGCGCGTAAGCTAGACCTCGAGAAATCGCTTGGTCGATACCCGCATCAACTTTGTAGAAACCTTCAGCAGTACGTTCGCCTTGGATGAACTCACTATCGTATGGGTCACAATCAGATGTCAGTAAGTCAGCGGCATTCGCATCAGTACGAGCAATTACTAGTGTTGTGGTGCCTGCTACATCGGCTGCTAGTCGAGCCGCCACTAACTTCTGAACCGCTTCTTGTGTAGGAACGAGTACTTTACCCCCCATATGACCACACTTTTTAACGGAAGCAAGTTGGTCTTCAAAGTGAACTCCAGCCGCACCAGATTCAATCATGTTTTTCATCAGCTCATAAGCATTCAATACACCGCCAAAACCAGCTTCTGCATCTGCTACGATAGGTAGGAAGTAATCAATTCCACCATCATCTTCGGCTGTTTTACCTGCTGCCCACTGAATTTGGTCTGCACGACGGAATGAGTTATTAATACGTTTTACTACCGAAGGTACAGAATCTACTGGGTATAAAGACTGATCTGGGTACATAGTGGAAGCGGTATTGTTATCCGCTGCAACCTGCCAACCTGAAAGGTAAATAGCTTCAATACCAGCTTTAGCTTGTTGAACCGCTTGTCCGCCAGTTAATGCACCTAAACAGTTCACATAACCTTTCTTCGAAGAACCATTCACAAGCTCCCAAAGTTTATCTGCACCACGTTGAGCGAGGGTATTAGCAGGTACTACAGAGCCACGAAGTTCAACAACTTCCTCTGCGGTGTAAGTACGTTTTACGTTATTCCAGCGTGGGTTCGTTGCCCAATCTTTTTCTAGAGCTTCAATTTGTTGGCGGCGAGTTAATGTCATGGTCTATCCCTCTCATTATTGGCGCTTCATGCACCTTGGCATTACTTCTCGTTCAGTACGGCTGACTCTGAATTTGGAAGCTTATATTCACGTTATTGTTTGATTATTTATTTCTAGTAATTCGTTACTGAATCTTCTTATTTTCATACTTGTTATGGTTTATTTTACTTGCTCAATTCTTACTCTAAAAAGTCGTACCCAGGCACTGTTAAGAAATTAGTTAGCTCATCGCTAGTAGTCAGTTCTGCCATTAATTTAGCTGCCTCTTCAAATCTGCCCGATAGGAAGCGTTCTTCCCCTACTTCTTCTTTAACTGCAATAAATTCTTCAGAAAGGTACTGTTCAAATAGTGATTTAGTCACAACAGACCCGTTATCTAATGTTTTCTGATGCTGAATCCATTGCCATATGGACGCTCTAGATATTTCTGCAGTGGCGGCATCTTCCATTAGTCCGTAAATCGGTACACATCCATTGCCAGAAATCCAAGCTTCGATATATTGCAATGCCACTCGAATATTATGTCGCATTCCTTGTTCTGTTATTTCACCATCACAAGGCGCTAAAAGTTCTTCCGCAGAAATCGGAGCATCTTGATTACGTGATACATCCAACTGGTTTGTACGCTCTCCTAGCTTTTCATTAAAAACAGAAATGGCTGTATCCGCTAAACCAGGGTGTGCAACCCAAGTTCCATCATGTCCATTATTTGCTTCAAGTGACTTATCGTTGTGTACTTTATCGAGAACTTGCTGGTTGGTTTGAGGATCTTTCGCTGGAATGAAGGCGGCCATTCCTCCCATCGCGAAAGCTCCACGTTTATGACAGGTACTCACTAACAGCCTTGAATAAGCATTAAGGAAAGGTTTATCCATGGTCACTACTTGGCGATCTGGCAGCACTCTATCTGGGTATTTACGTAGGGTTTTGATATAACTAAAAATATAATCCCAGCGCCCACAGTTCAAACCGACAATATGCTCTTTTAGAGAGAATAGAATCTCATCCATTTCAAATACAGCTGGTAACGTTTCGATGAGTACCGTTGCTTTGATGGTGCCTGTATCAAGCCCGAAATAGTCTTCTGTGAAATGGAATACATCACTCCACCACTTAGCTTCTTGATGGCTCTGTAATTTCGGAATGTAGAAGTAAGGTCCACTGCCTTTTTTCAGTAAGGCTACATAGTTGTTATAGAAATACAGAGCAAAATCAAACAAAGCACCAGGAATAATTTGACCATTAAAAGTGACATGCTTTTCTTTTAGGTGTAGCCCGCGCACACGACAAATGAGAACAGCTGGATCTTCGGCTAACTGATATTGCTTACCATTGCTTGGGTTTGTGTAATCGATAGTGCCATTAACCGCATCACGAAGGTTCACTTGACCATCGAGTACTTTATTCCAAGCTGGTGACATTGAATCTTCAAAATCAGCCATGAATACTTTCACATTGGCATTAAGTGCATTAATCACCATCTTACGGTCAGTAGGTCCTGTAATTTCAACTCTGCGATCCTGTAGATCAGAAGGGATCCCTTGAATCTTCCAGCTTCCCTCTCGGATATCCTGTGTATCCTTTAAGAAGTCCGGCAGTTGACCAGCGTCGATTTGTGCTTGCTTAACTTCTCGCGTAATAAGCAGCTCATCAATTTGAGGAGCAAACTTTTCACACAGTAAAGATAAAAAGGTTTGGGCTTCCAAAGGGAAAATTGCTTGGTGTTCTGGAGAAAGGCGACCAGTAACCTCAAGCATGCCTTCGGTTTGAGTGTTTTTATTCTTCTGTGATGTTGTTTTCGTTGGTTGAGCAAGCATAATCCCGTCCTTGACACTACATTTGTAAGTTTTAAACCACAAAGAACATTTACATCATCGTTCTCACTTAGGTCATTTCTATCCGTTATCTGTTTATATTTTTCTTTGTATCTGTGTCGCTATGTCTATTACATTCACCGACTTGAAACTTGATTACAAGCCTTTTAAAGCTAGACATAAGTCTTATCTGGTATGCATTTAACCTATACCAAGATCGTGTAGAGCTAAAGGTCTAAAGTTAATAAAAAGTTAAAAACGAAGTTTTGTTCGGTTGTGATTAAACACCTGTTTCAATGCCATTATTTGTAATTTATTACGTAATTAAATTACCAATATTTTGATGGGTAAAAATCGTTTAAAACAAGCGTTCGAAACGCGGGGTATGTGAGGCGTTGCTTATTTAACAATAAGTTAGAGGCTGGAAAGTATGGCTATTTAAACAAGATAAGGAGAAAAAACTGTAAAACACTTTATGTGAAATTTTACTATTGTATGAAAGGTTTAAAAGCTAAAAGCTGTAAAATTTTACAAGACAAAAAACACCAACAGAGTTTTATACTAAAAAACTCACCTTTTACAGTGAGCTTTTTGTATAAGACCAACCGCTAAAGTAGTTCAGATACCACTTCTGCTAATTGACTGAATGTTTCTTGTCTAGAGGAACTCGGACGCCAAACTAAACCAATATCACGATAAGCTTGCTGCCCTGGTGGGTCTATCACAACCAAATTTTGATTTTCAAGCAAGCCATGGTCTATTGCCATTTGTGGAATAAAAGTAGTCCCTAGACCATTCGCAACCATTTGAACCAGAGTATGTAAGCTCGTCGCAGTAAATGGGTTTATCTTTTCTTTATCAGTTAACTTACAGGCAGATACCGCATGCTCAGTTAAGCAGTGTTCATTTTCTAGTAAGAAAACAGATTCATCAGGTAGATCATCGTATTTAATAGGGACACGTATACCATCCGCTTGGCTACGACTAATCACCATTCTAAAAGGGTCCTGCCCAACGACTTTACTTTCCATGTTGGCTATGTCGACAGGTAAAGCAAGAATAAGTACATCCAGCTCACCATGTCTCAGTGCAGCCAATAAGTTAGTCGTCGTATCCTCTCTGAGTAATAGCGTTAACTGTGGGAAGCGTCTGTTTACCTCTTGAACGAGGTCACATAAAAGAAATGGTGCAATAGTAGGTATACACCCGACTTTTAGTTGACCTTGCATACCGTCACCTTGGCATAGAGTTCCAAGCTCAACTAAATCTTGTCCCTTTGCTAATAGTTCACGACCATGCTTCACCACCAGCTCACCGGCCTGAGTAAATACAAGTGGGCTTTTCTTATCTTTCTTTTCATACAGAGGACATCCAATCAACTCTTCTAAGTTTTGGATGCCTTTACTGAGTGTTGATTGGCTCACAAAGCAGCGATCGGCAGCATCACTAAAGTGACGAGTTTCATGCAGCGTAACGAGATAATGAAGCTGTTTAAGACTGGGCCATTTATTCATGAAATTACTTTGTAATATGAGTAGGATAAATTAAATGAAGGTCAATAGATGGGCGGTAAGGATAGATAACAACCTAATCGCTTTTTTCGATTAACTTAATCTATTTAATTCGCTTTTTTCTATAGTAACGTTTGTACTATAGTTTGTCGCGTAGAAACGAAAGCCCAAACAAAGATGTTTGGACATTAAATTTTTAGGAGATTCCAAAATGGTACTAGTAGGTCGTCAAGCCCCTGATTTTACTGCTGCAGCTGTTCTAGGTAACGGCGAAATCGTTGATAGCTTCAACTTCGCAGAATTCACAAAAGGTAAGAAAGCTGTAGTTTTCTTCTACCCACTAGACTTCACATTCGTTTGTCCTTCAGAGCTAATCGCTTTTGACAACCGTCTAGAAGATTTCCAAGCTAAAGGTGTTGAAGTAATTGGTGTTTCTATCGATTCACAATTCTCTCACAACGCATGGCGTAACACTGCTATCGCTGATGGCGGTATCGGTCAAGTTAAATACCCACTAGTTGCTGACGTTAAGCACGAAATCTGTAAAGCATACGATGTTGAACACCCAGAAGCAGGCGTTGCTTTCCGTGGTTCTTTCCTAATCGATGCTGACGGTCTTGTACGTCACCAAGTAGTTAACGATCTTCCACTAGGTCGTAACATCGACGAAATGCTACGCATGGTAGACGCACTTAACTTCCACGAGAAGAATGGTGAAGTTTGTCCTGCACAATGGGAAGAAGGTAAATCAGGTATGGACGCATCTCCAAAAGGTGTTGCAGCATTCCTATCTGAGCACGCTGACGACCTAAGCAAGTAATTACCTCTTAAGCCCGAACTCAACGCGGGTTAATGGTTGGAAGACTCTCTATAAAGAGAAATAAAGCATAAGCTAATAGCGCAAAGCGCACCGCCAATCAGTTAAGAAGTAAAGTCCTTATTAAAAGCCCGAAGTTAACGCTTCGGGCTTTTTTATATTCCCTCTACTGCCTTCAAACTCTTCAAACTCTTCAAAACTGTATCCGCAATATTTAATTGAAATAATAGCTAATTGGAATAGTTTAATTGGGGTAGTAACAAACCCAAACTTTACCTCTATTTTCCTCCCACAACACCTATTCAGATTCGTATCTAGATTGCTATTATTTCATGAGAAACTTTTAAACGGATAAATAAAATGAACACCGAAATTGAAGTCTGTATCGACAATTTAGAATCTCTCCATAACGCACTATCTGGTGGCGCTAATCGAATTGAACTGTGCTCTTCATTAGCACTTGGTGGGTTAACGCCAAGCTTGGGAATGATGAAGCAAGCTGCAAGAATTTCTTCTGTTCCGGTGTACGCAATGATACGCCCAAGACAAGGTGACTTTATTTTCGATGATGATGATATGTTCTGTATGCTTGAAGATATTGAAGCTTGTGCAAGTTCAGGACTGGATGGTGTAGTTTTAGGAGTGCTAGCGCCTAATGGAAGCATTGATATGCCGAAAATGCATAAACTGGCTAATAAAGCACACTCATTAGAGCTAGGAATTACATTTCACAGAGCCATTGATCAAAGCTCTGATTACCAAACTGCGTTAGAGCAGGTCATTACACTTGGATGTAAAAGAGTCCTAACATCAGGGCTTGCTGCTAATGCTGAGCAAGGTATCGATATATTGTCAGATATGGTCAAGCAAGCTGATGGGAGAATCGACATAATGGCAGGAGCGGGAGTCAATGCAACAAATGCTAAAATGATTCAAAACACCACTCAAGTACCTGCGCTTCACCTTTCAGGTAAATCGACAAGACCAAGCCTAATGGAAAATAACTCGAGTGCTCAAATGGGAAGTAGTGACATTGATGATTATCAGATCCCAGTAACCGACGCTAACAAGATATCTGATATAAAAGTGGCTCTCACCGCTTAAGGGAATAGTCACTAACACAAATTCAAAGATAACCTCGCTGACTAATTTAACCTACTGACGTATATTAGACTTTATGACGCGGCAAACCTTTCATGGATAGATATGGCTAAAGACTTATTCAGCTCTCTTGATTTAAACCTATTACGAACATTTCTTATTGTTTATCAAGAAAAAAACACCAGAAAGGCTGCTGAGCGACTTTTTGTTTCACAGCCTGCTGTCAGTCAAGCTCTCCAAAAGCTAAGGCACCACTTTAACGATGACCTTTTCGTCAAAGTCCATGGTGGTTTGCAGCCTACCGCTTTCTCAGAACAGCTCACCAATGAAATAAAGCCGTTCATGGACGGTCTATCTGTCGCGATTAATACATCGAATATATTTGATCCAAAAGATATCGACTACACACTCAAAATTGCTCTATCACCTATAGTGTTATCTTGTTTGTCTGGTTCTTTATTTAGAATGATAAAAGATCAAGCACCCAACGCGAATCTAGAATTAGTATCTTGGACCAGTGCTTCTGTTTCTGATATTCAAAAAGGTGAGGTATTGATGGGTGTCAGTTACCTTGGTACCAATACGAGCAAAGAAGTTTATACGAAAAAGCTGATTGAGCTGACGGGACGTATCTTTGTAAGAAAAGACCACCCTTTAAAACAAGATAGTATTACTCCATATGATATGGCTGGGTACGAGATAGCCTCATTAGTCACACCAGGCTGGAACGATAACCATAGCTTAGCGTCAGACATCCTAACTGAGCTTTCTATTGAGCATAATGTTGGTTTTCGTAGTGAGTTAATTATGGCACTCATTGACGTCATTCAACATACAGATATGTACATGCCACATTCAAACCTTTTTCCAGTTGATAGTTACCCTGCCCTTCGTGGAATCGATGTGTTGCTCGATGGTGATTCTCCAAAAACTCCCGTTTATTGCCACTTACATACTAAAAACAGAAACTCCTCCTTAGCCAACTGGCTATTTGAGTTAATACAAAAAGCACTATCAACTCAGGTTAATAAGTAACGCTTATTATAGAGATACGAATATCTACTTAGCCTAAAATTAATACTCTGTTTAATATCTACTCCATCGACACGGAGTCAACCATATTAAACGTAGTAAGGATGCTCAATATTAAATTTATTGAGAGTGTAATCAATGAAAAAGTCAATTATCGCAGCATCACTAGCAAGCCTATTTTCTCTTCCTGCTCTAGCTCAAAACGACATACAAAATCCAGTTTGGGTTGACGCAGTTAATCCAATTGAGCAAACCCCGACTCAGCCTGTATTACCAGGTCAACCAACGTTACCAGACGCTAGTCACCCTATTGAACTGCCAAAACCAACGCAGCCAATTGAGCAGACTCCGACTCAGCCTGTATTACCAGTTCAACCAACATTACCAGACGCTAGTCACCCTATTGAACTGCCAAAACCAACGCAGCCAATTGAGCAAACACCAACTCAGCCTGTATTGCCAGAGCACCCAACATTACCAGAGCCTAGTAACCCTATTGAGCTGCCAAAACCAACGCAGCCAATTGAACAAACACCAACTCAGCCACAGTTGCCAGTTCAACCAACGTTACCAGAGCCTACTCAACCACCTGTTGATAATAGCCCTGAGAGACCGCAGCCAACGACGCCATCAAACCCTATTGAAGGAGATGATATCGATGTACCTGATATTTCGGGACCAACTGAAGCTGAACGTAGTTCTGATTTAGAGCTTGGCTTTCAAGCAATGGCGGAAGAGTACAATCAAAAATTCAATGAGCACCAAGAACAAATGGATGGGATTAGAGCAAGTATACATGCTGTAACTAACGCAAGACCTTTTGTCACCAACGGCGAGTTCGCGATTGGAGCAGGTGTAGGATTTGCAGGTTCTAAAGAAGCATTAGCACTGGGTGGAGCATATGGTATCAACGAGAAACTTAGTGTATCTGGTACATTGAATTATGAAACATCTGGGAAGTATTCATCTTCTGATGTCTCTGGCGGCGTAGGTATTCAATACAACTTTAAGTAACACTCTCTCCCCTACTAAGGATGGTGGGGGAAACCCTAATCAAATTAATTAACTAAGTTGAACGGACCTAAGTTGCATCAAAGCCGTTCACCTATATGGATATTCACCTTGCCATGGTTGGCCACAGATCTCAGTGGTATCAATATGAAATTCAAAACAGCACTTCTTATTACAGCTCTAACTTCTTGCCCAATGCTTGTTCATGCTAATGGTTTACACCTTTCACCAGAACTAAAAATTGGTTCCTATCATGGTTTGGAATGCAAGCAGGTATTACTGATGTGGCAAATCTAGGGGCGGTTTACCTAAGCTATTCTCACCTTTGGTATGACAGCGATCGATACGATGAAACTGTCGATGCGTACCGAGTTGGTATCCAAAATATGTTTGGAAGTAACCAGACCCACGGTTTTCAAGCTGAGATCGGTGTAGCGAGTTATGACGGAACCAAAACGCGCAATGGCGAAGTTGAAGAGAAGACAGCACATGGATTAAGCCTAGGCGGTGCCTACGTGTACCAAGCGACACCAATGCTTGGACTACGAGCTGGTGTTGATATGAATATCTTTGATCACAATAAGACCTTTGTGCCGTATGACACAACTATCAATGTTAACCTTGGTGCAATTATTCGCTTCTAAAGTTAAAATCTACTTCAGTGCGTCATCTAGGCTTTGATCACCTAGATGGCGTACATCTTTACCCTTCACAAAGTAAATAATGTATTCGCAGATATTTTGGCAACGATCTCCCACCCGTTCAATCGCTCGGGCTGACCACATCACCTGCAAAATATTTGGGATGTTCTTAGGATCTTCCATCATATACGTCATTAATTGTCTAATGACAGCCTCGTATTCCGCATCCAACTTATCATCAAGTTTATGAACTTCTGCCGCAGCATCGACATCCATACGAGCAAAAGCGTCCAACACTTGATGCAGCATGGTGATTGCTTGACGGCAAAGAGGCTCTAACGAAACATGAAATTTTTGTTCTTTGGTCGAAGGGATCTCTATCGCACCTTGAGCTATTTTAGAGGCAACATCACCAATTCGTTCTAGATCGGTAATCGTTTTGATGATCGCCATTATTAAACGTAAATCTTTAGCGGTAGGCTGACGTTTAGCAATAATTCGAGTACAAGCTTCATCAATGGACACTTCCATCGCATTCACTTTATGATCATCACGTATCACTTTATTTGCCAGATCAGCATCATCCTTGTGAAGTGCCTGCATCGCAAATGACAGTTGTTGTTCCACTAAACCACCCATCGTAAGCACATGAGTTCTAATAGCTTCTAGTTCAACATTAAACTGCCCTGATATATGACGACCAAATTGCATGTATTTTCCTTAGTTTAAATATTTCCCGATACAGATAATGCCAATAAATTAACCATACCTACCTGTAATATAGTCTTCGGTTTGGTTTTTCAATGGCGAGGTAAAGATAGAGTCAGTATCTGAGTATTCGATCAATTTTCCCATATGGATAAAGGCAGTATGATCACTAACACGGGCAGCTTGCTGCATGTTATGCGTAACAATTACTACAGTATATTGTGTCTTAAGATCGTTAATTAACTCTTCAATAGTTAACGTAGAAATAGGATCCAGAGCCGATGTCGGCTCATCAAGTAAAAGAACCTCCGGCTCAATAGCAACAGCTCTAGCAATAACCAAACGCTGCTGCTGACCACCAGATAGACCAAAGGCATTTTCATGAAGTCGATCTTTTACTTCATCCCACAAAGCTGCAGCTCTCAAAGAACGTTCTACTGCATCATCTAAATCTCGGCTGTTACTAACACCTTGTAGCCTTAAACCATAAACAACATTTTCGTAAATCGATTTAGGAAATGGATTAGGGCGTTGAAAAACCATACCCACTCGACGTCTTAACGTCGCGACATCAACCTTAGGGTGATAAACATTATTCCCATAAAGCTTCACTTTTCCTGAAACTTTACAGCCTTCCACTAAATCATTCATACGATTAATGCAGCGTAACAATGTCGACTTCCCGCACCCAGAAGGTCCAATAAATGCTGTCACTTGCCCTTTAGGAATATTCATTGAAATATCGTCAAGCGCTTGCGTCTCTTTATAGTACAAGTTCAAGTTCTCTATCGAGATAGCGGTTTCATCTTTCGTTAGGTTATGCACGTCTAATGGCGCTTGATAACCCAAAGTTTCATTAATCGAAAACATCTTAATCTTGTCCTAAAGTACGATACTTTTCACGCAGGTTATTTCGGATATTAATTGCCGTTAAGTTAAGCCCAACAATCACTGTAACCAACAAAAATGAAGTCGCATAAACAAGTGGTCTTGCAGCTTCAATATTAGATGTTTGGAACCCAACATCATAAATATGGAAGCCTAAATGCATGAACTTCCTGTCTAGGTGAATGTACGGGAACTGGCTGTCTACAGGTAGGCTCGATGCGAGCTTAACTACACCCACCAGCATTAATGGTGCAACCTCACCTGCAGCGCGGGCAATTGCCAAAATTAACCCCGTAATAATAGCAGGGCTCGCCATAGGCAAAATAATCCGCCACAGCGTTTCAAATTGTGTCGCACCTAACGCCAATGAACCATGACGCACAGCACTTGGGATCCGAGTTAAACCTTCCTCTGTCGTCACAATCACTACAGGCAAAGTCAGTACTGCTAAAGTAAGTGAAGACCAAAGTAACCCAGGAGTACCAAAGGTCGGGGCCGGTAAGCGCTCAGTGTAAAATAATGAATCAATTGACCCACCAATGGTATAAACAAAGAAACCAAGCCCAAAAACACCATAAACGATAGAAGGCACTCCGGCTAAGTTTATGACAGCAATTCGGATTATTCGTGTCAGAGCATTCGTTTTTGCGTACTCATGAAGATAAATAGCTGCAACAACACCTAAAGGCATCACAACGATCGACATTAATATAACCAGTAAAACCGTGCCAAAGATTGCGGGGAACACGCCGCCTTCAGAGTTAGAATCTCGAGGGTTTTCCGATAAAAACTTCCAAACCTGCTTGCCCCAATGCGTCACCTTTTCAGGATAAGTCATTTGGTTCGGGTACCAATAATCTAAAATATGGCTAAGTGGAATTTCAACCGTTTCCCCTGTCATATCTACGA